>JASJDM010000016.1 GCA_030065125.1 Lysobacterales bacterium | reverse complement strand
CTGGCCACGACCCCGGCGGATGGGACGATGTCATATCAAGACGCTTTGGACCGGTCGGGCCGGTACGCCAACGCGCTGGCAGACATGGGGGTCCAACCCGGCGATCGCGTCGCCGTTCAGGTGCCAAAGTCCCTGGACGCGGTCTGGCTGTACCTGGGATGCCTGCGCGCCGGCGCCGCGTTCCTGCCGCTCAACACCGCCTATACGGTCGACGAGGTGAGCTACTTCGTGCGGGACGCCCGCCCCCGGGTGCTAGTGGCTGACCCGGTCGGGGCTGAAGCGTTGCGCATGCCCTGTGGGGATCTTCAGGTGAGGCTGGCGACTCTGGGCTCGGATGGTGGTTCCGGCAATGATCTCGCCCTGGCAGCAGCCCAGGCTCCGCCGCAGTTCGAAAACGCCGTTCGGGGCGCCGATGATCTGGCGGCCGTTCTCTACACCTCGGGCACAACAGGCCGCTCCAAGGGCGCCATGCTGACCCATGAAAACCTGCTGTCCAACGCCCGTACCCTGGTTGAGCTCTGGCAGTTCTGCGCCGACGATGTGCTGATCCACGCGCTGCCAATCTTTCATGTCCATGGCCTGTTCGTGGCGATCCACACGGTGATGGTCAGCGGCGCTTCCATGATCTTCCTGCCGCGCTTTTCCAGCGACGCGGTGCTCGCGGAGATGCCAGGGGCCACGGTGCTGATGGGGGTCCCGACGATTTACACCCGCCTGTTGGAGAGCGAAAAGCTGGACCGTGAGCGGGCTTCGTCCATGCGGGTGTTTATCTCAGGCAGTGCACCGCTGCTGGAAGACACCTTTCTGCGGTTTGAGCAGCGCACGGGGCACCGCATCCTGGAACGCTACGGCATGACCGAGGCCGGCATGATTACCTCCAATCCCTGTGACGGCGAGCGCCGGGCGGGCACCGTGGGATTCCCGCTGCCCGGTGTGCAGCTCAGGGTTGTGGATGCGGATACCGGTGGCCCGCTGGCGGGTAATGAAATCGGCTCCATCGAGATTCGCGGGCCCAACGTGTTTGCCGGCTACTGGGAGATGCCCGAGAAAACCGCGGAGGAGTTCAGCGACGACGGCTTTTTTGTTACTGGTGACCTGGGACGAGTCGACCCGGACGGGTACCTGCACATCGTAGGCCGGGGGAAAGACCTGGTGATCTCCGGTGGCTATAACATTTATCCCAAGGAGGTGGAGTTGCTGCTGGATGCGGATCCGGATGTGCTGGAGTCTGCCGTGATCGGGGTGCCGCATCCGGACCTGGGAGAAGCGGTGGTAGGGGTCGTGGTGCCGGCGCCCGGGATCCAGCCGGAACCTGGGGTCATCGCTGACCGGCTTGAAACCAGGATCGCGCGGTTCAAGCAGCCCAGACGACTGGTGCTCGTGGACAGCCTGCCTAGAAATACCATGGGGAAGGTGCAGAAGAATTTGTTGCGGGAAAGGTATCAGGACCTGTTCGACTCCTCTTCCCGCTGAGGTCCGCTAGCTGGCGTAAAAGGACCGGCGCAGTCTCCACGCCATGAAGAGTCCTTGCAGGCATCGTGTGCGAGAAGGCGTGGCGCTATTCCGGATTCGCGTCTTTTGCCACTCGGTCATTCCGGAGCGGGATTCGTTAGATTCTGGAGTAATACTGATCGTGGTCTTCGATCTATTCCTCATTGTCCTGAACTCCTGTTTGATCTCGTTTGCTGATGGATCCTGAATCAAGTTCAGGATGACGGCCGTGTTGGGGATGACGGCCTGGTAGGGAGGCGGAGCCCCGTGCCAGGGCTCCGCGATTCGATTGTTTTTCGCCAGGCCGTCATTCGTATCGCAACGCCAGTACCGGCCTTGACAGCGCCGCTTTGCCAGCCTGGCTGGCCACGGTGATCCAGGCGATCAGCAGGGCCACAAGGGCGGCGGCGCCGAACAGCAGCGGGCTCAGGTCGATGGCGTAGGCGAACCGGGTCAGCCAGTCGCTCATGAAGTACCAGGCCACCGGCCATGCAATCAGGTTGGCCAGCAGCACCAGCAGGCTGAATTCCCGGGTCAGCAGCAGCACGATGTCCATTACCGAGGCGCCCATGACCTTGCGCACGCCAATTTCCTTGGTGCGGCGTTCGGTGGTGAATGAAGCCAGTCCAAACAGCCCCAGCGACGCCACCAGGATAGCCAGCCCGGCGAAAATGCCGAATACCTTGGCCTGGCGCTGCTCCTGGCGATACATGGCGTCGAACCGCTCTTCCAGGAAATTCACATTGACCGACTGGCCGATGAACTGGTCGGCCCACACGCTTTCCACGTGCTCCCGGGCTTCCTGCAGCATGCCGGGCCGGGACTTGATGGAGACGTTGGACACAAAAGACTCGGTGAGGGTAAACAGGATGGGGCGCATGGCCTCGTGCAGGGACGCGAAGTTGAAGTCCTTGGCCACGCCGACGATGGTCAGGGTGACCTCGTCGCCATGACCGCTGGACAGGGTCTGCCCCACCGCTTCTTCCGGGCTGGCATATCCCAGGCGGCGCACGGCGGCTTCACTCAGGATGCCCTGTCCGCTGACCTGGGGGTTGGCCTCGTCGGGCCGGCCCACGAGCCGGTCGCCGTACTGCTCTCCAAAGAATCGCCCGGCCACCAGTTCGATGCCGTAGTGCTCGAAGAAGTCGAAGCCCACCCGGACGTCCCGCAGCGGCACGTATTCACCCGGCTCCAGGGAGGTCGAGTTGCTGGGCTGGTAGCCATTGCCGTCCAGCAGCTGCCCGGTGGGTACCCGGGATGAAATGGTCACCGAACTGATAGCGGGGCTGGCCAGCAGGGCATCCCGGTAGGGCGGATATTGCTGGTAGGTGGTCCCGTCCAGCTGGAACGGGATGCTGGAAATCAGGTTGTGTTCGCGCTTATAGCCCAGGTCCCGGGTTTGGGTGTAGTTGAGCTGGGACAGCACCACCCCGGTGGCGATCATCAGGGTGATGGAGATAGCGAACTGGAATACCACCAGCACCTTGCGCAGGTTGGCTGAGCCTTTGCCCTGGACAATGGTGCCCTTCAATACCTCGGCCGGCCGGAACGAGGACAGGTGAAAGGCCGGGTAGGAACCGGCGATCACGCCAACCCCCAGCACGGCGCCGACCAGGGCCAGCAGGTAGCCGGGATTACTGAGATAGTTGAAGGTCAGGTCGCGCTCGACGAAAGCGGCGAACCACGGCAGCACCAGTTCCACCAGGGCCACGGCGATCAGCATGGCACCCGCGGTCAGCATGATGGACTCGCCCAGGAACTGGGTAATCAGCTGGGAACGGTCGGCACCCACCACCTTGCGCATGCCCACCTCCTTGGCGCGCTGGGTGGACCGGGCCGTGGTCAGGTTCATGAAGTTGATGCAGGCGATGGTCAGGATCACCGCGGCAATGGCGGAAAAGATCAGCACGATGTTGATATTGCCGTTGGTCTTCATCTCCGCATCCAGGCTGGAGTGCAGGTGGATATCCGTCAGGCGCTGGGTTTCCAGCATGGTCCACGTGGGTGCTTCTTCACCCAGGTGTTTCTGCAGGAATGCCGGGAACCCTGCTTCCAGCTGGCTGGGGTCGTAACCGGCCGGCAGGCGCACGTAGGTGTGGTAGTTGTTGGAACCAAAGTTCTCTTCCTCGCCTTCCCGGATCATGAACATGGTGGCGATGGAGCCCACCATGTCGAAGCTCATGTGGGTGTTCTCGGGCAGGTCGCGGATCACTCCGGTGACCTTGTTGTCGATCTGGCCCATGACGGTGACGGTCTCACCCAGGGGGTCTTCCCGGCCGAACAGCCGTTCCGCGGTGGATTCCGTCAGCACCAGAGTGAAGGGCTGATCCAGCGCTGTCTCGGGGTCTCCCGCGACAAACTCGAATTCAAACAGGCTCAGCAGTTCGGGATCGGCCAGGCCGGCAACCATGTTGTCAAAAGCCCGGTCGCCCACGCTGATGGGCAGGGAGTTGACGTTGAGCCGGGCCATTTCCTCGATCTCGGGAAAGTCTTCCTCGAGCAGCGGGCCAAACGGCGCTGCCGCAGTGGCCAGGGACAGGTTCATCCCCTGGAAGTGCCGCACCACCCGCACGATGCGGTCGGAATCCTTGTAGTGGCGGTCGTAGCTCAGCTCGTACTGCACGAACAGCACGATGAGGATGCAGCAGGCCAGTCCAATGGCCAGGCCCAGGATGTTGATGGCGGAAAACAGCCGGTGGGCCAGCAGGTTCCGCCAGGCAATGAGCAGGTAGTTCTTAAGCATTGCTGGCCTCCAGGGTGGCAGCAGAAGCGGTGCCGGCGCCGGTTTCCAGCCGCACCACGTTTTCGCTCACTACGCAGCCGTCGAACAGGTTGATCACGCGGTGGGCATAGTCGGCGTGACTGGGGGAGTGGGTCACCATCACGATGGTGGTGCCGGCCTCGTTGAGCCGGGTCAGCAGGTCCATCACTTCTTCACCGTTTTTTGAATCCAGGTTGCCGGTGGGTTCGTCGGCCAGGATCAGGTCGGGGTTGGTCACCACCGCCCGAGCCACGGCCACCCGCTGCTGCTGTCCGCCGGAAAGCTGCTGGGGATAGTGGCTGGCGCGATGGGCGATGCCGATGTTCTCCAGCACCTCGGCCACCTGGGCGTTGCGTTCGGTTTTGCCCATTTTCTGGTACAGCAGCGGCAGGCCAACGTTTTCTTCCACGGTCAGTTCATCGATCAGGTTGAAACTCTGGAAGACGAAGCCGATGCGCTTCTTGCGGATGCCCGCCAGCTTGGATTCCGAGTAGCTGCTGACGTCTTCGCCGCCAAACACGTACTGGCCGAGGGACGGCGCGTCCAGCATGCCCACGATGTTGAGCAGGGTGGACTTGCCGCAACCCGAGGGGCCCATCACGGCAACGAACTCGCCGCTGTCGATATGGATGTTCACGGCGTTGAGCGCCGTGGTCTCGATGTCGGCGGTTCGATAGATCTTGGTCAGGTCGTTCATCTGGATCATGATGAGGGGCTCCTCGTCGGGTGAATTGAAATCTGTGGTTTGGGCATAGGGTTCATTCGGTCGGCTACCGGGAAATGTTCAGCCGGTCCACGTCCAGGAACGCGGAGTACTCGGACACCACCACCTGGTCACCGGACTGCAGGCCTTCCAGTACCTCGATGGAGCGTGGATTGCGGCGTCCCAGCTGGACCCGGGTGCGCAAGGCGGTGGTGCCGTCCTTGTTGAGGGCGAACACCCAGGCGCCACCGGTGTCCTGGTAGAACGGGCCGTTGTCCAGCAGCAGCGCCCGGGTCTGATCACCCAGTTCGAGACGCATCTGCAGGGTCTGACCCCGCCGGATAGTGCCGGGCTGTTCATCCAGAAAGGCCAGGTCCACCTGGAATTGGCCGTTCTGGACATCGGGATAGATCTTGCTGATCTCCAGCACATAATCCCGGTTGTCGATCCTGACACTGGCCTGCTGGCCCAGCTGGACCCGGTTGATGTAGAACTCGTTGACCAGGGCTGAAGCCTTGAACCGGTTGACGTCGTCGATACGGCCGATGCGCTGGCCCCGGCCCATGGATTCGCCAATCTCCACATCGAACGAGGTCAGCTTGCCGGCCCTGGGCGCTTTCACCAGCAGGTTGTCCAGGTTGCCCCGGGCGATCTTCAGGTTGCGCTGCAGCTGTTCAATGCTGGTTTCCAGCTGCTGGATCTGGGCCTTGCGCAGGCGCTCGTCGACCTGCTGGCTTTCCAATGTGACTTCCCGGCGCTTGCTCCAGTAGTCCAGCTCGTCCTGGGCCGTCTCCAGTTCGTCCCGGGAAATCAGTTCCTTCTCCGCCATGCGGCTGCGTCGTTCCAGCAGTCGCTGCAGGCGAACCACCTGGTAGTCGATTTCCACCAGGTCGCTTTTCAGGCTCAGCCGGTTCTGCTCGATGGCGAGCTGTGTATTGCGCAGGTTGTTCAGCTGCTCGGACACTTCCGCCTCCCGGGCGATAACGTCCAGCTGCAGCTGGGTGTTGGACAGCTCCAGCAGGGGCTGGCCCGGCTCCACGATGATGCCGTCTTCTACCAGCACGCGTTCCACCCGGCCGCCCTCGATGGCGTCCAGGAACACGGTCTTCAGCGGCTCCACCGCGCCGCGCAGGGGAATGTAGTCTTCGAATACGCCGCTGTGCACCGTGGCTATGCTGATCCGGCGTCCATCCACGGTGTAGGCCGTGCCCGAGCCCAACCGGGGCAGCAACAGCACGGCGGCGCCGATCAACACGACGGCAGCGACGCCCCACTTGATCCAGCGGCGTTGTGGCGATGCCTCAATTTTTCGGTCCATTCCCATCAGGGGCTTTCACTCGAATCTGTACCTGGTTTTGACGTAGCGAAATCCGTGCCAACTTTTTTCAGCAATAAAAAACAATAAAAACAACAAGTTGAATATTCAGGCCACAAGTCACGCTGCATCACCAGCGGACAACAGGTGTACGCTGGCGTACACTTGCACCACGGCAAAGGTTCTGACGGAAAAGTGTCTCAATTGAGCGAAAGACAGGGTCGAATCCTGGTGGTTGACGATGATGATGACGTTCGCACCGCCGCCAGGCTGCTGCTGAAACGGCATTTCGCCAGCGTCGAGGTGCTGGCTGGTCCGGAGGAGCTGCCGGAGCGACTGGCCAGGGAGTCCTTTGATGCGATCCTGCTGGACATGAATTTCGCCACCGGGCGCATCAGTGGCCGGGAAGGCCTGGACTGGCTGCAGCGAATCCGGGAAATCGATGGGGATGCCGTGGTGGTCCTGATGACCGCCTACGGGGACGCCGGACTGGCGGTGGAAGCCATCAAGCACGGGGCCACGGATTTCGTGCTGAAGCCGTGGCAGAACGAAAAACTCATCGCTACCCTGACGTCGGCGGTTTCCCTGCGCCAGTCCCGGGATGAAGTCGGCCGTCTGAAGGAGCGACAATCGGAACTGGCAGTGCCCGCCACGGACCTGATTGCCCAATCCGCCGCCATGGCCCAGGTCATGCGGCTGGTGGCCAAGGCAGCACCCAGTGACGCCAGCGTGCTGATCCTGGGAGAGAACGGTACCGGCAAGGAAGTGATCGCCCGGGAGATCTGGCGCCAGTCGTCCCGCGCTGACGAAGTGTTCCTGGGCGTAGACCTGGGGTCCGTGCCGGAAACCCTGTTCGAAAGCGAGCTGTTTGGCCACGTCAAGGGCGCATTCACCGACGCCCGCGCCGATCGCATGGGTCGCTTCCAGGCCGCCTCGGGCGGGACCCTGTTCCTGGATGAAATCGGCAACCTGCCGCTGCACCTGCAGGCCAAACTGCTGCGGGTGCTGGAATCCCGGGAAGTGGTCCCGGTGGGATCCGACCGGCCGGTGCCGGTGGACGTCCGGCTGCTGTGTGCCACCAACAGCGACCTGGAATCGGCGGCAGAGCAGGGTGCCTTCCGGCCGGACCTGCTCTACCGCATTAACACGGTCCAGGTGGAGTTGCCTCCGCTGCGTTCCCGGCCGGAGGACATTGCGCCCCTGGTAAAGCACTTTCTGTCCCGCTATGCGCACAAGTACGGACGGTCCGGCCTGGATGTATCCTCCGATGCGCTGGGTCGGCTGAAGGACTACCACTGGCCCGGCAACGTGCGTGAGCTGGCTCATGCCGTGGAACGGGCCCTGATTCTCAGCGAGTCCACTACGCTGGTGGCCGAAGACTTTGCGCTGTCGGTGCGCAGCCAGTCCAAAGGACAGCAGGGGCTGCGCTTCGAGTCCCTCAACCTGGAAGAGGTGGAGGGCCAGGTCATCGCCTTCGTGCTGGCCAAGCACGAAGGCAACGTATCCCGGGCGGCCAGGGAACTGGGTATCACCCGGACATCGCTGTACCGGCGCATCGAAAAATACGGCCTGTGAAATCCCGCTTCGAACAGATCCGGCTGCGCTTCCAGTTGTGGGTGCTGCTGCAGATCATCCTGCTGGCGGTGACCCTGACGGGGCTGGTCTGGGCGCTCGGGGACGCGGGTCTGCCGGCAGTCAGCGCGGTTCTGCTGCTGGCGGTTGCAGCCCAGGTTGCCATCCTGCTGGGCTACGTGTCGGCCCAGCATCGCAAGCTGGAGCGCTTCCTGGACGCCCTGGCATTTGATGACCTGTCCCTGCAGCTGACGGAAGAAGACTGGGATCGCCAGCTGGCACAGGCCGCCAACCACATCATAACCACCGTGCGGGATGCGCGGGTTGAAACCGAGGCCCAGGCCAACTACCTCAATGCCCTGGTCAAGCATTTGCCGGTGGCCATCGTCTCCTACCGGGACGGTGGTGAGGTGGTGCTGCAGAACAATGCCATGCGCCAGCTGTTTCAGTTGTCGCGACTGACGAACCTGTCCGACCTGGGCGTTTACGGAGAACACGTGCCGGCCACCCTGGCGGAACTGCAGCCGGGCCAGCGCCGCCTGGTTCGCGCCATCAGGGAGGACCAGGTGCTGGAGCTGAAGGTGTCCGCCACGGAGGTTCGCATCGCGGGGGAAGACGGCGGCGATCGCCAGACCCTGCTGGCACTGGAAAACATCCACTCGGAGCTGGGTGACCGGGAAATCAACGCCTGGCGTGACCTGATCCGGGTTCTGACCCATGAAATCATGAACTCGGTTACTCCCATCGCATCCCTGGCCCGGACCGTCGGCGGGCTCATCGATGACGTGCGGGAGGAGACCCCGGTCCATGGCGAGAAACGGGACGAACACCTGGACGACATGGCTGACGCCATGGCCACCATCGCCAAGCGCTCCGACGGACTGATTCATTTTGTCGACGGTTATCGGCGGTTAACCGGGATTCCCCAGCCTACGCTGAAGGAGCTGCGCGTCGATGCCCTGCTGGCCGACGTGGCGCGACTGGCGGCAGAGGATACGGCTATCGGCGACACCACTTTGGCCGTGTCGGTTGAGCCGCCGTCGCTCACGCTCAGTGCCGACTCCGCGCTGATCCAGCAGGTATTGATCAACCTGGTGCGCAACGCCGCCCACGCCGTAGCGGGGCTGGAGCTGCCCAGCATCGAGATCTCGGCCGGACTGTCACATGGTCGGGTGCAGCTGGTGGTGTCAGACAATGGTGTTGGAATTCCATCCGAGGATCTGCCCCAGATCTTCATCCCGTTTTTTACCACCCGCAAGGATGGCTCCGGCGTGGGCATGACCCTGGCCCGCCAGATCATGAGCGCCCACGGCGGTGAAGTTTTCGTGCGCTCAGCGCCTGGCAAGGGCACTCAGGTGACCCTGGTGTTCTGATCTCCGGGTGCCTGCCGTCGTGGCGCCGAAGTTGGCTGCTTCCCACCTCCCGGTTGTCCCGTCGCGACCAGCCGGCTAACTCGACGCGGCAGCTGGCGCCGCCGGCCGGCTCCAGCGATACCAGCCAACCACAGTCAGGCAGACCACATACCCGATGTTCCACCAGATGGCCTGGTCGTGGCTCAGGTGCGTGTACATGGCGCCGATCATGATGCCAATGAGTCCTGCTGCCGCATAGGGCGCCAGCCGGGGGATGAGCACTCCTGCGGCCCCGGCCGCTTCCAACACCGCAATCACGTAGAGAAACCACTCGGGATAACCCCAGCCGGCGAATCGACCGACCCATCCCTCCATGAAAAACTTCGGGATCGCCGACAGCAGAAACAGCGCCGCAACAAGGACTGCCAAAACCCACACGCTGACGTTCAAGACCTTGTTCAGACTCATGCCTTCGCTCCCGGAGTGAATACTCAATGGGACAGTACGCCGGCGTTGAAATCGGCATCAAGGCTTCGACCTCAATCCTGACCGATCCCTGACCGTGGCCTGACGCTGGCGCCCGGATTGCGAAGGATTCCGCCGTCTGAACCGTCGTAAGTATTGCAGGCGATGCATTCAACCTCCCGGGCGTCTGCCAACCAACGCACTGATGTAACAACCGGAGACACAGATATGAACAAACCCCCGAACTGGCTGCGCCTCACGCTGTCCATCCTGCTGACGGCCGGCTTTACTATGGCCCTGGCCGATGACGACGATGACGATAGCGACGAAATTCCGTTCGACGAAGCCAACGTCTACTTCGAGCTCAACAACACCGACGGCGACCTGGGCATCCACGCGCTGATAGACGGTGAGCCATGGAAGAAACTGGAAATCGAAGGCCCCAACGAACGAACCCAGCTGTTGATCCGATTGCGGTCGAAGCTCAGGCGGCAAGGACTGACCGAGCTTTTTTTCGAGAGCGCGGAGCCCACTTTCGACGAACTGGACCCGGCAGATTTCTTCGCCCGGTTCCCCGAGGGTGATTACGAAGTCAGCGGCGACACTATCGAAGGCGATGAGCTGGAGAGCACCGCCGAGGTGACCCACCTGCTGCCGGCGCCCCCGGTCATTTCTGTCAATGCCACGGAACTGCCGGATGGCTGCGACGGTGCCGTTCCCGAGATCAGCACGCCATTCACGGTCAGCTGGGAAGAAGTTGAGCTGTCCCACCCGGAACTGGGCCGTACCAATGAGCCCCTCGAGGTAGAAATTTACCAGCTGGTGCTGGAGCGGCTCAGCGAGCCGGAGCTCAATTTCACGGTAGACGTGGAGTCCGACATTACCAGTGTCGCGATCCCGTCCGCACTGGTCGGCTCCGGCGATGAGTTCAAGGTTGAAGTGCTGGTGCGGGAAGAAAGCGGGAACCAGACGGCAACGGAAAGCTGTTTCAACGTTCGATAGGACTGCAATACCGGGTTTCGCCACGGCCAGTATTCACCGGTTCTGGCGAAACCCGCTTTCCAGGAGGCGGTTTATGGACCCGACAAATGCCCTCATGTGTGCCCTGCTGGCTGCCCTGGCCATTCAAGGCCTGTACCCGGAGACCGCACGCGCCGGGCAGCTCTCCGTCAGGGTTGACAAGGGGTTGGTGTCCGTTGATGCAGACCGGGTCAGTCTCGGTGAGATTCTTCGGCGGCTGGGTCGGGAAACGGGTATGCAGATCATCGGCGGCGACTTGCAGGATGTGATCACCTGCAGAATTGAAAGCGCGTCTATTGAAAGGGCCCTGGGACAGCTTTTGCGCCGCCGGGATTACGGTCTTCGGTACACGCTGGCCAGTGAACCGCCGTTCCAGCGGGTGCCCAAGGTATTGACACTTTATCCCGGAGCATCGAGTCCAACGGCACCCTCGCGCAGCGCGCCTCCCCAGGCCGCGAAGCTTTGGCAAATTGCGGAATTGACCAGCAACCCGAACCCGGACGACCTGGAATTGCTGACCGGAATTGTGCGGAGCCACGGCGACCCCGCGGTTCGGGCCGAGGCGGTATACGGCCTTGGTGTCCTGGGCGATCCTGCCTCGCTGCCGGTGCTGGAGATGGCTGTACGAGACCCGGACTCCCGTGTTCGGATTGCGGCGGTTGAGGCCCTGGGCGACGTTGGCGGCGACGCTGCGGCGCTGGCCCTGTCCGCCTCGATGTTGACCGGTGACCAGGGTCTGCGTGAACGGGTGGCAGACACCCTGAAGGACGTTCTCAGCGAAGATCACCGGTCCCGCTCGGCTCGCTGAACCCGCCAGGCATCATCGGGCCGGACTCGAATCCAAAAGCGCCGCGGTCGTGATAGATTACGCAGGCCTCGTATCCCGTCATTCCAGTGAGTCCAACGATGCTCAAGACCCGCGTCCGAATTCCAGTGATGTTTTGCGTTCTGCCCATCGCCATGGTGTTGGCTCTGGGAGCCGTGGTTAACGCGCCAGAGGCCGAGACGGTCAGTGATGGCCTCGACCGCGTGGTCCTCAGCCAGTATGCCAAAGGAGCGATCCATGGTGGCATCCTGGTGGCCGAGGGTAACAAGGTCATTTACGAGCGCGCCCTCGGGATTGCCGACTACGACACGGGCGCTACCCTCGAAGTCAATCAGCGGTTCACCATCAACAGCCAGGGCAAGATGTTCACCGCGGTGCTGGTGATGCAACTGGTCGAGGAGGGAGAGCTCGCCCTGGAGCAGTCCCTGGCAGAAATGCTGCCGGCGTACGCGCACCCGCGCGCGGGCGACATCACGCTGCACCATCTGCTGGCCCATCGCAGCGGCCTGCCGGACTACTTCCTGCGGCTGGTGCTGGCCGGGGTAGAGGGCGCATCGGAGGCGAGCCTGCACGAGATGCTGGATATGGTGCGCGGTATGGACCTCGATTTCGAGCCGGGCACCATGTTTCACTACAGCAATACGGGCTATGTCCTGCTGGGACAGATTGTCGAGGCGAAACGCGGAGCTCCCTTTGCGGCAGCCATGCAGCGGCATCTGTTTGGCCCGCTGGGGATGGCTGATTCAGAGCCGGCTGCGGCAGCCCGGGGAGAGGGGATGCCGGACTATCTCTCGTCGGACGGGCGCATCAACGGTGAACCCCCGACCAGCTACTTCGGCGACGGCAGCGAGATATCTACCCTGCGGGACATGCATCGTTTCATGGCGGCTATCGGGTCCGAGGTTCTGCTTGAGCCCGCTTCCTGGGAACTGATGTTCAAGCCGCATTCATTGCCGACAGAAGTGCCCGAAGGCGCGTGGCCGCCGCCGCACATGCACCCCTACGGATACGGGTTTTCGATCACGGAATTGCCGTTTGACTCGACAGGGTCGGCCACGGCGGTCGGCCACGGCGGCGCCGGTTTCGGCAGCAGCAACATGGCGGTGCGCTTCCTGGACTCAGGGCGCATCGTGGTCAACTACAACACGGTGTCCAAGGACCCGATGTTGATGGATGTGATTCTGCACCTCGCTGGACGCTGACCGCGCCGCCAACGGACGATACGGCTGCTCGCCGGTCAAACCCGTTTAGATCCCCAGGGGGATATCCAGGGCAAAAAAGCCCACCAGCAGCGCTGTCCAGACCACCAGGAACGCCGCGGAGTAGGGCACCATCATGATCAGCATATCGCCAAAGCTCATGTTCGGCTGGTACTTGCGCATGAAAGCCAGGATCACGCCGGCATAGGCCATCATGGGCGTGATGATGTTAGTGGACGAATCGGCCACCCGGTAAGCCGCGGCCACGAAATCAGGGGTCATAGCCGGGTTCACGAAGTACAGCATGGGGATGAAGATCGGCCCCAGCAGCATCCACTTGGACGTCAGGCCACCGATGAAAATGTTGATCACCGCCGTGGTCAACACGAAGCCAATGAGAAGAAGGATCGGAAAGTCCTGCAGCCCCAGGGCGAGCAGAAACTGCACGCCCAGGTAGGTGATATACGTGCCCAGGCCGCTGTAGCTCAGCAGACCCAGGAAGTTGTAGCAGAAGAAGGTCAGCACCAGGATGTAGCCCATGGTGTTCATCTGCTTGACCATGGCGCTGACGGCGTCCGGCAGCTTCTTGAAAGTGCCGGATGCATAGCCGAAGAAGGCCCCCGTCACGGCGAAGAAGATCGAAATCAGGAGGATGATGTTGTCCAGGTAGGGCTTGACCGTGCTGCCGGCTTCGTTCTCGAAGGCGGCCAGTGGACCCAGGACCAGGCCAGAGATGATGATCAGCGCTACCGCCAGTCCGCCCAGTGCGCCTCGCAGGCCCTGCCGCTCGCGTCCGGTCACCTGGAAATCTCCGGGCTGGATATCCTCTGGTGTCACCCAGCTCATGCGCTCCAGCCGCGGTGCGACGAAGCGGCGCGTCACGAAAAAGCCGGTGATGGCCAGCACGAAGGTTGAGACGATGATGAACAACCAGTGCATGGTGGCGGGGTTCAATGCCTCGCCCGCGGCGTTGGTGAAGGGCACGCCCTGGGCCTCGGCGAACACCTGGGCGTTCAGGCCGATGATGACGTCCACCGGCCCGGGAATCAGGTTGGCGCTGAAGCCCGCGGAAACCCCCGCGAAGGCGGCGGCCATGCCGATGAAGGGATGCCGACCCAGGCCGGCATAGAGCAGGCCGGCCAGGGGAATCAGCACCAGGTATCCCGCATCCGTGGCCACCGAGCTGATGATGCCCAGGAAGATCAGCAGAAGGGGCAGCACGCCCTGGGGCAGGCGCGCGCCGACCTTCTTGATCAGCGCGCCGAACAGGCCGGAATTCTCGGCCAGGCCAATGGCCAGCATGACCACAAAAATAACCCCCAGCACGCCGCCGCCGAAGCCCAGCCAGTTGGCCAGCAGCGCGTTGTCGAACACCCAGCGCAGGTGCTCCGGCTCCAGCATGTTTTTCAGCTGGTGCTGCACCGGCTCGCCGCCGGCGCCGGTGGTGCTGAACTGGTGGCCTCCGAAGATCACCGTCAGGATGAAGGCCAACGGGTAGAAGGCCATGAATATGATCACCGGATCCGGGATGCGGTGGCCGGCCCGCTCGACGAACTGGCCAATTCTCTGGCCCAGAGAGGCCCCGCTGACGGCGGGTTCGGCGTTGGATGACGGTCCCGGTTCGCTGTGATCGGTCATGGAGGGCTCCAGAAATTCAGGCGCATCTTTTACGTGGGTCGGCGCCGGGGGTCAAACCGTTTTTGCCGAGCTGAACGTTCGGCTCTGGCGTGTCTCCAGGCCAAGATTGTTGGCGCGCGGAGTCGGGCGCCTTCGGCTAACTGAGACCGAGCAGCAAACGCTTGAGGCCAGTACCCACGATTGCATCACATCGGGATCGGGCGCATCGATCAATTCACTCTCTGGTGGGGACAAAGTTGGCGACGGTCACCGCGAATCCGCCCCCGGCCAGGTTGTGGACCACGATGGCTATGGACGCAGGTAACGCCAGTCCAGATTGCACTTCGTAGACCGACTTGAATCCATCGGGATACACCAGCTGCCGGCACTCCTTCTGATTGTCCAGGATGCAGCCTCGCAACACCGTCGATGGACTGCTGAAGGCGTCATTGATGGTGTCTCGCAGGCCAGTGGCCATATCGAACTGTTTCTGAATAGCGTCTTTGATCGAGTTGACTCCCTTGAGGTCGTTGGCGCCCGGGAGATCCTGGGTCACGATATCAATGACCTTGTCGATCAATTGAGGACCGATGAATATCACCGAGTTCCCTTCCGGCAACAGCGTGTCGAAACCGACGCCTTCGATGACGGAGTTTTCGATTTCGAACACGTGGATGGCCAGGCTCCCGCCAGTGATGATTCCGGCAATGGCGCCCTGGTTGCTGTAGGGCTCAAGCAGGTTCGCGCCAATGATGGTCCCCATGGCGCGGGCCACCTGGCCCAGGTAGGGCACGTAGATTTCCTTGATGATCTTGGTACGAATCTGGCTGGCTGTCATGATGCCCGGCAGGGTGAATTTCTGCACCAGCGCGCCGCCCTTTGAAGGTATCAGCCCCTGGTCGCGCAGGGACTGGCGGACGGCACGGATGTCGGCCACCACCATACGTGGTGCTCGCGTACCCAGCAGTGCAATCAGAACTTCCGAGGCATCGAGTACCCCGTAGACGCTGGGGTTCAGCGACCCGACCACCGAGGCCACGTCGGCCAGGTCCTGGTTGAGCACGTTGATGACGCCGTCGGGTGCCGTTCCTTCTGAAATCGCCTGCTCAGTCTGTTCCAGGGCAACAAAAAGATCGAGGGCAGCTCCTACGTACGCCGCGTCGTCGGGTGCGGGCGGAAAACCGTTCGTGGCCGCGGTCTCGGGGCTGGGCGGAACGCCACCTTCGGGAGCGATGGGGCTCAGAGCGCCCAGGCGCGCCACATCGATTTCATCCAGCAGGTCGGCCAGGTCGTTGTCGATGGCGACGATGGCGGCGCTGTCGCTGGTATTAACGGCCGCGATGAGGTCGGTGATCAAGCCCTCGAAAGTCTCGACTTGTGCTGCGAACTGGTTGAACACATCGGCGCCGTCGCCGTCACTGATGGGCTGGGCGATGGCGGCACTGGTGGAAACCTGCTCGGATTCGCTGGTGGCAAAGCTGGCCGTCACCTCGAAGGACCCCTGGCTGTCTGCGGCGGTGGAAATCGTGGTGGCGTTCAGCGTTGGCGGTGTGCCGCTCACGCCCCCCGGCGCGATATTGAGCGCCAGGCTCACGGCGGGCTGTGGATCCAGCGGCGTACCGTCCAGGTCACGAATCACCACCGAGACTTCGGCGGTGCCGCCTGCCGCTATCACCCTGGGCGAAATGTCGATGGATGCCCTCGGGCCGCCGGACACGACGATGTCGACGGCGGTCCCCGGTGCTGCGAAGGCGCGGGGCGCCGGGTCCTGGATCAATACCGTGTTCGCGGGCTGCAGGCTGTCGTTGACGAACTCCATGGTGCCCACACTCAATCCACCGCTTGCGATGGCGGCTGTTGCTGAGTCCACAGTAAGGGCAACCACATCCGGGACGCGCAGCGGGACTGGTCCCAGCGAAATATCGACCAGGACGCCATCGCCCGCGGCGACAGTCACACCGGCATCCGGTTGCTGATCAACCACCAGACCCACCGCAATGCTGTCGCTGAAAACCTCGCGGACCGACTCGACGGAAAGCCCGGCCGAATTGATGGCGTCAGCGGCCTGGGTTTCGGTCAGGCCATTCAGATCCGGCACCGTGACGGCGCCCTCCACCTGGATCACGTAGTTCTGGAATCCAGCAGCGCCCACGCTGTCGGTGACCTGCAATACCACCGGATTGGCGCCCAGGTCGCCTGGCGCGGGTGTCCAGGTGACCGCACCCAGGGCGTCCACCGCCATACCCGCCGGCCCCTCGGCAATGGACCAGGTCAGCGACTCGCCCACGTCTGCATCCACCGCCAGCGCGCGATATACGTACTCGAAGCCCGGCGAAGCCTTCAGCCGGGGCGATGACAGGATCCTGGGCGCGGAGTTGGGCGGCAGGATGGTGATGTCGACGGTTGCCACGTTCGAGATCAGCTCGCCGTCGTTGGCGCGATAGCTGAACTGGTCCTGGTCGTCGATGCGGGCCTCGGGCAGCCGTTCGTTCACCATTGCAAGGTTCAACCCGGGCAGCAGCCAGTGCGGGCGTTGCTGTGCGGGCACGGTCAGATCATCGTTGACGTTGGTGACGAAGTAGCGAGCCTGGTTCCAGACCGGACGCATGGGCGCCCAGTCGTCGTTGATGCTCTCCCATACCTGCAGGCTGGGAGTGGCGCTGAAGGTGAAACCAACGGGGATCACCAACTCAGCGTGGCCGTCGGCATCAACGTCGGCGAAGACCGGTACCGTGTGCTCCGTGGGAAAAGTGTCCTGGGTGGTCAGATCCAGCACCAGCTTTTCCGTTCCGTCGCGTCCATCCCAGACGTACAGGTCGCTGACGTCGTCGATGTATACGACTTCGTTGAATCCGTCCCGATCCAGGTCGAACACCGTCGCACCAGACCTGCCTGTCTCTACCGTGTTCGACCAGAGTAACGTGCCGTCCTGCCCATTGATCACGTCGAACCGGTCGGCGCCCACACCGCCTGCGGCAAGGACTTCGGCCTGACCGTCGTTATTGACGTCGGCGATGGTAAGGGGCGACCAGAGCGAAGTGCTGCCGCCCGGGAACTCATACTCCCACAACGTCGATCCGTCATGGTTCAACGCCAGAACGATGTTCGTTTCACGGAACCCCCCCAGTCGACGCACCAGTTCGGGATATGGGTCATCGTCGAGATTGGCCACCTGGGGATGGGCATAGGGCGCCAGGCCATCTTCAACGTCGTCCCGGGTCCAGATCACCTCACCCTCGTTGGTGAATGCCGCATTCGACACAACAACTTCGGGCGTCTCATCCAGGTCCAGATCGACCACACTGACCCGCGTCCCATTGGTGCTTTCTCTCACCCCCGGCGCAAAGGCATAGTCCACCTTTCGCCCGTTGGCGTCCCAGACCTGGTATGAGGAGAAGTCCCCCCTCGGCGCAACAATGATCTCCGGCAGGCCATCGCCATCCAGGTCGGCCACGCTGATAGCGGAATCAAACATGTCACCGTTGGCCGTATTGCGAATATCTGCCCGCGTGGGATCAAACCCCTGCTTTGGCAGCGATTCGCTGATCCACTTCAGCCCGCCATCATGTTCGAGCGCGTATAGACGAAGCATTCGCGTCGGTGAACCGTCAGGATCTCCTCCAACCATGAGAATTTCGGGCTTTCCGTCAAGATCGATATCAGCCAGGGCCGCCTCGGCCTGAGTGGTTGGTCCAAGCTCTCGGTTGCCGAAGATGCGTACCCATTCCTCGGCACCGGTTTCTCCATCGTAGACCTCGATTCGAGTCGCGGCGGTACCCGAGAAGTCGTAGATGATGATCTCAGCAGCCGGGTCATCGTCCAGTTGTCCGATCAGTGGCTGCCACCCCCCCGAGGGGCCGCCATTGGCGCTGATTTGCTGCCACTTGATCTGCATGCCGATGCTGCCAGCCGGGTTGTCTGGGGTGTACTCGAATCCACCGTCGTTGCCCAGCAGCAGGCTGCCACGTGAGGGGCCGGAATCAAGCAGGCTGCTCAACAGATCGCCGTTGGGGTCCACGTCGTTGGCCAGGATTCCCGTGGCAGGAACCGTGAGCGTATCGCCCCGTTCGACGCGGTAGCCGGCGTCGTTGATGGCCACCGGCGCGCGGTTAAGGTCAACAACGATCTCAAATGACCAGCTGTCGCTGGCACCCAGGGGATCTCGGGCGGCCAGGGTGACGTCGTGGGGACCCAGTTGCTGAAATGTCGGCGTCCAGCGGATCACACCGTTGTCCGGGTCGACCGTCATACCCGTGGGCCGCACCGGCAGTGAGTAGGTCACGTCATCGCCATCCGGGTCCAGCGCCAGCGCGCTGATTTCCACCAGGACACCCGGCGCGCCCCCACGGTCCTGGACCGGTTCGAGCACGGGGGGTCCGTTCCGGGCCACCACCTGGAGCTGAAACACCCCTTCATCGGCTGCGCCCGAGGGATCCGATACCGCCACCTGGATGGGATAAGTGCCGATGTCTCCGGGCATGGGCGTCCAGCTAATCAGGCCGCTGGCCGGGTCGATGACCAGACCGACTGGCGCGCTGACCAGTTCGAAGGCAAGCACGTCGGTGGCATCAGGATCGCTCGCAGTGACCGTGTAGCTGTAAGACTGGTCCACCACGGCGACCTGGTTTGGGATGGGATCAATCAAGGGAGACGCTGAGGTGCTGATGGCTTCCACGGCGAAACACCGCTCATTGCTCAGGCCTGCACTGTTGGTAACCTGGACGGACACCAACGTGGAGCCGGCCTGGGTCACTGCAGGTGTCCAGGCGATCTGGCCGGTGCCGCCATCAATGGTCATGCCTGCTGGCGCCTCAACCAGCGAAAAGGCGTTGCCAGCCTGCTCCGCAGGTATGGCGGTGTCGACATCAACTTCGATTAGCTGGCCGGTGGGCACGGCTTGATCAGGAATGGACTCGATTTGCGGAAGCGCGCCCGGCGTTCCGGCCTCGAAGCTGTCGCTGAGAATCTCTCCGCAGTCGATGGCATGGGCTTGCTGCCAGGAACCCGCAGCAAGCATCACCAGCAAAAACCAACGCACAACTCCCTTTATCGAATTCATCGTGCTGCCTCCGTGTCCTGGTTGCCGCCAGCCTCGAACAGCGGGTTGGGGGCACGGAAAATGTCCCGGGCCTGGTTGCTGTCACCCGCCACCAGGTTGGTGGCATCGGACTCGAAGACGATCCAGCGGCCGTCACCGGAAATCGCGGGCTCAAAGCTGTTGCCGTCGGCCTCAGCAGCGATGCCGGCGGAAATCCGCTCGGTCAGGCTCCGGGTCCGGTCGTGTACGAAGATATCGAAGCGGCCGTTGGCGTCGTCCGCTACCAGGTTCGAAGCGGCGGACCGAAAAGTGACATAGCGCCCGTCGTCGGAAATTGAGCCCTCAAAACTGTGATTGTCACCGCCTTGTCCGGCGCTGGACACGCTGACCCGTTGGGTTACCTGGGCATTACGGTCTCGAACAAAGATGTCCCAGCTGTTGTTGCTGTCTCCCGTCACCAGGTCATTGGCCAGGGAGCGAAAAACGATGAACTGGCCGTTGCCCGAAACCATCGGGTTGTAGCTGTCTTCGTTGCCCGGCGCGCCGCTGGTGCTGACGCTGACCAGATCGATGGTACCGGTATCCCGGTCCTTGAGGAACACGTCTTCATGGCCGTTCAGATCGTTGGGTACGAGCTCATTGGTGTAGGAGAAAAAGGCCACGTAGCGGCCGTCATCGGACAGCGAGCCCGACAGGCTGTCGCCATCGACGCTGTTGCCGCTGGAGTCGCGGCTGACCCGCTCGACCGCCGCAATCGGCTGGGCCGTGAGATCAAACACGAAAACGTCATCGGCACTGTTGCTGTCGTCATTCAACGGGCGCGCGTCGGTGTCGAACAGGTTTTGGAGCGTGGCCCAGGTGTGAAACAGTAAGAATTGTCCGTTTCCGGAAATCTGGGGCTCGTTTCGGGCACGTTGCGGACCTGCCGCCGTGCTTCCGGACGCGAGCCTGGGGAGCGGCTGCAACACGCTGTCATCACTGCGGTCGTAGAGCGTTGGCCACGCCACGTTCGACGTTGGGCGGCCTTCGAAGACGATCAGCTGACCGTCATCTGAAATCGAAGGATGGGTAGAAAAGCGGGAGCTCTGGCTGCCATCGGTCAACACGCTGACCCGCTCCACCGTGCCGGCGTTAAGGTCGTGGACGAAAACATCCGACCAGCCGTTGGTGTCATCGGCGATCAGGTTTTCCGCGTTGGAGCGAAACACGATCACCGAGCCATCGTCCGACAACTGGGCGTTGTAACTGTCACTGTCTGCCTGGCCGCCGCCGCCGGTCACGCTGATGCGCTCGATCTGGGCGATTCCGAGCAGGGGCCAGGTCAGGATGACCAGGATCAGACTCGAGAAGATTCGAATATGTAGTCCTTGGCGCTGAAGGGATAAACACATAGCGGCTGCCTGCCTGTTGAATGCATAAAAGGGGAGGCGCAAAGGCAACGAATTTCGGATCAAGGTCATTTGACCGGTCTCCCTGGAGGAGTGTCCGGCCGGAATGACACGCGGACGTAGCAGGGCCGCAACTGGCCAAATGGTCAGGTGCGGCACTCATCAAACGGCGGTTTTCGAGCAAGATCTCGACCAGGCGATCAAACGAGTGGTGCTGGCGCGCCGGACGGCTGCGTCACCGTTTCATAACATCGCCCAGGATAAGCTCGGCAACAGTAAACCAGCGCCTGTCACGAGGAGGACACGCGACCATGATCAGCTTCACCCTCAACGGCCAACCCGTGGAAACGGACGCGGATCCGAACACACTGCTGCTGATGTATCTGCGCGAGGAATTGGGTCTGACTGGCACCAAGTATGGCTGTGGTGCTGCCCAGTGCGGGGCCTGCATGGTGCATTTCGAAGGCTCGTCGATGTTTTCCTGCCAGATCACGCTGGCCAGTGTCGCCGGAAGAAACATCAAAACTATCGAAGGGCTGAGCGAGAACGGTGACCACCCGCTGCAGAAGGCCTGGGTCGAGGAACAGGTTCCCCAGTGCGGTTATTGCCAGTCCGGCCAGATCATGCGCGCGGCGGCGCTGCTGGACACGAACCCTTCTCCCTCGGAAGATCAGATCCGGTCCTGGATGAGCACCAACCTCTGCCGATGCAGTACCTACAACCGCATCGTCAAGGCGGTTCAGCGTGCTGCCGACGAGATGCCAAAATGAGCGGCTCAGTGCACACCTCACGGCGGCTGTTTCTCAAGTCCGGCGCCGCCGTAGCCGTTGCGCTGGCCACTGGCGGTATCCGGCTGGAAGCGTATGCCAGCCCCAGCGACAGCGACAAAACCCGAGAGATATTTGCCGGTTGGGTGGAGATCAGGCCCGACAACTCGGTTCATATCCTGTTCCCCTCAACAGAGATGGGGCAGGGCAGCGAGACGGGTCTGCCGCAGATTCTGGCCGATGAGCTGGAAGCTGACTGGGACCAGGTGTCGATCCATCAGCTCAATCAGGATGACCGACGATTCGGCAACCCCGCGTTCGGCAATGTGCTCTACACCGCGGGCAGTTCGGCCATTTACGGCTACTTTCAGGTATTGCGCCAGGCCGGAGCCACCCTGCGGGACATGCTGCGGCAGCGCGTGGCGGACGAGTGGGGGGTCGATGTGCAGGCGCTGACAGCAGCAAAGAACCGGGTGATCCATGCGCCATCCGGCCGCAGCCTGTCCTATGGCGACATTGTCGCCTTGCCGCGATTCTCGGAGACAACGCTATCAGCGCCGGCAGCGTTGAAATCCCAGGATCAGTTCACCCTGATTGGCAAAAGCGTTCCCCGTCGTGACGTTCCGGCAAAGTCCACTGGAACGGCGCGGTACGCCATCGACGTGCGCGTTCCCGACATGGTCTACGCCACGGTGCTGCGCGCCCCGGTGGAAGGCGAGTCCATCGCGTCGATGGACGACAAGGCGACCCGGGCGACCCGTGATGTAATGGATGTGGTGCCGCTGCCGGATGGTGTGGCGGTCCTTGCCAGGACCATGCATGCGTCGTTTGCCGGCCGGGCCGCGCTGAACGTGACCTGGACCGAGTCCTCACCGTTCAGGAAGTACAGCAGCGACGACACCATCGCCGCCTATCGAAAGGCGGCCGAAGGTGACGACCCCGGCGCCGCCTGGCGCACAGAGGGCGACGCTGATGCAGCCTTGTCTCGAGCCGCCAGAACCTTCGAGGCGGTGTACACCTCGGACTACGCCTACCACGCTCAGATCGAACCCATGGCGGCAGTGGCCAGCGTTGATACGGACGGCAAGGGCGCAGAAATCTGGGCCGGCACACAAACCCAGAGCTGGACGACGCGCACGGCCACCGAGGTGCTGGGTACCACGCCCGAGCGCATCAGGCTGAACATGATGACCATGGGCGGCGGCTTTGGCCGAAGAACCGAGCTGATGCAGAACTACGTACGCGACGCGCTGCTGTGCTCCCGGGCCGCGAAACGGCCCGTGAAAGTGGTCTGGTCGCGGACGGACGACATCAAGTTCGGCGCCTTCCGCCCGGCCGCGGCCCAGCGCCTCAGGGCCGGTGTTGACGAGAATGGCGTTCTCAAGGCTTGGCATCACCGGGTGGCGACACCGTCCGTGATCGAGTACTTCAATCCGATCCGTTGGCAGCAGGTAGCGCCAAACGACATCGTCACCATGCGTGGTGCCGAAAGCAAGTTCTACAGCATTCCCGACTTCCTGGCGGAGCACGTAAAAACAGAGCGGCAGGCGCGCATTCTGCCGTGGCGCGGCATTGGGGCGGCGTACACGAGTTTTGCCGCAGAAGCGTTTATTGACGAGGTTGCGGTCCAGGCCGGGATCAACCCCTTCGAGTTTCGGCGGGCGATCATGAGGGACAATCCTCGCGGCACAGCCCTGATCGACCGCGTCGAGAATATGGCGGCCGCAGTTCCGCTGGCTGAAGGCCGCGCCCGCGGTCTCGCGTTTGCGGGCTACGGGGATACCCAGTCCGCCGGTATCGCTGAGATCTCGGTCAATGAATCATCCGGCACCATCCGCGTTCATCAGGTGTGGATTGCGGTGGACGCCGGCCAGATCGTTTCGCCCGACAATGCCCACAGTCAGATCGAAGGGGGCGTGCTGTGGGGCGTGAGCAGCGCGCTCTACGAACGCGTGACCATCACTGCCGGTCAGGTCGACCAGAACAACTTCAACGACTACGCAATCCTGAGAAACAACATGTCGCCGAAGATCGAGGTACACATTGCCGAAAATCACGAAAAGCCGACCCAGATCGGCGAGGCGGGCAATCCACTGGTACCGCCGGCCATCGCCAATGCTTTTTTTGCGCTCACCGGACGCCGAATTCGGCACCAGCCGTTCACGCCCGACCGCGTTCGAGAGGCTCTGGCCTGAGCCGCCGCCGTCACTTTTTCGTGACATCTCACAGGTTACGTTTGCGTCGTTTTGAACCCGCTGTTGTGGGATCGCGGGTTCGTTTTCGATTCGGCGTTTTTGATTCGGCGTTTTTGATTCGTGACCGGCGTGAATTCGGGCATCGACAATCCGTGACAGGCATCCATTCGAAAATTCAGAAACGGCTGCCCGAACCTGGGTCAATCCGCTCCCGAGGGCACACGACTGGTGTGCGCGTCTTCAGCCTCACGCTGCTACTGCTGTTTGGTCAGGCACTCGCGGCCCACCACAACGTTGAGCACCAGCATCCAGTTGCCGAATGCGAAGTCTGCATTCAGCTGCCTGGCCTTGATTCCCTGCTGCCGGAAATCCGGGCTGCAGTCACGTTGCCCCAGAATGGCGACGCAGTTGTGTCGTCTGATCCGCAACAGTCGCCTGCAGCTCCCTCCCGAAACGGTCACCCCAGCCGCGCTCCCCCTAATCTGCACTGATCAATTCCCGCGTTACCCCTTGAAATGTCTATGAATTGACGTTGATTCCGTGTTGCCCCTGGGCAACCCGGCTGACCTCCCCTGTTGGGGATAAATAAATTTTGGAGTTGAACATGAACAGGACCCTTTTGAGTCTGGCCATTGCCTGTGCCGTCGCGCCTGGAGCGTGGGCCCAGGACGCCGAGGAAGAAATCGAGCAAATTATTGTAACCGCCACCCCGTTGAACACCCCGGTTGACGACAGTACCGTGATCACCGCCGTGCTGACGGGCGGCGAGCTTCGGGAAAGACTCACCACCAGCATTGGCGAGACCGTCAATAATCTGCCGGGCATCCACAGTGCCTTTTTCGGCGCCGGCGTGGGACGCCCCATCATCCGCGGCCAGGACGGCCTCCGCATCGCGGTACTCGAAAACAACATCAGCAGTAATGATGTGTCCGCCGTCAGTGCTGACCACGCGGTGTCCATCGAGCCCTTCCTGGCGCGCCAGGTGGAAGTTCTGCATGGCCCCGCGACGCTGCTGTACGGCTCCGACACCATCGGCGGTGTCGTCAACGTACGCACCAATCGCCTGCCCGAGGACATGGGCGGGGATGGCGTCAGCGGTTCTCTGGTGCTGGAGGGCGATAGTGTCGCTGACGGTCTGTTCGGTGGCGCTGAGATCAACGGTCAGAGCGGCCGGATTGCCTACCATCTCGACGCGTTCTACCGGGATGCGGACGACTACGATATTCCCGGCTTTGCCGAGCGCGAAGGGGCGGATGACCTGAAGGACGAGGACGATGAAGAAGAAGCCTTTGGCACGCTGCCCAACAGTGGCGTGGAAACCGAGGGTTTTGCCGCGGGCCTGAGCTATCTCGGCGATAGCGTTGTCGCCAGTATTACCGTCAGTACCTTCGATACGCTCTACGGAATTCCCGCCGGTGAGGAGGAAGAGGAAGAAGACGAGGACGACAAGCTTGGCCTGAAAGGCGGCGGTGAAGAGGTCTCCATCGACCTGGAGCAAACCAAGATTGACGGACGCCTGGCCTTCGCCAATCCGTTTGACGGGATTGAGCAGATCGAGTTGTTGATTTCTGATAACGACTACGAGCACGTGGAACTGGAAGGGGATGAAATCGGCACCCAGTTCGATACCGATACCCTGGAAACCCGGCTCGAAGTGACCCACAACCCCATCGGTGGATGGCGTGGCACGGTCGGCATCCACTACCGGGATCGGGACTTCAGCGCCTTGGGGGAAGAAGCGTTCGTGCCCCCCAGCACTACCGAACAGCAGGCGCTGTTTATCGTGGAAGAAAAAACCGTGGGTGACGTCCGCTATGAGGTAGGACTGCGAATTGAAAGCCAGGATACCGATGCCATCAGCGGCCTGAGCGCAAGCCATGACCCGTTCAGCATCTCCGGCGGCGCGGTCTGGCGCTTCAACGAAGACTTTCAGCTGATGGTGAACCTGGCCCGAACGGAGCGGGCACCGTCAGAAGTGGAGCTGTTCGCTGACGGACCACACCTGGCCACCGGTACATTCGAAATCGGCAACCCCAACCTGGTGGAGGAGCGCAACACCAGTTTCGATTTGACCCTGGCGACGACCACCAGCCCGCTCACCGGTAGCTTGTCCTATTACCAGTACAACTACGACGACTTCATCTACCTGAACGGCACCGGGCTGGTCGAAGACGGACTGCCGGTGTTTGAATGGCTGCAGGCCGACGCTGACATTTCCGGGTGGGAGGGCGAACTCGCACTGAGTTTTGGTGAGGGTTGGAGAGCCTCGATGTTCTTCGACTCCGTGACCGCGGAGCTGGATAACGGAGGTGACCTGCCACGTACGCCGCCGAACCGCTTCGGTGCCGGACTGGACTGGGATTGGAACCAGTGGCAGTTCAGCCTCGACGCGATCCGCTACGACGACCAGGACGACATCGGGGCGTTTGAGCGACCCACCGACAGCTATACCATGATCAACGCCGACGTGGTGTACAACATGGGTGACGTTGGCGGCCTGGACTGGCAGTTCTACCTGCGTGGCCGCAACCTGGATGACGAGGAAGCGCGCAACCACACGTCGTTTGTGGTCGAACGGGCACCACTGCCCGGGCGTAACTTCATCCTGGGTCTGCGGGCCGCCTTCTAGAGGTCAACCTGATCCGAGAAAAACGGTCTCACTGGAGGCCGTTTTTTTTTTGCCTTCAGCAGGATGTTGACCGCGTCCGCATCTCCTGGCGCCGCATGGGCATGCTGTCCACCAGGTCAAACACTACTGACAACGAGGGCGGCCGTTGATAGTCGCCCTTGACGCCGCCGTCCTTGCCCACCAGCAGGATGCGGAATGCCTCCGGCGCAATCCCGAACCGCTGGCGTAATGCCGCCGCATCGGACGGTGCGATGGTGTTTTCTCCCAGGAAGCTGGTGCCAGCCGGACTGATGCGACCGATCACCATGTCACGCTCAGCGACAGCGCAGGCCGCAGCGTCAGCAGCCTGCAGGAACGCCGTGGAACGCGTGTCACCGGCGCTGGGAGAAAATACCAGCAGCACGCGTGCCTTCCAGCGCAGTTCACCCAGAGGGTCTTCCGGCTCCGACGCGTTTGCCATGGACGTGGTCATCAGCGCCAGCGCCACCACGCAGTGCACAGGAAGGCGTTGAATAGAGCTCGATAGGTGCATATATGACACGCTCTGATGTTTATGCGATTGTCTTCCATATAACACTCGTACGGTTCCAGGGGTCAGCCATGCCCGGGTTCCGCGTATCAGTCATCAAGGACAGTGAACAACATGCCAGAAACGCCATCAACTACCGAGATTGAAGCGGCCGTGTTCCGACGGCTGGTTAAACATCTGCAGAACCGAACCGACGTACAGAACATCGACCTGATGCTGCTGGCAGACTTCTGCCGCAACTGCCTCGGCAAGTGGTATCACCAGGCGGCGTTAGAGGCCGGGATGGACGTCAGCCTGGCGGACGCGCAGCAGCGGATCTACGGCATGCCGTACGCGGAGTGGAAATCCAGGTACCAGCTACCGGCCGATCCCGAGAAGATCGCCCGGTTTGAGGCACAACGGCAAGCCAGGGGCGACGGCGAGTAGCCCACGCCGACTGTCCGCCGCTACTTTTCGATTCCCCACAGCGCCTGGGGCAGCAGCGCCCGCCAGGCACTGCGGGCCATCACAACGGTGGAGAACCGGGCCACCCCTTCCTTCTCGTTCCAGGCCTCGCGGTCGAGGACGGCGATGTTGTCGAGCCCCGCTTTCGTAAGGCGCTGATTGATGGCCCCCAGCTGATCGCCCAGCAGCGATTCACTGGCCGTCATGGCATCTGCCAGTTCCTGGCCCAGCGTGCCGCGCCGGTCAAACTGGGTTTTCGTCGGTCGGCCATCGTAGCTGGTGACGTTGCCGTAGAGATTGCCCAGTCGCTCGCGCAGCTGTTGCTCGCCGGTGATCATGCCGCCTTTGGTCGCCGACAGGGAGGTGCGCAGGTTTTCAAGCGATTCCGCGTATTCACCCAGCGCTGTCTGCAGGGCCTTATCGGCGCTTTCGGCGAGTTGCCTGGCCTGGGTTCGAACCTCGATAAGATTGTCGGACAGGAAGGTGAGGTCATTGATCATGTCGTAAAGCTCAAGTGCCAGCGCCTGCTGGGCCGCGCGGTCGCGCCTGGCATGCGGCGTGCGTGGGTCGGCCACCAGCTGGACGGTGGATTCCAGGGTCTCCTTGCCCTTGGTGAGAACCACGCGGTACTCACCTTCCGGCACGCGGGGGCCGAGAAAGCCGGGCACCAGGTTGGTGGCCGGGGGAAACTTGGGCGCCTTGAAGCGCATGGGCCACTCGACCCGGTTGAGACCTCGCCGCTTGCCTCCGGGCAGGGTAGCGATCAGGCTGCCATCGTCGTTGAACACCTCGACCTTCAGGTCGCCAAACAGGTGCCGCTTTTTCAGGTAGTAGACGATGGTGGCCGATTGGGGCGGATTGTTACCGACAAAGGAATCATGGGCGCCAAAGCTCTGCAGCTGGGCGTTCAGCACCATGGGCGCCGGTCGCGTGGGCAAAATGGCCACGTTGGCGTCGATGGTTTCCTGGGTGATGCTGCGCAGCGGGGTGATGTCATCGATGATGTAAACGCCGCGCCCGTGGGTGCCGATGACCAGGTCGTGTTCGGTGGGATGAATCACCAGGTCGTGGACGGCCACCCTGGGCAGGTTTTCGGAAAAACGCGCCCAGTTCACACCGCCGTCGAGGCTGATGTAAAGCCCTTCTTCCGTGCCGAGAAACAGCAGGTCCGGGTTAACAGGATCCTGCTTGATGACCCAGGCATAGCCATCGATGTCGTCGGTGACCAGCGATGTCCAGCTGGCGCCGTAGTCGGTGGTGCGCAGCAGGTAGGTTTGCATGTCGCCGCGCCGGTGGCCGTCAAAGGTGACGAAAGCAGTGGCTTCGTCATGGGGACTGGCCTCGATCCGGGATACCCAGGTACCGGCCGGAACCCCATCAATATTGCCCACTACGTTGTCCCAGCCGCGACCGCCGTTGCGGGTGAGCTGAACGTTGCCGTCGTCGGTGCCCACCCAGATTGTTCGGTGGTTCAGCGGCGACTCGCTGATGGAATAGATAGTGGTGTAGTTTTCGGCGGTGGAGTTGTCGATGGTAAGACCGCCGGATTGCGCCTGGCGCTGGCCCTGGGGGTCATCGGTGGTCAGGTCCGGCGAGATGGCTTCCCAGGACTCACCGCGATCCTTGCTGCGGAACAGGTACTGGGCGCCGTAGTAAATGGTGCCGGGCTTGTTCGGGCTCAGGTGTATCGGCGTGTTCCAGTTGAAGCGCAACGGCTGCTGTGCCGCCTGAGCGGCGGGCTGAATGCGCTTGATCTCCAGCGTCTCGCGGTCAACACGCTTGAGCTGGCCACCCTGGTACTCGGTATACAGTACCCGATCTTCTGTCGGATCCGGGAACGACCAGAAGCCATCGCCAAATCCGATGTTCTGCCAGTGTTTGTTCTGTATGCCGCCGGGCGCCTGGGAAGGACCCATCCAGGATCCGTTGTCCTGCAGGCCACCGTAGACGTTATAGGGCCAGCGCGCATCAACGGACACGTGGTAAAACTGGCTGACCGGCAGGTTGGCCACGTGGCGCCAGTGGAAGCCGCGGTCTTCGGAAACATAGACCCCGCCGTCGGTACCCAGGAACAGCTGCTGCGGGTTCGACGGGTTGATCCACAGCGCGTGGTGGTCCGGGTGAATCGAGACGGTAAATCCAGCGCCAAACATGCCGGAGAAGCTTTCGCCGCCGTCAGAACTCACCGTCAGGGAAAATGCGGGCACGTAGACGCGGTCCGGATCGCTGGGGTCCACCACCAGTTCGCCGAAGTAGAATGGTCGCATCTGGATGTTGCCTGAGTCGTCCTTCTCGACCCAGCTGTCGCCGCCATCGTCAGAGCGGAAAAGCGCGGTGTTTTCGCTTTCGATGGCTGCGTAAACGCGTTGGGGTTCCGAAGCGGCCACGGTGACGTCGATGCGGCCCTTGTCGGATGCCGGCAGCCCTTCGGTCAGTTCTTCCCAGGTGTCGCCGCCGTCGGTGCTCCGGTAAAGGCCGGATGTCGGGCCACCCGACTCAAAGAAATCCGGGTAGCGGCGAACCTGCCACATGCCCGCGTAAAGCACGCTGCCGTCCGGCGTCATGGCCAGGTCTGAGCAGCTGGTGGCGTCGTCGATGTGCAGCACGTTATCCCAGTTCTGGCCGCCATCCTGGGACCGGAACACGCCGCGGTCGCCGCCGCTTGCCCACAGGTGCCCCAGGGAACAGACGAAGACCACCTCACTGTTGTCCGGATGCACCAGCAGTTCAGCGATGTGATCGCTTTCTTTAAGCCCCATGTGCTGCCATTTTTCGCCGCCATCTAACGACCGGTAAACCCCGTCGCCCGGGGACACCGTGTTTCGGACCGAGCTCTCGCCGGTGCCGACCCACACGGTTTCGGCATTGCTGGGGTCGATACGCACCGCCCCAATGGACTGTATGTGATCGTCGAATATGGGCTTGTAGACGATGCCGCCGTCGTCGGATTTCCATACGCCGCCGCTGGCGGTGCCCACGTAGACCGTAAGCGGCCCATCGTCATGGACCACGGCGTCGATGGAGGAGATGCGACCGCTCATCACTGCCGGGCCGATGCTGCGCGCGCTCAGTCCGCCGAAAGTGGACGAGTTGATTTCAATGGCGCCCTGCGCCGCCGTGGCGAACGCGATGGCGGCCACGCAAATGGTGTTACGAATGCTCATGCGTGTCTCCCCAGGACAGGTATGGTTGATACCGCTGCTGTTTCCAGGCAGGGGCCCGGCAACAGCAGCGGCCAGTCTTACTCGGCAGCCGCGGCGGGCTGTTCTACCTCTGGCATGGCGAAGCGGTCGGACTTGAGGTCACTGACGTTGAGCTCCGCGGTTTCGATGGTGATGGCCTGCTGCATCGGGGTGGGGCCATCGCCGATGTTGGCAATCATCGAATGCGCCATGACGATGTCGCCGACTTCCTTGTAGTCGCCGATGGTCTGGGAAAAGGCCATCTCGTTGCCCTGGATGTCGCGCACGCCCTTGGAGAGAAACGGCAGGCAGTAGTCAGTATCGAGGAACATCGTCACCTCGTCTTCGCTGCCCGCGCGAACCACTTTCAGCGCGTAGGCTTCGGTGCCTTCAACTTCCTCGGTGCCCACCAGTTCGACGCTGTGACCCTTTTCCTGCCAGTTAACCAGCGGACCTTCCCATTCAGCCATTTCCTGGATGGATTTGAGCTGGTCGTCTGCCATTTTTTCCGGCGTGGTCTTACCCATGAACGGCATGATGGCCCAGCCGGTCTCGCCGTCGTAGGCCTGTACAGCGGTCATGCCCTGAACCTCGAACTCCAGCCGGACCCGGTTGGGCTGCTGGAACTCGATGGTGAACGGCGCCTGCATGGGACCCATGGTCATGGTGCCGGTCATTCGTGCGGACTCGACAGCCTTGATGTTGTCCAGCCCGCCAAGGGTTTCGTAGTTGCAGGAAAGCACCTCATCAAGGTCGGCTGCGGTGGCGGAAAATGTACAGACCGCAGCAGTAGCGGCGAAGAACAGGCGTTTCATAGGGCAGGGTCCTTGGTGTCAGGAACGGGAGGGTCAGTCTAGCCGAGATTGGTGTTGAATCCACTAACGAAAGTCACGCTCTCTTTTGACTTTTGTCAGGGAATACCCTGCGGGGGGCGGGGTATCTCAGGTAGATTAGCTGGTCCGAGATCAACGCCCTTGCGGGCCAGTATCGAAAAGAGGTGACTCATGAAAAACCGTTTGCTCCCAGGGCTGCTTGGCTTGCTGGTCTCATCTGGCGCACTGGCGGACGTGGAGGCCAGGCTCAAGGAAATGGGGGTCGAGCTTTATCCCCACAGTGAACCCTCGAATCCATTTGTCCCCGTGGTGCAAACCGGCAATCTTGCGTTTACCGCCGGGCACGGTCCGAAAAAGCCCGACGGAAGCTACCTGATCGGCCGGTTGGGCGACGATCTTACCGTTGCGCAGGGTGCCGAGGCTGCCCGGTTGTCGGGTATAGCAATCCTGTCCAGCCTGAAGCATCAACTGGGGGATCTGGATCGGATCAAGCGGTTTGTCAAAGTGCTTGGCATGGTCAACGCCACCGAGGACTTCACCCAGCACTCCCAGGTGATCAACGGGTTCTCCGAGCTGATCCTGGAAGCCTTCGGTGAGAAGGGCAGGCACGCGCGTTCGGCTGTGGGCATGCAGTCATTGCCCATTGGTTTCGCCACGGAAATCGAGGTGGTGGTTGAGCTTCACTCCAATGAGACGGCAGGGGAGAAGGCGGCAGATCCCGTGGATCCTTGATAACCGTTGTTCAGACGCGCTTGGCCTGGTTGATCGGGGCGCCCGGACCTCGTGGCTTGCCGCCTACGGCTTGCTGAGACAAAGCACAAATATAGGAATTCGCCTCTGTATCGTTGAATTCTCCGTGACCGGCAACCGGATTCGGCACCGGCGGTTTTCATCGGACCACGAACAGGCGATCTGACCTGAGCCGCTGCCCGGATGCGAACAACCCGTCGATCAAAAAGGTTTAATCTTTCCCATCTGCTGAATTGCGCTTACTGCCCGATCAGTGACGGTCCCGGGCTGGATTCGAGACGGCACATCGCCCAAACTTGCGCCCATGTTTACCTATATCGACCCCAGCGTTCGGTCCCAGTTGATCGACGCCGGCAAGCTCATTCGAATCGACAGCCAGGGGCGTCGGCTGGACCCCAACCAGCAGCCGGCCCACGGCGAGTTGGCCGTCAACCTGCTTGGGCCGATTCCGCTGCCTGTCCACCTGGGCGATCTGGAGGTGACCGCCGACTGGTACGCCAGCGTTCGCTCCACGGAACTGGGCAAGGTGGAAGAGCTGGCCAGCGAGCTGCGCCAGCAGGGGGGACAGCGCCTGTTTTCGGTGCTGGCTTCCAGCATGGCGGTTAACAGCGTTCTGATCCTGGGTGACCCGAAAACCTGGGAGAATCCACTGATCCGGGTCCATTCCAGCTGCCTGACGGGTGATGTATTCGGATCCGAACGTTGCGAATGCGGTCCCCAGCTGAAGTCGGCACTTGCTGCCATCAAGGACGACCCCCAGGGTGGCATGGTGGTTTACATGGCCGGTCACGAGGGACGCGGTATCGGCCTGTGGGCCAAGGCAGCAACCTACCTGCTCCAGGACTCCGGCCAGAACACCTACCAGGCCAATCGCCAGCTTGGTCTGCCAGACGACTGCCGGGAATTCAGCGACGCGGCGGCTTTGATCCACTTTTTTGTGGGCAATCGACCGTTCCGCCTGTTGACCAATAACCCGAAAAAGATTAACGACCTTGCAGCCCTGGGCCTGGACCAGGTGACCCGGGTGAAGCATGTAACAGGCGTAGGCGACTGGAACCGGCGCTACCTCAAGGCCAAGAAGGACTGGGGCCACGCGCTGTCGGAGCAGGACATTGAATAAACAGCCCAACTCGGACTGGTGTTTCGTCTGCGGCCGCAAGAACCCCAGCGGTCTGCGCATGGTTTTCCATGACAACGGCGATGACCAGGTGGTCAGCGAGTACACCGTGGGCGACCAGTACCAGGGCTATCCCGGGATCGTGCATGGCGGCATCCTGGCCTCCATGCTGGACGAGGTCGTGGCCCGGGTGTCCATGATCGGCGACCATCATCACCTGATGATGTCGGTGAGGCTCAACGTGGCGTACCGTCATTCCGTTCCCACAAACACGCCGCTGCGCATCGTAGGGACCCGTGTGAAACTGCGTGGGCGACTGGGCAAAGCCCAGGGAAAGATCGTCCTTCCCGATGGTACCGTGGCCTGCGAGTCGGTCATGACCCTTGCCGATGTTCCTGAAGCGGTGTTGGACGACGGGGGACTGGAGTCGCTGGGTTGGCGGGTTGATGAGTGACCAGGCGCTCCCGCAATCTCGGATCCCGGTCCCAATCGACGGGGGCCTGGAATCAGGGCGGAGGTTCGAACCCGCTTGAGAATATCCGGTCCGTGCTTGCCGCCAGCGGCGCCGTATTGTCGGGGTCCGCGGCGCGGCTGACCCACTCGCCGTTGCCTGCAATCCCCGCAATGAGCTGTGCGTCCGGGGATCCTGCATCGCTACTGTCGCCCAATACGGTGCCTGAGCCCTCCTCAAACCGGTAGTAACCCACCAATCCCGGTGAGCCTGGCGCCACGACCTGGTCGTAGTTGTCGGCGATCTGCCGGGCAGAGCGAGCGGTCGCCCACAGCCGGACCTCGTCGATGTAACCCGCATAGGAGGGGTAGGCCGCACCGGCATCGTGTTTTTCGGCGGCAAAGACCAGGAAACGTCCATAGGGCGTCAATTGGCCCGTACCGCAGTTGCCAGTGACCGGCACGCCGTCGTCGGGATAGCTCAAATCAGCGAAGCTGACCCCGGCCGAGCTGGAAAAGTCCAGTACCCCGTCCACATAGATATGCTTGGTGCCCGTGGCCGCATCCCTGACCACGGCCACGTGGTGCCATTGATCATCCAGCACGGACGTGCTGCCCTCGATGGTGTTGGCTGAATCAAAATCCGGAGCATCACCACTGGAATTGCCGAACTGAACCAGACCGCCGGCTATGGACACGCCGTAGCTCCGTTCCGTGCCGCACCACACATCCCGGTCAAAAATGATATGGGCGTTGATCCAGCTGTAGTCGAACCTCTCCACGTCACCACCGTTGCTGTCGGAATCATTGTCTGACAGCCTTCCCCGCATCCACCACTCCAGGGTGAACCCACCACTGCCGATGTCCACCGGCGTGTGTCCCGCGGGACCTGGCAGATCGTCATCGAGGGGAAGCAGTACCCGGTCCTGCTGTCCCGGGGGACCCACGCCGCTGCCGTAAAAGCGCAGGGCGTATTCCGAGGTCTGGGCATGGACGGGCAGGCTGATGGCCGAGGCCAGGGTCGCGATTGCGAAGTGCTTGCTAAGCTGCATGACGATCCAAGATCCAATCTGATGCTGTCCAATCCCAGGTTGGATTGTCGGGGGCATGTGACCCATTTCCCAGACTCCCATGGCCTTATGCTAGCGCAACCGCCAGCCAATGCCCCATTCGCAAAGCTGTAGGTTCTGGTTATGCTGCGTAGCTGGGTAAATCGAAAGCTGCAAATGAACAGACAATCCATCATCATAGATTGCGACCCGGGGCAGGATGACGCGGTCAACCTGCTGCTAGCCATGGCCTCCCCCGACGAACTGGACCTCCTGGGCATTACCACCGTGGCGGGCAACGTGCCGCTGAACCTTTGCCAGCGCAACGCCCGCCTGATGTGCGACATCGCCGGGCGCGAGGATATGCCGGTATATGCGGGCTGCGTGCGGCCCATGGTGCGCAAACTCATCACGGCCGAGTACGTCCACGGCAAAACCGGCATCGACGGCGTGGAGATCGTGGAGCCGCGTACGCCGCTGCAGGATGAGCACGCGGTGGATTTCATCATCGACACCCTGCTTGAAAGGGACCCCGGCACAATCACCCTGGTGCCCACCGGCCCGCTGACCAACGTCGCACTGGCCATGATCAAAGAACCCACAATCGTCGAGCGTATCCAGCAAATTGTGCTGATGGGCGGGGCCATGCGGGAAGGGGGCAATTACTCACCGTCGGCGGAATTCAACATCATGGTGGATCCCCACGCGGCCCACGTGGTGTTCGACTGCGGCAGACCCATCACCGCCATGGGCCTGGACGTAACCCACACCGTGCTGTCCACCCAGGCCCGGATTGCCCGTCTCCGGGATATTGGCAACGATGCTGCGACGGCCACCGCCAACATGCTGGATTTCTATCAGCGCTACGACCAGCTGAAGTACGGCACCGACGGCGGCCCGCTGCACGATCCCTGTACCGTCGCCTGGCTGCTGCAGCCCGAGCTGTTCGAAGGCAAGGACTGCAACGTGGCGGTGGAAATCAGCTCGGAGCTGACCATGGGCAATACCGCCGTGGATTTCTGGGACGTGACGGATCGCCCCGCCAACGCCCACTGGATCCACACTGCTGACGCTGACGGCTTTTACCAGCTGCTGATGGAACGCCTGCATCACTATGGGTGACGGGTTTTGTGCCCTGTTGCTGGCCGCAACGACGCTGGCGCTCTGTGCCTGCGCCAGCCACACCGGGCTCACGGCTGACAAACAGATCACGCTGGAGACCGGCGAATTCCGGGTCCTGTGGGACCAGGTGTATACCCCCGAAGACTGGCCCGAACCCATAGCGGCCGACGTCTACATTCCCCAGCGGTCCGGACCGCACCCCGCGGTGCTGGTGGTCCACGGCGGCGGCTGGGAACGGCGCAAGCGCCAGGACATGGATGAGATCGCCAGCTACCTGGCCCGCCACGGTTTCGTGGCGGTCAATATCAGTTATCGTTTTGCCCCGGCACACCGCTGGCCGGCCCAGCTGCACGACCTGCAGCAGGCCATGCGCTGGATTCACCAGCATGCCGCCAAGCTCCAGGTGGATACCGACCGCATCGGGGGCTTTGGCTATTCCGCCGGCGCCCACCTGGTTACCCTGCTGGGGGTCATCGACGACGGCGACCCCCTGGACCAGCCTTACGGCGGTAGAGCCACCCGTATCCAGGCCGTGGTGGCCGGCGGTACTCCTTCTGACCTGAGGGTTTGGCCCGACGGTGACCTGACCACCCAGCTCATGGGCTCCAGCTACGGCGACAACCCCGACGCCTGGGACGGCGCTTCCCCCATCACCCACGTCACGGAAGGCGACGCGCCGACCTTTCTGTACCACGGCGGCATCGACACCCTGGTCAGCCCCGACCAGGCGAAAAACCTCAAGGCCGCCATGGACCGGGCCGGCGTTCCCGTGGAGTTGTACGTGGTGCCCTACCTGGGCCACATCTCCATGTTTACGCTGAATAACTCGGCCATCCGCGAGGCCACCCGCTTTCTGGGGTATTACCTGAGGCGTTGATCCAATCGCGAATCCAGGCCGCTTACCAGGGCGCCTCGTAACCATCGGCGATTAGCCCGGATTGGATTGTGCGACATCGCCGCTGTGTTGCGGCCAGTGCCATTAGCTCGGGTCGGCCATTTCGTCGCCCGTCACTGCAGGCTGACCCTGGAGGCAATCAGGGCCCCTCAGCCCGAAACTGAGACCGATTCAATGCTTTGCGGATTCCGTTCGACCTCTCAAGTTGGGAACGTGTCGGTTGAGGCGGCGATTATTTGCCTATGCGTGGATTAGGCGGATTGCGTTGGGGCTTCTGGTGCTCAGATGGGTTCCGGACCGGCGGATGACAGAGAAACATTAACCGGTCTATGCCTTGATCATGATCCGGGATTTGGTGGATGGGTGGGCGCTATTTTTGATCGCCGTAAGTAAACCAGGCGACAAACGCCGATCCGTCTTCCAGGACGTCGATCAGGAATCCTTCGCCCGATCGGTCGGCGCCGCCGTACCAGGTGCCGGAGACCCAGTCATTACCGTTGGTGCTGCCGAAGCCGGCGGCCTCACAGCCTCGCTGGCCCGCGTTGGGAAGCAGGCGCTCCAGGGCGTAGCCGCCAGAGCCAAAGGCCTTTTGAAAGACCGCGTCGGTGGTGGATTCGTAGTCGAGAACAGCCGAGGCGCAGCCCGTGAACTCGATGGAGATGCGGCCCCAGATAGGTCGTTGAATGACAGCAGGGTCGAAGTTGGCGCCAAACACGCCGCCGCTGGTGCTGGTAGCCTGCTCAACGGTCAGGGTGCTGTCGCTGAAGCTGCCCAGGCCGACAATCCAGTACTGGTCGTTGCGGCTGGCTTCGGCGTTGGACCCGTTGGGATAGAGGTCCAGCGGCACGCCGCGAAAGTACTCGATGCGATTGGGGATGGTGCTGGCGATGGTGTTGGCCATGGCGTCACTGATGCGGTCGCGGCGGTGGTCCAGGGCGTAGATCAGCAGGAACGACTCGGCCACGTCTTCCCGGTTGGGAAAGTCCCGGGCGTAGGTGGAGATAAACTCACCGTCGGCAGCCTGGGCCGCCAGCCAGCCCGGCGAGGCGGCGTGGTCCGCATCCAGGGAAGTGTGGCTGGCTTCGTGCACCAGGGTCTCTTCCAGTATTCTCCGGGCGATGTAGTCTTCAGCGAGGGATCCGGTGTGGATTAGAAGATTATTGTTGCCGCCCCCAAACGCCTCGTCGCCGCGGTGGATCCAGGAGGTTTCCACGTCGCGCCGGAGTGAGGTGGGTAGGCGGCCAAACACCTCAGCGTAGAACTCGGCCTGGGCCAGCGCTTCGGCGGCGTTAAACTCTTCGTTGACCTGGATCTCGATCTTCAGGCCGTCGTCATAGCTCGCGTCGAACAGGTGGGCGTTGACCTGGATGAACTGGTTGACCCGGCGATCGAACATGGTTCGCAGGGCCATACCGTTGCCGGTCAGTGAGACAAACGCGGTGGGATCATCTTCAGTGATGAGGTCGGGGTCGAGGAATATGGTGCCGGAAAAGGGCGGCTCGGCCTGGGCCTGGGCCCAGCCCAGGGCACACAGAATCCACATGAACCGCAGCAACTTCATGAGCCCAGTGTAAACGACATCCTCGGGTGGTGCGGGGCCAGGAAGTCCCGGCCCCGAGTGCCAGGCGGGTGCCTAGCTGGCAGCCAGGGCCTGGTCCAGATCCTCCAGGATGTCATCGATGGACTCGATGCCCACGGACAGCCGGATGGCTTCCGGGGTCACGCCCACGCTGGCCTGTTCTTCCTCAGACAGCTGGCGGTGGGTGGTGGAAGCCGGGTGGCAGGCCAGGGACTTGGCGTCACCGATGTTGACCAGGCGTTTGAACAGCTGCAGCTGGTCGTAGAACTTCACCCCGGCGTCAAATCCGCCCTTCACGCCGAAGGTCAGGATGCCCGAGGCCTGGCCGTCCATGTACTTGTTGGCCAGGTCGTGGTAACGGTCGCCGGGCAGGCCCGCGTAGTTGACCCACTCCACCTGGGGGTGGTCCTTCAGGTGCTCGGCTACGGCCTGGGAGTTGCTGCAGTGGCGCTCCATCCGCAGGGGCAGGGTCTCGATGCCCTGCAGCAGCTGGAAGGCATTGAAAGCGGGCAGCGCGGACCCGGTGTTGCGCAGCGGCACGGTGCGGGCGCGGCCGATGTAGGCCGCGGGTCCCAGGGCCTCGGTAAAGACAACGCCGTGGTAAGACGGCTCCGGGTTGTTGATGGCCGGGTAGCGCTCGGCATGTTCGGTCCAGGGGAATTGTCCGGAGTCCACGATGATGCCACCCAGGCTGGTGCCGTGACCGCCCATGTACTTGGTCAGTGAATGCACCACGATGTCTACGCCGTGCTCGATGGGCTTGAGCAGCACCGGGGTCGCCACGGTGTTGTCGACGATAGTCGCAACGCCGTGGCTGCGCGCCATGGCCGCTACCGCGGCCACGTCCACGATGTTTCCGGCCGGATTGCCGATGGACTCGAAAAACACGGCTTTCGTCTTGCCGTCAATCAGCTTTTCCAGGGACGCCGGGGAATCATCCTCGGCGAAACGCACCTCAATGCCCTGTTTCGGCAGCATGTGCGCAAACAGCGTGTAGGTGCCGCCATACAGCTGCGGTACCGTCACGATGTTGTCGCCCGCTTCCGCCAGGTTGAGGATCGAGTAGTTGATGGCAGCGCTGCCGGCGGACAGAGCCAGCCCCGCAATGCCCTTCTCCAGCGCTGCGACCCGCTGCTCCAGCACGTCGCAGGTGGGGTTCATGATGCGGGAGTAGATGTTTCCCGGCACCGCCAGATTAAACAGGTCCGCGCCATGCTGGGCATCGTCGAACTCGTAGGCTACGGTCTGGTAGATGGGGGTCGCCACGGCCTTGGTGGTGGCATCCGTCTCATAACCTGTGTGAATGGCAATGGTTTCGTCTTTCACGATGTCGCCTCTGGCTGCGGAAAATGAACCCGCATTTTGCACAAAGCAGGGGCGGACTGCGAGTCATCAGCACATGCGCCCGGGCGCTGTGGCCAAATGTCTCGAGCCGGTCTAAGCTTCTGGACGGATTTCCGCAACCTGACAGCGTCACCTGGCGCCTGGAGTCGACATGTCCTACCGCACCCTGGCTCGAAAAATCCCGGCCGTCGAAACCTCTGATGGGGCCGGGGTGAAACTGCGCCGGAGTATCGGTGCGTCATCCCATCTGGACCCCTTCCTGATGCTGGACGAATTTGGTACCGATCGACCGGAAGATTACATCGCTGGCTTCCCACCCCATCCGCACCGGGGATTCGAGACAGTCACCTACATGCTGGACGGCCATATGCGGCACGAGGATCACATGGGCAATGTCGGTGAATTGACCCAGGGTGGGGTGCAATGGATGACCGCCGGACGCGGGGTCATTCATTCCGAGATGCCGCAGCAGGAGGAAGGGCGCATGCGCGGATTCCAGCTCTGGATCAACCTTCCGGCGGCGGAAAAAATGAAGCCGGCGGCCTACCGGGACATACCTGCGGAGGACATACCCTCCGTGCGGGAGGACCGGCTGGCGATCAAGGTGATCGCCGGGGTGTACCAGGGCGCATCCGGCCCTGTCACCGGCCCCATCAACGGACTGAGCACCGAGCCCGTTTTTCTCGATCTGCAGCTGGCGCCGGGCGCGCGGTTCGAGCAGGATCTGCCCGAGCACCACGTGGCGTTTGTCTATCCCTACGAGGGTTCAGTAGAGGTGGGGCAGGAGGCAATGGAACTGGGTTGCCGGGTTGCTGGAATCCTGTCGCCCGGGAGCCGGGTATCGATCAGTACCGGGACATCGGCTGCCCGCCTGATACTGCTGGCGGGGCGACCCATAGGGGAACCCATCGTTCAGCATGGTCCCTTCGTGATGAACACATCTGCCGAGATTCAGCAGGCGCTGGCGGACTACCGGGATGGCTCACTGGTCGCATGAGATTTGTCCGGCCGATTTTCGCCCCGGCACGGCTGCGTTTCATTGAAACAATCGTTCAAACACGTAGACGGGCTTTTGGTACATAGTATGGGCTGTCAGAAACGGAATCGGCAGCAGGAAGATGGAACACTTCGACACAGTGGAACTGGAGCTCGGAACTGCACCAAGCACCGCTATTCCCACCCGGCCAGGCTATTACCCGGAACCTCAGGGTTTTCGCGGTGAGCTGAAGCGGGCCCAGGGCATTTACCGCGCCCTGTGCCGTGCCACCGACCAGGTGTATGCCGATGTTCGCGTGGGCCGCGCCCTGAGCGCCACTTCCCTGGACAAACCCATGGAGCGGATGATCGACAGCATCATTCGCCACCCTGACGCCATGGTCTGGATGTGTCGCCTGCATCCGCACCCGGACAATTACTGGGTCGGCCACGCGGTCCGAACTGCCGCTCTTGCCGCTGTGCTGGGACGCAGCATGGGGCTGGCCGAGGCCCAGTTGCGGCGCCTTGCCATGGGCGGGCTGCTGTGCCAGATCGGCAAAACCAAGCTGCCCATGAAGCTGCTGGAGAAATCCGGCCCGCTGCAGGCGGACGAGCTGGATCGAATCCGCAATCACGTTCAGCCCGCGTCGGAATTGCTGCGCGCGGCTGACTCGGTCAAGGACGAAGTGATCGAAATCATCGAAAACCACCAGGAGCGATTTAACGGGACCGGCATCCCCGGCGCCCGTCAGGGTGACCAGATTCCGGCCCTGGCCAGGCTGCTGGGCATGGTGGAGTGGTTTGACAGCATGATCAGCATCAAGCCTTACACAGACCGGGTGCTGACCCCCTGCGAGGCCATGGATTACCTGTACCAGCAGCGGGACGTGCTGTTCCCCACCCAGCTGGTGGAAGAGTTTGTGCGGGCGGTGGGTGTTTACCCCAACGGCACCCTGGTGGAACTCAATACCGGCGAGGTCGCCGTGGTCCAGGCCCAGAATTCCGCCAACCGGACCCAGCCTCGCATCGTGCTGGTGCGCGATCACGATGGCAAGGACCTGCCGCGCTACCGGCCCATCAACATGATGGAATTCAACCGGAATTCCGATGTGGCACTGACAATCCGGCGCGCGCTGCCGGCTGATGAATTTCAGATGGATGCGGCTCAGCTGATCAAGGCGGGTTCAGGTTCCAGCCTGAGCGGCCTGTTCTCCTCCCGCGTTGCGCCCCGGTTCCTGCAGTTTCAGATGCAGTAAAGCCCCGGGAGCGCCTGCCGATCCGAAAGGCGGATCAAACGAACAGCCAGGTCAGGTAGGTCAGGTATCCCAGCAGCAGGATGCCACCCTCCCATCGTTCGATGCGTGCCGCGGTGAACATCAGCCGCATGGTCAGGGCACTGGCGGCCAGCATCACCCCCAGATCGATCCAGGTGACCTGGCCGGCATCCAGGGGACTGACCAGGGCCGTCAGGCCCAGCACCGAACACACGTTGAAGATGTTGGAACCCACCAGGTTGCCCGCGGCCAGGTCGCTGTGACCTCGGACCGCGGCGACGATGGAGGTGGCCAGTTCAGGAATACTGGTGCCGATTGAGACCACCGACAGGCCGATGATGGCGGCAGGAACCCCCAGGCTGGCCGCAATATCCACGGCCCCGTCCACGAACAGTTTGCCGCCATAAACCAGCAGCAAAACGCCGCCCACAACCTGGATCACGCTGAGAATGGTGCTGTGCTCCTGGGGCACACTTTCCTCGAACTCCTGCTGTTCCCACCTGCCGGCCTTGCGGGATTGGTAAACCGTGTAGGCCATGTAGCTCACCAGCCCCAGCAACAGCAGGGTACCCTCGATCCGGGTGACCCGTGAATCGATCAGCAGCAGGGCCAGCAGCACCGAGGCCCCCAGCATGACCGGCACGTCCAGCCGCACCAGCTTGACGTCGATCCGGGTAGGGCGCACCAGGGTAGTGATGCCCAGGATCAGGCCAATATTGCAGATGTTGGACCCCACCACGTTGCCCACGGCCAGTCCGCCTTCTCCCTGCAGCGCCGCCTGGGTGGTGACCAGCAGTTCCGGGGCACTGGTGGCAAACGCGACGATGGTCAGGCCCACGACCAGCGGCGTCATGCCAAGACGCAGACCCAGCGACGCTGCGCCACGCACCAGCGACTCACCACCGGCGTAGAGCAGCACCAGTCCGGCCAGGAATATGGTAACCGTGTTGATCACCCGGAATCAGTCGGCGGTGGTTGCCGACGGCATTTCCTTGATGTACAGATCGTGCTTGGAGTAGGGGATTTCGATATCCGCGGCCTGGAAATAGCGGTAAACGGCCATCAGCAGGTCATGGGTGATTTTGCCTCGATCTTCCGGGTGGTCGATCCAGCACAACAGCTCGAAGTCGATGGCTGAGTCGCCGAAGCTGCGCATGCGCACCCGGGCGGGCGGCTCCTGGCAGACATCGCTGTTGTCCCGGGCCACCTGCATCAGCGTATCGCACACCAGGTCCAGGTCAGAGCCATAGGCGGCGCCCACCTTGATTCGCAGCCTGCGCTTGACCCAGCGCCCGGCGCTCTCATTGACGATTTTTTCGTTGGCGATGACCGCGTTGGGAATGGTGATTTCAATATCGTCACGGGTCAGTATGCGTGTGCTGCGCATGCCGACGTGGGTCACCATGCCGCGCTCACCGCTGTCCAGGTTGACGTAATCGCCCAGCTTGTAGGGCGTGTCCACCACGATAAACACGCCGGAAAACAGGTTGGCCAGGGTGTCCTTGGCGGCAAAACCCACAGCGATGCCCACAACCCCGGCAGAAGCCAGCCAGGCAGTGGCGTCAATGTTCCAGATCTGCAGGATGACATAGCTGCCGAGCAGGACCACCAGCAGCTTGGACACAATATCGAACAGCGGGATGGTGCGGTCCTGGACAATCTCGAAGCGGTGTTTGTGCCGGGCCAGTGAGGCCAGCAGCACCCGGGACACCCGAAAGCCTGCCACCATCCACACCAGCGCCATCAGTGACAGCAGCACCCGGACCACCACGGTGGTCGCCTGTTCGGCCACGCCGAGGCTGATCATGGCCAGGCACAGGGACCCGTAAAAAACGCTGAGAAAGATAGGTCGGCTGACGTGAAGCAGGATCTTATCGTCCACGTCGGTCTTGGTCCGGCCCGCCAGCCGGGAGGCCACTGAACGGAAGACCCAGCGTACCAGGTACGCAGCCAGCAGACCGATCAGGGCGATGCCCAGTGCCCTCAGAAATGGATAGTCCTGCAGTGCGCCCCACAGGGGCTGCAGCGGCTCGGGCAGCCAGCTGGCGGGATCGATCAGCAGACTCAGGTCGGTTGCCGGATCGGAGTCCGGGGCCGATGCGGGAGGGGTGGTCTGGGGGTCCTGCACGATGTCTATTTCGCCAACTCAGTCACATTTCCAGGGTTATGCCACAGTCGGGGTAGGAATTTTCCTACACGCAGACCGCCATCTGGCGATCCCCCAAACTGCTTCCCTTCCCTAGAATAACAATGGAGGTCGCGGCATTCACGCCTTGACGGAATCACAGCGATCCAACACGGGCCACGGGGAGGTAGACTCCATGCGAAGAATAGCCATTGAAAAAAGAATTCGTCAGCTGCAGGCGCAATTGATTCGACTGTCCATGTCGGCTGATCCGTCCAGCGCGCCCAGGCTGCGCACGCTGATGAAAGCCATTGCCATCGAGCGCCGCAACCTGCGGCTGGTGATGACGTCATGAACCGCGCATATTCAGGTGCCAAGGCGCCCAAGACCACCGAACTGCCGGATTGGAACCAGGCATACGACGAACTGTTTGAGCAGCATCGGCGACTGATGCGCGTGATTGTCGGCTTGCGGGCCATTGGCCGGGATCCCGGCAGCCTGGTCGACGATCTGGAACATCTGCAGGGCATGTTGGGGACGATCAACCAGATGCGGGAGATTACCGCGGACAAGCGTCGGGTCGCATGACCTTATGCCGGCGCCGGGGAATCGGCGCCGTTTCAGCTGCGCCGGTGAGCCCCCGGGCTGATTAACTCCTGAACCCGCGTGGCATGATTCAGCCGGGCTGGGAGGTTGTTGAAAAACGGAATTTTTCGGCAGGCTCCGCCGGACCAGGGAGGTACCGGCGTATTCGATAACTGTAAGTCATTGAAAATGTGAGCCAATGGCAAATCGCATTTGCCGTTGGCTTTGTTGAAAAAGCCATGGACGGGTTTTTCAACATCCTGCTAGTAGACACCGGCGATCTTCCTGTCAAAATCTGTCTGGGTTTTGCACAACAAGGCAGGAGCTGAGTGGGTCAGGAACAGGATCTGGCGCTGTTGATCAAATCGGGGACTCCCCTGATCGTCATCGAAACTGAAGAAGAACTGCGGGCCATCGAGCTGTTTCGCCACGCTCTCTCCCAGGCGCTGCGGCCGCTGTACCAGTGGAGCATCACCAGCGGTCTGAAGCGTCTGGATATCGACGTGGCCGAATTCGGTGCCGCGCCGGCTGACCCCAAAGACATCCTGCGGCAGGTTGCCGGTAACGCGGAGCCCTCCATATACCTGCTGCTGGACTTCCACCCCTACCTGAAAGACCCCCAGACCACCCGCAAGCTGCGGGAAATCAGTCTGGGTCACTTCGGGGTCGAGCATACCGTTGTGTTGATCAGCCCGACCCTCGACCTGCCGGACGAACTCAAAGGGCATGCGGCACTGATGGAACTGCATCTGCCCAGCAGCGAAGCCCTGGACCAGATGGTGCGCGAGGAGGCCTTTGACTGGTCTCGGCGCAACGCCGGCCAGCGGGTCAAGATCAGCCGCAAGGCCCTGGGACTGCTGATCCAGAACCTTCGGGGCCTGACCCTGCAGGATGCCAGGCAACTCGCACGCAGCGCCATTTTCAACGACGGCGCCATCACCTCCCAGGACGTGCGCCGGGTGATGGAGGAAAAATTTGGCCTGCTGAATCGTGGTGGTGTCCTGAGCTACGAATATGAACTGGTGGGTTTTGACGACATCGCCGGACTGGTGACCATGAAGAAGTGGATCAGCGACCGGCGCCCGGTATTTCTCAGCGACGACAATCCCTATGGCCTGGATCCGCCCAAGGGGGTGCTTTTGCTGGGCGTACAGGGCTGCGGCAAGTCCATGGCGGCCAAGGCCGTGGCCTCGGGCTTTGGTGTGCCGCTGCTGCGACTGGATTTCGGCGCCATCTACAACAAGTATCACGGTGAGACGGAAAAAAACCTGCGCCAGTCCCTCAACAGCGCTGAGGTGATGGAGCCCTGCGTGCTCTGGGTGGACGAAATCGAGAAAGGCCTTTCCGTGAGCGATTCTGATTCCGGCACCTCAAAGCGGGTGCTGGGCACCCTGTTGACCTGGATGGCCGAACGCAACAGCAAGGTGTTCCTGGTAGCTACGGCCAATGATATTGAGTCATTGCCCCCGGAACTGGTGCGCAAGGGGCGGTTTGACGAGATCTTTTTTGTTGACCTGCCAAAGCCCCAGGTGCGTTCGAAGATATTCGAGATTCACCTGCAAAAACGGAAACAGGACCCGGCCGAATTCGACCTGGAACAGCTGACCCTGCACTCCGACGGTTTCTCGGGGGCGGAGATCGAGCAGGCCGTGGTGGCGGGTTTGTACTCAGCCATGGCCGACGGCGAATCACTGTCCACCGAGGACCTGGTGGAGTCTCTCCGGTCCACCCGTCCACTGTCGGTGGTCATGGCCGAGCGTATCGCCTACCTGCGCGACTGGGCCCGGCCGCGCACGGTGAATGCTGACTGACCGCCCAGGCCTCGGGTTCTAAGGGCTTAGCAGAGACTCCGGGAGATCCTTGAACGGAGCAGCGAACTCCTGCAGGAATTTGCCTACCGCCGAGCTGCGGCGCCACACCATGCCAAGGGCACGCTTTGGCATGGGCTGGTCAAATGCCTTGAGGTGAATACTGGCCGGCATGGCCACCGGTGGTTTTACCGCCAGCACCGGCAGCAGGGTGATGCCAACGCTGGCGGCTACCATTTGCCGCAGGGTTTCCAGGCTGGTCGCCCGGAATCCCGCCCTCTCGTTGGCGCTGGCCATCTGGCATACCTCCAGCGCCTGGTCCCGCAGACAATGGCCGTCTTCCAGCAGCAGCACCGTGTGATCTCTCAGGTCGTCGATTTCCAGGTGCCGCGCCTTGTCCAGCTGGTGGCTCTGGGGAACGGCCAGCACAAAAGGCTCCTCGAACAGCGGTTCCACGTGCAGACCTTCGTCCTCCAGCGGCAGGGCGAGGATGGCGGCGTCCAGTCGGCCCTCCCGCAGCATGCGGATCAGGTCCTCGGTTTTCTCCTCGAACAGCAGCAGTTCCAGCCTGGGATAGCGCTGGTTGATTCCGGGCACAACGTGGGGCAGCAGGTAGGGACCCAGGGTTGGGAAAATGCCCAGCCGGAGGGTGCCGGCCTCCGGGTCCCGGGTCTGGCGTGCGACTTCCTTGATCTGGTCCACGTCGCGCAGCACCAGCCGCGCGCGGTCCACGATTTCGGCGCCGATGTCGGTCAACATCACTTTGCGCGGGGCACGTTCCACCAGTTGCACCCCCAGTTCTTCTTCCAGCTTCTTGATCTGGGTGGACAGGGTGGGTTGGCTGACGAAACAGGCCTCGGCGGCACGGCCGAAGTGTTTCACGTCGGCCAGGGTGACCAGGTATTGCAGTTCGCGGATATTCATCAGGGAAGTATTGAGAAAAACTATTAAAATGATCATATCAATCTGTTCTGATAAAACAAGCTGCAACTCCCCGCCTCGCTTTTCCAGGGGCTTCACGACATAATCGCCGGCCGTGATTTCCGCCCTGCTGAAAACCCTGGCCCTGCTGGCGGCGCCGGCCACGCCGCTGGACCAGATTATGGCCGAACGCCTGGAGAGCGCTGTGCTGGACCCCGGGGGTGGGCGCATCGCCCTGGTCGTTAACGGCAGCAGCGGCGCCACCCTGCGGGTTGCTTCCCTGGGGCAGCAGGACCCCAGGCAGGAGGAAACCCTGCTGTGGTCCGCCACGGGACAGATTCCTGAAATTGCGTGGCTGTCGGACAACGCGCTGCTGGCCATCGAGCAGGATCGGACGATGATCCGCTGGTGGACCGTGGAGGCCGATACCGGGAAGGCGCGCCAGGTATTCAGCCACGATGCCGGACAATCCGGTGGCCGCGGCCCGCGGCTGCTGGCCCTGATCCGGCCCCAGGGCGCCCTGATGAGCCTGGATCGCCGCAGGCCCTGGGAGCCTGACGTTTACCGGATTGATCTCAGCGACGGTTCCCTGGATATCGAACAGGCGAATCCGGGCCAGGTATTCCAGTGGTGGGTAGACCCGAGGGGGCGGGTCCAGGCCGGCCGTGGCTGGAGCTGGGAGAACAGGGCTCTGAACTACCACATCCTGGTGCCCCAGCCCGACGGGCAGCGCTGGCAGATCCGTGGGAGCCACCGGCTGGACCAGCCAGTCATCCGGCCGGTAGGGTTTTCTCGGGACGCGCAGTATCTCTACCTCGCCGCCGAGACTGCCCCGCTGCGGCGTCAACTGAGTCGGCTCGACCTGGCCACCCTGAAAAGGGACCCCCAATGGAAGGTTGACCTTGATGCCGGCGCAGTTTCGGCTCTGGGCCATGACCCGGATTCGGGTCTTCCAGCCTGGGTGGCGTACGAATCGGCGTCGCTGCCGGGCCGCCAGGGCCTGCAGCCGGGCTGGAATGGCATGCCACCCGGCCTGAATCGGCATGGTGGCTCCCGGCGCCTGGCCTATCTGGGTTCCGCCGGAGGAACCCAGCTGTGGTTCAGCAGTTCGGATCGCAGCCCCGGTGATTATCACGTCATACCTGATGGCCAGCCATCCGTCGTTCTGCCCTCTTCTCCCGGGGTGTCCTCCGGGTTCTCCATGGAGCCTATCAAGTTCCAGGCCCGTGACGGACACACGGTTACCGGCTATCTCACCCGGTCCGGCCCGGATGCAGGCCCACTGGTGCTGAAAATCCACGGTGGTCCCTGGTCACGTGACCTGTGGGGCTGGGACGCCGAGACCCAGTTCCTGGCCGGGCTCGGTTTCCATGTCCTGCAGGTCAACTACCGAGGCAGCTACGGCCTGGGTGTGTCCTGGCTGCAGGCTGGCCGCCGCCAGTGGGGCCGCGCCATGCAGAACGATCTGGAAGACGCCGTGGACTGGGCCCTGGAGCAGGGCCTGGCCGGGCCGGTATGCGCCGTGGGCTCCAGCTATGGCGGCTATGCCGCCCTGATGATGATGGTCGGGTCCGATGTCCCGGTGCGCTGTGCGGTGGCCCGATCTCCGGTCACCGACCTGCCGGCACAGATCCGCTCCATCCGGCGCCGTGGTGACCTGCGCGGTTACTACGAATGGGTGGACATGGTGGGAGACCCTCGGACCCAGGATCTGGAGCAGGTGTCGCCGCTGCATCGCGCGGACGAGATTCGGGGGGGCGTTCTGCTGGCCCATGGTACCCGGGATGCGGTGGTCGCATTCGAGCAGTCCAGGGACCTGGCCCAGGCGCTGGCCGGCGGCGAGGCAGACGTCACCTGGCTGCCCCTGCACGGCCAGGGGCACGACCTGGTTTCGCCCATGGTGAAAGAAAACTACTACCGGACCCTGGCCCGGTTCCTGGGGCAGCAGCTGCGGCCGGGCGGCGGGATTTCCGACAGCAATGATGACTCCGGCCGGCGCTGAGTTTGGGATACAATTCGCCGCTGTTTTTCTGAAAGGTCTGACATGTCCAAAACCACGGTACTGACAGGTATCACCACCACGGGTACGCCCCACCTGGGCAACTACGTGGGGGCCATCAAGCCCAGCATCGAAGCCAGCCGGCTCACCGATACGGAGTCGTTCTATTTCCTGGCGGACTATCACGCGCTGATCAAGTGTGAGGATCCCGAGCGGGTGAACCAGTCGACCCTGGAAATTGCCGCCACCTGGCTGGCCCTGGGCCTGGATACGGACAACGCGGCGTTCTACCGGCAGTCCGACATTCCGGAAATCCCCGAACTGACGTGGATACTCGGCTGTTCCTGCGCCAAGGGCCTGATGAACCGGGCCCACGCTTACAAGGCGGCCGTCCAGGACAACGTGGCGGCGGGCCAGGATCCGGATTACGAGGTGACCATGGGCCTGTTCAACTATCCCGTACTGATGGCGGCGGACATCCTGATGTTCAACGCCCACAAGGTGCCGGTAGGGAAAGACCAGGGGCAGCACCTGGAGATGGCCCGGGACATTGCCCAGCGATTCAATCACCGCTACGGCGAATGTTTTGTGCTGCCCGAGGCCGTGATCGACGAAACGGCAGCGGTGCTTCCGGGGCTTGACGGCCGCAAGATGAGCAAGAGCTACGACAACGCCATTCCGCTTTGGCAGGGCGCCAAGAAGCTGCGCAAGTCGGTCATGCGCATCGTCACAAATTCCAAGGAACCGGGAGAACCCAAGAGCGTCGATGAGTCAGCCCTGTATCCCATCTATGCCGCCTTCGTCGGCCAGGCGGAGCGGGAGCAGATGAAGCAGCAGCTGGCCGACGGGCTGGCCTGGGGGGAAGCCAAGAAGATCGTGTTCGAGCGCATCAATGACGAATTGGCGCCCGGGCGCGAGCGCTACAACCAGCTGATTGCCTCACCTGGCGAAATCGAAGCCGTGCTCCTGGAGGGTGCCCGCAAGGCCCGGGAAAAAGCCATCCCGCTGATGGAAAAGGTGCGCGCCGCCGTGGGCATACGCAAGCTGGGCTGACAGGTCCAATCGATGGAGGTGTGGGGTGCGCAGGGGGTTCTCCTGCCGGTAAACCTGACCATTGCCTGGATCTTCTGGACCTTTCCGCGCCGGCGGGGAAGCCGGAACAGAGACTGGCTGGCACTCGCGGTGGCGGCAACGGCCTGGGCTTTGTCCGCCCTGGCGGCTGCCCAGCTGGAGCCGGCTGATGCGCGCATCTGGCCTACGGTGGTTGGTGCTACCGCGGGTTTTCTCAGTTTCAGCGTGGTGCTGGCTGCATTCTGGTTCGGCCGCTTCGGACTGCCGAGATAAGCACGTCCGCTAGGGGCTGTCCGCTTCAAAGTCCGAGATATCACTCAGCTTCACCACCCCGATTTCGCCGTCCTGGCGAATCACCCTGCGGCCCAGTCGCGGAAAATCCGCCAGCTCGAATCGCTTGCTGCTGCCGCCCATCAGGTAGCGCAGGGGCTCGGAGCCGGTGTTGCGCAGATGGTGCGCGGCCTTGCCCGCTGGAAAGCCCATGAAATCCCCCGGGCCAACGGCGTACTCCCGGTCGTTGATTTCGGCGGTGCCGGACCCTGACAGGATGTAGATCCACTCGTCTTCCCGGTAGTGCAGGTGATAGACGCAGGATTCCTTTCCTGGCGGAACCTCAACCCAGCTGATGCCGGTATCGGTGAGCCCGGTCTGTTTGCTCAGGTGCATGCCACGCATGGCAGAGTTCGGGTTCCAGGGATGGGACGCTGAATCGTCCGAGGCTTCGATCTGTTCGGCCCGGATCAGAAAAGGGCAGGTCTGGTTCATGGCGCGGTCCTCCGGGAGCCTGGTTATTGCCGCTAGTGTATATTGCGGTCCCGTGTGGGTGGATGGAGCAGGCATGACCACGGTCTTGTGGGTGGCGATAGGAAGCGCGCTGGGCGGAGTGGCCAGGTACGGCTGCTCCGGTCTGGTGGCGCGCCTGGCCGGTGAGACTTTCCCCTGGGGCACGCTGCTGGTCAACGTGCTGGGATCCCTGGCTATCGGGCTGGTGGCGACCCTCAGCGCGCCCGAAGGGCGCTGGCTGTTGAGCGTTGAAGCGCGCCAGTTCCTGATGGTTGGTGTGTTCGGGGGGTTCACCACCTTCTCCAGCTTCAGCCTGCAGACCCTCAACCTGGTGCAGGACGGCGAGTGGCTTTACAGCGGCGCCTACGTGGTGGGCTCCGTGGTGTTCTGCCTGGTGGGCGTTTGGGCCGGCCATGCCCTCGGCATGGCCCTGAACCGTTAAGACAGCAATGGCAGGTGTTGGCAATGGCGACTGAGAGGCAGGCGATGCTGCTGCGGGTTTTCCTCGACGAGACCGATAAGTTCCAGGGCAGGCCCCGTTACCAGGAACTGGTGATCCAGGCCAGGCAGCACGGTCTGGCCGGGGCCACTGTGCTGAGAGGACCCCTGGGATACGGAGAGCGGGGTGAGATCCATACCGCCAAGATCCTGCGCCTGGCGGAAGACCTGCCGGTGGTGGTGGAAATCGTGGACCAGGAATTTCGGATCCGTTCGTTTATGCAGGAGCATGAGCCGCTGCTGGGCTCGGGCCTGGTCACCCTGGAGCAGGTGACCGTGTGGCAGGCGGACGACAGCCTGGATTGACGAGCCCGCGCGCTTGCCAGCTGTCGGCGCCCGCCTATGATGAAGAGGTAATCGGAGGAAGCTTTTATGTGGGATTTCAAGATGACCGAGGTCGTGGGGTTGATCTCCCGGTCCATGCCTTTTGTGGTTTTTCGCCTGATGATCTATGTGGGCATCACCATCGTCTACATCGTAGTAACCGGCGGTGGCGCAGGCATCGGCTGGGTTGCGGGCAAGGTGGGTGGAGACCCCGCCACCGGCGCGGCCTACGGCGGCCTGCTGGGATTCGGCCTGGTCAGCGCCGGCATCTACTTCGCCCGCGAATACCTGCTGTACATGGTCAAGGCGGGTCACATCGCCGTTCTGGTCAAGCTGATGGACGGGGAGCAGCTGCCCGACGGCAAAGGCCAGGTCGCCTTTGCCCAGGACGTGGTGAAACAGCACTTCGGTGAATCGTCAGCGTTGTTCGCCGTAGACCAGCTGATCAAGGGGATACTCAAGGCCTTCAACCGGGTGATGCTGACCGTGGCCAATTTCCTGCCCATTCCCGGACTCCAGGGGCTGGTGAAAACCGCTAATTCCGTCATCAACATGTCGCTCACCTACGTGGACGAAGTCATCCTGGCGTACCACCTGCGCCAGGGCGGCGACAACACCTGGGAGTCGGCCCGCCGGGCACTGGTGCTGTATGCCCAGAACTACAAGACGCTGTTGAAAAACGCCGTGTTCCTGACGTTCTTCATCTGGCTGCTCACCCTGCTGGTGTTCATCATCGTGTTGGCTCCGGTGGCCGGTCTGATCGCCCTGTTCCCGGCGCTGGCGGGATTCTGGACCTTTGCGCTCACCGCGGTATTTGCTTTTGGCCTCAAAGCCGCACTCATCGACCCCATCGCCATGACGGCGTTGATGCAGGTCTACTTCAAGTCCATCGAGGGCCAGGAACCCAACCCGGAATGGGAAGCCAAGCTGGAACAGACCAGCAGCAAGTTCCGGGAGCTTAAAGACAAGGCCGGCAGCTGGGTGTCCGGCGGAAGCTCCGGCCCCACGGATACGCCGCCCACCGGCGCCTGACCCGGCCGACCAGTCCATGCCGGTGGGACCCCGCGCCCTGCGTAGGCTGCTGGTGGCCGCAGCACTGGCCTGGGCAGCGGGAATCCTGCTGCCGGTGGTCCGCATCCGTTCGTTCTGGGTATTCAACCAGGACCAGTCCATCCTGGGTGCGGCCTGGCACCTGCTGGGGAGCGCGGACTGGTGGCTTGGATTGACCATCGCCCTGTTTTCCCTCGTGCTGCCGCCGCTGAAAATGGTGCTGCTGTATCGACGGGTGGGCCGGCCACAGGTCGGTCGGTCGATGCTGATATCCGCGGGGCTGGCCAAGTGGAACATGCTGGACGTTCTGATCGTCGCCGCCACCGTTGGATGCGTACAGCTGGGGATCCTGGGTGCCACTCAGCCAGGCCCTGGCGTCTACTGGTTTTTCCTGGCCGTCGTCCTGTCCATGGGTGTTGCGGTCATGGCTGAGCCGGACCGGGAGCTGGACAAGCATCCAGGCCAGCTGGTGGCAATACTGCACGCCGTGGCCCTGGGCCTGGGGCTGGGCCTGCCGCTGATGGAAGTCAACAAGTGGGTATGGTGGGATCAGCGTTTTTCTGTGATTGAAGCCATGGCGCAGATGTCCCACATGGGGCACTGGCAGCTGCCGTTGATCGTGCTGGTGTTCGTCGCGCTGATTCCGGCCTGCCTGGCGGTAGCCGACCTGCGACCCGCCTGGGACCGCGGCGGATGGACTTCAGCCCTGCGGCACTGGTCCATGCTCGAGGTGTTCGTGGCTGCCTGGGCGGCAGTAGCAGTCAAGCTGGTAGCGGATGCCCGGATCTCGCTGGAGCCGGGTGCCTGGTTTCTGCTGGGAGCGGCGCTGCTGGGTCTGCCGGCGCTGCGGCGGTCAAAACACTAACAGGATGTTGAACAAACCATCCGTGGGCTAGCCAAAGCGGCGGGCCGAGCGCTTGCGCGCCCTGGCCGCGTCGGCTTCCCGGTCCCGCGGTGGCGCGCTGGTCACCAGTTGATCCAGCAGGGTGGCAGCGGACTGGCTGACAGCCTTCACCGCGGCGTCAAATGCCTGCTGGTTGACACGGGACGGCTGGCGGTACCCGGATATCTTGCGGACGAACTGCAGGGCAGCGGCGTCAATCTCTTCCGTTGAGGCTGGCGGATCATAGTTGTAAAGCGTCTTGATGTTGCGGCACATGCCCGTGTCTCCCGCCTGCTCAGGCCTCCACGAATCGCATGGAAAGGTCCACCGCCCTGACGTGCTTGGTCAGCGCACCCACGGAAATGAAGTCCACACCGGTTTCGGCCACGGCGGCAATGTTGTCCAGCTCGATACCGCCGGAAGCCTCCAGCTCGACCTTTCCCCCGGCCTCCGATACAGCCTGGCGCATCTGGTCGAGGTCGAAGTTATCCAGCATGACCCGATCGGCCTCAGCTGCAACGGCTTCACGCAGCTGATCCAGTGACTCCACCTCGACTTCCACCAGCAGCCCGTCACCCAGATGCCGGGCTGCCGCCACGGCGGCGGTGATGGAACCGGCCGCAGCGATGTGGTTTTCCTTGATCAGGTAGGCGTCATAAAGGCCCATCCGGTGGTTGACCGCACCGCCGCAGTAAACCGCATACTTTTGCGCCATGCGCAGCCCCGGAATGGTCTTGCGGGTGTCCAGGATTCGAGTGCGGGTGTGGGCGATGGCGTCAGCATAGCGCGCCGCACGGGTCGCCACGGCGGACAGCAGCTGGGCGAAATTGAGGGCCGTCCGTTCGCCGGTCAGCAGTGACCTTGCCGGCCCCTCTACCGAGAACAGCTGGGTCCCGGCGTCGATCCGCTGGCCGTCTTCCACCTGCCAGTTGAGGTGCACGGAGCGATCGACCTGGGCAAACACCTCGTCGACCCAGGGGCGGCCACAGAAGACACAGGTTTCCCGGGTTATTACCTGGGCCATGCCCGGGGTGTCGGCCGGAATGAGGCTGGCGGTGACGTCACCGTCACCGATGTCTTCCGAAAGTGCGGTGCCGACCTCCTGGGACAGCAGTGACAGGTCAATATGGTCAGGTGTCATTTTCTGATGGGGGGGCGGCCGGAGGGTCTGCGGGGGAGGGTTCCGAGGGATCTGGCGAAGAGTCAGCGGGGGCGGCCTCTTCGTGCGAACCCGGTTTTTCCCCCTTCAGCTGATTGGCTATGGCTCCCAGGGCTCGATCAACCAGAGGAACTGCCTCCAGGATGGTGGCTTCGCCCCTGGCCAGTTCCTGGGCCAGTTCCACAGTGTGTTTGTCCGCAACCTTCAACCCCTTCTGGTCCACGAACAGGTAGCGAGATGTGATCGGGCTTTTCCACGACAGCTTGGCCCGCACAGACTCCCTGTCCTCATGGGTGAACTCGAACCAGGTCCCGACTTCGGCCTGCTCCACCTTTTCCAGATAGGCGGCCTCCAGGTCTTCCGGCGGGATCACTTCTTCCGCTTCCTCGGCGGCGCTCATGATGTCCTGGTCCATGTCCCCGGCGCCGGAAACCGGCAGGGTGACCGGCACCGCGGCCTCCGGCAGATCCATGGTCTGCTTCGGCGAGGCGGCATCGTCGGGCAGTGTCAGCTGTTCCCGGTACTGGGTATCGATCATGGACTGGTAGAGCTTTTTGAGCCCGCCAAAAACCCTGCGGATGTCGTCCTCGTGATAGGCCACCATTTCCAGACCGGCGCGCAACTGTTTAGACAGGTGCGGCAGCAGCGACTGCAGGCGGGCGACGTCCGCCGCCGTGGTCTTGGGCTCGGCCGTCCAGACCAGGTCGTCCACAAAGCTCCGGGCACGAGCCAGTTCCTCGGAGTCTTCACCGTGGCGCAGTTCGGTGAGGACCAGCACATTGGCCCAGGGTTTGCGCAGCAGCTCATCGATCAGGTTTGGAAGTTCCCCCTGGTCGATACGTTCGGTGATCGCCCTGGCGGAATGCTGCCGGGCAGCCTCCAGGCGCTGCTTGCCCTCGGTCGCTTCAGCGGTTCGCTTTTCAGCCACGTCGGCACGCCGGCGGGACTTCTGCATGAAGCCGGTGAAATCCTCGCGCAGCTCGTCGAACAGCACCAGGTCGTCATCGAACTCTGACACCACCTTCTCTACGATTTCGTCCATCTTGGAGTACAGCTTCTGGCCGCGATCGCTGCCCTCGCTCCAGCCGACACCGGCACTGGCCAGGTCGTCCAGCAGCAATCGAGCCGGGTGGGACCTGGAGGCAAACAGCTGGCCGTCCAGCAGGGCCACCTTGATGTAGGGTATCTGCAGACGGCTCAGCAGAACCTGAATGTGGTCCGGCAGGTTGCGATCCTGCAGGATGAAGTCGAACAGCATGGCCACCAGGTCGATGGTGTTTTCGTCTTCGTGGCCGGCACCCGGCGCTTCGGTATCAGTGAGCTTGGCGACTTCCGCCAGCAGCAGGTCTTTCAGGCCCGTGGCCTGTTCCACGGGCTGGGGCTGTGCCAGCTGCTCCGCCTGCAGAATGCTCAGGGCGTTGATCAGATCGTTGGTTTCCACCCGCGCAGTGGGGGCAACCGGCGGCGGCGCTGACTGGCGGCGCACCGACAGCAAATCGACTATGTGCTCCACCAGCTGGTTCTGAATGGCGTGTTCTTCCGCCAGGGCAACATCATCGTTGTATCCGGTGTCCGCGACGTCGGGGACAGCTGGCCCTGGTGCGGCGGCGGGCTGACCCTGACCGCTGTCGCCGGCCGGAGGTGGCGTCGCCTGTCGGGCACGGCCCCGCAGCTGTGGCAGCACGCCGGCCGCGATCAGTTCCTGGTTGACCTTATCGTATACGCCGCCGAGCTCTTCCAGAACGTGCTTGTCGAACAGCTTGTAAATGACGATCAGCACCGGCAGTTCGACGTCAAACTGGTCCGCCGCGACCTTGAAACACATGGACAGGTTGAGTGGAGCCAGCGGGTTCTGCTCATTGCCGGGGGGCTGGCTCCGCTGTATTGCCCCCAGGCGCTGGCTCAGCGCGTGCAGCGAGCGGGACAGCCGGTTCTCACCCTTGGCGGCCATCTCGGAAATGGCCAGAGATTCCTCAAGCTCCTGTTCGTCCACCAGGGTCAGATCATCTTCGGTCACTGCCTGCTGGCCCTGGCCCTTGCGCAACGGCTCACCTTTGCGGAATGCCTTGAGCGATTTTTCGAACTCCTGCTCAAAAGTTTGCTCCGCGTCGCTGCGCTTGCGGCGTACTTCCCGCATGCCATCGAAGTAGTGGGTCTGCTGCGCGTTGTTCTCCGCCTTTTCCGCCATGTCGAACAGGGCGTCATCCACCGACTCGAAGAAGGACTGGAGCAGCGGCGACAGGCCTTTGCGAACGGCCCGGACGCAGCGTAGGAAAGGCGTCATTGCTGCGCCAGGTTTTGCAGACCGGCTCGCCATGGAGGGATGCTCAGATTGACTCCAGCTGGGCCGTTCCCACGCCTCGTTCCGGCAACAGGATGGGAATGTCGTCCCGAACCTCGTAGATTACCTTGCGGTCCTCGGTAATCAGGGCTTCCTGCATCACCTGGTCCAGCGGATCTCCATCAACGTACTTCACCTCACCCTGCTCAATGGCACGGTTCAGCCGTTCAAGTGAGCTTGAGGTCATGGGCGTAACCGGCACCTTGGATACCGGGCAGCACAGGATCTCCATCAGCTTCTTGTCAACTGGCATGATTCTTCCTTCCCAGGAGTTCTCCGGTTGGGCCAAGTGTACCTCGGATAGGGCGCTCCGGATAAGGGCGTCCCGCTGCGGTGGTGGCCTGTCGGGTCAGCAGATACAATGCGCCGATGAATATTCAGGTAGGCGTGATCATGGGGTCCCGGTCAGACTGGAGCACCATGGAACATACCGTAAATACACTCCAACAGCTTGGCGTCGCCCACGAGACGAAAGTGGTGTCTGCCCACAGAACGCCGGATCTACTGTTTGACTACGCCGGCAGTGCCGAATCCCGTGGCATCCAGGTGATCATTGCCGGCGCCGGCGGGGCCGCTCATTTGCCGGGCATGGTGGCTGCCAAGACCGCGCTGCCGGTGCTGGGCGTGCCGGTGCAGTCCAAGGCGCTGAACGGCATGGACTCACTGCTTTCCATTGCCCAGATGCCCGCGGGAATACCGGTGGGTACCCTGGCCATCGGCCGGGCGGGTGCGGTGAACGCCGCGCTGCTGGCCGCGGCCATCGTGGCCCATTCGGACCCGGCGGTGCGCAGCGCCCTGCAGGATTTCCGCAGCCGCCAGACCCAGTCCGTGCTGGACCATCCGGACCCCAGTTCATGAAGGCGAGAGCATGAAAGTCGGTGTACTGGGCGGCGGCCAGCTGGGCCGCATGATGGCTCTGGCAGGCGTACCGCTGGGGCAGGAGTTTGTTTTCCTGGACCCTGCTGAAGATGCCTGCGCCGGTGTGGTGGGGGATTTGATCTGTGCTCCCTACGATGACGAAGCGGCCCTGGCGCAACTGGCAGACGCCGTGGATATCGTGACCTACGATTTCGAGAACGTGCCGGTGGCGTCAGCCCGGTCGCTGTCCGATTCGTTGCCGGTGTTTCCCCGCTACCAGGCCCTGGAGGTTTCCCAGGACCGGCTGCGGGAAAAAACCTTCTTCTCCGACGCGGGCATTCCCTGTGCCCTGTTTGCGTCCGTGGACAGCTACGACGACCTGGTCAGCGCAGCGGACGAAATGGGATACCCCTGCGTTCTCAAGACCCGCCGCATGGGATACGACGGCAAGGGCCAGCGCATCATCCAGGACCGACAGCAGGTGGACCAGGCCTGGTCGGACCTGGGCGGCCAGGCGCTGATCCTAGAGGCGTTCGTCAGATTCAAGCGGGAGTTGTCCATTATCGCGGCCCGCTCGACCCGGGGCGAAACGGTGTTTTATCCCCTGACCGAGAATCGTCACAAAGACGGAATTCTGATTACCAGCTTTGCGCCGGCCAACGCCGGCCTGCTGGTGGAGCGCGCCAGGGCTTATGCCATCAAGGTGCTGGACAACCTGGACTACTGCGGTGTGCTGACCATCGAATTCTTCGACGTCGATGACGGCCTGGTTGCCAACGAAATGGCGCCACGGGTGCACAATTCCGGGCACTGGACCATCGACGGCGCCGTCACATCACAGTTCGAAAACCACCTGAGGGCGATCATGGGCTGGCCGTTGGGTTCAACCGACCCGGTTGGCGCATCTGCCATGCTCAACTGGATCGGCGCCATGCCAGACCCCTCCAACGCCCTCAGCTACCCCAACGCCCACTGGCACGACTACGGCAAAAAACCACGCGCCGGTCGCAAAGTCGGCCACGTGACCATCAACGCCGAGAACATCCTGGCGCTACAGGCGGAATTGGGGAAATTCGCCCTTGCACTGGGAGAGCAGTTGAAGGAGTCGGGAGTTGAGGCATTCACCAGAGGGCATTGACCCGGGGAACGCTCGCTGCGCGAGCTAGGAAACGCGTCCTGCGGACGCTAGGAAACGGCCGCTGGCGCGGCCTGGGGAACGCGCTTCGCGCTGGGCCCCTTCGCTCATGGTAAACAGGTTCCCAAGGTGTGCTGACTTCGAATGGCTGCTGCGTGTGGATTGGCGAGCAGCAGGGGGGACAACCCAGCGCGCGAAGCGCGCGTTTCCCAGGCCGCATAGCGGCCGTTCCCCAGCTCGCGCAGCGAGCGTTCCCCAGCGTCCGCAGGACGCGTTTCCTAGCTCGCGCAGCGAGCGTTCCCCATTGAGCAGCTACTCGCCCCCTTCCAGAAGCTGCAGAATCGAATCACCAATGACCTCGGCCAGCAGCTCCAATTCCTCCTGCTCAATAATCAGCGGCGGTAACAACCGCACCACCTTCCCGCGGGTGACGTTAGTCAGGACATGCCGGCCCAGGGCCGCGGTCTTGACCGGGGTGGCGTCGCGGTCCAGTTCGATGCCGATCATCAGCCCGCGGCCGCGAATTTCCCGGACTCCGGGGGTGTCGGCCAGGCGCTGGCCCAGGCGCAGGCGCAGGCGCTGCCCCATGTCGGCGGCCCGCTGGGGAATGTCGTCGCGCCGCATGATATTGATGACGGCGAGGCCGGCGCGGCAGGCCAGGGGATTGCCGCCGTAGGTCGAACCGTGATCTCCGGGCACCATGACCTGGGATACCTCGGCTCGCGCCAGACACGCCCCGATGGGGACCCCGTTTCCGAGCGCCTTGGCGACCGCGACAATGTCCGGAACCACCTGTTCGTGCTGGTAGGCGAACCAGCTGCCGGTTTTGCCCATGCCGGTCTGAACTTCGTCGGCAATCAGCAGCAGCCCCAGCTCATCACACAGCCCTCGAAGGTCGGCCAGGTAGCCGTCTGGGGCCACCACAACGCCGCCTTCGCCCTGCACGGGTTCCAGCATCACGGCCACCAGGGACGGGTGGCTGGATGCCAGTGCCCGAACCGCGTCCAGGTCGCCGAAAGGGGCGCTGACAAAACCCGGCAGCAGGGGCTCAAAACCTTGCTGGTACTTGGGATTGTCGCTGGCACTGATGCAGGTCATGGTCCGACCGTGGAAACAACCCGACATGACCAGGATCTCGGGGCTGGAAATGCCCCGCACCCGATGGCCGTAGGCCCGGGCCATCTTGACGCAGCATTCGATGGCTTCCGCGCCGGAGTTGCCGAAAAACGCGTGATCCATCCCGGCGATCTCGCACAGCTGTTCCGCCAGCTGTTCCTGCAGCGGAATGCGCGGAATATTGGACGTGTGAATCAGTGTCCGTGCCTGGTCGGCAATGGCGTCGGCAATCTCCGGATGGGCGTGCCCAAGGCTGCACACGCCGATTCCCGTGATGGCGTCCAGGTAGCGGTTTCCCTGATCATCCCACAGCCACACGCCTTCGCCACGCTGGAAACGAACGGGCATCCGCCCGTAGACGCCCAGCAGGTGGTCCGGCGCTGGCTGCTTGGGGTGATTCATGACATCAGTTCATCTGAGACGCGACAAACTCCCAGTTTACAAGGTTCCAGAACGCAGCAATATAGTCCGGGCGAGCATTGCGGTAGTCGATGTAGTACGCGTGCTCCCACACATCGCAGGTCAAAAGCGGGGTGTCTTCGCCGGTGAGCGGGGTTTCTGCGTTGCTGGAGCTGGTCAGGGCCAGGGTGCCGTCCGCGCGCTGGACCAGCCAGGCCCAGCCACTGCCGAAGGTGGTTGCAGCGGTCTTGCTGAACTGCTCACGGAAGGCGTCGATGGACCCAAAATCGCGAACGATGGCGTCGGCCAGGGGGCCTTCGGGATCGCCACCGCCGGCAGGGCTGAGGCAGTTCCAGTAGAAGGTGTGATTCCAGATCTGGGCCGCGTTGTTGAACAGGCCGCCACTGGAGGACCGGATGATCTCTTCCAGCGACCGGGACTCATCTTCGGTGCCGGCGATCATGCCGTTGAGATTGTTGACATAGGCCTGGTGGTGCTTTCCGTAGTGGAAATCGATGGTTTCGGACGAAATGTGGGGTTCCAGAGCGTCACGCTCGTAGGGCAACGGGGGTAGTTCAATAGCCACTGAAAGCTCCTTGTTCAAGGTGGTGAAATAAGCGACCGCAACTGTAGCCGCACGATTGTCTAGATCAGGTCATTGCCAGTGTTTATCAACGGGATGCCCGGGGAAATTTTGAAGGTGCGCCGGGAGGCGGCTCATGTCCCCGCAGGCGCCGTTTCGGCCCGGGAATTAACCAAATTTTACTTTGCGTTAACGGTGGATATGTAATAATTCCGATCCAAGTTTCCGATGGATACTTAATGAACGCCACCGAACGCCTGCAGGGCATTCTCCAATCTCACTCTCTGATCGTTTTCATGCGGGGCACCCCGGACAAGCCGATGTGTCAGGGATCCTTTGACGTGGTCGAGGCGCTGGGCAGCGTAGGCGCGGATTATCTTCACCTGGACCTGCGGCAGGATCCGGAGGTCAGGGCGTTTCTGCCCAAGCAATCCGACTGGGGTGGAGTGCCTCAGGTTTTTCTCAACGGCGAGTTCCTGGGGGGCGCGGAAGTGGTGTGTGACCTGCTGCAGCAGGGCGAATTGCAGGCCATGGTATCCAACCTCCAGCCGGAGTTCCTGGCCGCCAGCTGATACACCTTGCGCGTGGGTTCAGCTGTTGTTGGGCCAGGTCCAGGGAATTCCTATCTTTTCATGCCACTGGTTGACAATGGCGCAAAACAGCTCCGAGGTCTTCTGCACGTCGTAGGTTGCCGAATGGGCGTAGTCGGCCTGCCATTCGATCTTTGCCGCTGACGCGGCCCTTGCCAGCACAGTCTGGCCATAGGCCAGCCCGCCCAGGGTCACCGTATCGAAGGTGCTGAACGGATGAAAAGGCGAACGCTTGTAGCCAGTTCGTTCGATGGCGGCGTTCAGAAACGCCATGTCAAAGGCCGAGTTGTGGCCTACCAGGATCGCCCGATTACAGCCCGTGTCCCGCATTTCCTGTCGCACCGGTCGGCAAATCTGCCGCAGTGCCTCCAGTTCTTCCACGGCGTTGCGAAACGGATGGTCCGGGTCGATGCCGGTGACCTCCAGTGACTCGGGTTCCACTACGCCATCAGGGAACGGTTTGACGTGGGCTGACACGATTGATCCCGGCGCCACCAGACCTGAGTCATCCATGCGAATAGGGCAGACGGCGATCTCGAGCAGCGCGTGACGGGCGGGATTGAAACCGCCGGTCTCCACGTCAACGACGACTGGAAGAAAACCCCGGAAACGCCGCGCGATGGCGGATTTGTGCTCAGGCGGCGACATCGCGTCCAGCATAACATGGTGAGACTTTGGCTGAGGTCCAGGGCCCCCGGTCCGCGTCAGCTTTCAGGCCGGGTACCGAGCAACACTTCCCGGCGGGCCAGGTCGTCAAGGATGTTGCTGCCGCCGTCGAGCAGTTGTTCCGCGGGCTGTCCAAGTTCACCGGCAATGCGCTCCAGGTATTGCCGTCCGGTGAGGCCGGGTTCGCTCTGGATGAGGTGCAGCAGTCGGGCCGACACGGCATTGAGTTCCATGAACCTGACCCGATCGTTTCGCCGCCGGTAAACCACCAGGTACGTGGGGCTGGCTGGCGCCTCGGTGGGTTGAAAATCCGGCCGAATTCGATGCACCGGGTACTGGTAGCTCAGCAGCCACGCCACCGGCGACGCCACGGGGCGGCCGTCCAGCAGGTCGCCTGCCGGATCCGCCGGGACATCGTCGATGTCGTTTTCGTCCATGTAGAGCGCCAGTTCGGCCCATTCGTAGTGGGCCAGTTCCAGGGCGAAGGGTGGGTCACCCGCGTGATCGCCCCGCTCGGACTCCATGAACTGCAGGAACTCCCGCGGCAGTTCCGGGAACATCGGGGTATGGCTCTGGTGGCGGGCGTAAAAATCGCGCACCAGTGCCAGCCAGTCCTGCCTGCTGTAGAGCTTGCGCAAAACCGGGAAATTGCCGGCGATGAATCCCTGGATGTTGTTGAAAAACAGCTCCCGGTAGATCGCCATGCGCCGGTCCTCCACGTCGCCGGGCGCCGGGTTGGCATCCGGGTCGCGGATGTGGGCGGCAAAGCGGGTTTGCAGGTCCCGCAGTGAACCCTCAGCGGGCGCCGGCATGGGCCGTGGCCTGCTCGGGGTAGTCGTGTCCGGACTGGTAGTCCCGGACCCTCTGGACTTCTTCAAACAGCTCTTCAACCGGCGGGAAGTTGAAATCCCGCTCAACCAGGGTCGGCATGGGGCCGAAAAGCTGGTAAGCCTTGTCCAGGATCTGCCAGACACCGTCAATGACGGCGGAACCGTGGGTATCGACTATCAGGTCTTCGGCCTCGTTGTAGTGGCCGGCTATATGGCAGTAGGCCACCCGCTCACCGGGCAGCCCGCTGAGAAACTCAAGGGCGTCGTAGCGGTGGTTGACGCTGTTGACGTAGATGTTGTTGACGTCGAGCAGCAGATCGCAGTCCGCTTTCTGCAGCACGGCGTTGATGAATTCGATTTCGTCCATCTCCTGGCCTGGCGCGGCGTAGTAGGAGACGTTTTCGATAGCGATTCGCTGACCGATGATGTCCTGGGTTCGCTGAATGCGCTCTGCCACGTAGTCCACGGCTTCTTCGGTAAAGGGGATCGGCATCAGGTCGTACAGGTGACCTTCATCGGTGCAGTAGCTCAGGTGTTCGCTGTAACAGCGGATGTTGTGGGTCTGCAGAAAGTTGCGCACCTTGTGCAGAAAGGTCTCGTCCAGGGGGGACGGCCCACCCAATGACAGCGACAACCCGTGGCACACGAAGGGGTGCTGCTCAGTGAACTCCCGGAGCTTTCGCCCCAGCCGCCCACCGACGTTGATCCAGTTCTCCGGCGCGACCTCCCAGAAGTCCACCGGGTAGGGCCCCTCGAATCGCTGCAGCGGGCCCAGCAGGGCCCGCCGCAGTCCGAGTCCGGCACCATTTACGGGGTGTCGTTGACTCATGGCTTCAGATCAGATCAGGCAGCGCCACCGCACTTGCCTTCACCACACTTGCCCTCTTCGCCCTTGTCGCCGCCGCACTTGCCTTCGCCACAGGAGCCTTCCTCGCCCTTGTCGCCGCCGCACTTGCCTTCGCCGCAGGAGCCTTCTTCACCCTTGTCGCCGCCGCACTTGCCTTCGCCGCAGGAGCCTTCCTCGCCCTTGTCGCCGCCGCACTTGCCTTCGCCGCACTTTCCTTCCTCACCCTTGTCTTTGCCAGCCACCATGTAGCCGCTGTCCAGGTCGGTGAGCTCAAACGGATTTTCAGCCGCAACGGCCGCTCCGGTCAGGGCAACGCTTGAAACAAACGCGGCGCCAACGGCAGCAGTCAAGGGCTTGATACAGTTAGCTTTGGTCTCTTGGTTCGACATTAGGTCCATCCTCACAGTGTCATGATGCGGCCATGGCCGCTTGTTAAATGGGTGTCACCCAGGGCAAATGCCCCATCCGTAAACTCGTTTTCCTGTTGTTGGCTGCCGACTGCTGTTAACGCTGCAAATCGTAACCACAGCATCAAAGACCCGGCGGCCGGAAAAATGCTTTCATTTTTCGGCGCTGAGTATAGTCCGGGATTGTAAGAATGGTGTTAACGGATCATTTGGTCCGGTGCGCGTAGCGGCAGAGGTCGGCAATAATGCAGTCCGCGCAGTCCGGTTTGCGGGCCTTGCAGACGTAGCGCCCGTGCAGGATCAGCCAGTGGTGCGCGTCCACCAGATAGGGTTTCGGGACCGCCTTCAGCAGTTTTTTTTCCACCGCCAGAGGTGTTTTTCCCGGTGCCAGCCCGGTCCGGTTGCTCACCCGGAAGATGTGGGTATCCACCGCCATGGTGGGCTGGCCGAAAGCCGTGTTGAGCACCACGTTGGCGGTTTTTCGCCCAACACCGGGCAACGCCTGGAGCTCCTCACGGGTTTGCGGGACCTGGCCATTGTGCTGCTCGAGCAGCAGCTGGCAGGTGACCATGATGTTTGCGGCCTTGCTGTTGAACAGTCCGATGGTCCGGATATGCTGCTTCAGGCCCTCCTCGCCGAGGCTCAGGATGGCCTGGGGCGTGTTGGCTACCGGAAACAGCCTGGCCGTGGCTTTATTGACCGAGACGTCGGTGGCCTGGGCCGACAGGATCACCGCGATCAGCAGCTCGAACGGATTCTGATACTCCAGTTCAGTGGTCGGGTGGGGGTTGGCCTGCTGCAGCCGGCGGAACATCTCGTTCCGCTGCGCGAGTTTCACGCCTGGGGCTCCGGCACTCCCGCAGGAATTTCTCTGGCGCCGCGATTGTCGAGGGCTTTTTTGGCGGCGACCAGCAGCCCCAGGCAGATAAAGGCCCCCGGGGGGAGCAGTGCCGGCAGGAAGCCGGACAGCCCGGGCAGGTCCAGAACCAGCCGCGCGCCCCATTCACCCAGCACCAGCTCCATCTGGTCGAACAGGGTCCCCCGGCCCAGGATCTCGCGCATGGCGCCAAGGACCAGCAATACGGCGGTGAAGCCAAGCCCGATGGCCAGCCCGTCCGCCGCGGCGGGGCCCAGGCCGTTGCGGGAAGCAAATGCCTCGGCCCGGGCGATGATGGCGCAGTTGGTCACGATCAGCGGCAGGAAAATGCCCAGCGCCTGGTAGAGCTCAAAGGCGAAGGCGTGAATCACCAGTTCCACCAGGGTGACGGCAGCGGCAATGATCACCACGAAGACCGGGATTCGCACTTCTGGGGAAATCCACCCACGTGACAGCGACACGATGGCGTTGGACAGCACCAGGGTGAATGTGGTGGCCAGCCCCAAACCGAGACCGTAGACCACCGTGGATGACACGGCCAGCAGAGGACACAGGCCCAGCAGCTGAACCAGTCCGGCATTGTTGTGCCAGAGGCCGTCTCGCCAGATGTTCTGGTAGGGGCTTTCCATGGTCTGCAAGGTGGCGCCGGCGGCGCCGGTTGTCAATGCCTGCGCTACCGTTCAGCCCGAATTTGCATCCGCCTGGCCTGTTACAATGGCACCCACAGGGAAAGCAGGCATTCTGGGTCCGGGGCCCGTCTGGCGCGCTTTAAATTCAGGCAGTTGCCGCTGGTAACGCAATCATGGCCGACCATCGGCCAGCCGTTGAGGCGACTGTAAATCTCATTATATAAGGTAGCCATGAAACGCGAATACGGATTTACATTGGTGGAGCTGGTGATGGCGCTTGCGGTGCTCGCAATCGTGATCACCATCGGCATCCCGGCGTTTAACAATTTTGTGCAGAACCAGCGCACGACGTCCCAGGTCAACGAGGTGATCGGCGTGCTGCAGCTGGCCCGCAACGAGGCGCTGTCCCGGGGCCAGCGGGTCGGCCTCTGGTCCGTGGATGGAGATTGGAACACCGGCTACCAGTTGAAGCTGGACACCAACAACGATGGTGACTACGACGACGCCGGGGACGAGGTGCTGCTGGAGTTTGCAGCGACCGAGGCAGGCGTACTGACGGTGGATGCGGACCCGATGGATTTTCTGCCCAGCGGTTTCCTGCCCCAGGCCTACCTGCTCAACATCCTGGCAGATGGCTGCAAGAACCAGAACAACCGGGACATCACGATATCCCGATCCGGCGCAATATCAGTGGAAAGGAAGGATTGCTGATGAATCGGGAGACCCAAACTGGCCGCCGACAGCGCGGTGTGACCCTGATCGAGGTACTGGTGGCTCTGCTGATCCTGTCATTTGGACTGCTGGGCCTGGCGGGGCTGCAGGGCATTTCCCTGCGCAACAACTTCAACGCCTACCAGCGCACCCAGGCCACCAATGTGTCCTACGAGCTCCTGGACCGCATCCGGGCCAACCGACAGCAGCTCATTCTGAACGGCGGTCCGTCGGCGGCCCAGCTGGGTGAGTGGGCGGACATCGTTGCGGCTACCCTGCCGGGCGGGGTACTGGAAGTGGTCGGCGCCGGCGGCGGCGCCATCAACTGTTCAGCAGCGGACTGCGCCATAACGGTTCGGGTCCGCTGGGTGGATGAAACTATCGGTGGGGTCACCGGTGGCTCCAATGCGTCCGGGGGATACGACACTGCTGACACCAACCTGCAGTGGTTCGAAATGGAAACGAGGATATGAACGGAATCGGGAACCAGGGAAATGGAAACCGGGCAGCCGCCCAGCGGGGCTTCGGACTGATCGAACTGATGGTGGCACTGTTGCTGGGGGTCATCATCGCCGGCGGCGTGGTGCAGGTGTTCTATTCCACCAACCAGGCCTACCGCTCCCAGCAGGCTCTGTCCCGGGTGCAGGAGTCCGGCCGATTTGTGCTGGAGGTGCTGAAGCCGCGCTTGCGTCCGGCGGGCCGGGTCAACTTCTGCGTGGCCAATCTGAACGTCAACCAGGTGCTGAATACCGCGTCCGCCGGATACTTCGCGGCGATTCATAACCCCAACGTACCCATCGTTGGATTCGAGTACGACGGGACCAATGAGGGAGACGCCTACGCGCTGCCGGAGCTGGCCCTGGGTGAAGTGGCCGGAGGAGACTACAACTCGAACTTTGGCCTGCCGGTTCCCCAGGACGTGATCGATCGCGCGGTGCCGGGCAGTGACGTGCTGATCATCAAGTATTCCGATCCCATCGACCGGTTGACGGCCTGCGGCTACAACGCCGGCACGGCGGACCTGGCCCTGAACATGGGGGTCGCCTGCGGCGCGACACCGCCGGCTCCCTACAGCCAGAATCAGCTGGACGCCATCTACCCCGAGGGCAGCCTGGTGCTGGTCACCGACTGCAATACCGGTGGCGACCTGTTTCAGCGCACCAACGACGGTTCGCCGGTGTTTTCGCTGGATGATGGCGGGCCGGTGCCCGGCAACATCGCGGCCGGCTTGAGCCGAAACTACAACGACGAAGCCCAGGTGCTGCCGTTTCACAGCGTCCTGTTCTACGTGGGGATCGGTGCCAGCGGTCAGCCGGCCCTGTTCCAGATGGATTTTGGCGGTGACGGTGTGCCCGAGGAACTGATCGAGGGCGTGGAGAACATCCAGGTCATGTATGGCGAACTGGATATTTTCGGCAACGTGAATTACCTGGAGGCCGACGCCGTGGTCACACCCGGCAACATCGTTTCCATCAGGGTCTCCCTGCTGGTTCGATCCAACGAGGCCGCGGACCTGGAGGTGGACGATCAGACCTACGATCTGCAGGGCACCATCGTAGATCCCATCGACGATTCCCGGCTGCGCCAGGTCTTTTCAACGACCGTGGCCGTCCGTAACCGCGTCAACGTGATTTGAGGCATTCCATGAACAACTTCAAACGACAAAAAGGCGTGGCGCTGATCATGGGACTGATGATGCTGATGGTCCTGTCGCTGATATCCATCAGCGCCATGCGCAGCACGACGCTGCAGGAACGCATGGCCGGCAACGTTCGCGAGGCCAACCTGGCGTTTCAGACCGCCGAGGACATCGTCCGGCAGGTGGAGCAGATCGTCAAGGTTGCCGCCGAAACCGGCACCTCGGGCGGGCTCCTGCCCCAGACCTGGGTGGACAGCGGACTCGGTGTCTATGACTGCGCCGGCGGCAAGATCCTGGCCAACCCGGATCCCACCACCTGGCCGACGCCGCCGACCACCTACACCAACCGCGGTGACATGCGGTACCAGGTGGTGGAAATGAGCGGGGTCGGAGGGCGCAGCGTGGCCTGCAAGCCGCTGGAGGAAGAACCCCTGGTGGGTGCGGGCAACCGCTCGTCTTATTTTCTGGTGTTTGGCTACGCCGAAGGACCGGCGGCCAGGGCCAGTGACCTGGTTGTAACGACTTATTACTACGAAGACTGATTTGACAACGGTCGGCTGACTGGCTGCCCGGAGGGTATGGACATGAAACGTCAATTTGGGAATAAGCTGCAGTGCGTCGCCGGACTTGCGTTCGCCTGCTTCTTCAGCGGTAACGCCTGGGGCGCTCTGGACATTGCTTCACAGCCCCTGGTGGTCTTTCAGAACGTCAAGAGCAACGTCATGGTGGTGCTGGATGACTCCGGCTCCATGTCCTTCGAGACTATCGTGCCGACCAATGACGGGTCGCTATGGTGGCAGCGCGGCAACGTCGACTCGTTTGTGCGTGACGACGGTACGCTGTTCTTCAACCGCGACAACGGCTTCAACGATGGTAAATCCGCCTATCTGTTTCCGTTTACCGAGGGACCGGGGACCGGCAGTCACAAGCTGATTCCGCCGTTTGCCCAGTACAACTTCATGCGCAGTTCGGCCTACAACGCCGGCTACTACGACCCGACCCAGACCTACGATCCGTGGCCCAGCTTTCCGGGGCGCACCTTCGTGGATATGGACGAACGCAACGCCGTGTCGGATCCCTCCGGGTCAACCGGTAACGCCAACCGCGATTTTGACCTGACCTCGGACTTTGAATTCAGCGGCGGCAATGACCGCTACCATTTCCACAACGGCATGGTCATTCCCGAAGGAACCCGCTGGCACAACGGCACCAGCTGGGTCACGGCAGCAACGGACACGGTCTGGACCGGTGGCGATGACCGCCAGCGGGGCGTGGACTTCTATCCGGCGTTTTACTACACGCCGGTGGACACCGGCACCTATTCGGTGCTGGATGGTGGCGGCGCCATCGTGCTGGGCGACTGCGGTGCTCCGCTGCCGGCCAACTACAAGCTGTTCGAGCGTCGCCCCAGCGACCTGAACACCATTACCGGCGATGTGGACGCGCTGGGACCCGACGGCTCCTGCCTGGTTCGTACCGACATCAGCGCCGGCACCCAGGAGATGCAGAACTTCGCCAACTGGTTCAGCTACTACCGCAAGCGCCACCTGTCGGTGCGCAACGGCATCGTGGGCGCCTTCCGTGACCTGCGACTGGGCTTCAACGTTGGTTACTTCACCATCAACAACCGAAACACCGTCACCATGCGGAATTTCGACAACAACCCCGCGGTGGATGAGCGCGAAGATTTCCTGGAGGACATCGTGGCCGAGAATTTCGGTGGCGGTACCCCCAACCGGCAGGCGCTGAATCACGCGGGCCTGCAGTTCGAGCGAACCAGTAACCCCATCATCGAGTTCGAGTGCCAGAAGAACTTCGCGGTCATGTTCACCGACGGGTTTTCCTCCCTGGGCGGCATCCCCAGCCCCGGCAATGCCGACGGCGGTGAGGGCTCGCCCTATGCCGATAACATCAGCGACTCCATCGCTGACATTGCCATGGACTACTACGAGAACCTGGATATCAGCGGGCTGGGCATTCCCATCCAGAACCGGGGTGACGTGGCAGTGCCGCGGGACTGCGACACCGCGACATTCCCAACGCCGCTGGACTGCAAGACGGACTCGCACATGAACACCTATATGGTGGTGCTGAACGGCCGGGGCACCATTTACAACGTGACCCATACCGAGATCGAAGACGCCTATGACAACCCGCCGACATGGCCCGACGTCAACGGCAGCCGGGATCCGACCCAGATCGATGACCTGTATCACGCTGCCGTCAACGGCCGCGGCCTGATGCTGAATGCCGCCACACCCACCGAGGTTGCGGAGCAGTTTTCCAGCGCGCTGCAGGATATCGTGCAGCGGTCCCGGCCCACCACCGCTCTGACCGCAACATCGACCCGACTGACCACGGAGAGCCGCTTGTACCAGGCAGCCTTCGACAGCTTTGACTGGTCCGGCAACCTGGTGGCCCTGGCCCTGGACGGTTCCATCGACTGGAACGCTGAATCGGTGCTCCAGGCGCGCACCTCGCCCCGCAACATCCTGACCATTAACGACAGCGGCGGTACGACGTTTGACTACAATAACCTGGACACATCGGTCCAGACTGCCCTGGCCACCAGCATCCAGACGGTGCTGGGCGTTGACATCACCGACGCGTCGCCGCTGTTCACGGGTTCACAGTTCATCGATTTCATTGCCGGTGACCAGTCCCTGGCCGGCAGCCCTCTGCGGGACCGCCAGAACCTGCTGGGTGACGTGGTGAACTCCGAGCCGGTAGTTGCCGGACCCGGTAACGAAGGCTGGGCGCGCCTGCCCGGTGGCGCCGGCGGCGGCATGAGCTATCTGAACTACGTGGACACCACCAAGCAGTCCCGACCGCTGATGGTGTACGTGGGGGCCAATGACGCCATGATGCACGGATTCCGGGCCGAGGACGGGACGGAAATGATGGCCTACGTGCCGCGGGACGTGATTCCCAAGACCGCTGAACTGGGCAACCCCAATTACCTGCACGAGTTTTATGTGGATTCCACCGCCACCGTGGGTGATGCCTACAATGGCGGCTGGAGAACCATCCTGGTGGGCGCTACGGGTGCCGGCGGTCGCGCGGTGTTCGCGCTGGATATCACGGACCCCACCAGCTTCGACGCCTCCGACGTGCTGTGGGAGCTGTCCGGCAATGACGACCCGGACCTGGGCGTGACCATCGGCCGGCCGGTGATTTCCCGCATCTCGGATGGCCGCTGGGTGGCCATTTTCGGCAACGGCTACAACAGCCAGAACAACGACGGCATCCTGTTCGTGGTAGACCTGTTCACCGGCAGCGTGATTGCCAAGCTGGAAACCGAGGTGGGCGATGCGGTCAACCCCGCAGGCCTGGCGTCGCCGCGTCTGGAGTTGAACGGAGTGGATGGGCTGTCGGTGGCCAATGCCTACATCGGCGACCTGCAGGGCAACCTGTGGAAGTTCGATCTATCCGACGCAAGCCCCGGATCCTGGAGTTCCGCATTCACCTCCGGGGGCAACCCGCTGCCGCTGTTCGTGGCGACGGATCCCAACGGCAATCGTCAGCCCATTACCTCTGCGCCGACCCTGACCCGAACGCCTCAGGGCGACCTGGCGCTGTTCTTCGGCAGCGGCAAGTTCTTTGAAACCTCCGATGCCACGGTCAGTGCCAATCCGCAGATGCAGACCTTTTTCGCGGTGGTGGAAGACCGACCCGACCTGGACCCGCTGGCCGATTTCAACATCGGTTCTTCCAAGGATCGTGATGATCTGCACCAGATCAAGCTGGGTTCCACCGTGGTGGACAATGGCCTGAACCTGCGGAACTTCGATTCCACCACCATTCCCGGCGAACTGGGTCAGGGCTGGTACATCGATCTTGCCCTCAACCTGAATGACCCAACCGGGGAGCGGGTGGTGTCAACGCCCAGGGTGAACTTCGGGGTGCTGATTTTCACTACGTTTGAGCCCACCAATACGCCGTGTACCCCGGGAGGTGTGCCGCGACTTTACGTGCTCGATGCCGTAACCGGCGCGCCGAAACTGGCCAGTAATTCCATCGACTGCACCGACTGTGGCGTGCTTGAGCTCTCCACCGGGGCACCGCTGGTTCCGCCGGTCGTGATCGACAAGACGGGTGAAGAGCGGGTCCAGTCCTGCTACGACGATCCGAGTGGTCCGGGTTGCTTCTGCATCCTGAACCCCAACGACGCCTCCTGCTCCGACGCAGACGAGGACGAGATCATTTCGGCTTGCCCCCTGGGATCACGCCCGGTGGTGGTCATCGACCCGGTCACCCGACAGCGGATTCCCATCGGCTGCATCAAGGAAGGCCGCACCGTTTGGGGTGAGCGTGAGCTGAACTGATTGGACGGGAGCGCAGCCGTTTGCGCTCCGTGAGTTACAATGAGCGGGGCACCGGCCCCGTTCATTGACATAATGAGAACTGACATGAAACAACGTGGATTCACCCTGATTGAACTGATGGTCGTGGTTGCCATAGTTGCCATCCTGGCGTCCATCGCCATCCCGGCCTACTCAGAATTCGTGGAGCGTTCCCGGCGCGGTGACGCCAAGACGGGGCTGGTGGGCGCCCAGCAGGGTCTGGAACGCTGTTTCACCCGGTTCGGGACCTACAACAACGCGTCCTGCAACATCGCCACCGATCTCGGCGGGGGCTACGACTCGGAAAACGCCTACTACCTGATTTCGGGCAACGTGCTGGCGACCAGCTATACCCTGCAGGCCGTCCCCGTGGGTAACCAGACCGGCGACACCGACTGCCTGACCTTTGGCCTGAGCAACACAGGCGTCCGGACCATCACCGGCGACAAAGACGTCGACTATTGCTGGAACCGTTAGTCCATTAGTGTCCTGTCATCCGGTTCACTGAATCTCAGAGTCCCCAACGGGGCCGCCAGGGGCAAGCGCCAATGGCGTGCGTCAGGTCCATGGCCAGGCCCTACAGCCGCAGGTCGTCAAACTCCCTGACGTTCATCAGCATGGTGTAGATGCTGCGCTCCACCGCGTCACGGTCGCCGGCCTCGGTCAGCGAGCGCATCGCATCCACAATGGCAATCCACCAGCGCATATGACCCGCGCTGAGCTGGGCTGCCACGGGAATGAGGTCGTGGGCCAGGCCCAGGTTGCGAATGGCAATCTCCTTGAGCGAGACCATGCTGTCCAGGTCCAGTTCGGATTCCTTCAGCTTGCCCAGCAGTTCACCCACAACCGTGGGATCCTGCTCCAGGGACTGTGAATTGGACGGTTCAGCGTCCTGGGCCAGGAATGCGACGTCGAGATGCGACAGGAACTCACGCAAGGCACCACGCAGGCTGAGCCACAATGCCTTGCGGCGCTCGTGCTCGCGGGTTTGCTGGAAAAAGCTCAACAGCCCAACCAGGAAGAACCCCTCGATGCAGAACCCGATGAGCTCCGGCAGCAGGTTGTCGTGGAACGGGCCTCCCGCTCCCCCCTGCATGAAGTAGTAATACAGGGCCACCCCGGCCACGCCGAACAGCGCCAACGGCGCAACCAGCATGTAACGATTCACGAGTCGCTGTCCCTGGCCACGGCCAGTGCGCCGACGACGCGCTGGATCTTCTCAGCTTCATCAGCGGTGAGATCCAGCGGGAGATTCTGAATATAGACCACACGGTCCGGGCGCAGGGGAATCGGCAAAAGGTCTGCGGGCATGCTGGTGGCGGTCAGCCGGATACCCTCCAGGGCCTTTTCCTCTGCGGATTTCCGGCCTGCCTGGGCGCGCTTGACCGGCTGGGGCCGGGTTTCACCGCCGGCCGAGACAAAGTCGTCCGGGTTGTCCAGCCAGGCGAAGTAGTCCTGCAGCGCGGATTTCAGGCGGGAGTTGTAGATCTTCAGCGTTTCCGGGCGAATGCTGCTGTCCTGGAGCTTGTGAAAGCGGCTGCACAATTCGTCGACGTCCAGTTGCCGCAGGTCCGAAGCTTCTTCCGTGGTGAGCTGGGTCAGAAGCTGCTCGGCCGCATTTCGTCGGCTTCTGGCGGTGGCGGGATTGAGGGCGCCGGCGATGGCGGATTGCTTGAGAAAGTCCAGCAGACCATCCCGTGAAAATTTATTGGATTCCATTGGTTCCCCTTCCGCGCAGCACTTGCAGGAGGAGGTTACTGGACCCTGGTAGGGCCTTCAATGGCGGGATTGGGTGCGCCGTGGTCCCCGGCAGATGTGCCGGATCAGCGGGAGTCTGTTTTGTCGGTGATCGCCCAGACTGATGCGCCGAACCACATGATCAGGGTCCAGCCAAACAGCAGGTTGAGCACGGCGATGGACCAGAGCGAGTTGGCGTGGCGGTAGAAGGCGATGAAGGTGGGCAGCAGGTACAGCACTGCACCCGTCATCCAAATTGTCGTGAACCAGTTTGCGCCACTCACAATTCGATCCTCCTGTCCGTTTGCTGCGCGGCTTTCGAGCCAGGGCCTGCCAGCACTGTCTTCTCCCAGACTTTCATTGTCCTACCAAGCATATGACAGTTTCATGAATGTGCCCTTAACATCCCGTTATTTGTCATCATTCAACGCCGCTATCGAAGTCTGGCTCACCACTACGACGACGGTTACTGAGGTTTTCCCCCAAATTTTTTTTCGCGCCGCCAGCCCGGCGAGTTCATGAACAATCCAGGCTAATCACCCTTGAGGCGTTTCGACAGGAAGCCGAACCGGTTGGAGAGTCGCCCGCGCAGTGATGCCGCTTTCTCCTCCTCCCGTTCGAGTCGTTCAATCTCGATTTCCAGCATCTCCATTTTCTTGACTTCTTCCTGTTTCTTAACCTGCTCCTTGATTCCTTCCTTGTAGCTTTCAGGCAGAGTTTCGGAGAAAAAGCTTAGGTCCTGTCCCACCAGGAAACGTCCAAGCTTGTCACAGAAATCGTCATTGACCTGCTCGGGGTTGGCCCTGCGACGCTGGACCTCCAGGCCGCGAAAATTGACGAACTCGAAATCCAGCATTTTTGAATCGGTGTGGGAGCGCACGGTTCCCAGGCAGATGATTTGCCCATGGATGCGATAGGTGGCGCCCACCATTTCACCGGATGCGGTCTTCATCACCTTCTTATCGCCGTGCAGCGAGTGTTCCCGGACAAAAGAATCCAGGGCGTCAGCTTGCTGGGGATTCAGCGTGACTTCGGGCACGCTGGACTTTTCAATGAAGCCGTTGGCCTGCACCTGCACCTCGCTGCGAACGCCTTTTTCGGAAGACAGCCGGATCTGGAACTCCGGGTCGATGGTCGCGGTCACGTCTCCATAGTGAGGCACGTGATAGGTGATTTTTTGCGGCGAGTCCAGGTACTTGACGTGCTGAGCCAGCTTTTTGAGGTACTCAAAAAGCTTTTTCATGGCCGGCGCGGTTAGAGAGCGATAGCGGTCTTGCTGCTGGTTTAGCGCTTGCTGGTCCCTGCGTTCTTTTTCTTTTCGCTCTTTGGCCTGTTGTTCCAGTTGATCTAGCAGGCTCATCGCATTAAGGGTATTTCTAGCGTCACTGCCGGCGATTATCGCAATCTCCCCGGGCACAATCCAGCGCGGAATGCAGGTGATTGGCTGACTGGCTTGTGGGCACTAGGCGGCGCGGAACGCCGGGAAACACCGCGAAAAGCGAACTTCCTGCCGGAAAATGGCTTTAAAGTTGAACAAATCAGGTGAAAACCTGAACAATACGGACTGAATCCCGGGTGCCTGGAAACAGCTATGTCAGAACACAAGAATCATGCGTACTGGAGCGAGCGAGCGCGGCAGGTCGACTTTCCAGCAGACGCCATCATCAACGGAGCGCCCACGGGGTCTGTGTCCGGCCGCAGGTTCGACTGTCTCAGCCCGGTGGACGGCAGTCCACTTTGCCAGGTCAGCCGCTGCAATCACGATGACGTCGATCTGGCCGTGACCGCCGCCCGAACCGCCTTTGATTCAGGTACCTGGTCTTCGGCGTCACCGCAGCATCGCAAACGCGTACTGCTGAAGTTTGCCGACCTGGTGGAGCGAAACGCCGAGGACCTGGCGCTGATGGAAACCCTGGACATGGGTAAACCCATCAGCGACAGCGTCACCGAGGACGTTCCTGCAACGGTGAATTGCCTGGCGTGGCATGCGGAGGCCATTGACAAGGTATACGGGGAGGTCGCAGCAACCGGGCAGGATGAGCTGGGCATGATTTCCCGGGAGCCCCTGGGCGTGGTGGCCGCCATCGTGCCGTGGAATTACCCCATGCTGATGGCGGCATGGAAGCTGGGGCCCGCCCTGGCGACCGGAAACTCGGTCATCCTGAAGCCGTCGGAGAAGTCACCGCTGACGGCCATCCGCCTGGGGCAGCTGGCCCTGGAGGCCGGGTTGCCACCGGGAGTGCTCAACGTGCTGCCGGGCTTCGGCCACGAAGCCGGGGAACCGCTGGCCGCCGACATGGACGTGGACGGACTGGTGTTCACCGGCTCGACGGCGGTGGCCAGGCATTTGCTGAGCGTTGGTGCCATGACCAATATGAAACGGTGCTTCATGGAATGCGGCGGCAAGAGCCCGAATCTGGTCTTCGCCGACGCGCCGGACCTGCAGGAGGCGGCCAACGCTTCGGCGGCGGCGATTTTCAGCAACCAGGGTGAAGTGTGTACCGCGGCGTCTCGCCTGCTGGTGCACGAATCGATCCAGGACGAGTTTCTGGAAGCCGTGGTCGCCGCTGCTGCCCGGTGGCAGCCTGGCCACCCGCTGGATCCGCAAACGTCCCTGGGCGCCATGGTGGATGAAACCCAGGCAGAACGCGTGCTGGACTATATCGAAGAGGGCTCCCGCGCGGGCGCCCGGCTGCGCTGCGGCGGCTCCCGGGCCGAGGTAGTCGACAACGGCTGGTACATCGAGCCCACGGTGTTCGACGGCGTCTCTCCGGACATGAGTATTGCCCGGGAGGAGATATTCGGACCGGTCCTGTCCTGCATGAGCTTCAGCAGCGATGACGAAGCCGTGCAATTGGCCAATGATACGGATTACGGCCTGGCTGCCGGACTGTGGACCCGTGACCTGTCCCGTGCACACCAGGTGGCCAGGCGCCTGCGAGCCGGATCAGTTTGGGTAAATTACTACGACGGCGGTGACATGACGGCACCTTTTGGAGGGTACAAACAGTCCGGCAACGGTCGCGACAAGTCACTGCACGCCCTGGAAAAATACACCGAGCTGAAGGCAACCTGGATCAACCTCGGCTAAAACCGCGCCCACGCCGCGTTTGACCTCCGTCTTTCCGGTGTGTTACTAAAACCTGTCCAAATGGACAAGATTTGGGCCGCCAATATGATGAGCAGCGAAAACCTTCCTGACCTGTCCTATCACTGGATGCCGTTCACGGCCAATCGCCAGTTCAAGTCCAACCCCCGCCTGCTGGTGGAAGCCGAGGGCATGTTTTACACCAGCGTTGAAGGCAACCGCATCCTGGATGGGGTAGCGGGACTGTGGTGCGTCAATGCCGGTCATGGGCGCAAGCGAATCGCCCAGGCCATCAAGGACCAGGCCGACCGGATGGACTATTCGCCGGGCTTCCAGATGGGGCACCCGGGCACCTTTGAACTGGCGGCGCGATTGGCCCAGCACCTGCCCCGTGGGATTGACCGCGTATTCTTCACCAATTCGGGTTCCGAGTCGGTGGAAACCGCGCTGAAGATTGCCATTGCCTACCACCGGGTTCGCGGAGACGGCGGGCGCTTCCGGCTGATCGGGCGCGAACGCGGCTATCACGGCGTCAACTTTGGCGGCATTTCCGTAGGCGGCATGGTGGCCAACCGAAAAATGTTCGGATCTCTGCTCACCGGCGTGGACCATATCCGCCACACCCACAACCTGGAAAAAAATGCCTTCAGCCGGGGGCAGCCGGCCCACGGCGCTGAACTGGCGGAGGACCTCGAGCGCCTGGTGCAACTGCACGATCCCAGCACCGTCGCCGCAGTGATCGTGGAACCGGTAGCCGGGTCCGCCGGGGTCCTGATTCCGCCCCTGGGCTACCTGCAGAAGCTGCGGGAGATCTGTGATCGCCACGGCATCCTGCTCATTTTCGACGAAGTGATCACCGGTTTTGGCCGCCTGGGCAAACCGTTCGGCAGCGAGTACTTCGACGTCAAGCCGGACATCATCACGGCGGCCAAAGGGCTGACCAACGGCGCTGCCCCCATGGGTGCGGTGTTCGTCAAGCGTGAGATCCACGACGCCTTCATGCATGGGCCAGAGGGCGCAATCGAGCTGTTTCACGGATACACCTACTCCGGCCACCCGCTGGCCTGCGCTGCCGCCCTGGCGTCCCTGGACGTTTACGAGAGCGACGGACTGTTCACCCGGGCGGCGGCAATGGCGGACTACTGGGAAGACGCGCTGCATTCACTGAAGGACGCGCCCCATGTGATCGACGTGCGCAATATCGGGCTCATCGGGGCCGTGGAGCTTGAGCCCATTGCCGGTCAGCCCACCAAGCGGGCGTTCAGCGCGTTCCTGGATGCCTACGAGAACGGGGTCCTGGTCCGCACCACCGGCGACACCATTGCCATGTCGCCGCCACTGATCATTGAAAAGCAGCATATCGACCAGCTGGTCGGCACCCTGGGAGAAGTTCTGAAGCGCCTGGAGTGACGGCCGCATCGGCTTGGGAAACAGTTGAAGGAGGGGAGAACATGTCCAAGGTGAAATGTGGCTTGATTCAGATGGGGCTCAAGGGGGATACCTCCATGGAGCCCAGCCAGATCCGGGATCTGATGATCGAAGCCCATATTCCGCACATCGAAAGTGCGGCGGAGCAGGGTGTGCAGGTCCTGTGCTTCCAGGAGGTCTTCACACAGCCTTACTTCTGTCCCGGCCAGGACCGCAAGTGGTACGCAGCGGCCGAGAAGATTCCCGATGGCCATACGGTCAGCCTGATGCGGGAATATGCCCGTAAGCACCAGATGGTCATGGTGGTGCCCATCTACGAAGAAGAAATGACCGGGGTGTACTACAACACCGCGGCGGTGATCGACGCTGACGGCAGCTTCCTGGGCAAATATCGCAAGACTCATATTCCCCAGGTGGATCCCGGGTTTTATGAGAAGTTCTTTTTCAAGCCCGGAGACCTGGGCTATCCCGTATTCGACACGGCCTACCTCAAGCTGGGCGTCTACATCTGCTACGACCGCCACTTTCCGGAGGGTTGGCGGGCGCTGGCGCTGAACGGCGCTGAGTACATCGTCAATCCTTCAGCTACTGTGGCTGGCCTCAGCAAGTACCTGTGGGAGCTGGAGCAACCAGCGTCAGCGGCGGCCAACGGGGTTTTCATCGGCGCCATCAACCGGGTCGGAAAGGAAGAACCCTGGGCCGACAGGATGGGCGAGTTCTACGGATCCAGCTACATCGTCAATCCCAGGGGCCAGATCGAGGCCCAGGCCAGCTACGACCAGGACGAACTGCTGGTCCACGAGATCGACCTGGAGATGGTACGGGAGATCCGGAACCTGTGGCAGTTTTTTCGCGACCGTCGGCCCGAAGCCTACGGTGACCTGGTCCAGGGCTGAGCGGTGGCGGAAACCAGCAGGGTTTCAGTCGAGGGTGATTTTGTAGAGCTGCATCCCGGTACGGACGTCACCGGCAGTCCCCGTTACAACGAAGATATCGCACCCACCCGGATAGAGCAGCGGACCTGGAGCCGCTGGAACATCGCCGCCCTGTGGGTGGGGATGGCCATCTGCGTACCGACCTACACCCTGGGCGGCGTGCTGACCGCCTATTTTGGCCTGTCCGTCAGCGAGGCCCTGTGGACCATCCTGATCGCCAACGTCATCATCCTGGTGCCGCTGACGCTGAACGCCTTTCCCGGCACCCGCTACGGCATCCCGTTTCCGGTGGTACTGCGGGCCTCTTTCGGCATTATTGGCTCAAACGTCCCCGCCCTGATCCGGGCCCTGGTCGCCTGCGGCTGGTTCGGTATCCAGACCCTGTTCGGCGGCATCGCCGTGCACCTGCTGCTGTCCGCGCTGTTTGACTCCTGGGCCAGCCTTGGCGGCACCGGCGAGGTGCTTGGTTTTTTTATATTCTGGGTGGCCAACCTGTGGGTGGTGATCAGAGGTTCTGAATCCATCAAGCACCTGGAAGCATTTGCGGCACCGCTGCTGCTGATCGTGGCCCTGGGGCTGGTGGTGTGGGCCTGGCCCAAGGCGTCGGTCAACGAGCTGTTCGCCCAGGCGCCGTCCCGGCCCGAAGGCGATTCCTTCTGGCCCTACTTTTTCGGCGGCCTGACGGCCATGGTGGGGTTCTGGGCCACGCTGTCGCTGAATATTCCGGACTTCAGCCGCTTCGCCCGCAAGCAGCGCAGCCAGGTTATCGGCCAGATCATTGGACTGCCGCTGACCATGCTGCTGTTCGCCGGCCTGGGTGTGATCCTCACAGCGGCTTCTACCACGCTGGTGGGCGAGACCATTTCTGATCCCATCAATCTCATTGGGAAAATCGACAGCACGATGTGGGTGGTGGTGGCAATGGCCATGATCATTATCGCGACGATTTCGACCAACACCGCGGCCAACATCGTTTCACCCACAAACGACTTCCAGAACGTGGCGCCCCGCTACATCAACCAGACCAAGGGTGTCTTGCTCACCGGCCTGATTGGACTGCTGCTGATGAGCTGGGAGCTGCTGAAAAAACTGGGTTGGCTGGTGTCCGATGTAAGCGTGGAAAGCCTCTACTCCAACTGGCTGATCGGATATTCCAGCCTGCTGGGACCCATCGCCGGCATCATGGTGGTGGACTATTTCGTGGTGAAGCAGCAGCAGTATGACCTGCCCGGACTGTACCTGGACGACGGCCCCTATCCGGCGTGGAACCTGCCGGGATTCCTGGCCTTTGGCATTCCGGTGGCGCTGACCGTCGTGGCGCTGACAACGGGTCAGCTGGGCTGGTTTTACGACTATGGCTGGTTCACCGGTTCCATTACCGGTGGACTGATTTACTGGCTGTTGGCCCGGCGCACGGGCTGAACAGCGCAAGGGAGACGAAATCATGACGTTATTGATCAAAGGCGGCACCGTGGTGAATGCTGACCAGACGGTGAGGGCTGACGTGTTGTGCCAGGACGGCCGGATCGTCCAGGTGGGACCGGACCTGGAAGCGCCATCCGGCGCCGAGGTGGTGGATGCCGACGGGCAGTTCGTCATGCCCGGCGGCATTGATCCCCATACCCACATGCAGCTGCCCTTCATGGGCACCGTGACCAGCGAAGATTTCTACAGTGGCACCGCTGCGGCAGCCGCCGGCGGCACGACGATGATCATCGATTTCGTGATCCCCGATCCCCAGCAGAACGTCATGGAGGCTTACCGCCAGTGGCGGGAATGGGCGGAAAAGTCCGTGGCCGACTATTCCTTCCACGTGGCCATCACCTGGTGGGACGATACGGTGGAGGCCGATATGGTTTCCCTGGTGAAGGACCACGGTGTCAACAGCTTCAAACATTTCATGGCGTACAAGGGTGCCATCATGGCCGACGACGAGATCCTGGTGAACTCGTTCAGTACGGCCCTGCGGCTGGGTGCCATCTGCACCGTTCACGCTGAAAACGGCGAACTGGTCTACAGGCTGCAGCAGCAGATATTCGACGCCGGCATCACCGGGCCCGAAGGCCATCCACTGTCGCGGCCGCCCCAGGTAGAAGGCGAGGCGGCCAATCGGGCCATCCGCATCGCCGAAGTCCTGGGTGTGCCGCTGTACGTGGTGCACACCTCCTGCCGGCAGGCGCTGGAAGCCATCGTTCGCGCCCGCAACGAGGGGCAGCGTGTGTTTGGCGAGGTGCTGGCGGGCCACCTGCTGGTGGATGACTCGGTGTACCGTGATCCTGATTTTGATACCGCCGCTGCCTACGTCATGAGCCCGCCGTTCCGATCGAAGGATCACCAGGAGGCCCTGTGGCACGGGCTGCAGTCCGGTAATCTGCAAACCACGGCAACCGATCACTGCTGCTTCTGCGCCGACCAGAAGGCCATGGGCAAAAACGATTTTCGCGGCATTCCCAACGGCACAGCCGGGGTGGAAAACCGCATGGAGGTGCTGTGGCACCACGGCGTGGGAACAGGCCGGCTGACCATGAACGAATTCGTGGCGGTGACTTCCACCAATGCCGCCCAGATCTTCAATGTCTACCCGCGCAAGGGCGCCGTCGCGCCTGGTGCCGACGCCGACATCGTGGTGTGGGACCCCGACGCCAGCAAGACCATATCGGCGAAGACCCATCACCAGCAGGTGGATTTCAATATCTTCGAAGGAATGACGGTAAAGGGCTGTGCGTCTCATACCGTCAGCGCCGGCAAGGTGGTTTACCGGGATGGGCAACTGCAGGTCGAGCGGGGCGCGGGACAGTATGTGGACCGGCCGCCGTTCGCGTCCTTTTACGAGGCGCTCAAGGCCCAGGCCGCCCACAATAAGCCCACCGCTGTCGAGCGCTGAGCATGGCCACGCACCTGCCCGGTTCGCCGTTGAGCCAGTCGGAGCTGGAGGAAAACTTCTCCGACATACACCCACCCCTGTCGCGGTCGGAAGCGCTGATCGAGGCGGACCGGTGCTACTTCTGCTACGACGCGCCCTGCACTGCGGCCTGTCCTACCGACATCGACATCCCCGGGTTTATCCAGCAGATTCGCAGCGACAATATCCGCGGGTCGGCCCGGACCATTCTGAGTGCAAACATCATGGGCGGCATGTGCGCCCGGGTTTGTCCCACCGAGGTGCTGTGTGAGCAGGACTGCGTCCGTAATACCCACGAGGACAAGCCGGTGGTCATCGGCCTGCTGCAGAGATATGCCACCGACCCGGTCATCCAGTCCGGCAAACAACTGTTTCCCAGGAAGGCTGACAGCGGCAGGAGGGTGGCCGTGGTTGGCGCCGGTCCGGCAGGATTGTCCTGTGCCCACCGCCTCTCCACCCTGGGCCACCGGGTGGACCTGTTCGACGGCCAGGAAAAGCTGGGCGGATTAAATGAATACGGTATTGCCGCCTATAAAACAGTCGATGAATTTGCACAGCGTGAAGTGCAGTACATCCTGGATGTGGGCGGCATCGAGCGCCAACCGGGACGCCTGGGCGGAGACCTCACCCTGGACCACCTGCTGGGCAACTATGACGCGGTTTTCCTGGGGGTGGGACTTGGCGATGTCAACAACCTGGGGCTGGACGGCGAGGATACCGCGGGTGTGGTGGACGCGGTGGAGTACATTGCCGAGCTGCGCCAGGCGGACGACCTTGGCGAGCTTGCGGTGGGACAGAACGTGCTGGTTATCGGTGGCGGAATGACCGCCATCGACGTGGCGGTCCAGAGCAGAAAACTGGGTGCGGGGCAGGTAACCATTGCGTACCGGCGCGGCCCGGAGCAGATGAATGCCAGCCGGCATGAGCAGGACTATGCCAGGACCCAGGGGGTGGTCATCCGGCACTGGCTGTCACCCCGGGAGCTGCAGGTCACGGACAACCGGGTGGCCGGCATGCTCATGGATCGGACCCGGCTGGGGCCTGACGGGTCTCCTGAGCCCAGCGGCGAAACCGTCACCCTGCCGGCCGATGTCGTGTTCAAGGCCATTGGTCAGCAGCTCCACTGGAACCAGCTGGCCGACGCCAGGGACGCGTTGGCCACCGAGCGCAACCGAATCAAGGTCGACGACCAGCGACGAACCTCTCACCAGCGAATCTGGGCCGGCGGCGACTGCGTCGCAGGCGGCGAGGATCTGACCGTTTCCGCGGTGCAGGACGGCAAGCTGGCCGCCCATTCCATCGATGATTACCTGAGGCAGAACCATGGCTGACCTGAACAGCACATTTCTTGGCATTACCTCTCCCAACCCGTTCTGGCTGGCTTCAGCGCCCCCGACCGACAAGGCGTACAACGTCAACCGGGCCTTTGAAGCCGGGTGGGGCGGTGCAGTCTGGAAGACCCTGGGTGAAGATCCACCCATCGTCAACGTCAGCGGGCCGCGTTATGGCGCCATCCACAGCAACGAGCGACGGGTCATTGGCTTCAACAACATTGAGCTGATCACGGACCGGCCCCTGCAGGTGAACCTGGACGAGATCCGTCAGGTCAAGCGGGACTGGCCGGACCGGGCCCTGGTGGTGTCGTTGATGCTGCCCATGAACGAACAGACCTGGGCCCAGTACCTGCCCATGATCGAGGACACGGGCTGTGACGGCGTGGAGCTGAACTTTGGCTGTCCCCACGGCATGTCTGAGCGCGGCATGGGCTCGGCCGTGGGCCAGGTGCCGGAGTACATCCAGATGGCCACCGAATGGGCCAAGAAGCACGCGCGCACCCCGGTCATCATCAAGCTGACACCCAACGTGACCAACATCGTTCCCCCGGCCCGGGCGGCCCGGGCGGGGGGCGCCGACGGCGTGTCCCTGATCAACACCATCAACTCCATCATGCGGGTGGACTACGACACCCTGACCATGTGGCCGGCAACCGACGGGCAGGGCACTCATGGCGGCTACTGTGGCCCGGCGGTGAAGCCCATCGCCCTTAACATGGTGGCGGAGATCGCCCGTAACCCCGAAACGGCGGGATTGCCTGTCTCCGGTATTGGCGGCATCACCGACTGGCGCGACGCCGTGGACTTCCTGGCCCTGGGGGCCAGCAACGTGCAGGTCTGCACGGCAGCTATGGTGTACGGCTTCAAAATTATCGATGACCTTGTCCAGGGCCTGAGTGATTTCCTGGACGACAAGGGCATGGCTTCGGTCAGCGACCTGGTCGGCAAAGCGGTGCCAAGCGTCACCGACTGGCAGTACCTGAACCTGAACTACGTGGAAAAGGCCCACATCGACCAGGACCTGTGCATCAGCTGCGGCCGCTGCCACGTGGTGTGCGAAGACACCTCCCACCAGGCCATCAGCCACACGGTGAACGGGGTACGCCGGTTTGAGGTGAACGACGCGGAGTGCGTGGGCTGCAACCTGTGTACCAGCGTCTGCCCGGTGGATGGCTGTATCACCATGCGGCCCATGACCAGTGGGGTAGACCCGCGCACCGGCCAGAAGATCACGAGCGAAAAACGGAACTGGACCGAACACCCAAACAATCCCATGTGCAACTCCTGATGCCGCGTTCGGCCCGCAAGCTGGAGATCCGGGAGGCCAACGAGTCCCGAATACTTGCTGCGGCTGAAAGGATATTCGCCCAGCACGGCTATCGCGGTGCTACCACCGAGCGAATCGCGGCCGAGGCCCATTTGCCCAAGGCCAACGTGCACTACTACTTCAAGACCAAGGCGAACCTCTACCGGCGGGTGCTGGAGGCCGTGCTGGACGACTGGATGTCCGCGGCAACGGCATTTGACCAGTCTGACGACCCGGCTGAGGCACTGGAAAACTACGTCACTGCCAAGATGGCCTTCTCCCGTAAACGGCCCTACGGCTCCAGAGTCTGGGCCAAGGAAATCATGGGAGGTGCCCCGGTTATACAGAAGTTCCTGGGTACAACCCTGAAAGACTGGCTGAAACAGCGCGAGCGCATCATCCAACGCTGGATCCGCAACGGGCAGATGGCACCGGTGAATCCACGGGCGCTGCTGTACATGATCTGGGCGGCTACACAGCACTACGCCGACTTCGAAAAGCAGATGCAGATTCTCAATGACGGCAAGGCCATCAGCGACGGCGAGTACCGCGCCAAGACCCGGCAGGTGGTTCGGCTGGTGCTGGGAAGCGCTGGGGTGGACCGCGGGGGCCAGCGAAGACCGATACAGCGCCGTGCGCATTCACGCCGGATACTGGAGCGAAACCATGGATTATGAAGCCATGCTGGCGGTGGCCATCGAAGAAGCCCGCCTGGGCCTGGCGGAAGGCGGCATACCCATCGGCGCCGCCCTGTGTGATCGAGACGGAAACGTGCTGGGACGGGGCCACAACCGGCGTGTCCAGGAAGATGATCCCTCCATCCACGGCGAAACCGACGCCTTCCGCAAGGCCGGACGCCAGACCAGCTACCGTGACAAGATCATGGTCACCACCCTGGCACCCTGCTGGTACTGCAGTGGACTGGTGCGGCAATTCAACATCCCGACCGTCGTGGTGGGTGAGTCCCGGACGTTTCACGGTGGAATAGACTGGCTGCGGGAGCAAGGCATTGAGGTCATCGACCTGGATTCGGCGGAGTGCAAAGCCATGATGGATGACTTTATCCGCGCGCGGCCGGAACTGTGGAATGAGGATATTGGGGAGCCGCCCTAGGCGGAGGGGCAAGGGACAGTTTACTTAATTCGAGCATGCTCGAGTTAAGTAAACTGTCCCCATTGCGGCCATCCCGGATCGGGGTCCCCGCTCCCGTCATCCTGAACTTGATTCAGGATCCATCTGAGAGTGGGGTCTGTGTCCCTATGTTCCAGGCAGTGGTCTGATCGTAGGCTTCGATCAAACACGCAGGTGGCGGAGAGGGCCGACTGACAATGTCTTTGCTCCTGGGCGTTGCAGTCATCAACGAAGGCAACTTCGGGCATTCAGATGGATCCCGGATCGGGGTCCTCCCCTCCGTCATCCTGAACTCGATCCCGGATCAGGTCCGGGATGACACTCGGATGAGCCCTCCGGGCGGTTGTCTCAATTCAGGATCCATCTGAGGTTTTGAAGCCTTTCGCTTTGGATGGGAGTGTGGTGCTGACCGGGGGCGTTGTTCTTTGCCACTGCGGCCGTTTGAGTCCTTTGAGACCATTTATGCTGATGGATCCCGGATCGGGGTCCCTTCCACCCGTCATCCTGAACTTGTTTCAGGATCCATCTGAAGTTCCGAAGGCTTGTGCTATGGATGGGAGTGTGGTGCTGACCGGGGGCGTTGTTCTTTGCCACTGCGGCCGTTTGAGTCCTTTGAGACCATTCATGCTGATGGATCCCGGATCGGGGTCCGGGATGACGATTTTAAGGAGTGCGCCGGCCGGCGCACTGTTGTAAAGACCGGGGCGTTGGGTTGACAATCAGGCGTGTGAAACAAGCGCAGAGGCCGCACTGTGAGTTTTAAACCCATCATTGGACTGACTGCTGACAGCAAGCTGATCGATCCCCATGTTTATCACTGCGTGGGTGAGAAATACATCCGCTCCGTGATCGAGGGCGCCGGGGGTATACCGGTGCTGATTCCGCCGGTTTCCAGAGAAGTGGATCTGCTGGAGGTCCTCAGCATCCTGGACGGGGTTGTGCTGCCAGGCTCCTACTCCAACATCGAGCCCCACCACTACGGTGGCGAAGCGCCGGACCCCGACAGCCTGCTGGATCCGGATCGGGACCATGTGGATCTGAACCTGATTGATGCGACCGTCGAACTCGGAATCCCCCTTTTCGGAATCTGCCGGGGATTCCAGTCCATCAACGTGGCCAGGGGTGGGACCATACATCAGAAGGTTCACCAGGTGGCCGGGCTGAATGATCATCGGGAAAACCCCGACGATCCGATTGAGGTCCAGTACGGACCTGCCCACACGGTGTCCATTGCGCCGGGTGGGGTGCTGCAGGCACTGTTCGACGATCCGGAACCGGAGGTCAACAGCGTGCACTGGCAGGGCGTGGACCGGCTCGGCGAGGGCCTCCGGGTAGAAGCCACGGCAGCGGACGGGCTGGTGGAGGCATTCTCCATCCTGGGCGCCAGGACGTTTGCGCTGGGGGTGCAGTGGCACCCGGAATGGAAGCCATCTGATTCCCCGTTTTATGCGGCAATCTGGGCTGCGTTCGCCAAGGCCTGCCGCGAGCGCGCGGCCTGGCGGCACCGGCAGAATCCACTTCGCGCCTCCAATTACTGAACTGTCCGCCAGGCACCGGAACCATGAGCGAAAAATCGTCCAAGCAGGGCCTGCAGCAGTGGCTGAAAGACCACCGGATCACCGAGGTGGAGGTCCTGTTGCCCGACATGACCGGCAATGCCCGGGGCAAGATCATCCCGGCCTACCGGTTTTTTGACGATGACCGGGTGCGTTTGCCTGAGGCCATTCTCCTGCAAACAGTCACCGGAGACTGGCCGGACGACGAGGTCTATGATGAGTTGATGGACGCCCGGGACATAGACCTGTACCTGCGTCCGGACGCCAACACCACCTGCATGGTGCCCTGGGTGGCGGAACCTACCGTCCAGATCATCCACGACGCCGTTGATGCCGCCGGCAACCCTCACCCGCTGGCGCCCCGAAATGTCCTGCGCGGCGTACTGGACCAGTACCACGCCGAAGGCCTGGAACCCATCGTGGCGCCGGAACTTGAGTTTTACCTGGTCAAGAAAAACACCGATGCCGACGTACCGCTGCAGCCACCCATCGGGCGCTCCGGCCGGCCTGAGCGCGCGCGCCAGTCCTACTCCATCGACGCGGTGAATGAGTTCGACCCCTTGTTCGAAGAGATGTACGATTTCTGTGAGGCCATGGATCTTGATGTCGATACCCTGATTCACGAATCCGGCGCCGCCCAGATGGAGGTCAACTTCGATCATTCCGACGCACTGAGCCGGGCCGACCAGGTGTTTCTGTTCAAGCGCATGATGCGTGAAGTCGCCATGCGGCACGATGTCTATGCCACCTTCCTGGCCAAGCCCATGGAAAACGAGCCGGGCAGCAGCATGCACGTACACCAGTCGATGAACGATATCGAATCCGGCCGCAATGTGTTCCAGGCGGACGGCGAGCACAGCATCTCCGAAACCATGCGCCACTACATCGGCGGCCTGCAGAAATACACGGCCGACGCGATGCTGTTTTACGCGCCTAACGTCAACAGCTATCGGCGCATTGCCCACGGTGACGGTGCGCCCATGAACGTACACTGGGGCATCGATAACCGCACGGCGGGTTTGCGGGTCCCCATCTCCAGCCCGCAGGCAACCCGGGTGGAATCCCGCTTCGCCGGATCCGATGCAAACCCCTATCTGGCATTCGCGGCCAGCCTGGCCTGCGGATTGCTGGGCATTCGTGAAAAACTGGAGCCGACACCCCCACTTGAAGGCAGTGCTTATGAAGAACCCGGGTCCCTGCCGGCGGCTCTGGAGAATTCCCTGTCCATGCTGGAGGGGCAGACCGCGCTGCATGGGCTGCTGGGCGAAGACTTCATCAAGGCCTACGTCGGCATCAAGCGCAAGGAACACGAAACGTTTTTCCGAGTGATCAGCTCCTGGGAGCGGGAGTACCTGCTGCTGACCGTATGAGCGGAAGCCTTCCAGGTCTGAAAAACTTTGCCAGCCGCCCATGACGATTTCTGACGGCCGCCGGATATGCGAACGGAAATGACCGAAGCTGTACGGCCTCCCTGGCGGCAACCCTACAACCTGTATCGCCTGTTCAAGTACTCCGTTTACTCGCTGCTTGCGGTGAACGTATTCCTGTTCTTCCTGGAGGACTACCGGGCCAGCGCTGCAATCTTCAGCGACGGCGTAAGCTGGCGCAACGTGGTAGAGGCGTATTCGGCCACCATCGACACCGCGGCCTGGGTGATCCTGCTGCTGTTGTTCGAACTTGAGACCGCGGTCATCGATGACGAAAAGCTCGAGGGATCCCTGAGGTGGGTGCTGTTCGGTATACGCGCCGTCTGTTACTTCTTCATTGTCTACGCCTGCTATGGCTACTGGGTCAAATGGGCAACGGTGTCCCAGGTCCTTCCCTTTGCCATCGACGACGCCTGCAGCCTGATTGGTAGTGACTTCACCTGGGTCGAAGACCTGGATGAGTATATCCCCATCGACGCCGCCTCCTGCCAGCAGCTCAACAAAGAGCCGCTGCTCCAGATCGCGGAGACCCAGATTATTGGCACCACCACGGCGCTGACCGAGGCGATCCGCCTGGCGGTGGTGGACATCGTCAATGCCATGGACTGGATCCTGGTGGTGCTGGTGCTGGAAATCGAGGTATTCCTGCAACCGCGCGGACGCCTGACCGACGGCATGGTATCGGCCAGCAAGTACCTCAAGGTTCTGATGTACTCGGTGCTTCTGGCCTGCGCCATTTACTGGGGAATCAAGGGCGATTTCCTGGACTTCTGGGATGCCTTTATGTGGCTGGTGGCGTTTGTATTCATTGAGCTGAACATCTTCGAGTGGCACGGGGAAACCGGCAAAGGCGGCGGGGGCGTCGAACCGCAGCCGGCCTGAGCCGCGGCGGACAAAACCACATGGGAAAACGAATCTTTGACGCACGATCTGCGCCCGAGGAAGAGTTGGACGGCGTCCGTCAGGCGCTCGACGAAGCGGGTATCGACTACTACGAGACCAGCGCCGGCAAGTGGATGATCGGAAACGCTGCATTCTGGGTGCGTGACGATAAGGATTTCGAGCGCGGCCGAGAGGTGGTCAAGGCGTTTCAATCCCGCTGGCTGGAACAGGCCCGGGCTGACCCGGTACCGAACCAGGTAGACTGGGCCAAGGTGCCGCTGCTGATACTGGTGGTGGCCCTGCTGGCCTGGCTGTCGTTCAGCCTGTTTTCGCTGTGAGTTCCTGCACGGCGCGAAAAGCCTGATCCACCGCGCCATCGATGTAGGAATGGGCGCCGGAGTCTGCGCCGGCAATTGAGATCCGGCCGGCTGGCCGTCGGGCAATCTCGTGGGGATAACTGCCTTGGGACCAGGGCTGGGGATCCATGGTGGTGTATTCCCAGCAGTATCCGTGGGGCCAGCGGTTGACCGTGATGGCCAGAACGTCCCGGGCCGCATCGAAGCCCGCCGGACCGAGCATGCCGTCCAGGTGACTGCGCAGCTCCCGCTCGAAATCGGCAAACGTCATCTGCATCAGTCTCAGGCGGCCCAGCCGGCACTGGGTCTTGCGGTCATCCGCACTGCCGCCCTCCAGCGGGCTGCCCATGAACTGCAGCACCATAGGGTCTTCATCCGCTTGCGCCTGGCCCGGCTGGCGTATCCGCCAGGTCAGTGCATGCAGCCGCCCCGGGGAGTAGGCCTCTTCCAGATCAAGCTCATTCAGGGCCCGGCTTTCACGCAGCAGCACGTTCGACACCAGCATGGGTGTGCGGAGGCCGTCAGCCAATGCCTGGCGCTGCCCCTCGTCCAGTTCCGGCACCAGGTAGGGGATCATGGAGTGCTGGCAGGCCACCACGCAATGTCTTGCCTGAACCGATTCAGCTTTGCCGCCCCTGACGTAGTTGACACTGACACCCTGGCCGGTGTTGCTGACCTGCACCACCGTGGCATTGAGCCGCAGCCGCACCGGGTTTACGGCGATGTCGAGTTTTTCATAGCGCGTCGGGGCCTGCTCGATGGGCAGGTCGGTCGGAACAGCCCCGGGAATCAGCGACCGCACCATCAGCCGGGGGACCGAGGCGTTGCCGTCTATGTACATCAGGTTTTTTTCGTTGATATCGAATTCCGGCAGCTCCGGCAGTTCACCCACCGCGTGAATGCCCGGCGCACCGTAGAGAAAACACTCGGTGCAGGGCAGCACGTCGGCGCCGGCTCCCCAGATGCCGTGAGTCAGCTTGTTGAATGGCCTGATCGCTTCGGGGTGGAGGCCGGCATGGCTGCGCAGGAAATGTTCATAGCTGTGGCTGCGAAGGTAGGCAATCTTGTCCGGCTGGCTCATATGCGCCAGCAGATCCCTGTCGTTTTCCAGGAACGCGGTAAGCGCCTGACGATGGGACTCAGCCAGGGGAAACTGCTGCACCGCCCGGGCCAGGCTTCTCCTGGAGTCGGGGAAGGCGCCTCGCACCAGCACATCCCGACCAAATGTCTCCCGGTCAAAGTAGACGCCGTAGTTATTCTCCGACACGGCCCCCACTCCCACGCCACGATCTTCCAGCTGTCTGGGGTCAACGCCAATACCTTCCAGCAGGTCGCGGGATACCCGGCTGTAGCCGTCGTATTCCAGGTTGTAGCCACCACCCAGGGCGACGTACTGCCGGCCCTGGTGATTGAACTCATTGCGCCGGGCGTGGCCGCCGAAGTCGTCATGGTTGTCCAGGATCAGGATTCTGGCGCTGCTGCCGGCCTGCTGCCGGTAGAACAGGGCGCTGGCCAGGCCGCTGACCCCACCACCGGCGACAACCAGGTCGTAGCTTTCGCCCAGGGCTGACGCCTGGGACCACTCCCGGCCGCCCAGGGCCAGGGCGTGGGCAACTTCGAAGGTTCCCGGTGCGCTGCCGCGCATCCCGGTGAGGGCCGGCGGATAGGGCGGCTTCGATGTGGCCCACAGCGGGTTTGCCAGACTGGTGGCGGCGGCCCCAAGGGCCAGCGGCACGCCCTGGAGAAAATCCCGCCGGCTGACAGGGTGGTGCATCCCCAGTTTCCGGTCCCGGCTGCGACTCAAGAACGATCTCCGGCGGCCAGCTCGTCGAGTTGGCCCAGGTAGGCTGCCTTTTCGGTCTCCGGCAGAAAGCTGGCCTCGAACGAGTTGCGTCCCAGGGTCAGGATATCGTCCCGGCTGAGATCAAGGGCAGCCTGGGTCTGGCGGTAGTTTTCACCCACGTAGCCGCCGAAGTAGGCTGGGTCGTCGGAATTAACCATGGCGCATAGGCCTGCGTCCAGCAGTTGCTTGAGGTTGTGATCCTGCAGCCGGTCCACTACGCACAGCTTGAGATTGGACAGCGGGCAAACCGTCAGCGGAATCCGCTCCCGGGCCAGGCGCGCCACCAGCTCCGGGTCTTCCAGGCAGCGCACACCGTGGTCAATGCGCTGAACCTGCAGCAGATCCAATGCCTCCCAGATGTATTCCGGTGGGCCTTCCTCCCCGGCATGGGCCACCGTCAGGAAGCCTTCCGCGCGGACCCGCTCAAACACCCGCTGAAACTTCGAGGGAGGGTGACCGACCTCAGAGGAGTCCAGGCCGAATGCCGTAATGTGGTCGCCAAAGGGCAGGGCCTGCTCCAGGGTCGCAAAAGCGTCGGCTTCGCTCAGATGTCGGAGAAAACACAGGATCAGCCGGGAGCTGATGTTCAGCTGCCGCTCACCGTCATTTAACGCCCGGGTTATGCCGGATACGACCGTTTCGAACGAGATATCCCTCTCGGTGTGGGTCTGGGGATCAAAGAATATCTCGGTGTGCCGGACCCGATCCGCCGCCGCCCGTTCCAGGTAGGCCCAGGTCAGATCGTAAAAGTCCTGCTCTTCCCGCAGAACTTTCGCGCCTTCGTAGTAGATGTCCAGGAACGACTGCAGATCGGAAAAGTCGTAGGCGCGACGGATTTCCTCCACATTTGCGAAGGGCAGGGCAACACCGTTGCGCTCCGCCAGGGCCAGCATAAGCTCAGGCTCCAGCGAGCCTTCGATGTGAAGATGCAGTTCCGCCTTGGGCATCTGCTGAATCAGGGTCTCGAGAGTCACGGCTTGTTCTCCATGGGTTCCACGGTCAGGGGTTGGGGCAGCCTGACCTGCTGCAGATTGGTTTCCGGGCCGCCACGGTCCAGCACGAGAAAGTCACTCACGCCCTGCAACGCCAGCAGGTAATGGTGCCAGACTCCGGGGTGGAAATTGACCGCCTGGTCAGGCCGCGCCTGGAATACCCGCAAGGTGTCCAGGTTCAGCTCGCCTGATTCCGCCACCACCACCAGGTACGGGTGTCGCCCCAGGGGAACGAACATCTGGCTGCCCAGGGGATGGCACTCCAGTTCGGATAACTCAGCTGGCAGCGAGACGGGCTGGGCACGGTAGATACTGACCTTCGGCTTTCCATCCTGCTGCAATACCTGAATATCGGCCAGGTCACCCCAGCTCGTCGCGGTGCCGCTGTTGATGGACAGCCCCTTACCGTTGGGGTTGAGGTCCACCAGGTCACCGTAGGCTTGGAACCGGGAAGTCTCCAGGGGCTGGGGCCGGAAAATCATGCCCCGATGTTAACGCTGCGCGAGGTTGCTTGCTATGCTGGAGCCTGCATGACTGAGCAGATCCCTTATCCCCGTGACCTGATCGGCTATGGACCGAATCCACCCCATGCCCAATGGCCGGATTCGGCACGCCTGGCGCTGCAGTTTGTACTGAATTACGAGGAGGGTGGTGAAAACTGCGTGCTGCACGGGGACGCAGGTGCCGAGACCTTTCTGTCGGACATCACCATGGCGCCCGAGATCAGGGGCGCACGCCACATGAGTATGGAGTCCCTTTTCGAGTACGGCTCCCGGGTAGGGGTCTGGCGTATCCTGGAGCTGTTTCGCCGGCATCAGGTGCCGCTGACGATTTTCGGCGTGGCCATGGCTCTGGAGCGAAATCCGGCCGTGGTGCAGGCTGTGCTGGAGGCCGGGCACGAAATCTGCTGTCATGGATATCGCTGGATTAACTACCAGGATGTCGCCGAGGACGAAGAGCGCCGCCACCTGGAGCAGGCGGTGGACATCATTCAACGCCTCACCGGTTCGCCGCCGCTGGGCTGGTATACCGGTCGCAGCTCGCCCAACACCCGCCGTCTGGTGGTGGAGCACGGTGGATTCCTCTATGACGCCGACGACTATAACGATGATCTGCCGTTCTGGACCGAGGTTGCTGATCAGCAGCACCTGGTGATTCCCTACACCCTGGATGCCAACGACATGCGATTTGCCGTCCCGGGCGGTTTCGGCAGCGGCGACCAGTTCTTCAGCTATCTGCGGGACACCTTCGACGTGCTTTACCGGGAGGGCGAAACACGGCCCCGCATGATGTCTGTGGGGCTGCACTGCCGCATTATCGGCCGGCCTGGCCGTCTGGCGTCTTTGGCCCGCTTTCTTGAATACGTGCAGCAGTTCGACCGGGTATGGCTTTGCCGCCGGGTGGATATTGCCCGTCATTGGATGCAACACCATCCGGCGCCGGTCCGATGACAGGTGATGTGTCAGGTATGGGCCGGGAAGAGTTTCTGCAGCAGTTCGGCGCCATTTACGAAAGCTCTCCATGGGTGGCCGAGGCCGCCTGGGAAGGTCGCCCGCCGGACCTGGAAGCCGTGCGGCGGGAACTGGCGGCCGCGGTGGACCATTCCAGCGACCAGCGGAAACTGGCCCTGATCCGGGCGCACCCTGACCTGGCGGGACGGGCGGCACGAGCGGGGACGCTGACGCAATCGTCGACCCGGGAACAAACCGGCGCCGGGCTGGACCAGTGCAGCGATGAGGAGTACGAGGCATTCCAGCAACTCAACCAGGCCTATCATGAGAAGTTCGGATTTCCGTTTGTCATCGCTGTCAGCGGCCTCGACCGCCGGCAGATCCTGGCGGCGTTTCGAACCCGGCTCGAAAACGACCGGGACCGCGAATTCAAAACCGCGCTGCAGCAGATCCACCGCATTGCCGCCATCAGACTGGAGGCGTGGTCAAATGGCTGACCTGTCACTCCAGTCCCGGGTCAACCTGGCGGAACCGCGGTTGGGCGCCGAGGTGGTGTATGCCAGCGACGAGTTCTTTGCTGCCAAGGAGCGGCTCATCGATCCGGCGGAACCGGTTTTTATTCCGGATCGGTACGATGAGCACGGCAAGTGGATGGACGGCTGGGAAAGCCGTCGCCGACGACGGGGCGGACACGATCACTGTGTCGTTCGCCTGGGCTCAGCCGCCTATGTCGAGGCGCTGGAAATCGACACCCGGCATTTCACCGGAAACTACCCGCCCCAGGCATCGGTGGACGTGTGCTGCAGTGACGAAACGCTGCCCGCGGATCGGAACTGGCAGCCCTTGGTGCCGCGGATCGATCTTGAAGGTGACCATCGGCGGGCCCTGGAGCTGAAGGAATCCGGACCCTGGACCCATCTGCGCCTGAATATCTTTCCGGATGGCGGCGTGGCAAGGCTGCGCGTATTTGGACGCCTGCATCCGCCAAAGCCCCAGGGTGATGAACTCATCGACATGGCAGCCATTCTGAACGGCGGCGCGGCGTTGGCCTGCAACGACCAGCACTATGGCCGGCTGGCCAATATCCTGGCCCCCGGGCCCGGACTGAACATGGGCGATGGCTGGGAAACCCGGCGGCGCCGGGAACCCGGACACGACTGGGGCGTGATCCGGCTGGCCCGACCTGCCGTGCTGGAAGAGGTCCTGGTCGATACCGCCTGGTTCAAGGGGAACTACCCGGACCGCGTGAGCCTGCAGGCTGCGGCCGCCCCCGAGGCCATCGAATGGTCCGAGCTGGGACGCCAGTCAGCGCAGTGGCCACTGCTGCTGCCTGAGCAAACCCTGGCGGCGGATTGCCAGCAGCAGTACAGTTCAGAACTGCTGGATCACGAGCCGGTTCAGCTGGTTCGGGTCAACCTGTTTCCAGACGGCGGCATCAGCCGGCTGCGGCTGATGGGACGGCCAGGATAAGGACGGGAAACCATGGGAAAACTCACCACTCACGTTCTGGATACCATGCGCGGGGTCCCGGCCGCTGGGCTGTCCATCGACCTGTATCGCATTGGCCCGGCGGCGGAAAAAGAACACCTGCTGAGCGTGGTCACCAATGTCGACGGTCGTTGTGACGGTCCGCTGTTGACTGGCACGATGACCGTCGGTACCTATCTGCTGGAGTTTGATGTAGGCCAGTACTTCTCCGGCGTGCCGGGATTGCCCGAACCGGCATTCCTGGACCGGGTGCCCATCCGGTTTTCCATTGCCGATGCCGATGCGCACTACCACGTGCCGCTGCTGGTCTCTCCCTGGAGTTACTCCACCTACCGGGGCAGCTGATGGGCCAGATTATGGATGATCACATTCAATTCTTCCTGGACGGTGAGCTGCAGCGGGTCCAGGTGCAGGACCCCACCACCACGGTGCTGGAGTACCTGCGGGAGGAGCTTGGTCATACCGCGGTCAAGGAAGGCTGCGCAGAAGGAGACTGCGGCGCCTGTACCGTGGTGCTTGCCGAACTTCACGGCCAGGCCTACCGGCTGCGGTCCATCAACGCCTGCATCCAGTTTCTGCCCACCCTTGACGGCAAGTACGTGTTGACGGCGGAGGGCCTGGCTGACGCGCATTCGCTGCACCCGGTGCAGCAGGCCATGGTGGATTGCCACGCATCCCAGTGCGGCTTCTGCACACCCGGATTCGTGATGTCCCTGTTTGCCCTGTTCAAGTCGGATATCAGCCCGGGGCGCCAGGACATCAATCACGCCCTGTCCGGAAACCTGTGCCGCTGCACCGGGTACCGCCCCATTATCGATGCGGCCCGGGACATGTACCGCTTGGCTGATCCGCAGCACGCGGACTGGCGAAGGGTTGCCGGGGCACCGGATCCGCGTCAGCTGCTGGACAGCGAACAGGATCTGCTGAGGAAACTGCGCCACATCCGCCGCAGCGAAACCCTGCAACTGGGTGACCGCTATTTCTCACCGGTGGACGAGGACGAACTGGCCGCCCTGGTCGAAGCGAACCCCGGCGCAACCCTGCTGGCCGGCGGCACCGACGTGGGACTGTGGGTGACCAAAGACTATCGCGAGCTGCCCCGCGTGATTTACCTGGGAAACATTCCGGAGCTGCAGCAGATTACCGTGGATAACGAGGGGATGACTATTGGTGCCGGGGCCAACCTGACCGAGGCCCTGGCCATGCTGGTGGACGAATACCCGGGCTTTGCCGAGGTCAGTCGCCGCTATGCGTCACCGCCCATCTGCAATGCCGGCACCCTGGTGGGCAATGTGGCTAATGGATCTCCCATCGGCGACTCCATGCCTGCGCTGATGTGTCTGGGCACGGTCCTTCAGCTGCGTCAGGGCAGCCGTCAGCGGGAACTGCCTCTGGACCGATTCTACCTGGGCTACCAGCAGACCGCCCTGGAACCCGGGGAATACGTCTCGGCCCTGCGGGTGCCCCGGGCAATGCCAAATTGTCATTTCCAGTCCTACAAGATCGGAAAGCGTTATGACCAGGACATCTCCGGCCTGTGTGGCGCGTTCCGGCTGCAGCTGTCGGGTGGCAACGTCCAGACTATTGATATCTGCTTCGGTGGTATGGCCGCCGTGCCCCAGCGCGCCGAACGGGCAGAGAATGCACTGCAGGGGCAGCCCTGGTCGGAAACCTCGATTCGCCACGGCATGGCTGCGTTGGAGCAGGACTTTGAACCCATTTCGGACCTGCGGGCTACGGCGGATTACCGCAGGATCGTGGCCGGCAACCTGCTGCTCAAATTTTTTGCCGATACCCAGGCGGGGGCGAAACCCAACCGGGTGTTTGACCTGGACGAGGCCCTGGGGTGAAGGATCGGAGTACGGTACACCGCTCGCTGCCCCATGACAGCGCCCACCTGCACGTGCAGGGCAGGGCCCAGTACACCGACGATATTCCGCTGCCCGGCGGCACGCTGCACGCGGCGGTGGGCTGGAGCCAGGAGGCACACGCACGCCTGAAGCATCTGGACCTGAGTCAGGTGCGGACGGCGCCTGGGGTGGTGGCAGTGCTGACCGTGGACGACATCCCGGGCCGTAACAACCACGGCCCGATACTGGCTGACGATCCACTGATGGCTGAGGACACGGTGGAGTATGTTGGGCAGGTCCTGTTTACCGTGGTGGCGGAAACGGCCGGTCAGGCCCGCCGCGCAGCCCGGCTGGCGAAAGTCGACTACGAGTCGCTGGAACCCGTACTGCAGATTAACGACGCCCTGGATCGGTCGTCGGAGGTGGTGCCACCTCAGACGCTGGTGCGCGGCGATCCCGACGAGGCCCTGGCGGCCGGTGACCAGGTGCTGTCCGGCCGGTTTTCCATTGGCGGCCAGGACCATTTTTACCTGGAGGGGCAGGTGGCCCTGGCGCTGCCTGGAGACGATGGGGACTTTGTCATCCACGCGTCCACCCAGCACCCCTCCGAGGTCCAGCACCTGGTGGCGGAAGCCCTGGGGCTGCAATCCAAGGATGTGATGGTCCACTGTCGTCGCATGGGCGGGGCGTTCGGCGGCAAGGAAACCCAGCCCGCTTTGTTTGCCTGCCTGGCCGCCCTGGCGGCGTACAAGACCGGCCGACCGGTGAAGCTTCGCCTCAACCGCGACGATGACATGACGGTAACCGGCAAGCGCCATCCCTACCAGGTGGATTACCGGGTGGCGTTCAACGAGTCCGGAATGATCCAGGGCATCGATATCCGCTACAGCTCGGATTGTGGCAGGTCGGCTGACCTGTCCGGCCCGGTCAACGCGCGCACGATCTTTCACGCCGACAACTGTTATTTTCTTGAGCACATTCGCGTCGAGTCACGGCGATTGAAAACCCACAAGGCGTCCAATACGGCGTTTCGCGGCTTCGGCGGTCCCCAAGGCATGGTGGGGATTGAACACGTCATGGGTGACATTGCCCGGCACCTGGGCCTGGACCCGCTGGAGGTGCGGCTGCGCAACCTCTATGGCCAGGACGATCGCAACGTGACGCCTTATGGCATGACGGTGGAAGACAACATCGCGCCGGAAGTCATCAGGCGGCTGTCCGAATCGTCGCAATACGCCGTCAGGCGCCAGGCCGTGGCGAAGTTCAACCAGGCCAATCCGGAGATCAAGAAGGGGCTGGCGTTGACTCCGGTGAAGTTTGGCATTTCATTTACCGCGCGCCACTACAACCAGGCCGGTGCGCTGATTCATATCTACCGGGATGGCAGCATTCTGCTGAATCACGGGGGCACGGAAATGGGCCAGGGCCTGTTCACCAAGGTGGCCCAGGTGGTGGCGGAGGTGTTCCAGGTCGGTGTGGATCAGATTCGCTGCAGTGCCACCGACACCAGCAAGGTACCCAATACCTCGGCGACCGCTGCCTCTGCCGGCAGCGACCTCAACGGCATGGCGGCCTACAATGCCGCCCGGACCCTGCGCGACCGCCTGACCTGCTTTGCCGCCGACCGGTATGGCGTGCCCGAGGACCAGATCCGGTACCAGAACGGCATGGTCCAGGCCGGGGAGCACCAGCTGGGCTTTGAAGAGCTGGTGGATCAGGCTTACCTGGCTAGGGTGTCGCTGTCGTCAACGGGTTTCTACAAGACGCCCAAAATCGACTACGATCCGAATACGCTGCAGGGTCGCCCGTTTTACTACTTCTGCTACGGCGCTGCGGTATCCGAGGTGGCCATCGACTGCCTGACCGGGGAAAGCCGGCTGCTGCGGGTGGACATCCTGCACGACGTGGGTAAGTCACTGAACCCGGCCCTGGACCTGGGCCAGATCGAAGGCGGCTTCATCCAGGGCGTGGGCTGGCTGACCTGCGAGGAGCTGTGCTGGGACGACAGCGGCCGTCTGACCACCCACGCGCCTTCGACCTACAAGATTCCAACGGTCACTGACTGGCCCGAGCAGTTTTACGTGGAGATCGCCGCCTGGAGCGAGAACTCCGAGGCCACCATTTACCGATCCAAGGCGGTGGGTGAACCGCCGTTTATGCTGGCGATTTCGGTATTCGAGGCGATTAAGGATGCGGTTTCCGCGGCCGGACCAGGCCGGGTGCAGCTGGACGCTCCGGCCACGCCGGAGCGCATACTGCAGGCGGTGGCGAGCGTCCGGCAGTGAACCTGGACGCCTACCTGCTGGACTGGCTGAGCCTGCTGTTGCGCTGGAGCCATTTTGTCGTCGGAATCGCCTGGATCGGCTCGTCGTTTTACTTCATCTGGCTGGACGCGCGGCTGCATCGTCCGCCGGTGGATCCGGAAGACGACGGCGTGGACGGTGACCTGTGGTCGGTGCATGGTGGCGGTTTCTATCACGCCCAGAAGTATCAGGTGGCGCCGCCACGGCTGCCCGAGACGCTGCACTGGTTCAAATGGGAGGCCTACAGCACCTGGCTGACCGGGTTTGCTCTGCTGGTGGTGACCTACTACCTCAATGCCGGGCTTTACCTGGTTGATCCAGAGATTAATCCCATGTCCCCAGGCGCTGCGGTCTCCTGGAGCCTGCTGCTGCTGCTGGCGGGGTGGTTGGCGTATGACCTGCTATGCCGCAGCCCGCTGGGCGACGCCGGCATTGCTGCAGTGGGTCTGCTGTTGCTGGCCGGCCTCGCTTTCGGATTGTCCCAGCTGTTCAGCGGGCGGGGGGCGTTCATGCAGATGGGTGCCATGCTGGGCACCATCATGGCGGCCAACGTGCTGATGGTGATCATTCCGGGACAACGTAAGATGGTGGACGCCCTTTCCCGGGGGGAAACGCCGGATCCGGGTCCAGGATTGCGCGGCAAACAGCGCTCGGTACACAACAACTACCTGACGCTGCCGGTGCTGTTCGTCATGCTGAGCAGTCACTATCCCATGACCTACACCCACCGCTGGAACTGGCTGGTTCTGCTGCTGCTGTTCCTGGCCGGCGCCCTGGTGCGGCATTTTTTCAATCTGCGCAACTCCGGGCGGTCCCGCCCAGGGCTGTTGCTGGCGGCCCTGCTTGTTGTCCTGGGGCTGGGTGCCGCCATGGCGCCCCGAGTCCAGCACATGCCGTCTGGGGTGTCGGAATCGCCGGGCCAGGGCGTCAGCACAGCGGTCATCCAGGCCATCGTCAATGATCGCTGCCGGACCTGCCATTCGGCGGCGCCGACGCATCCCACGTCACCGGTGGCCCCCAAGGGCGTGCGCCTGGACACCATTTCTGACATCAACCAGTGGGCAGACCAGATCCACCAGACCACCGTGGTCACCCGATTCATGCCGCTTGCTAATCTGACCACGATCACCGAAGAAGAACGGAACCTCATCGCAGTCTGGTATGCTTCACGGCCGATTGAGGAAGCGTCGACAACGCCTGATGGGAATCACTGATGGGACAGACTAAACCCAACATTGAAAAAATCTATATCACCGCCAGCCAGCTGCTGCAGGACTCCTTCCGCCTGGCCCATGAAATTCACCGCAGCGGCTTCAGTCCGGATTTCATCGTCGGGATCTGGCGCGGCGGAACGCCCGTGGGGGTTGCCATCCAGGAGTACTTTGAGTACGTCGGCGAGTCCAGCGATCACATCGCCGTGCGGACGTCAGCGTATGCGGGTATCGGCCAGCTGTCCAAGGTTATCCAGGTACACGGGCTGCACTACATTGTCGAAGAAGCCAACGCCAACGATTCGCTTTTGATCGTCGACGATGTGTTTGATTCCGGCAGCAGCATCGAGGCGCTGCTGAAGGAACTGGGCGAAAAGATGCGCTTGAACCTGCCTCGGACCATCAAGATCGCCACGCCCTGGTATAAACCCGGCAACAACAAGACCGATCTGGTGCCGGACTACTACATCCATGAAACCGACGAATGGATCGTGTTTCCCCACGAGCTGGACGGATTGACCCCGGAGGAAATTGCCCAGGGTAAAACTGAACTGGCGCCCATCATGGATATCTTCAAGCAGGGTTGATGCTCTCTTTCCTGGCAGTCGGTCTGGCTGCGCTGCTGACAGCCGGGTTGACCCTTTATTCCGGTTTCGGCCTCGGCACGCTGCTGCTGCCGGTGTTTGCCCTGTTTTTTCCCATCGAGCTGGCGGTGTTTGCCACCGCCGTGGTGCACGGCGCCAACAACGTGTTCAAGGTCTCCCTGGTGGGCCGCTACGCCGACTGGTCCATGGTGTCGAGATTCGGTGTGCCGGCCGTGCTGGCCGCCATAGCGGGTGCTGGCGCCCTGGCCTGGGTGGCCGGATTCGAGCCGCTGCTGGAATACCGGCTGGGGTCGCGTCTGGCAGTAGTGACCCCGGTCAAGCTGGCCGTGGGCCTGCTGATGTTCGGCTTCGCGCTGTTCGAGTTGCTGCCGCGATTCCGGCATGTTCGCTTCGACCGGGAGCACCTGGTGGTGGGCGGGCTGCTGTCCGGTTTTTTTGGTGGGTTTTCCGGCCATCAGGGCGCACTGCGTTCCGCCTTCCTGGTGAAAACCGGCATCTCGACCGAGGCTTTCGTGGGCACCAGTTCCATGATCGGCCTGATGGTGGACCTGGTGAGGCTGCTGACCTACGCCGCGCTGTTTGTGCTGGTCGGCCAACGCTGGCCGCTGACCGGGGAGCATTGGCCTTTGATTGGCGTGGGCTGTGTCTGTGCGTTTACCGGGGTGCTGATCGGCAAGCAGTTCCTGCATAAGGTCACCATGGGCACGGTGCAGAAGTTGACCGGGACGCTGCTGCTGCTGGTCGCCGTGGCGCTGGGGGCGGGTCTGATCTGAGGCCCCACCCGGCCAGCCGGTGGCCGGATGGGGCGCAGTCTCAGTTTTTGTCTTCGAATCGAAATCCCTTGGCTTCGGCCACCTGGCGAAGTCCGGACTGGATAGCTTTGTCCAGACCCTCATCGGTACCGGTTCTTTTGCGCTGCTCGGCAATGTATTGCTGGCGCTGACGGTCCAATTTGCCGATCTGTGCCTTAAGGTCCTCGCGCTTCTCGGTCTGCTGCTGCACAAAGGCCTCCCGCTCGTCGTCCTCCATGGCCTGCATGGGTTCGGGCAGTTCTTCCTCTGGAATGTCCTGCAGGGCCACTCCCGAACCGAGCGCGTCCACCAGGTCCCAATCCCGGCTGTCGTAGAGCTTGCCGGCCTTGGTGACCGCTCGGCTGGCTGCTGCCGGCGCGCTCATGGCAGCTACGGCCTGGTCCTGGGCCAGCTGGTTTTCCTTGCGCTGTCTGCCTTTGAGTCCATAAGCCACGTAGGTGTTATTGAGCTCGGCGTTGAGGCGCGCGATTTCGCCGTCGACGGGGGTGGCGATGTTGGCCAGGGCGGCGGCGTTCTGGTCGATGCTGGCGTACATGCCCTGGGTCAGCTGGGCGACCCGCTGCCAGCTGGTGGCGTCGCTGTCGGTGGGGCCTCCGCAATAGATGGCGTTGACCACGATATCGCGGTCCAGGGCCTGGCGGGTCACCTGGTCCACGCTCCAGATCGGATCCTGGGTAGCGGCTTCATTGCCGGCCACGAAAATCACACGCAGGGCGTCTGGCGAGTCGTTCCAATCCAGCTGGTGCACCGAGGCGTGCACTGCCCGCGCAACGTATTCGTCGCCGCCGTTGGTCTGGTAGGAAAACAGCGTCTGGTTGACCGCATCCAGGTCTGTTGTGAAGGGCCGGTCGATGCGCACGAAACCGGTGTCGGCTCCGTAGCCCGGATTGCCATAGCTCAGCACCGCGACCCGCAGCACCGGCTGTGGCGTTGCCTGGCCGAAATCATTGACGATGTCCCACAGCCGCTGCTTGGCTGATTCGATCAGCCCGTTCATGGAGCCACTGACGTCCAGTGCAATGACCAGGTCCACGTTCCTGGTGGACGGTTCCGGGGCAGCCTTACCGGTGTGCGAAATGCTCAATGCCAGGCACAGCGCCAGGCAGATGGTTCGAAGGGTATTGCTCAACATTTCTCTCTCCTGCTGATGAATGCTGAGTTCTATTCTGGTGCGGCCTGCTGGCGAATTTGAGACATGGGCAGGTAAATTGCCTGGCTCAGGGTTTACATGGAATTTACACGTTGCGGCCCGTGGTCCTGGCGGAATTGACACCCTGCTGGCTGCGTCTCATGATCCACGCACCTGTGGGGACTGTTGGATGTGCAAAGGAATGGCCAGCCAGGCTGAGCCAGCGAGAATGCAGTGATCATCGATGTAGAAGGGAAATCAGTTTATGCCGAGGCGGGGGGCGCGGGTCACGCCAGCCATTGCGTGATGTTCCTGCATGGTGCCGGCATGGATCACTCCATCTGGAGCACATTCGGTTCGGCGCTGGATGCGCGCCGTTTCCAGTGGCTGGCCCCTGACTATCCGGGCCATGGCCAGTCTGAAGGGCCGGCCCTGGGTCGTGTCGAAGACCTGTCTGTCTGGCTTCATGGGCTGATAAACAGCCTGGGTCTTAAAGAGGTTTCCCTGGTTGGGCATTCCATGGGGGGGTTGCTGGCCATGGAGTACGCCTCGATCCATCCCGGTCTGCTGCGCGGCGTGTCGCTGATTGCCAGTGGACTGGCTACCCCGGTAAATCCGGCCCTGCTTGAAATGGCCCGGACCGAACCACTGCGCGCCGCAGAGCTGGTGGTCAAGTGGAGTTTTGCCGGCGGAGACAACTCGCGGAATTCATCCCTGGCAACCCGCGTCATGTCCACCAATGCGGCATCGGTGCTGGCCATTGACCTCAAGGCCTGTGATGACTACCAGAACGGCAAGAACGCTGCCGCCGCGGTGAACTGTCCGGCCCAGGTCATCCTGGGGGAGCTGGACCGAATGGTGCCATCGGAGGCCGGCACGAAACTGTCGGGCCAGTTGCAGGAATCCGAGCTCCAGGTGGTTGCCGGCAGCGGTCACATGGTGCCTCTTGAGAATCCAACCGAATGCCGTAGTCTGCTGGAGAATTTCCTGGGGCGGCACAGCGCAGAGGGGAGCATATGATCATCGCGTCTTTCGTTTTCTTTACGGGGCTGGTTGCGGCGCTGACCATCTGGCTCACGCGCAAGGACGACCACGGCACCAGTACGGGGTACTTCCTGGCGGGTCGCAGCCTGACCTGGCCGCTGATTGCCGGCTCCCTGCTGCTGACCAACCTGTCCACCGAGCAGATGGTGGGGCTGAACGGGGCCGCGTTCACCCACGGCTTCGCGGTCATGGTGTGGGAAGTGGTTGCGGTGCTGGCCCTGGTGGCCATGGCCCTGTTCTTTCTCCCCCGCTTCCTGCGCAGCGGCGTGTCCACGGTGCCCCAGTACCTGGAGATTCGCTTCGACCACCAGACCCAGGTCATTACCAACATCATTTTCCTGGTGGCTTACGCCGGCATCCTGCTGCCCATCATTCTCTACACCGGGGCCACCGGACTGATCGGCATCCTGGACGTCCGTTCCATCCTGGGTCTTGAGTCCGAGGAGCTGACCCTTTGGATCATCGTTTGGACCGTTGGAATCATCGGGTCCATGTATGCCTTGTTCGGCGGGCTGCGCACGGTCGCCGTGTCCGACACCCTCAACGGCATTGGCCTGCTCGCGGGTGGACTGATGATTACCTGGTTCGGGCTTGCGGCCCTGGGGCAGGGTGACGTGGCGGCCGGGCTCAGTAACCTCTCGGCCGGTAACCCGGAGCGGTTCAATTCCATTGGCGGCAAGGACAGTTCGGTCCCCTTTGGCACGGTGTTTTCCGGAATCCTCTTGCTCAACCTGTTTTACTGGACCACCAACCAGCAGATCATTCAACGGACCTTTGGTGCCAGTTCCCTGGCCGAGGGGCAGAAAGGTGTCCTGGCGACCGGCTTCCTGAAACTGCTGGGCCCTCTGTACCTGGTGATTCCCGGCATGATTGCCTTTGCGCTATTCGCGGGCCAGGATATCCGCGCCGATCACGCTTACGGAACCCTGGTCAACCAGGTACTGCCGACGCCGCTTGCCGGTTTTTTTGCGGCGGTGATGATGGGTGCCATTCTCTCCAGCTTCAATTCCGCGCTGAACAGCACCTGCACGTTGTTCAGCCTGGGTCTGTACCGGAACGTCATCAACCCGTCCGCCGATGAGCAGAAGGTAGTGAAATCCGGCAAGGTCTTCGGCTGGATCATGGCCCTGGTGTCCATGAGCCTGGCGCCTCTGCTGATGGGGCAGGACAGTATCTTCGGGTACCTGCAGAAGATGAACGGGCTCTACTTCATTCCCATATTTTCTGTGGTCCTGGTTGGCATGCTGTCGCGACGGGTACCTCCGGCGGCCGCCAAGATCGCCCTGGTCACCGGCTTCGCGGTGATCGCCCTGGGCTACTTTGTTCCGCCATTCGACCGGGTGGTGGCATCCATGCACGACTATCATTTTCTCGGAATCGTGTTCACTTACCTCGTGGTGGTGATGTTGCTTGTTGGCGAGTTGAAGCCGCTGGATCATGAGTGGACTCAGGAGGACGTCGGTGCCGTCGACATGACGCCATGGAAACATGCCCGCAATGCCGGTGCGATACTGGCCCTGCTGGTGCTGACCATCTATATGGTCTTTGCCGATTTTTCCGTGTTGTCCTAGACCGAAATCCTGCGGCCGTCGCTGTTATGGGTCAGGGAACCAGTGTTTCCACCGGGATCGTAAGGTCAAGGGGATGGCCGTCCCGCAGTATGCGGTAACGCTGCTGTTGCCTGGGCTCGGGGAGCAATTCCCGGCAGCCCCGTTCCGGCACGTAAACGCCGTTCACATGGGTGACCAGGTCGTCCCTGCGCAGGCCTGATCGCTGGGCCGGCGAGCCTTCGACCAGGTGAGCCACCCGGAATCCATCGGGCTGGGGGGCCATCAGCGCACCGGTGCCACGCTGGGAGTCGATGCGTACCGGACCCCTGGTGTTAGGCGTCATGCGCACGCGCCGATTTTCCTGATCGAAGGTCCAGACGAAATTTTGCATGACCTGGGCTCCCATCAGTTCGGTGCCGTAGGTGACGGCAACTACGGGTTGATCAAAGTCCAGGCGACCGACTGCCACCGTTTCATCCAATCGCCCGACGTGTTCCAGTTTCAGCTCGGTCATCATCTGGGAAACCCGCAGCGGAATCGGGTTTTCCGTCCACTTGAGCCGGCGGTGGGGATTAATCGCAAAGATACCGTTGGAGCCACTGTCGATGAGGAGCTTTCGCTGGCGGTTACCGATCCTGAGCGACAGCCAGGGCCGCCGGTCCGGTCCCCGGGCCGAAAACACCTCGCGACCGTCGGGTCGAGGCAGCTTGCCCCGGGCAATTCGCAGCTCCGGCTTCTGGTAATCGAGGGTCAGCAGAAACTCGCCAAATGCCTGGAACGGTATGAACACGTCGAAGCGACGGCCCAGTGCCCGGCCCAGGTGGTCGAGGTCTCTTACCCTGGGTTTGAAAGTGGAAAAACGTCGCCCGGCCGCAGATACGTTTTCCATGTTGATCCGTTTGCCGGGCTTGATGCGCTGGCCGCTGAGTCGCTCCAGGGTGTCCGGATCGATAAACGCGTTGGAGCCGCCGGTGTCGAACACGGCCAGCAGGTCGTGCTGTTCGCCGCTGGAAGAGGCCCAGGACAGGGGGAGCACAAATAAACCGGTGCACATTTCCCGGGAGAGGATTGTTGATTCGCCGGGTTCGACCCAGTCCCCGGCCAACACGACGGACTGCGCCCAAAGCAAGACCAGCGGAACCAGCAGATGGCGCAGAGTTATGGGTTGCTGGCCCATCCGCTGGTCTCGCCCCGCCTTACGCAGCGGAAATCTGCTGATTGTCCAGCATCCTGCGGATCAAGCCCGCAATGTCGTTTGGTCGAAACGGCTTGCGGACAAAGGTCACGCCGCTTTCGGGGATGCCGGTTTTCAGAACGACATCATCGGTATACCCCGAAACGTAGATCACTGCCGCACCGGTTTGATCCTGCATGATCTGTTCAACCGCATCGGGGCCGTTCAGGCCGGGCAGAATGACGTCCGACAGAATCAGGTTGATTCGCCCGGTTTGTTGAGCGGCGATCTCTATGGCCTGATCACCGTCCGCCGCTGCCAGCACCGTGTACCCCAGGTCGCGCAGTTCCTGCAGCATCATCTCGCGAATCTGGTCCTCATCTTCGATCAGGAGGATGGTTTCGTCACCGCCCCGCGCCGATTCTTCCGGCCTGGTGAGCGTGCCTTCGGACTGCTTGCCGCTGGCCGGAAGGTAGACCTGAAAACGGGAACCCTCACCGGGCGCACTTTGCAGATCGATCCCTCCCCGGCAGGCCGCCACAATGCCGTGAACTGTGGAAAGCCCAAGCCCGGTGCCTTTTCCGCGACTGTTGGTGGAAAAGAACGGATCGAAGATACGCTTCTGCAGGTCACGGTTCATGCCGACGCCGTTGTCGGCAACAGTGATGCAACAGTACGTTCCCGGGGCCACGCCCAGCTGCACCGCCTGTTCCGTCGCCAGGGCAGCCTGCCCGGTCGCAACGGAGATGTCGCCACGGTCGCCGACGGCTTCGACGGCGTTGGAGACCAGGTTGAAGATGATCTGTTCGAGCTTGCCCGGATCAATATCGATAAACGGCGTGTTGTCCGATGCTTCGACCCGCAGGGTGTGGTTGGCGGTGACCATCTGGCGCAGGATGGGTTTCATCTGTTCCAGCCGATGCGCGGTGTCGACGGTCTGCGGATCTTCCGGGGCCTGGCTGGAAAAGACCAGCAGCTGCTGGGTCAGCCGTGCCGCCTGCTCTCCGGCGCGTTGAATTTCGCCCAGCCCCTTCTTTTGCGCGGAATCGGAGGTTCGGTTCAGCAGGGACAGGGAACGCCCGATGATGACCGTGAGCAGGTTGTTGAAGTCATGAGCGACGCCGCCTACCAGCAGCCCCAGGGCATTCAGCTTTTCGCTGACGTGCAGTCGCCGGCGCGCATCGTCCAGCTCCTTGTCCCGCTCCAGTTGGTCGTCGCGGGCGGCGCGCAGGTTCTTGAATATTCGAATCACCAGGAAGAAGCAGGTGAGGCCCAGAGTAACGGACATCAGCAGCACGAATATGCTGCGCTGCTCCCTGCGCGTCGCCTGGGCCAGAACCCGCTCTTCGGTCACAATCAGGTGAAGCTTTTCCAGCTGCAGCATGCTGGTCTCGATAGAGCGAAGTTCGCTGGCCATGGAATCAGGCTTTGGGGTGGCAGCGCCGTAGACCTGTCGCAGGTGTGAATAGTGGGTCTGCAGGCGGGCCACGCTGCCTGAGAAAACCGGATCCGAGTACTGCTCCTGCAGACGTGCCAGGCCGCGAATGGAGTTATCCATGGCGTAGATCAGGGCGCGAAACACGGCATCCTTGCCAATAGACTCGTCATTGGTGTAAACGTCAAAGGCCTGACCCAGCTGATCGTTGAGATCGCGAATATGGTTGAGTGAGGCCAGGTGATAGCCCTCGATTCGATCCTGGTCGGAACGGGCGATGATTCCGAGTGAGTAGTCGCCGAACACAACGCCCAGTGCGGCAACGCCAATGACCAGGGCGATGGCCCGGACGCCCGACAGGGCTCGCTGGTGATAGATCTGCAGCGGCTTCATGGACATGTCAGTTGAGCAGCCCCGTTTCTGCTGCAGCTGCTTTCACATCCTCGTAAACCCGCGAGGTTACCGGCATGAAGTACGAAGCGCCGTGGGCGCCCAGGATCAGTGCGTCTTCTGGGGATCCACGATCCAGGCTGAGAAAAGCGTCCCGCAGCGCGGTCTTGACGGCGGGGTCCATGTCACTGCGGACTCCCCACACGTAATTACTGTACGGCAGGGTTGACGCAACGACTGTAAGTTGCCCTTCCTGCAGGGTGCCGTTATCCAGCATGGAGCGCATGATGACGCTGTTTACCGCGCCCGCGTCGGCCCGCCCGTCACGCACGTCGAACATGGTCTCGTCATGACCGCTGGTGTAGGAAACAGCGGAAAAATACTGCTCCGGCACAATGCCGTTGCGCTGCAGAAATACCCGCGGCATCAGGTGGCCGGAAGTCGAAAGCCGCGACCCAAAAGTGAATGTCTGACCCTCCAGGTCTGCCAGGGATTGCAGATCGGATCCTGTCCGGGTTACGAACAGGCTGATAAAGCGGGCATCGACGTCACGCTGCACCAGCGCCTCCGCACCATGGTCCTGGGCGCGTACGAACGTCAGGCCGCCAAACCAGCCCAGGTCGACGGAACCCGAAGCAAAAGCATCGGAGAAACTCTCGTAGTCATCCTGGATTTCAAGACTCAGCGAATAGCCGGTGTGCTTTTCAAGGTGGGTCAGCAGTCCCCTGTATTTTTTCTTGAGTTGCTCTGGAGACTGGTTCGGCAGCACGCTGACCACCAGTTCAACGCCGCCGCTGCCGGGTTGTTTCGCGGGTTTACAGGCGGCCAGGATAATCAGAGCGATGCCGATCGCCAGGAAAGGCGCCAGGGCCCGAATTGCGGCTTTCGCCCGGATCACATTGGCTTCGGGACATTTTTCATTGCGCCAGTGTACTACCTGTCGGTGCACCGACAAGGGCTTGCGGTGCCACGGCTCCGGAGGGTTTACCGGCAGGGCAGGCGTTGCAGCAAACCGCCTGTTCCAATAGCGGTCCCCGGTCAGGCCCGGCAATGCCCCGCGCGGCTACAATAGGGGCTTGCTGAATGGACAGATTGGCCATGGATGACTTCATTGTCTGGATCATCATCATTGCTTTCTATGCGCCGCTGCATTTCCTGCTGCCGATCATGGTGCTGTTCATAACCGGCCAGGAGAGTGATTCGGTCCGGCGCCGGCTGATGCGTAACTCACTGATCGACTCGGCAATCTCCATGGTTCTGGCTTTCGTGGTGGTGATCGCGCTGACCAGGTTCGGCCACATTCTGCCGGCCATGGTGATCCTGTTGTTGTCCATGGGGTTTCCGTTCATTCGAATCTGGACTCATCGACGGGAAATCCGTCGTCCGGTATCCGAAGACCGGGAGACGGCGGTCGGCAATTGAATTAGAATCGTGGGGTTCCGGGGGGGACACGACAGGGGGCAATGAAAACCACTTTTATCTTCGACGTAGACGGTACCCTCGCGGACACCGAGCGCGACGGTCACCGGGTGGCCTTCAACCAGGCCTTCCAGGCGTCGGGGCTGGATTGGCACTGGGACCGGCAAACCTACGGCGAGCTTCTGTCCGTGACCGGCGGCCAAGAGCGCATCCGGCAGTACATTGACAGTCATGACAAACCCCAGAAAGGCCGTCCCGGCCTGGACGAGGTGATCAGCCGCCTGCATCAGGTCAAAACCGAAAAATATCTGGCGCTGCTGAATGCCAGTGCCGTTCCGTTACGTTCCGGCGTTGAGCGGCTTCTGCAGGATGCCAGGAGGGCTGGAATCCGCCTGGCTATTGCCACCACCACTACGCCCGTAAGCGTTACGGCGCTGCTGGAAAACACCCTGGGCGAATCGGGCGCGGACTGGTTTGAAGTTATCGGGGCCGGAGATATCGTGCCCGAGAAAAAGCCGGCGCCTGACATCTACCGCTACGTGCTGGACCAGATGAAGATCTCCGCCGACCAGTGCGTCGCTTTCGAAGATTCAGCCAACGGGCTGCGGTCTTCCCTGTCAGCAGGATTGGACACGATCGTCACTTACAACGATTACACCCGAGGCCAGGACTTTGCCGGCGCGCAAATGGTGCTTGACCGTATCGGCGATCCGGGGCGCCCTTCCCGTGAGCTGCGATCCAGCTTGCAGCAGGACTTTCTGACAGTGGATCTGCTCCTGCAGCAGTTCTGACCCTGTTGAACCAGTACGCCGTACGGCAAAAACTATTTCAAGAAACTATTTCACTGGCGCGTAAGCCGTTATTTCAATTTCCACCAGCCCGCTGTCCGTGAAAAGTTCACTCACGCCGATGGCCGTCCAGGTTGGCGTCGCTGAACCTATGAATTCCTGTTTGATGGCCCGCACCGCTTCCATGTGTTCCAGCTTGGTGCCTGCAAAATAGGGGCTTTTGAAAACGTGGTAGGTGTTGAGCTTGATGACGTCGTCGAAGGACGCGTCGAGGGCGTTCAAATGCTGCTGCAGTCGGGCGAAGGTGCGGCGCAGCGACGCTTTGAACGCGTCCACATCGGTACCGGCGTCCGGTGGGGGTCCGGCAATGATGCCTGACAAGACAACAAAATCGCCCGCCCGGATGGCAGGAGCATATCCCCACTGCTGGTGAAACGCGCGGGCACCCTCATCGGCTGCGACCACGATCCGGGTATCGTTGGCGCCGGCGATGGTTTGGGTTTCTGTCCATGCGGTGGCCGGCAGTATGAGGAGCAGCAACAGGATTCGGTTCACTATGGGTACCTTCAGAGTCGTGATTGTCTGGAAAAAGGGCTGGTGGAAATGGCGCGGTCTCAGCGCTTGCCCGCGATGGTGTCGTTGGAGGCCATGGACGTACCGGTTCTGGCATAGCGAGCCTTGGTTGCCTCGGACCACTGGTCGGTTTCGCCGGGTGGGGCGCCGTAGGCGATGCCCCGTTCTACCGCGGGACGGGCCCTGACCCGGTCCACCCAGGCCATGACGCTGTCATGCAGGGTGATGTTGATCTTGCTCCATTTCCAGCCCCGTACCCAGGGCCAGGCCGCGATGTCAGCAATGGTGAACTGCTCACCGCAGATAAACGGTGCGTTTCCCAGGCGCTGGTTCAGGATTCGCAGCAGGCGCTGGGCTTCATTGCTGAATCGCTCCAGGGGGTGTGCCTTAAGTTCAGCATCGACGTCCTCCATATATCGGGTATAGCTGAGTTTGTTGCCGAAAGCGGGCCCCAGGTTGGCCACCTGCCAGTACACCCAGGGCAGCACATCCCAGCGGGATTCATCCAGGGGCAGCAGGGGTGATGGGAATTTTTCGGCCAGGTATTGCAGGATTGCACCGCTTTCGAAGATGTTGCGTCCCTGATCCACCAGGACCGGAATGCGCTGGTTGGGGTTCAAGGCGGTAAATCGGTCAGAGAACTGCTCGCCGGCCAGCAGGTCAACCGTGTGTACCTCAATGGCCGGAAGGTCTGCACCGGCCTGCTTGAGTTCCTCCAGCATGATGCTGACTTTCCAGCCGTTGGGTGTTGCTGCGGTCCAGAATTCCATGGGAATTGCCATGCGATACAGGGCGGAGCGCAAAGTTTAGCGCATATTCACCGGCACCCAGCGTTGCGCCTGAGGGCAAGCGGGGAGGGAAAGTCGGCTGAGCCTTGGATTGACTGGCCAAAATGGGTCATGGGTTGACAATCTATCTAGTGATAGATAGACTGTTCGACAACTTGAGGTGATACGGCCATGAAAGACAAGCGTGAACAGATTGAAGCGGCGGCGACCCAGGCGATCCAGAAGGGCGGCCTGAACAGCGTCAGCTTCCGCGACCTGGCCGAGGAGGTGGGGGTGAAGTCCTCCAGCGTCCACTATCACTTCCGTACGAAAGCCGACCTGGCCCAGTCCGTGGTGCGGGATTACACCGCCCGGTTCGACGCCCGGTTGGCAGAGATCGACCGGTCCGAAAGTACCCTTGACGGCAAATTACAGGGATTGGCCCAGGTGTTCGAGGACGTGCTGTCTGGCAATGATTTCTGCCTGTGCGGCATGATGGCCGCGGAGCTGAATGGCCTGGATGGGCCGACCCGTCTGGCTCTGCGCGGGTTCTTTGAGATGTCCGAACAATGGCTGGAAAAAGCGCTGTCCGGGTCATCTTCCGGACTGGCGCTGGGGCTGAGCTCACACCAGTGGGCAATGATTCTGATGTCGGGTCTGGAGGGCGCCATTCTGGTGGACCGTCTGACCGACAGCCGCGAACGGCTGAACGCATTCCGGGCGCTGGCCAGGGCGGCGGCAACCTGAGTTTTTTTATCTGGTTCATCTATCTACTGATAGATAGTTTTTAGTTTTATTCAATCATCGAAAGGAGAAACACCATGTCACAAGTCAATGAAAACCCGAAAGTCGCCCTGGTTGTCGGTGGAACTACCGGCATGGGAAAAGCTACTGCCAAGGCCCTGCTGCGGCGTGGCGCCATTGTTCGCATCGTGGGCCGTAACACCGGGAAACTGGATGAGGTCCAGGCTGAGTTGAGTGAGTTTGGCCCGGTGGAGACCCAGCGGGCGGATCTGTACGACGCGGAAGACGTGAATGCGCTGATTGCTTCCATCGACGGCGATTCCCGCCCGTATGGATACCTGGTCAATGCCGCCGGCACCTTCAACCCCAAGAGTTTTCTGGACCACGATGAGGCCGACTACGACAGCTACCTGAACCTGAACCGTGCGACCTTTTTTGTCACCCAGGCGGTGGCGCGCAACATGGCCCAGGCCGGGGGTGGGGCAATCGTCAACATCGGATCCATGTGGGCCAAACAGGCGGTGAAGGCCACGCCGTCCTCGGCCTATTCCATGGCCAAGGCAGGTCTGCACTCCCTGACCCAGCACCTGGCCATGGAACTGGCGGAGCAGAACATCCGTGTGAACGCGGTTGCTCCCGCCGTGGTGGCCACGCCCATATACGAAACCTTCATCGACCCAGCCGAGGTGGAGGAGGCGTTGCAGGGCTTCAATGGCTTCCATCCTATCGGGCGAATTGGCCAGGCCGATGATGTGGCCCAGGCCATCGACTTCCTGCTGTCCGACGGCGCGGGCTGGATCACCGGCACCGTGGTGGATGTGGACGGCGGCGTCATGGCCGGTCGGAACTGATCCCGGCAACTGAAAAGGAGAAATTATCATGATCAACCGATACTGCGGCAGCCTGGCTTCGGGCCTGCTGATTGCGGCGCTTGCCGTTGGGGTAGCCGTCCTGGCTACCTACTCTGAAGCAGGGTCACCGGGCAGCTATGCCCAGGCCTCCGAACGCCCGCTGCTGAACGTACCGCGCTAGCTGGCGGACAGCCCGGCCGACCGGATGACGCGGTTGGCTGGGCAGTTTCGCCAACTGTTAGCCAGATCAAACAACTGATCCCCCGCGTCTTCCGACATTTTCCCAGCAATTACGGGAAGTTGAAATTGGTATGGCTTTTGCTTTGCCCTTAACAGCAGAGTAAAACTAGCGGACCATGAGCATGAATGAAGAAAACGCCAGGAAACGAATCAAGGAGCTCAAGGGCTTCTACGACCACCTGGGGTCTTATCTTGCCGTCAACCTTTTCTTGCTTGGACTTAACGCGGTAACGTCTCCGGGCACCTGGTGGTTTGTGTTTCCGGCCATGGGCTGGGGCATCGGCCTGATGATCCATGCCGTTACTGTGTTCTGGACCAACCAGGACTGGGAAGCCCGCAAGATGGAACAATTGACCGGTCTTAAAAACACCCGGGACGAACTGGAACGGTTGTCCGAGAGAACTGAAACCCTGGTCACTATCATGGCCAGCGTGGATTGGGAAAAGATCGACCCGTCCCTGCGCGAAACGCGGAGCAACCTGGAGCAGGCCCAAAACAAGCTGGCCGAGCTCAAGCGTTCCGGAGACTCGGCCAGCCAGGCCGAGGTGGAACGGGAGATCGAGAAGCTGGAAGCTTTTGTCACCAGTTCAAAGTTTGAATTCTACGATCGCGCCGCCGGCGACCGCACTAACTGAACAAAAGCGCCCTTTACCGGGCGGGCGTCTGTATCAGACGGTCAGCTGGCCGAATCCGGTGGGCAGCTCCGGATTCTCCAAAGGGTACCGATCCCGACGGCAATCAACAGCAGCGTGGCTGCCCGGGCCCACAGGGTTTCCAGCGCAAACACCATCGAGCTGCCACCCACCAGGCCCATGATCACGACGGCTGCAACCTTAGCGCGCCTGGGGATGCAGCGATTCTGCTCCCAGTTTCGCAGCAGGGGTCCAAACAGGCGGCTGTTGAGCAGCCAGGCGTGCCAGCGCTGAGAGGATCGGGCAAAGCAGGCTGCGGCAAGGATCAGGAACGGTGTTGTGGGCAGCACCGGCAGCACCACGCCAACGGCACCCAGGGCAACAAACACGAAGCCCAGGCCAAGGAACAGCCATCGATGGGTGATGGGTGATGTGTTTTCATCGAAACCAGGAATGGCAACGGCTCCAATCCCGCTGGATGGAATCGAAATCATGCAGCATGGTCATCGCGTTGTCGACGGCCCCTGACTTCCCGCATTTCCGGGGACCTGGGCGGCTGTGCCACGAAGGCGGAGAACTTCCCCGGGTTGGAGATCCCAAAGTTCACCCTGCAGCCGGCTGTGGTTACGCCTTGGGTTGGGCCGCTCAAGCATAAACGGCTGGACGGTGTCCACGATTTCCGCTCGCGTGCGGGCTTCGTCAATGGACGCGGCCGTGGCGGCGATGGGCGGTAACAGCGTCAGCAGAATCAGCAGGTATTGCATGACTCGTCTCCGTGGGTTTTGCCATGTCTTTGTTTGTTTTGAATGCCGGACTGGGCAAATCCGAACGTCGCCGGGTGGTCCTCGTTGCTTCAGGATTGCGTACTACGGGTTGATGGAGGACCTGCGACTGAATCCAGGAGGGAAATCTGTGCCCATTGACGACAAACACCGGCGGACCGTTCGCACTATCGCGCTGGCGGCGCTGCTCAGCATTGCTGTGCCGGCACTGGCCGAGACCTTCACGGTGGATTCACTGGGTGATTTCGCGGACGACGATACCGGTGACGGCCTGTGTTCCAGCTTTCGCGGCAATTCCGGCCTACCGCCGCTGCCGGTTTTTCGCTGCTCTCTGCGGGCGGCCCTGGAGCAGGCCAACGCAACGCCCGGAGCCGACCTGATTGAATTCTCGGTTGCGGGGCAGATCACCCTCAGTGCGTCGCTGGGAACGCTGCCCCTGATATCCCAGCCGGTCACCATCGACGGCAGCACGGCGCCGGGGGCGCCGGGTCGGGAGGACGCCACGTCATTACCGCCGGTTTTGGCCCTGTCCGGTGAAAACCTGGTTGCCGGAGGTACCTTCCAGCGAGGGCTGGACTTTTTTACCGGCTCCGGTGGCTCCCAGATCATCAACCTGGCGATCATCAACTTCCCGGATTCAGCCATCCTGGCCGACGAGTCTCTGTTCATTACCGGTACCTGGCTTGGAGTCGATCCCGCCAGCGGCTCCGCCGGGCCAAACGGAACCGGTGTTCGACTGCGCAGCGACGGCAACACCATCGGACGCAGCGTTGCCGGGCTGGGGCGGGGCAATGTCATCTCAGGAAACACCGGCAGCGCCATCGTGGGCGATTCCAGCAACAACCAGATCAGCGGCAACCGCATCGGGGTCAACGCAGCCGGTGATGTCGTTGTTGCCAACGGTGGCGGGATTGTCATCAGCGGCGACGGCAACAATATTGGCGATGCCACCGGCGTTGACACCCAACGCAACGTGATCGCAGGAAACGCTGACGCCAACCTTGACCTGTCCGGCGACCTCAACCTGGTCCGTGGCAACTTCATTGGTTGCGGTATTGGCGCTTCCCTGTCCAGTCCGGGCGACGGCATCCGCGCCAGCGGTGACGATCTCACCATTGGCGGCAGCGGTGACGCCGGCAATGCCATCTGCGATCACAGGGGTGACGGGGTAACCGTGGATGGATCCGGGGTGACCAGCGCGGTTGGCCTTGCCATCGTCAATAACGACATCCGCGGCAACCAGGACGGTATCTACCTGGATACGGCAGACATGCCCCAGGTCACCGACAACCAGGTGTACGACAACCTGTTCGCCCTGCGGCTGCGTGATGTCACCAATGGCACCATCGCCCGCAACGAGTTCGGCAGCAGTACCGCCAGCATCGGTGTCCGGCTGACTGGATCCAGCAGTAACACACTTGCCAGCAACGCTATCGCCGACAACCAGCTCGGGCTGCTGCTGTCCAGCGGATCCAACAACAACTTGATCCAGGACAACGATTTTGGCGTGGAGGGTGTCGGAAACAGGGGTGACGCACTGCGCTTCTTTGGCAGCAATGACAACCAGGTGCTGAACAATTCTTTTGCTGACAACGGAGGGTTTGCCGTGTCTCTGATCAGCGAGGCAGTGCCGGGACGGGAAACCACGGGGAATCGCATCACCGAAAACACCATGGCTCGCAATGCCGGCGGCATCGACCTGGGGGGCGATGGCTTGACCGCCAATGACATCAACGATGCTGACGACGGTCCGAATCGACTGCAAAATGCGCCGGACCTGGCTGTCGATGCCTTTGTCCAGGGCACGGTCAACCAGCTTGAGGTGTCATTTCTTGTGGACAGCAGTGACTTGAACAGCGTCTACGATCTGACCGTGGAATTCTTCCTGACCATCGCAGACAGCCCTGACCAGGGTCGCGCGTTTCTTGCCTCGGTCGCCTACACCTCACCCCAGGCTGTCCAGCAGGTGTCACTTGACCTGCCGCCAGGCGCAACCACCGGACTGCTGACCGCCACTGCAACAGATGCCCTGGGCAACACTTCTGAATTTTCTACGCCGGTGGGCTTTGGCTTGCCCGAACGGGTATTTGCCGACGGCTTTGAGTAGGCGTTGTTCCTGGCCACAGCCGTGGCGCCGGGCTGCCCCAGTTGATACCCTCGCCGCTGTCCTGTTGGTGAGGGGTCCCCATGATCAAACGCTGCTTCCTGTTGGTGCTGGTTCTCGCGGGCGCGGCTGCCGAAGGAGAACCCGGGCCTCCGTCTGGCCAGGGCAGTTACCAGGACCTGGTCCAGTTGGCCCAGGAATTCAACGCCTATCGAGAGACCGACCCGGGCGGTCGCCTCAGTGAAAACGAAAAAGGCCAGGCGATCGAACCGGTAGTGGATTACAGCGATGAAGCCTTGGCCCGCCGGGGCAAAGCCATGGCCGCATTCCAGTCACGCATCGACCAGATGAACGTGGCTGGCTGGCCTCGCCACCAACAGGTGGACTGGCTGGCGCTGCGGTCCCGCTTGGATCAACAGCAGTTCATCCTGGACCGATTTCAGCCCTGGTCCCGCGACCCGGGCTTTTACGTGGATCCCATGCAGCGCATCACCTTCACCGATCTGCCGGTCTCGGGAGAAGACAAGGAACGTCTGCTGAACAGGCTTCGGGCCGTGCCGGTGATGATCCGGCAGGCCCGGTCGCGGCTGGACAACGTCGCCGCGGACTATGCCGACCTGGCCATCCACAACCTGTCCAATGCGGACGGGGTCGGGCACGGGCATCCGTACCGGGCGAGGCCGCCGGCGGGTGTCCTCGGCTGGTATGAGGATCTGCAAAGAAGGGCGGAAGACGCTCAGCCCGAACTGCTTCCGGACATTGTTGCCGCTTCGAATGCCATTGCCGGATTTGACCAGTGGCTCAAACAGAACCGCGAAAGCTGGACCGTCCGGGGCGGCGTGGGCCGGGACGCTTTCGCCTGGTACCTGCGACAGGTCAAGCTGATGCCCTGGACGCCCGAAGAACTGGTGACCCTGGGGCAGCGCGAGCTGGATCGGCTGTGGGCGGTCTACGCCCTGGAGCGCCACCGCAACCGTGACCTGCCGGAACTGGAACCGGCCGGCAGCGCCGAGGACTACCAGGCGCGGATTGATGCCACAGACCAACACGTCAGAACCTTCCTGGAGGAACAGGACATCATCACGGTCCCCGGTGATGTGGGTAAGCTGGACACCAACGCGCCCTGGATCGTTCGGCCTGGCGGCCGCAATTTCTGGGAGGAAGTCCAGTTCCGCAATCCGCATCCTGATCATGTCCACGCCGTCATTCCTGGACACCGCTTCGACATCCTGATGGCCCGCAAATCCGATCACCCCGTCCGCAGCCATATCTACAGCGGAGCCCGGGTCGAGGGATGGGCCACCTACCTGGAAGAAGCCATGCTGCAGGCCGGGATGTTCGAGGAGATGCCCCGGGTGCGGGAACTGATCTACATCTTCGGGATCTTCCGGGCCGCCCGGGTGCCGGCTGACGTGTGGCTGCAGACCGGCGAGATGAGCGTGCGCGAGGTGGTGGACTACTGGCTGCCACGAGTGCCTTACCTGGACGAAAACGTCGCCCGCGTGGACGCCGAGATCTACCTGCGCCGTCCGCCGGGGTACGGCATCGGTTACACCATCGGCACATTACAGATGCAGCGGCTGCTGGCGGATGTCAGACGCCTGCGCGGCGACCGGTTCAACCTGCGCCAGTTCCACGATGACATCATGAACGCCGGGCTGCTGCCCCTGTCACTGCTGCGCTGGGAAATGACCGGACTGGACGACGAAATCAAGCAGTTCTGGGTTCGCCACCCCATGCCTGAATAAGTCCAGAAAATCATGGCTCACCTGGAACGACGACTCGGCCTGCTGGGCCTGACCGCCACCGGCATCTGCGCCATGCTGGGGGCATCCATCAACGTGGTGCCCTTTATGGTGCACCGCAGCGTGCCCGGTATCGGCGAGTACGTCATGCCGGCATTCATATTTGCCGCGCTGCCGGCCCTGATGGCGGCATTCGCCTATGGGGCGCTGGCGTCCACTATGCCCCGGGCCGGCGGCAGCTACCTTTACGCCAGTCGGGGCCTGAGCCCCTACCTGGGATTCATCGCCAGCTTCTCCCAGTGGTTTGGGCTGTCCATCGTGATCGGGGTCATTGCCTATGTCATCGTCCCGTTCCTGCGTGATATCGCAGCGGCCCTGGGCTGGGAGGGGCTCGCAGTGGCCCTGGAGACGGGCTGGATTCGCGTCAGTGTCGCTCTGGCCATGATCTGGCTGTTTGTGGGCATCAACATTCGCGGCCTGAAGCTCTACGCCCGGACCCTGGTGCCCATGATGTTCCTGATGTTTGCCCTGGGCGCCATCGTCATCGTGGCCGGGTTTTTGTTCGATCACGCGGATTTTGCCGCTGGCCTGCTGGACCAGGACGACCGGGCCGTGGGGCCCGAACCGGCAGCGCCGTTTCAATGGATGACTTTCCTGTCAGCAGCGGCGCTGATGTTTTCAAGCTTTATCGGCTTCGACGCCATTGCCCAGGCCGGTGGCGAGGCGCGTAATCCATCCCGGGCCCTGCCAGTCGCCATCCTGCTGGCCATCGGCACCGTGGGTGCCTTTTATTTCCTGTTCGCTACGGCGGTCTACAGCGCCGTGCCGTGGTGGTTTGTGGCAGAAGAAGCCCTTGCCAGGGACATATCAGCTCCCGGGCTGCTGGCCTACCTGCTGCCGGCCGGATTGGGCGCGGCGATCCTGGCGGGCGCTGCCATCGCTCTGATCAACGATTTGCCTGCGATGCTCCTGGCGGTGTCCCGGCTGATGTTCGCCTGGGCCGAAGACGGTATTTTTCCCGGCGGCGTGGCGCGGGTTCATGGTCGCTTCCACACGCCTTACGTGGCGCTGACCCTGAGCGGGGTGATTTCCAGCATCGGGGTTTTGGGCAGCCACTTCGCCGGGGACTTTTTTTTAGGGATAGACATTATGGTCACCGCCATGCTGGTTAACTTCCTGCTCATGTGCCTGACCCTGCTCAACCTGCCGCGCGCCAATCCAGAGCTGGCGGAAGGCATGACCGTTTTGCGCAACCGCGGGCCGCGGCTGCTGATCGGCGGCACCGGTGTCGTGCTGCTGGCAGGATTCCTGGTGATTCATGTCTATAAAGACCTGTCCGGCACCGTGGACGCCTGGTACTTCCACTCCACCTGGGTCTGGCTGCTGGTCATGGGGCTGGGTTCCGTCGTGTTTTTCCTGCGCCGGGCCAGCCTGATCCGGGCCGGCGTTGACCTGCGCGCGCGCTTCAGCCAGCTGCCGGACTGATCATGAGCAAAGTTGAAACCTTTGAACTGGCCCCTGGCCTGGAAGTTTCCCGGGTGCTGAATGGGCTGTGGCAGATCGCGGACATGGAGCGTGGCGGAAAGCCGCTGGATCCCGTGGTGGCCGCGGACCAGATGTCGCCCTACGTCGACGCGGGCTTCACCAGCTTCGATATGGCGGACCACTACGGATCCGCGGAAATCATCGCTGGGCATTTCCGTCGATCCAGTGACTTGGGATCCCGGGCCCGACTGCTGACCAAATGGGTACCGAAACCCGGCGCCCTGACGCGGGAAGAGGTGCGTGCCGGTGTGCAGGAGCGGCTGGAGCGACTCCAGGCCGAGCGGCTGGATCTGCTGCAGTTCCACGCATGGCACTATCCCGACCCATCCTGGCTGGACGCCCTGTACTGGCTGGACGAACTGCGCCAGGAAGGTCTGATCAGCCAGCTCGGCGTGACCAATTTCGACGAGGCCCACCTGCGGGTGGCCCTGGCCAGCGGCATCCCCCTGGTCAGCAACCAGGTCAGCTTTTCCCTGATTGACCAGCGGGCAGCGGGAGCGCTGACCGACCTGTGCCAGGAGTACCCGGTCAAGCTGCTGGCCTACGGGACCCTGGCCGGCGGCTTCCTGTCCGAACGCTGGCTGGGCCAGTCCGAGCCTGCGGAGCCGGTCACCTGGTCCCAGATGAAATACAAACGCTTCATAGACGCCGCCGGCGGCTGGCACCGATTCCAGGATCTGCTTGGCCGGGTTGCTGATGTGGCCGGGAAACACGGTACCACCATCCCGGTGGTGTCCAGCCGCTACATGCTGGATCAGCCCGCCGTTGCCGGGATCATCCTGGGCACGCGGCTGGGACAGTCCGATCATGTGCAGGAAAATCTGGCGGTTTTTGAGCTGGAACTGGATGATGAAGACCGGGAACGAATCGCCGAGGCCGTCTCCTGCCTGGACGCCGTCCCTGGTGACTGCGGCGACGAGTACCGCAGGCCACCATTCCTGACCGCCAGCGGTGATCTGAGCGACCACCTCGATTCGATACCACCCGTCTTCGAGGTCCAGCACAGCGACAGCGGCCGCCAGCGGGTCTTCAGTGGCACGCCGTGGGAATCATTTGCCGGCTATTGCCGGGCGGCAAGGGAGGGCAATCGAATCGTGGTCGCCGGAACCACGGCCACCCACGGTGACCGGGTCATCGGCGGCGCTGACGCCGCGGCCCAGGCCCACTTTGTCATCGACAAGATCCAGGCCGCCATCGAGTCTCTTGGCGGCCGCCTGGAAGATGTCATCCGGACCCGGGTGTTCGTCAACGACATCAACGATTGGGAAGCCGTCGCCCGGGCCCATGGGGTCCGCTTTGGTGGCATCTATCCCGCCAACACCCTGGTCCAGGCGCGACTGGTGGGGGACGAGTATCGGGTGGAGATCGAGGCGGAGGCCTTGACGTGAATTCGAAATGGGATTGGTGACGAAAGACAAAGCAGACTGGGCAATCATCGGGGTTTTGGCCGTGGCCGGAGGGCGCAGTGTGGTACGCCAAGCTGGAGGCTGCGGGCACCAACGCCCAGCTTCGAGTGACCGATGGTGGGCCGGTGCCCGACGACCAGTGGCACAGACGGCGTGAAACGGCAGTCAGCCTTCAATCCTGAATCTTTTTCCGACGCGCTGTCGGCTGCGGAGGCTAAGGGCCAGCAGTTTGAGCAGGTGTACTTTGTTGCCTGCGGTGCCTCTCTGGCCGATCTTTATCCCTCACGGTATTTCCTCGATCGGGAATCCCGGCAGCTGCGAACCGCTGGCTACAGCTCCAATGAGTTCGTCCATGCCGAGCCGGCCGCGCTGAATCACGGTTCACTGGTGGTGGTGTGTTCGCACAGCGGTGGCACCGCGGAAACGGTGCAGGCCGCAAAGCTGGCCCGGGAATCCGGCGCATTCGTGGTGACCCTCACCCACAACCAACAGTCGGACCTGGCGCCTCACTCGGATTACAGCATCCTTTATGACTGGGGCGAGCAGTCACGGGTTGATGACAACCCCATGGCCGTCGCCCTGGCCATCAGTGCGGAGACTCTGAAGCGCATCGAAGGTTACGTCGGCTACACTGATTTTCGCAATGCCATGGAGCAGGTCAACAACCTGGTCCAGGCAGCGCGTGAGAGGGTCAGGGGCCGCAGCGAGGAATTCGCCGCAGCCAGTGCGGACGAAAGCCTTTACTACGTGTTGTCCAGCGGTGCCAGCTACGGGCACGCCCGCAGCTTCGCCGGTAGCGGCCTGATGGAAATGCAGTGGCTCGATGCCAGTGCCATTCACACCGGCGAGTTCTTCCATGGCCCGTTCGAAATCACCAGCCGGGCCAAAAACTTTTTTCTGCTGAAGAACGAGGGCTGTACCCGGCCGCTGGATCAGCGGGCAGAGGATTTTCTCCGACAATACGCGGGACAGCTGGAAGTGATCGACGCCCGGCAACTGGGGATCAGCGCGCTGGCGGCCGGCGTGGTGGACTACTTCAACCCGATCCTGTTTTACAGCGTCCTGTGTGAATACCGCGACGCCCTGGCCCGGGTCCGGCGGCACCCCATCGACACCCGCCGCTACATGGGCAAGGTGGACTATTGAGTCTCCAGGTTTGTCCATGCGCGTGATCGGCGTGGGGGACAACGTCGTCGACGATTACCGCCATGCCCGGACCCTGTATCCCGGCGGCAACGCACTGAACTTCGCAGTTTTTGCGCGCATGCTTGATTCGGACTCAGCGTACCTTGGTCTCTTTGGCAGCGACGCTGCAGCAGAACACCTGCAGGATACCCTGGACGTACTGGGCATTGATCGATCCCGCTGCCGTACAGCCGACGGTCCCAGTGGCCGGGCTACCTGGGATCTGGAGGACGGCCAGCGGATTTTCGTAGAGTCCAATGGCGGTGGTGTGAGCCGGTCCTTTGCGATGGATTTTGTGCTGGATGATCCGGAGTACCTGCAGAGTTTTTCGATTCTGCACACCAGCACCTACAGCCACCTGGACCAATGCCTGGCGCGGTTTCAGTCGCTGGGTTTGCCGGTGAGCTATGATTTTTCCGATGACTTTGACCAGGAATATGCCCTGTCGATTTGCCGGTATCTTGATTTCGGATTCTTCTCCTGCGCTGGCTGGCCGGTGGGTTCCGTCAGGGAACTGTTGCAGGGTGCCAGAAACCAGGGCTGCGGGATGAGCGTGGCCACCCGCGGCCCAGAGGATGTCCTGCTGTTTGACGGCGAGGCCTGGTTCGAGCAGCCCGCCGGTCAGGCCAAACCCAGGGACACCCTGGGCGCGGGTGACGCATTCATTACGGCCTTTCTGGTGAGCTGCGCCAGCGGGATACAAATTCCGGTCGCCCTGGAGCGTGGAGCTGCGTTCGCCGCGGAAGTCTGCCAGCTACCCGGCGCGTTCGGACACGGTCAGCGCTACTGATCCGATGAGCAAGCCACTGCTGCCTCACACCTACGTCCTTCTGTTTGGGATGATCGCATTTGTGGCCATCCTGACCTGGATAGTGCCCAGCGGGACTTATCAGAGACAGCAGGTGACCACCACCATGGGTGTGACGGCCAACACCGTGCTGCCGGGGACCTACAGCCCGGTTGAAAAAGTCTCAGAGCAGGGAGATCTCCGGCAAGGGCTGTTTGCCGTGCTGCGGGCGCCCGCCGAAGGGGTGGTTCATGCTGCCGACGTGATTGCGTTTGTGCTGGTTCTCGGCGGCGCCTTTGGCATCATCATGAGCACCGGCGCCATGGACCGGGGCCTCAAGCTGCTGGCTGTGCGGTTTGCGGATAAAGGCATTCTGGTGATTCCCGTCATGATGATCCTGCTCAGCCTTGGGGGATCCACTTTCGGCATGAGCGAAGAAATACTCGCCCTGTACCCGGTGGTGATCGCTCTGATGTTCATGCTGCGGTTTGACTCCATGACCGCGGTCCTGATTCTCTTTCTGAGTACCCAGGCCGGCTATATCGGAGCCACTATCAACCCGTTTTCGGTGCTGCTGTCCCAGGCCATTGGCGGCATCCAGGGCAATCCGCTGCTGTGGCTGAGGGCGGTCGCCTGGGTCTGCTTCACCGGTTTGGCCGTGGCCTACACGATGTGGTACGCCGCCAGGGTGAGGCGAAACCCAGAGGCCTCTCCCGTCCACCAATCCGATTTGCAGTTAGCCGAAGAACACGATTTATCGGAGGGTTTTTCGTTTTCCCGTCCGGATCAGCTCATCGTTGCTCTATTCCTGCTGGCCCTGGGCGCCGTCGCCTGGGGCGTCCTGACCCAGGGCTGGTACATGGGCGAGATCGCCGC
>JASJDM010000075.1 GCA_030065125.1 Lysobacterales bacterium | reverse complement strand
GACAGAGTAAACCCGGGTTTACTCTGTCCCTTTACTCTGACCCCACTCATCTGACCCCTCTCATCCGTCATCCGGCAGCCTCGTCATTAATCGCCAGCGCCCGCTGGTACGCCGGCCGGTCAAGGCAGCGTTGGACGTATGCCTCCACCACAGGCATCTCGGGCAGCATGCCGAAGACCTTAAGGAAGTAAGCCGTGGATCCCACCATGACGTCGGCTGCGCTGAACCGGTCGCCCAGGATCCAGGGCCCCCCGGCCAGTCCCTGCTCCAGGGTGGCCAGCATGGAATCGAAATCGCCCCAGCCGTGGCTGACGGGATTGGGAGTGGCCTGAGCGACTTTCTCGGCCATGCAGGGTTCCACCACCGCCGGCGTGAACAGCATCCACCAGAGGTAGGGCCCTCGGGCAGCTACGTCCAGCGCCGGGGCCAGGCCCGATTCGGGATATCGGTCCGCCAGGTAGATGCCAATTGCCGCGGAATCCGCCATGTGCACGTCACCGTCGGAAAGCGCCGGCACCTTGCCCATGGGGCTGGCGCGGCTGAAATCCGGGTCCCGGGGCGCCTCGGGATTGCGGATATCGATCAGTTCCAGGTCGTAATCCAACCCGGTCTCTTCCAGCATCCACAGCGCGCGGGTGGCGCGGGTGTTTGGGCACCAGTACAGCTTCATGACCAGACCTCGCATACAATGGCAGCCCATGTTGCCACAGGACGGCCGCCGTCGCTCCGAAGTTTCCATGCGTATCCTGATTGCGCCTGACAAGTTCAAGGGCAGCCTCAACGGCCCCGAGGTGGCGGCCGCCATCGCGCTGGGCCTGACCGCCCATGATTCCGGTCATGAGACCATCCAACTGCCCGTGGCCGACGGCGGTGAAGGCACCGCCCAGGCCCTGCAGTCCGCCATGGACGGACGCTGGATCACAACTCCCGTACGGGGCCCGCTGGGACAACCTGTGAATGCCGACTGGTGCCTGGGCACAGACAGCAGCGGCCGGACCGTGGCGGCACTGGACATGAGCAGCGCATCGGGGATTGCGCTGCTGGACCCGGCCGAACGCGACCCCTGGCGGGCCAGCACCTGGGGAACCGGCGAGCTGATTGCAGCGGCCATGGCGCACCAACCGGACCGGATCGTGGTGGGGGTGGGCGGCAGCGCCACCTGTGATGGCGGCAGCGGAATGGCCACCGCCCTGGGTTTCCACTTCCTGGACAGCGCTGGCACCGAGCTGGAAGTTCCCGCCGGCCTGGATCAGCTGAGTCGGATTGTCGCCCCGGATCAGGACTGGCCCGACCTGCTGGTGGCCTGTGACGTCAACAACCCGCTGCTGGGGGATCTCGGCGCCATCCGGGTTTACGGCCCACAGAAAGGCGTCGCGCCCGACCAGCTGGAACACTTCGAAAGTCGACTGGAACAGCTGGCAAGGTGCGTGGAACGGGATCTGCGGCGGGACTGCGCGGACCTGCCCGGAGCCGGTGCCGCGGGCGGCCTGGGTTATGGCCTGGCGGCGTTCTGCGGTGCCCGGCTGGAGTCCGGGTTCAAGCTTGTGGCCGAAGCGGTGGACCTGGCTGCCGCCATCAGCCGGGCCGACCTGGTGATTGCGGCCGAAGGCCGGCTGGATCGCCAGTCCCTGATGGGCAAAGCGCCCGGGGGCGTGGCGAACCTGGCGCGGCAGGCCGGCGTACCGGCCGTGGCATTTTGCGGATCAGTGGTGGCGGAAGACCTGGAGGCGCTGCGGGCCCATTTCGACCTGATCGTGCCCCTGGTGGATGAGATCACCACGCTGGAAGAAGCCCTGGCGGAACCAGCCCGGCTGCTGGAGCAAAAGGCGGCGACCATCACCCAGCGGCTGGTCGCGCTGGCGCGAGGGTAAAACCCCTTCCTTATGAAGTGGGATTCGCCGTGGAGCGCTCGTCCAGGGCAAAGAACTGCAGCTCTCCCAGATCTCCTTCCAACGTACAGCTGTGATCGCAGGGATCGGCCAGGGATTCCGCCTGCTTGCGGGCATCCTCCAGGTAGGAGCGGTAAATGGCCCGTCGTACTTCGGCGCTGAGCGCGGTCTGGCGCGCCGGCGCCGCGTTGATGGCCGCGTCCAGGGACAGCTGGTCGAAGCTGGCATCGTGGGTCTTGTGGGTCCAGGTGCCGGTGCACAAGTCGAAGTCGTAAAACGGCAGGAACCGGTAACCGTACTGGCCGATGAACTCCACAGCTTCAATGACGTAATCCGTCTCCACCTGGTCCATGGTGTAGTGGAATCCCACCCGGCACCAGCCAGGCTTGATGCCGCCATAGCCCTGTTGAACACACTGGCGGTATTGCTCGGAGTGCTCCAGGTCGATGTCCAGCAGCCGGTGTCCGTAAGGGCCGGCACAGGAGCAGCCCGCCCGTGACTGGATGCCGAAAAGATCGTTGAGCAGGGCGGTCAGGAACTTGGGATGCAGATAACGGCCCCGGGGATCGGTCACGTTGAAGGACACGATGCCGATGCGCCGGCGGGGATCTTCGTTGCCCAGGATTTCCACGTTGGGGTGGGCCTGCCAGCGCTCCATGGCGCGTTCCAGGAAGCGGTGTTCCCGGGCCGAGATCCGGTCGGTGCCGATCCAGTCCTTGATCTGGAATGCCAGGGCCGCCTTCACCGTCTGCAGAACGCCCGGCGTGCCGGCTTTTTCCCGCTCCTCGATATCGGCGATGAAGTCCTGGTCTTTGGGGCTGACGTAATCCACCGTCCCGCCGGCGGCCACCGTAGGCGGCAGCTGTCGCGGATAGATCCGCCGGTTGAACACCAGCACCCCGCTGGAGCCAGGACCACCCAGAAACTTGTGCGGCGAGATAAACACCGCGTCCAGGGCGGCATCGGGATCATCGGCGGGGCTCATATCGATGGTGACGTAGGGCGCGCAGGCCGCGTAGTCAAAACAGGCCAGGGCATCGTGGCGATGCAGCAGCCGGGCAATGGCCCGCACGTCGGTACGCATGCCGCTGACGTTGGAAGCAGCGGAAAACGAGCCGATGCGCAGGCGACCCTGGAATCGCTCGGCCTGGAGCAGGGAATCCAGGTGCTCCAGGCAGATGCCCCCTTCCTCGTCCAGCTCCACCTCAACCACCTCGGCGTACCCCTGGCGCCAGGAGATCTCGTTGGAGTGATGCTCGTAGGGACCGACAAACACCACCGGATCCCGTGCCCGGCGATAGCGCCTGAAAGACTGAAGCTCCTCCTCGCCCAGGAAGTTCTCCAGCTCGGACCGCATGCGGTGCCGGGTTGCCGGCGGGCAGGCAATACCGAGAATCTGCTGCACCTTGTCTATGGCCCCGGTGGCCCCGGTGCCCACGCTGACGATGCGGCCGTCGGGCCCTGCATTGACTGAGCGCTTGATCTGCTCCTCGGCCTGGTGCAGCAGCTGGGTCATGTTGCGGCCGGTGATGTCGTCCTCGGTGTGGGTGTTGGCGTAGTTTTTCTGCAGGGACTGCAGGTAGTTCTCCACGAACAGCAGGCAGCGGCCGGAAGCGGTGTAGTCGCAGTACACCATCATGCGCTCACCAAAAGGCGTGTCGAAGGTCGAATCCACGCCCACGATCTGGGATCGCAGGTAGTCGAAATCGGGGGATTGGTTCTTGATCACCGCAATTCTCTAATACAGCTTTGGCTGGATTATCCACCGGAAGTCCGGCTCAGGTCCATTTGGCTGGGTCCACAGGGCGAGGGACCGGGCCCCGGTCACGCCGTGAGTACGGCCAGGCTCAGCGCTGCCAGCTTCAATCGGCCGCGGGTGATGTCACAGGCCGCCGCGCTGCTGAATACACAGCACCAGTGAGCGTCGGGCAGGCTGAACGTCACCTCGTGTTCCCCGGGGTTGAACAACAGGGCCACACCCTCGGACTCGTCGCGCAGCAACAGTCCAAGGGCCTGTTGCCCGGACCAGTCGTCATCGGTCATGGGCCGACCGTTGGGGTGCAACCAACGGATGTGCTTTGGGTCATGCTGGTATTCAGCCTGGCGCAGCAGCGGCTGCTGCCGGCGGAGCCCCAGCAGCTGGCGCACCCGGTCGGTGAACTCCGGATCCTGTTCCAGCCCGGACCAGTCCAGCCAGCCCGTCTCGTTGTCCTGGGCGTAGGCATTGTTGTTGCCGCCCTGGGAATTGCCAAACTCGTCCCCGGCCAGCAGCAGCGGCGTGCCCTGGGCCAGCAGCAGCGTGGCCAGCAGGTTGAGGCGCTGGCGGCGGCGGAGACCGACGATTTCCGGATTGTCGCTGGGCCCTTCAAGGCCGAAGTTCTGGCTGAAGTTGTGGGCGTGGCCGTCGCGATTGTCTTCGCCGTTGGCCTGGTTGTGGCGCTGCTCGTAGGTGACCAGGTCCATCAGGGTAAAGCCGTCATGGGCAGAGATCAGGTTGATGCTGGCCCGGGGACCGCGCCCACCGTGTTCAAAGCGATCGGCGGAGCCGTGCAGCCGCTGGGCCAACTCGCCCGCCAGACCTCCGTCTCCCCGCCAGAATCGTCGAGTTGTGTCTCGAAACTGGTCATTCCACTCCGACCACGCCTTGGGAAAGCCGCCCAGCTGGTAGCCGCCCGGGCCAATGTCCCAGGGTTCAGCGATGCGCTTGACCCGGGACAGGACAGGGTCGGCGTCAATCTCGGCAAACAGTGGATGGGCGGTGTCGAACCCATCCGGACGGCGGCCCAGGGATGCCGCCAGGTCAAAGCGGAACCCATCCACCCCCATGACCTCTACCCAGTAGCGCAGGCTGGCCAGGATCAACTCCCGCACCCGTGGGTGATCGGTGTTTACCGTGTTGCCGCAGCCCGTATCGTTGATGTACTGGCCGGGCTGCCCCGGCACGGTCCGGTAGTAGGCGGTATTGTCGATGCCGCGGAATGCCAGGGTGGGCCCCAACAGATCACTCTCGCCGGTGTGGTTGTAAGCCACGTCCAGGATGACCTCCAATCCCGCATCGTGGATGGCCCGGGTCATGTCGCGAAAGTCCTGCAGCCCGCCCGGGCCCATCATGCGCCCCGCCGGCGCAAAGAAGCTGATGGTGTTGTAGCCCCAGAAATTGCGCAGACCGCGCCGGTGCAGGAACTGTTCATCGACAAATTCCTGTACCGGCATCAGCTCAACCGAGGTAATGCCCAGGGACTTCAGGTACTCCAGCACCTGGGCATTGCGCATGCCGGCAAACCGTCCGCGTTCGTCTTCGGACAATGCCGGGTGAGCCATGGTGTAGCCGCGCAGGTTCACCTCGTAGAACACGGTGTCAGCCCAGGGAACGGACTGGTGCGAACCCAGCTCCGGCAGATCCTCCGCCGCCACCGAGCGCGGCACGAAGGGTGCGCTGTCCAGTTCGCTGGGTTTATGGTGATCCGACATCGAGTATCCAAACACCGCGGGATCCCAGCGGAATTCGCCCTGCAGGGAGCGGGCATAGGGATCCAGCAGCAGCTTATTGGGGTTGTGCAGCAGACCGGCGTCCGGGTGGTAACTGCCGTGAACCCGGAAGCCATAGGCCTGACCGGGTTTCAGGCCCGGGACAAAACCGTGCCAGACGCCCTGGTCGCATTCGGGTAGCGGCAGCCGGCGGGTCTGTTCACCGAACGGGTCGAACAGGCACAGATCTACCGCGGACGCCTGGCTGGCAAACAGCGCAAAGCTGATGCCGCCGTCAACGCAGTGCGCACCCAGGCGTTCGGGCTGCCCCGCCTGGATCACGGAATGTCGACGTCAAGGGGTGACAGTTTCCAGATGTCCCGGTTGTAGTCGCTGATGGTGCGGTCGGTGGAGAACTGCCCCGATGCCGCGGTGTTCAGGATGCTGCTGCGGGTCCAGTCATTCAGCCGGTGAAAGGCGTCGTTGACCCGGTTCTGGGTATCCACCAGGGAACGGAAGTCAGCGGCCGTCATCCACGGGTCGTGGGCATCGCGGACGGCGTGGATGATCGGGTCCAGCACACCGGGCTCGGTGGCATTGAAGTGACCGCTTTCCAGCAGGTGCATCACCCGGGAAAAGTCCGGGTCATGGGCAATGATGGTGGCGGGGTCATAGTCCACCCGGCTGGCTTCGACTTCCTCCACCGTCAATCCGAACAGGTAAAAATGCTCAGGGCCCACCGCCTCGCGGATCTCCACATTCGCGCCGTCCAGGGTGCCGATGGTGACGGCGCCGTTCATCATGAACTTCATGTTGCCGGTGCCGGAGGCCTCCCGGCCGGCAGTGGATATCTGCTCCGACAGGTTGGTGGCCGGGCAAATGATTTCCATGGCCGAAACGTTGTAATCCGGGAAGAACACCAGGTTCAGACGCCCCTGCATCAGCGGGTCGTTATTGATCACTCCAGCCACGTTGTTGATGCACTTGACGATGCTCTTGGCCATGTCGTACCCCGGCGCTGCCTTGCCACCGATGATGATGGCCCGGGGTACCAGCTCGTCGCCTTCACCCCGGCGGATGCGGTCATACAGGTGCACCGCGTGCAGCACGTTGAGCAGCTGACGCTTGTACTCGTGGATCCGCTTCACCTGCACGTCGAACATCATGTGCTCGTTGAGATGGATCCCGGTCTTGTCAGCAATCACCGATGCCAGCCGGCGCTTGTTGTGTCGCCGCACCACTCGCCAGCGGTCCTGGAAGGCCGAGTCCGACGCATGCTCCCGCAACGCCTCCAGCTCAGCCATGTCCCGCACCCAGCCGTCGCCGATGGCGCTGGAGATCAATTCACCCAGTTCCGGGTTGCAGGCGGCCAGCCAGCGGCGGTGGGTCACGCCGTTGGTCTTGTTGTTGAACTTCTCCGGCCACAGCTGGGCAAATTCCCTGAACAGGCCCTGCTTCAGCAGCTGGGAATGCAGCTCGGCCACGCCGTTGACCGAGTGGCTGCCGGCAATGGCCAGGTGCGCCATGCGCACCATGGGATCGAAGCCTTCCTCGATGATGGACATATGCCGCACGCGGTCGTGGTCACCGGGCCACTTGCGGTTGACCTCCGCGATCAGCTCGGAGTTGATCGCCAGGATAATATCCAGCACCCGCGGCAGCAGCCGCTGGAAAAGGCGCACCGGCCAGCGCTCCAGGGCCTCGGGCAGCAGCGTGTGGTTGGTGTAGGCCATGGTCCGGCGGGTGATGTCCCATGCCTCGTCCCATTCCAGCTTTTCCTCGTCCACCAGCAGGCGCATCAGCTCCGCTACCGCCATGGCGGGATGGGTGTCGTTGAGCTGAAAGCAGTGCTTGTCGGCAAAACCGTCAAAATCCTGGTGCCGCGACTTCCAGTCCCGCAGGGTGTCCTGCAGGCTGGCTGAGGTCAGGAAGTACTGCTGACGAACCCGCAGCTCCTGGCCGCTTTCGCTGGCATCGTTGGGATACAGCACCATGGTGATGTTCTGGGCCGCGTTCTTCTGGGCCACGGCATCGGTGTAGCTGCCGGCGTTGAACTCATCCAGGTCAAACTCGTCGGTAGCGTGGGCGGACCACAGGCGCAGAGTATTGACGAAACCGTTGCGATAGCCGGGAACCGGGACGTCGAACGGGATGGCCAGGACATCGTGGGTGCCCACCCAGCGGTGGCGCTCGGTGCCATCCTCGTCCTGGTAGGCTTCGGTATGTCCGTCAAAGTGGACCAGCTGGGCAAGCTCACTGCGTTCGATCTCCCAGGGGTAACCGTCCCGCAGCCAGGAATCCGGCTCCTCCTGCTGGTAGCCATTGTCGATGCGCTGGTGGAACATGCCATAGCGGTAGCGCAGACCGTAGCCCATGACGTTGAGTTTCAGTGAGGCGCAGCTGTCGAGAAAACAGGCCGCCAGCCGGCCCAGCCCGCCGTTGCCCAGGCCCGCGTCGTGTTCGGCCTCGTACAGTTCCTCGATCTTCACGCCCAGGCTTTCCATGGCAGCCGCCGCCTCATCCTCAAGGTCCAGGCTCAGCAGCGCGTTGCGCAGCAGGCGCCCCATCAGGAATTCCAGGGATATATAGGAGACCTGGCGGCCGTCCTCGGCCTCCCGTGCCTTGTTGACCCGGTTCCAACGTTCCATCAGCCGGTCCCGAGTGGCGTAGACCAGGGCCTGGAAAGCGAATGGAGAGCCGCTGGGAACCGTACGTCGGCCCAGCATGCGGGCGTAGTAACGGGTGAAGTCGTCACGCACTGCCTCCGCCGTCATCTCCAGCGGCGGAAGGTTCATCAGCTCGATGTCCCCGGGCCCCGGGGTCAATTCAATCTGTTTGTTCATGGTCAGTCTCCGGCCGGCGCCAGCAGCAGGGTGGCCAGCGGGGGTAACACCAGGTTGAGTGAGCACGGCCGGTGCTGGGCAGGTTCGGCGGTGGCCACCAGCGAGCCGTTGCTCACATCACTGCCGCCGTACACGGCCAGGTCGGTATTGATTAACTCACGATACGGCCCTTCCGTGTCAACCCCCAGGCGGTAATTCTCCCGGACTACCGGGGTCATGTTGGAGACACAGATCACCGGACTGCCGTCCCTGTCTCGGCGTATCCACGACAGCACGCTTTGGGAGCGGTCGTCCCAGTCGATCCATTCGAAGCCGCCGCCGTCAAAATCCACCTGGTGGAGGGACGCGTGATCGCAGTAGACCCGGTTCAGGTCGCGCACCAGCCGCTGGACTCCGGCGTGTGGTTCATATTCAAGCAGGTGCCAGTCCAGGGACTGGTCGTGGTTCCACTCGCCCGACTGGGCAATTTCCGCCCCCATAAACAGCAGTTTCTTGCCGGGATGGGCGAACATGGTGCCCAGGTAGGCGCGAAGGTTGGCAAAGCGCTGCCAGTCATCTCCGGGCATGCGCTCCAGCAGGGAACCCTTGCCATGCACCACCTCGTCATGGGACAGCGGCAGTACGAAATTCTCGTGAAACGCATACACCAACCCAAAGGTCATCAGGTCATGGTGATACTGGCGATGCACCGGATCCTCCTGCATGTATCGCAGGGTGTCGTTCATCCAGCCCATGTTCCACTTGTAGGTGAATCCCAGGCCGCCGGCATAGGTCGGCCGGGACACCGACGGCCAGGCGGTGGATTCCTCGGCATAGGTGGCGGCACCCCGGGCGTGAACCTCCTCGTTGAGCCGCCGCAGGAAGGCAATGGCCTCGAGGTTTTCGTTGCCGCCCTGCTCGTTGGGAATCCATTCGCCATCTTCCCGTGAGTAGTCCAGGTAGAGCATGGAGGCCACAGCGTCCACCCGCAGCGCGTCGATATGGAATTCTTCGATCCAGTACAGCGCGCTGCCGATCAGGTAGTTGACCACCTCACGCCTGCCATAGTTGAAAATCAGCGTGCCCCAGTCCACGTGCTCACCCTTGCGGGGGTCGTCGTGCTCGTACAGGGCGGTGCCGTCGAACCGTCCCAGGCCGTTGGGGTCCTTTGGGAAATGCGCCGGGACCCAGTCCATGATCACCGAGATCCCTGCCTGGTGGCAGCAGTCCACGAAGTAGCGGAAATCGTCGGGTTCGCCAAATCGATGGGTGGGCGCAAAAAGTCCCACCGGCTGGTATCCCCAGGAACCGTCGAACGGGTGCTCGGTCACCGGCAGCAGCTCAATATGGGTAAAGCCCAACTCCTTCACGTACTGGACCAGCTGTTCTGCCAGTTCCCTGTAGCTGAGGCGGCTGCCGTCGGCGTGCTTTCGCCAGGAGCTCAGGTGCACCTCGTAGATGCTGACCGGGTAATCCAGCCCCAGAGCGTTGCGCCGCTGTTCCATCCAGTCATCGTCAGACCACTGGTACTCGCTGTGGTGCACGATGGACGCGTTGCCCGGCGGCGCCTCGCAGCGGTTGGCCATGGGGTCTGATTTCAGGGGCAGCAGCCGTCCCAGGGAGTCCAGCAACTCGTACTTGTAATGCGTTCCCACGTCCACGCCGGGAACAAACATCTCCCAGACACCGGTACCCGGGTGACAGCGCATGACGTGGCTGCGGCCGTCCCAGTGATTGAACTCACCCACCACACTGACCCGCAGCGCGTTGGGGGCCCACACGGCGAAGCGGGTGCCTCCCACGCCCTGGACCTCGCAGCGGTGGGCGCCCAGGGTCTGGTAGATGCGCTGGTGCGAACCCTCACCCAGCAGGTACAGGTCCATCTCGCCCAGGGCTGACGGAAAGCGATAGGGGTCCTCGATGTCCGCGCTGGAACCGTCGTCAAGGACGACACGCAGCCGGTAGTCCCGGTGTTTGGCGCTGACCTTGCACTGGTAGACGCCACCGTCGTGGACCCGTTTCATCGTCGCCAGCGACTCGCCGTCAGCGTCCACCACGTGAACTTCCGCGGCGCCGGGCTGCAGGGTCCGGATCCAGCGCTTCTTCTTGCCGGATCCATGCATCCCCAGCAGGGCAAATGGATCACCATAGGTGCCCGCCGCCAGGGCATCCAGGATGGCTGGATCCAGACGGTAGCTGGCACCGGGAGAGCTGGGTTTGGCTTTACTGCCCACTGGGAGGTCCTTTCAATCGTTGCGGATCAATCGTAGCGGAGGGGGGTGGCCGGGGCCACCGGGGACTAAATGCGGCCGGAGGCTGCGACCATCTGGCGAATGGATTCCCGCAGCTCCGGGGTCAGCTGCTCCTGCTGCAGGCGCCAGCGCCAGTTGTCGCCGGACGTTCCCGGCGTATTGAGACGGGCCTCGGAACCCAGGCCCAGATAGTCCTGCATCAGCGCCAGGGAGATCCTGGCGTCGGTTTCCAGACCCAGACGAATCAGGTCCAGGTGAATGGTGTCCGCTGTTCCGCCGGTATGGCGCAGGGCCAGCTTGCGGGCCTCGACCACCTGTTCCGGGGTGCGCACATCTCCCGGACCGCCGTGGAACCAGCCCACGGTGGTGTCGTTGTCGTGGGTGCCGGTATAGCACACGCACTGGTCCTCGATCTCCGCGGCATCGAAGTCGGCTTCTTCCACCTCGAATTGCAGCACCTTCATCCCGGGGATCTGCTGGCGCTCGCGCAATCCGTCCACCTCATCGGTGATGACGCCCAGGTCCTCCGCTATGATCGGCATGTAGCCCAGGGCCTGGCGCATGGCCTCGAAGATCGCGTCCCGGGGGCCCGGCTCCCAGATCCCGTCCTTGGCGGTCGTCGCGTCAGCCGGCACCGACCAGAACGCCTCGAACCCGCGGAAGTGATCGACCCGCACCAGGTCCATCAGGGTCATGGTGTGGCGCATGCGCTCGATCCACCAGCGGTATCCCTGGGCTTGATGATGGTCCCAGTCGTACAGAGGATTGCCCCAGAGCTGCCCATCCTCGCTGAAGTAGTCCGGCGGCACGCCGGCCACTTTGTCCGGACGGCCGTCTTTGTCCACCCGCAGGATCTCCGGGTGTGACCAGGCGTCGGCGCTGTCGAAAGCGATATAGATCGGCATGTCGCCGAACAGCAGGATGCCCTGCTCCGTCGCATGGCGGCGCAGTTCAGCCCACTGGTGGTGGAACAGAAACTGGATGATCTTGATTTCTGCCACCTGGTCCCTGGCAAATTCCTCCAGGCGGCGCATGGGCCCGGCTTCCCGGCGGACGAACGAACGATCCCACTCGGGCCATGCCCGGTGGCCATGGCGTGATTTCAGGATCCGGTACAGGGCGTAGTCGTGCAGCCACAATTCGTTGTGCGCCTCGACGAATTCCTCGCAGGCGTTCTTCAATTCGACGCTGGCGCGGGCTTCGAAGCGATCGGCAGCCCGCCCCAACAGCCGGTTCTTCACTGGGATCAGGGCGCCGTAATCCACCACGTCTTCCGGCAGCTCGCGCAGTTCCGCCGCTTCGGAAGGTTTGACCAGGCCCATGCGAATCAGGCCCGCGGTGTCAATCAGCAGTTCGTTACCGGCAAATGAAGACAGGGGCTGGTAAGGAGAATTACCGTAGGCGGTAGGCCCCAGAGGCAGGAACTGCCAGACCTTCAGACCCATGGATTTGATGGTGTCGATGAACTCCATGGCGCCGTGGCCGATCTCCCCGATGCCATAGCGGCTCGGCAAGGAGGTGACGTGCATGCACACACCTGCCCTGCGGTCCTCCGGCAAGGGGGACTGGTGGGCGGCACTCTCGCTGGTCAGCGTCTCTGACCGCGATGCGTCAATGACAACACTCGACAAAATCCTGCTCCAAAACTCGACCCGGAAACACTTCCAGGTGCCCGTGCAACGGCGGGGCACTTTTCCCTTGCCCGCTGCGCACAGCCCGCTCTATACCCGTTTTTTCCCAGATTGGGCTTCGAAAAATTAGCCAGTCGGGGGTGTCAGGGCAAGGGCATGCATACGTATGTATTAACTGAATACGTATTCATCGCGTTGCATCGCCGCAGCCGCACTCTTTACCGTCTGCGGGTCTTCCAGACCACGAAAAACGCGAATCAAGGCAGAGGGGAAGCCGCTATGAAACAAAAACCTGCACTGAGTTTCTGGCAGATCTGGAACATGTGTTTCGGATTCCTGGGGATCCAGTTTGGCTTCGCGCTGCAGAACGCCAACGTCAGCCGGATCTTTCAGACCCTGGGCGCGGAAATCGAACATCTCCCCATACTTTGGGTGGCCGCGCCGGTTACCGGCCTGGTGGTCCAGCCCATCATCGGCTACATGAGCGACCGCACCTGGGGCCGGCTGGGACGCCGGCGCCCCTACTTCCTGGTAGGGGCCATCTTCGCCAGCGCAGCCCTGTTCGTGATGCCCAACTCCCCGGCCCTGTGGGTCGCCGCCGGCATGCTGTGGATCATGGATGCCAGCATCAACATTTCCATGGAGCCGTTCCGCGCATTTGTCGGCGACAACCTGCCCGAGAAACAGCGCACCAAGGGATTCGCCATGCAGAGTTTCTTCATTGGCATAGGCGCAGTGGTGGCTTCCGCCCTGCCCTGGATGATGGATAACTGGTTCGGCGTCAGCAACATGGCACCCGAGGGGCAGATCCCGGATACGGTCAAGCTCTCGTTTTATTTTGGCGGAGCCGTCTTCCTGCTGGCGGTCTGCTGGACCGTTTTCACCTCCCGCGAGTACTCGCCGGAGGAACTGGCGGAATTTGACCGGGAAGAGCGCCCGGACCGGGTGGTGGCCACCCGCAGGCGCCCCGCAGCATTCTTCTGGAATACGGGCCTGATTGCCGTGGTCACCGGGGCCCTGTTCCTGTTCTGGATTGTCGCCAGCGACCTGGACAAGCAGCTGTACATCCTGGCCGTGGGCGCCATGGCTTTTGGACTGATCGTCTGGGCCAACGCCTGGCTGCAGGGCCGTGGCCGCACCGACAACGGACTCTGCCACATCGTGACGGACCTGTTTGATATGCCCAAGGTGATGCGGCAGCTGGCGGTGGTGCAGTTTTTTGCCTGGTTCGCCCTGTTTGCCATGTGGATCTATGGCACCGCCGCGGTCACCAGCCATCATTACGGCACCCTGGACACCAGCAGTGAGCTTTACAACGACGGCGCCAACTGGGTGGGCGTGCTGTTTGGCGCCTACAATGGCTTTGCCGCCCTGGCGGCCATTGCCATTCCCATGCTGGCCAACCGCTTCGGCTGCCGCTGGACCCACCTGATCAACCTGTGCCTGGGCGGCGCCGGCCTGCTCAGTTTCTTCTTCATCACCGACCCGAAAATGCTTCTGATCCCCATGATCGGCGTTGGCATCGCCTGGGCGTCCATCCTGTCCCTGCCCTATGCCCTGCTGTCCAACGCGCTGCCGCCGGACAAGATGGGCATCTACATGGGGATCTTCAACTTCTTTATCGTCATCCCCCAGCTGCTGGCGGCCGCGGTGCTGGGCCTGCTGTTGCGCGAGCTGTTCGAGGGCCGCGCCATATTTGGCCTGGTGATAGGCGGCACCCTGATGGTAGTCGCCGGGCTGGTCACCCTGATGGTGGATCGCGACGCCGAGCCGCACCTGGCGTCCGGGGGCCAGCCCCAGGAATCCTGAGCCCACCCTTCACACCAAATTCGCGCCGGCTTGCATAGCCTTAGACCGGTCCACCAGGCCGCTCCAATCCGCCAGCGAAATGGTTTCGCCCCCGGGACGGGGCGGTTCCGGGGGCCGCTGCCCCTCGAAATCTCAAGGAATGCGAGCTAAATCATGGATTTCCGGTTATATTTACAGGACAAGAATTAAATGACGGTCCTGAAGCTCGTACCCCGGGATTCCGGCAGCGGGCTGAGCGGCTCGGCGAGGCTGGTAAAAACCCGGCCGGAGCCGCCGGCGACTGGTCCCGACAAGCTACTGCAGGAGGGTTGGTTGAGCTCGCGCAAACCAACATCGTTAGATATTGCCTATCTGGCTGGCGTGTCCCAGGCCACAGTGTCCCGGGCGCTGCGGGACAGTAAGCTGGTCAGCGAAGCCACCCGGGAACGGGTCAAGCAGGTTGCCCGGCAGCTCAACTACCAGATCGACCGTAACGCGGCGAGCCTGCGATCCCAGCGCACCCAGACTCTGGCGCTGCTGATTTTCGAGGATCCCACCTCCGATTCCTCCCACATCAACCCCTTTTTCCTGCGCATGCTGGGCACCATCACCCGGGCGGCCTCCCGCCAGGGTTATGACCTGCTGGTATCGTTTCAGCAGCTGAGCCAGGACTGGTACACCGAGTACGAACTGTCCAACCGCGCTGACGGCATCATCCTGCTGGGTTACGGCGACTACACCCGCTTCGGGCCCAAGATCAAGGGACTGATCGATGCGGACGCACACTTTGTGATTTGGGGCCCGCCCATCGAGGAACGCCCGACCAGCTGCCTGGGCTCCGACAACCTCAACGGTGCCCGTACTGCGGTGGAGCACCTGATTGGCCTGGGCCGGCGCAACATTGCCTTTGTCGGTGACACCCATGCGGGGTATCCGGAATTCCTGGCCCGCTACCAGGGCTATCAGCAGGCGCTGGAGGCAGCCGACCTGCCGGTTGACCCGGAGCTTCAGGTCGATGGCGACAACCAGGAATCCTGCGGACAGAACGCCGTCAACCAGCTGCTGGACAACGGCAAAAAGTTCGATGCCGTGTTTGCCGCCAGCGACCTGATCGCCATTGGCGCCCTGCAGGCCCTGCAGGAGCGCGGCCTGGCGGTGCCCGACGAGGTGTCCGTGGTGGGTTTTGACGACATTCCTGCGGCGTCATACGTCTCTCCCCCGCTGACCACGGTCCACCAGGACACGGCCCAGGCGGGCCGCATGCTGGTCAACAACCTGATCGCCATGATCAACGGTGAAGAAGTGAAGTCCAGCCAGATCCCCCTGGAACTGGTCATTCGGAAGTCCTGCGGGGCTGGATAACAGCGGGTCAGAAAAGCTGTCCACGGCCTGTCGCTTATTCTGGTAAACGCTTGCTATTGCGCGTTAAAAACGCGCGATGCAAGCTGGTGAACGTTCGCTCCGCGAACTGGTGAACGGCCTTCGGCCTGGTGAACGAACGCTGCGCGTTTCCGTTATGGTGGCTCGCTGCGCTTCGCCGGTCGGTCCCTTCGAGCAGTCCGATGAAAATTGGCTCAGGAATGTGCCAACGGCCGAAGGCCGTGAGTGTTTGGGAAATCGCATCTTCAAATTACGACCAGTAAGCCGCCCATGGATGGGCGATCTTGGGGACTAGCCAACTCGCGAAGCGAGCCTCATTCACGAGCCTGCGCAGCAGGCGTTCACCAGGCCGAAGGCCGTTCACCAGCGCCCGAAGGGCGTGTTCACCAGCTCGTGCCAGCGAGCGTTCACTGACAAGTTGCGTTCTATTCAACCAGACTCATGGCTCCAACCTCCTGATCCCACAAATAAATCCCCGCCTTATGCATAGGTATTCATAGTGAATACGTATGCATATCACTTGTCGCACTGGTATTCGATTTCTAAGATGACCGGCACTCTCGAATAGTCTAACCAGTGGGGAAAACTGTAATGGCCAATCGTCCGCGCAAAACTGCGCAGTCCCATACAAAAGCGGCTCTGGAGCCGTCTCTTCTGCGCCGTTCGGCGTTGTCCCTGGCAATTGCGGCCGCACTTCCGTTCGCTGCCGTTGCCCAGGATCAGATGTCCCAGGAAGAACAGGATGACATGATGCGGGCGGAAGAGCCCGCCATGCTGGAAGAGGTGGTGGTCACCAGCTTCCGCCGCTCCCTGGAAACCTCCCGAAACCTGAAAATGGCCAACGAGTCCATCGTTGAAGCCGTTTCTGCCGAAGAAATCGGCAAACTGCCCGACGTCAGTATCGCTGAGTCCCTGGCACGCCTGCCGGGCCTGACCGCCCAGCGCCTGAACGGTCGTGGGCAGGTGATCAGCGTGCGCGGTCTCGCGCCCGACTTCACCACCGCACTGCTGAACGGTCGCCAGCAGGTCAGCACCGGCGACAACCGCGGTGTGGAATTCGACCAGTATCCGTCCGAACTGCTGTCCAGCGTGGTGGTTTACAAGACCCCCGACGCGGCCCTGCAGGGACAGGGCCTGGCCGGCACCGCCGACATGCGCACCATCCGGCCCCTGCGCCACGGCAAGCGCACCATCGCCGGTAACCTGCGCTACGAAAAGAACGATCTGAACGCGCTGAACGCTGACGCCTCGGACGACGGTGAGCGTTTTACCCTGTCCTACGTGGACCAGTTTGCCGACGACACCGTCGGTATTGCGCTGGGAATCGCCCACATGACCAACCCGAGCCAGGGTGAGCGCTACAACGCATGGGGCTACCCCGGCGTGGACGGCGACCTGGCCCTGGGCGGCGCCAAGCCATTCGTGCGGTCCAGCGAGCTGGAGCGCCAGGGCTTCATGGGTGCCCTGGAGTATGAGCCCAGCGACACCTTCTCGACCTCGGTGGACCTGTACTACTCCCAGTTCGAGGAAGAGCAGCTGCTGCGCGGCATCGAGATTCCCCTGGTCTGGGGTGGCCACTCGCTGCAGGACGGCTACACCGTTGAGAACGGCCTGATCACCAACGGCACCTGGGAAGACGTCATCGGCGTGGTACGAAACGATGAGAACTTCCGCGACGCCGACCTGTTGTCCGCCGGCTGGAACGCCCAGTGGCAGCTGGGTGACGCCTGGACCGCCGAAGTGGACCTGAGCCACTCCAGCGTGGACCGCGAAGACATCCTGCTGGAGACCTATTCCGGCTCCAAGACCGAAGGCGACACCATCAACGTCGGCGTCGCCGCCGGTGCGGGCGCGACCTTCAACGGCACCCTGGACTACACCAACCCGAGCATCATCCAGCTCACCAGCCCCCGCGGCTGGGGCGGTGACATCGTTCCAGGCGGCCAGCTGGGTTACTACAATAACCCCAAGGTCGAGGACGACCTGAACCAGCTGAAACTGTCAGCCGAGAAGTTCATGGACGGCGCCATCTCCGGCATGGAGTTCGGCATCAACCTGCTGGATCGTGAGAAGTCCCTGGACCGGGATGAGTTCTTCCTGGCCCTGGCCGACGGTTCCGAAGGTATTCCCATTCCGTTTGAAACCTCCATCACCTCCCTGGAATTCCTGGGCATTCCCGGCATGATCAGCTACAGCCCGGTGGGCGCGCTGAACAGCGGCATCTACGACCTGCGTCCGAACCCCAATTCAGACGTGGTGATCAAGAGCTGGTCGGTGGAAGAAGAAGTAATCACCCCTTACGTGAAGTTCGACTTCGACACCTCCTGGGGTGACGTGCCGGTCACCGGTAACTTCGGCGTGCAGGTGGTCCTCACGGACCAGTCCTCCGACGCCCAGGCAGCCACTGGCTCCGGCGACAACGTCACCGTAGTCGATATCACTGGTGGCACCGACTACACCGAGGTGCTGCCAAGTGCCAACGTGAACTTCGAGGTGGGTGAAGACGCTTACGTCCGTGTTGGCCTCGCCCGCACCCTGGCCCGTCCGCGGATGGACCAGATGCGCGCCAGCGCCCAGTACGGATTCAACCTGGATAACCTCGACTCCACCGACATCAACCGTTCGCCCTGGAGCGCCAGCGGCGGTAACCCGGAGCTCGAGCCCTGGATCGCCAACTCCCTGGACGTCTCCTACGAGAAGTACTTTGCCGACGGCACGGGCTACTTCTCCGGTGCGGTGTTCTACAAGGACCTCGAGTCCTACGTGTTCGACGAGACCACGGTGTTCGACTTCTCCGCGTTCCCGGAAAACGCCCTGGGGCCCGCTCTGACCGAAGGTCTGGTGACGGTTCCGCGTAACGGCGAAGGCGGCGACATCAAGGGGGTTGAACTGGCCCTGTCGCTGACCGGTGAGATGTTCTCCGAAGCCCTGGTTGGGTTTGGCGCCATCCTCAACTACTCGTACACCGACAGCGGCATCATCTCGTCCCAGGGTAATGCCGAGACCCCGCTGCCGGGTCTGTCCGAGGACGTGGCCAACCTGACCCTCTATTACGAGGACTACGGCTGGTCATTCCGGGTCAGCAACCGCTACCGTTCGGACTTCCTGGGTGAGGTCTCCGGCTTCGGTGACGGTCGTACCTTCCGCACGGTGGAAGCCGAATCTGTGGTGGATGCCCAGATCGGTTACAGCTTCTCCGGTGCCTGGGACGGTATCAGCGTGCTGCTGCAGGCCAACAACCTGACTGACGAGGAATTCACCACCATCAACAGTGGCGACCCGCGTCAGGTCATTGACTACCAGCGCTACGGTCGTACCTACCTGGTGGGTCTGTCCTTCCGCTACTAAACCGCAACCCGACTCTCAAGCCCCTGTCGATCCTGTATCGCCAGGGGCTTTTTTTGCCGCAATATCGTCCATCCATGGACGAATTGCGGGCGGGAATCGAAAACGCGGTTTCCGATTCCCTCACGGCCTCCGGCCGTAGGCACATCCGTGTGCCAATGAGTGCTTTCTCGGAGTTTCATGTTTATGGCCTCCGGCCGTTGGCACATGGTTGGGAGGACATTCAGGGACTGTTTACTGTGTGCCCCCGCAATTAAGTAAACTGTCCCCGGCATGAGGGCCGCCCCTCCCTATTCAGAATCGAGGATGTAACCCTGGACACTCAGCCCATTCGCAAGGTGGTCATCGTGGGTGGCGGCACCGCCGGCTGGGTCGCAGCCGCGGCCCTGGCCAAGGTCATGGGCAGCCAGCTCGACATTGAACTGGTGGAGTCGGAAGAGATCGGCACGGTCGGCGTGGGGGAAGCCACCATTCCCCAGATCCGCCTGCTGACCCAGGTGCTGGGCATCAACGAAGACGACTTTCTCAAGAACATCAACGGCACCATCAAGCTGGGTATCCAGTTCAACGGCTGGGGCCTGCCCGACGATTCCTACATGCATGCCTTCGGCGCCATTGGCGTTGGCCTGGGCATGCTGACCTTCCACCCGTACTGGCTGCGGGCGCAGCAGTCCGGCCAAAAAACCGACCTGTGGGATTACTCCCTCAACTACCAGGCCGCCATCAACAACCGTTTTGCCCGGATGGACCGGGTGGGCGACACGCCGGTGCAGGCGCCCCCCTGGGCATTCCACTTCGATGCCGGCCTGGTGGCAGGCTACCTGCGGCGCTTCAGCGAGCAGCTGGGGGTCAAGCGAACCGAGGGCCGAATCGTGGACACCGTGCTGCGGCCGGATGACGGATTTATTCAGTCCGTCAAACTGACCGACGGTGGGGAGATCGCTGGTGACCTGTTCATCGACTGCTCGGGTTTCCGTGGGCTGCTGATAGAACAGGCCCTGGAAACCGGCTACGAACCCTGGACCCACTGGCTGCCCTGTGACCGGGCCATCGCGGTGCCCTGCGCCAGCACCGAACCCCTGCAGCCTTACACCCAGGCTACCGCACGTGAGGCTGGCTGGCAGTGGCGTATTCCGCTGCAGAACCGGATTGGCAATGGTCACGTCTATGCCAGCGATTACATTGGCGATGACCAGGCACAACAGGTCCTGCTGGACAACCTGGACGGTGAACCCCTGGCCGAGCCCCGGCTGCTGCGATTTACCACGGGCCGGCGCAAGAAATTCTGGAACAAGAACTGCGTGGCCCTGGGCCTGGCCAGCGGCTTCATGGAGCCCCTGGAATCCACCAGCATTCACCTGGTGCAGTCCCACGTGAACCGCCTGATCCAGCTGTTTCCGGACCGGCAGTTCAACCCTGCTGACATCCGCGAATACAACCGCCAGTGCATCTTCGAGTTCGAGCGGATCCGGGATTTCCTGATCCTGCACTACCACCTGAACCAGCGCCGCGAGCCCTTCTGGGTCGACCGGCAGAACATGGACATCCCCGACGGACTGGCCGGGAAGATCGAGCTGTTCAAGGCCAATGGCCGCATCGTGCGCGAGGGTGAGGACCTGTTCACCGAGGTGGCCTGGCTGCAGGTGATGATCGGCCAGAACCTGATTCCCGCCGGACGCCACCCCATGGCCGATCAACTGAGCGAACAGCAGCTCGCCGAGTTCATGGGCTCCGTCCGCCAGATCATCAGCGGCGCCGTGGCCGGCATGCCCACCCATGCTGACTTTATCGCCCACCACTGCGCGGCGGACCCGGCTTGAACCCGTCTACCGACCTCCCGGGTGACATCTGGGCCGGCATGGCCCCGGTCGCCGAGCATGGCGCCATGGACCGCGCCGCCTTCGAGACCCAGGTACAGGCAGCGGCAGAGCCCGCCATCATGCGTGGACTGGTGTCTGACTGGCCGGCGGTCGCCAGGGGCCGGGAATCGGCGGAGTCGCTGGTCCAATACATCACCAGCTTCAGCAATCAACAGCCCATCGAATACTTCTACGGTGCGCCGGACATCAATGGGCGGTTCTTTTACAGCGACGATCTCAACGGATTCAATTTCGAGCGTCGGCAACTCACGGTAGATGGATTCCTGCAGCAATTGCTCAGCCACCTGGATGACGCCGCCCCGCCCTACATGTACGCGGGCGGCATCCCGGTGCCCCGTCACCTGGGGGCGCTGACCTCCGACAATCCCATGACCCTGCTGGCTCCCGGCATGGAACGCCTCACCTCCTTGTGGGTTGGCAACCGGACCCGGACCGCGGCCCACTGGGACCTGCCCCAGAACATCGCCTGCGTGATCCGGGGACAGCGGCGGTTCACGCTGTTTCCCATAGACCAGGTGCAAAACCTTTACGTGGGGTCGCTGGAGTTCACCCTGGCCGGTCAACCCCTGAGCCTGGTGGATTTCCACAACCCGGACCTGGAACGCTTTCCGCGCTTTGCCGAGGCACTGAAACATGCCCAGGTGGCGTTGCTGGAACCCGGCGACGGGCTGTACATCCCCAGCCTGTGGTTCCACCACGTGGAGTCCATGGACCCCCTGGGCATGATGATGAACTACTGGTGGCGGGACGCGCCGGACTACATGGCCACGCCGCTGCTGACCCTGCTGCACGGCCTGCTGACCATCCGCGACCTGCCCGAGGGCGAACGCGAATCCTGGCGGGTGCTGTTCGACCACTACCTGTTCCAGACCAACGGCGATCCCTGGGCCCATATGCCCGAGGATGCCCGGGGCCTGTTTGGCGAGACCACGCCGGAGAACCTGGCGAAACTGAGAGCCTACTTAACAAAAACCCTGGGGGGATAAGGCACATGCTCGAACTGCAAAAACAGAAAAAGTGGCCATTCTTCAGCCTGCTGAGCCTGCCAGCCACGGCCATGGGGTTTGCCCTGTCGGTGCAGATCTCGGCGCTGAGCTGGATCCTGACCACCCAGTACGGCCTGGATATCCACGATGTGGGCCTGGTGTGGGCCGCTGGCCCCCTGGCCGGGATCATCGGCCAGGTGCTGATCGGCATCATCAGCGACAAGGTCTGGTTCTGGAATGGTCGGCGGCGGCCCTTCATCCTGATCGGCGGCGTCATCGCCGCACTGATGCTGCTGGCCCTGCCCAACATCGGCGTGATCTCCAGCGCCATGGGATTCGAGGGCGTGCTGGGGGTGGCTATTGCCGTGGCCCTGACCCTGGACCTGGCCATCAACATCAGCTTCAACCCCACCCGCGCCATCATTGCCGACGTCACCGAAGAGGGTCATGAGCGCACCCGGGGCTACACCTGGATGCAGACCATCTCCGGCACCTTCGGCGTGCTGGCTTACGCCATCGGCGCCTGGTTCGACAACTTCGTGCTGATCTACTTCGGCGTGTTCCTGGTGCTGGCGTTCTCGCTCATCCCCCCGTTTTTCGTGGAGGAGCCGCGGGACCTGGAGGCACCCTCATCGGGGCCGCCAGAGTCACCCGAGTCGCCAAAGAAGTCGGAGGACTCCATCGGCCAGATCCTGATGGCCATCCGGCCGCTGTGGGGATTCCTCATTTACGACGTCTATGCCATGGGACTGCGCCTGGCCGGGATCGAGTTTGAGCACTACTACGCCGAGATCGCCTGCGGGGTCATCACGCTGGTTTTGATTGTCATCACTCTGATGGAAAAAGACGTGGCCGAGGGAGCCAGTCCCGATGACACCCACATCGGCGGCTTTCGCAAGGTGCTGGCGGCCCACTCCTTCAGCTGGATCGGAATCCAGACCACCTTTGTTTTCATGGTGCCCTTTCTGCTGTTTCAATTGCCGGACCTGTCCGACGTGGACGCCGGCCGGGTGGGTTCAACCGCCTTCCTGGTGCTCAATGCCGTGGGCGCGCTGCTGCCAGCCCTGGTGCTCAATCCACTGAGTCACCGCATTGGACTGGTCAAGACCCACGTGATCTGCCTGGTGTGCATGACCGCGGGCTACGTGGGCCTGTACTACATGGGCACCTCCCCCATGGCCATCTTCGTGCTGATGGCGGTGGTAGGCATCGGCTGGGCGGCCATCGTCAGCCTGCCCTTCGCTATCATGTCGGAGAAGGTCAACCAGGCCGCCATGGGCCTTTACATGGGCCTGTTCAATCTGTCCGTGGTGCTGCCGCAATTGGTGGTCAGCTTAGGCATCGCCCTGTTCGTCAGCCGGGCCCCGGACAAGGACATTATCTTTGCCATTTCTGCCATATCGCTGGCAATATCGGCGGTCTCCTGGGCGTTTGTCAGGAAAGTGGAAAGCTAGTCAATCACTGAAAAGGACATCATGAGCGACAACAATCTCCGATCCATCCTGGTTGTCGGCGGGGGATCCGCCGGCTGGATGACGGCCGCGGCACTGGCGAACGCGGTCAAGGGCGAGTGCCAGGTTTCCCTGGTGGAGTCCGAGGAAATCGGCATCGTCGGCGTGGGTGAGGCCACCATCCCGCCCATCAAGTTTTTCAATGCCAGGCTGGGCCTGGACGAAAACGAGTTCATCAGGCGCACCCAGGGCAGCTTCAAGCTGGGCATCCAGTTCGTCAACTGGGCCCAGAAGGGTCACGCCTATTTTCACCCTTTTGGGCAGTACGGCGCCGATTTCGACATGATCCCCGTGCACCAGTACTGGCTGCGGGCCCGGGCCCGGGGGGACGACACGCCGCTGGACGAATACTGCATGGCCTGGGTAGCCGCGAAGGACGGCAAATTTGCCCCGCCCAGCCGGGACCGCCGCATGGTGCAGTCCACTTACGACTATGCCTACCATTTCGACGCGGGCCTTTATGGACAGTACCTGCGCGAGTTTGCCGAGAAGAACGGCGTGACGCGTATCGAGGGACTGATCGAAAACGTGCGGGTCAACGGCGAATCCGGATTCATCGAAGGTGTCGACCTGAAAGATGGCCGCCAGATCGACGCCGACTTCTTCGTGGACTGCTCCGGCTTCCGGGGCCTGCTGATCGAAGGCGCCCTGCATACCGGATACGAGGACTGGACCCACTGGCTGCCCTGCAACCGGGCCATGGCCGTGCCCTGTTCCCGGGAAGGCGAGTTCACCCCCTATACCCGCTCCACCGCCCGGGAAGCCGGCTGGCAATGGCGCATCCCGCTGCAGCACCGCATCGGCAACGGCTATGTCTACTGCAGCGAGCACATCAGCGACGACGAGGCCGCATCCACCCTGCTGGCCAACCTGGACGGCGAGGCCCTGGCCGATCCCCGGCCGCTGCGCTTTGTCACCGGCCGGCGCAAGAAGTTCTGGAACAAGAACTGCGTGGCGGTAGGCCTGGCCGCCGGATTCATGGAACCCCTGGAGTCCACCAGCCTGCACCTGGTACAGACCGCGGTCACCCGCCTGCTGGCCCTGTTCCCCGACCGCAGCTTCGATCCACTGCTGGAACAGGAATTCAACCGCGTCACCACCGGCGAATACGAAAAGGTGCGCGACTTCCTGATCCTGCACTACCACGCCACCGAGCGCGAAGACACGCCCCTGTGGCAGTACTGCAAGAACATGTCCATCCCCGAATCGCTGCAGTACAAAATGGACCACTTCCGCGCCTACGGACGTCTCGTCACCGACGTATTCGAACTCTTCCAGAACCCCAGCTGGCTGGCCGTCCTGGCCGGCCAGTTCGTCTGGCCCCAGCGCTACGACCCGCTGGTGGATCAGCGGAGAAACGTCGATGCCGAGGGGCGACTCCAGGGACTGCGGAGAGTGATGGGTGATGCGGCTTCTGTGATGCCGACGCATCAGCAGTATATTGATAAGTACTGTAGGGCGGAGGGATAGCTTTTGGTCGGGACTCCGTGACTCCGTGACTTCGTGACTCCGTAATTAGGACGCTTCGTTGAAACGAAGCTTTGCGGCCCTTGCAGTGCCGCCGTTTTGATTCATTGGTATTACTTGCCGATCACCCGGGCCCGCACTTACCTAGTCACGGAGTCACGGAGCCACGGAGTCACGGAGCCACCGAGTCACGGAGCCACCGAGTCACCCTGTATACGTATTCACCCTCGTCAAACCCCGGCCCCACCCTGAATACGTATGCACCCGCTTGAGGCCTCGTAGCGGCGAACGCTAGGCTTGGCGGTCACTTGTTTTCTGGAGGTTGGGAGCATGCCGATTCGGTTGTCTCTATCCCTGATCACCCTGCTGCTGGCACCGTTCCAGCTGTCCGCCGAAATCCAGCATCTTGAACCGCCCAGCTGGTGGGTCGGCATGAAGAACCCTGAACTGCAGCTGATGGTACACGGTAAGGGTGTCGCCGGCGCTGTACCCGAGGTTGACCATAAAGGCGTCAGCGTGGTGTCCAGCCACCGCATGGCCAATCCCAACTACCTGTACGTCAACCTGAACATCGCACCCGACGCCAGCCCCGGCACCGTTGACGTGGTGTTCCGCTTTCCCGACGGTACGGCATGGACCCATGAGTACCCGCTGATGGCTCGCAAGGCCGGCTCGGCTGAGCGCAAGGGCTTTGATCAATCCGACGTCATGTACCTGCTGATGCCGGACCGCTTTGCCAATGGCGATCCGGACAATGACGCCGTGGACGGCATGCTGGAAAATCCTGACCGGTCCGAGCCCTATGGCCGCCACGGCGGTGATCTCCAGGGCATCATCGACAACGTCGACTATTTCGCGGACATGGGCTTCACCCAGCTGTGGCTGAACCCGGTGCTGGAAAACGATATGCCCAGCCAGTCTTACCACGGCTACGCCGCCACGGATTTCTACCAGGTGGATGCGCGGCTGGGAGACAACGAGTTGTATTTCGAACTCAACCGAAAGCTGAAGGAAAAAGGTATCGGCATGATCCAGGACATGGTGCTGAATCACGCCGGCTCCAGCCACTGGTGGATGGAGGACCTGCCGTCTGAGGACTGGATCAACTACGGCGGCAAGCCCAAGGCCTTTACCAGCCATCGCAAGCTGACCCTGCACGACCCCCACGGGGCCGAAAGCGACCGGAAACTCTACAGCGACGGCTGGTTTGTCGACACCATGCCGGACATGAACCAGCGCAACCCGTTCATGGCCACCTACCTGATTCAAAACAGCATCTGGTGGGTGGAGGCCGCGGATCTATCGGGCATACGGGTCGACACCTACTCCTATCCTGACAAGGCGTTCCTGACCGACTGGAGCCTGGCGGTGATGGACGAGTATCCGAATCTCAACATCGTGGGCGAGGAATGGACCAGCAACCAGGCCATGCTGGCCTACTGGCAGGCCGGTTCCAACACCCACGACGGCTATGTGTCGGGCCTGCCCAGCGTGTTCGACTTCGCCCTGCAGGAGAATATGATCCTGGCGCTCATTGAAGAAGACGGCTGGGCCACCGGGATCTTCCGGCTGTACCAGACAGTGGCCAATGACTTCCTTTACGGCGACCCGTCCAAGCTGGTGATCTTTCCCGACAACCACGACATGAGCCGCATCTTCACCCGCCTGGGAGAGGACGAGGACCTGCTGCGGATGGCCCTGGCCCATACTTTCACCATGCGCGGCATTCCGCAGTTCTTTTACGGCACCGAGATTCTCATGGCCAACCCGGGTACCGAGTCTCACGGCATCATCCGCAGCGACTTCCCTGGCGGCTGGGCGGGCGACAAGGTCAATGCATTCACCGGCAAAGGCCTGGCGAAGAACAGGAAAGCCATGCAGGACTACGTCCGCAAGCTGCTCAACTGGCGCAAGTCCGCGCCAGCCATCCACCACGGCAAGCTGACGCATTTTGTCCCGGCCAACAGGGTCTACGTCTATTTCCGCCAGGCCGAGGAACAGACCGTCATGGTGGTGATGAACCAGGGTGCAGAGGACGTGGAACTGGACACCTCACGCTTCGAAGAGGTCACCGGGCCCTTCACCCGCGGCAAGGACGTCATCAGCGGCAAGCGCTATCCGCTGGGCACGCTGCCGGTGGCGGGTAAAACCGCCCTCGTTCTCGAACTGAACTGAGTCCAGTGGCCATGTGGAGAGGGGTTTTGCTGGCGCTGTTGGCAGCGCCGCTGGTGTCGGCGGCCGTTGAGGTCAGCTCCCCGGATGGGCGTATCACGGTGGCCATCGAGGTCAGCGACCGGGGTGAGCCGCAGTACCGGGTCCAGTATGGATCGGAGGAGATTGTTGCGCCTTCGGCACTGGGCCTGCGCTTCAAGACCCAGCACGCCTTCGACAGCGGACTGAGTCTCAGCGCCGGGCAGGTGACCCCACACAGCAGCAGCTGGGAACAACCCTGGGGCGAACGCCGCCAGGTCACCGATCAGCACAATGAGCGAGTTGTAAGCTTAAGCTCGGAGCAGGGCCGTTTCATGCTGCGGTTCCGGGTGTTCAACGACGGCATCGGCTTTCGCTACGAGGTTCCCGAGCAACCAGGCTTTGAGACAGTCGAAATCGTTGACGAACTCACCGAGTTCCACCTGCCCCAGGACTCCACCGCCTGGTGGATACCGGGCCGCGGATGGAACCGCTACGAGTTCCTCTACCGAAAGACCGGCCTGGGCGACATCACCCTGGCCCACACCCCCATGACCCTGCGCCTGCCGTCAGGCGTACACCTGAGCCTGCACGAAGCCGCGCTGGTGGACTATGCCGCCTATGTGCTGGACCAGCGGCGGGCCGGTGTTTTTCAAACCAGTCTTACGCCCTGGTCTGACGGAATACGGGTCAAAACCCAGGCACCGTTCAAGTCGCCATGGCGCACCATCCAGATCGCTCCAGACGCTGTGGGGCTGCTCAACTCGGACCTGATCCTAAACCTGAACGAGCCCAACAAGCTGGGCGACGTGTCCTGGGTGGAGCCGGGTAAGTACATCGGCATCTGGTGGGCCATGCACATCAACGAGCGCACCTGGGGATCCGGTCCCAAGCACGGCGCCACCACTGAAGAGACCATTCGCTACCTGGACTTCGCCGCCGAACACGGCTTTGACGGCGTGCTGGTGGAGGGCTGGAACCTGGGCTGGGACGGCGACTGGTTCAATAACGGCGACGTCTTCAGCTTTACCGAAAGCTACCCGGACTTCGATATCCAAGCCGTCGCCTATCACGCCCGCAAAAAAGGCGTGCGGCTGATCGGCCACCACGAGACCTCGGGCAGCGTCACCAACTACGAAAAGCAGGTGGGCGCAGCCTACGACCTGTATGAAACCCTGGGGGTGAGGCAGGTCAAGACGGGCTACGTCGCCGACGGCGGCGACATCAAGCGCGTGGACAGCAACGGCGTGGCGCACTACGAATGGCACGACGGCCAGTTCATGGTGGGCCAGTACCTGAAGTCTGTCCAGGAAGCGGCCAAACGGAAGATCAGCATCAATACCCACGAGCCGGTCAAGGACACCGGCTTGCGCCGCACCTACCCCAACTGGATCACCCGGGAGGGTGCCCGGGGCCAGGAGTTCAACGCCTGGTGGAACCCGCCCAACCCGCCCGAGCACACCGCCATCCTGCCCTATACCCGGATGCTGTCGGGACCCATGGATTTCACCCCGGGCATTTTTGACCTGACTTTCCAGGGCCCCGACTCGGACCAGCGGGTTGAGACCACCCTGGCCAAGCAGCTGGCCCTGTACGTAGTGCTCTACAGCCCCATCCAGATGGCGGCAGATCTGCCGGAAAACTACGCCGAGCGCCCGGACGCATTCCAGTTCATCAAGGATGTGCCCGCCGACTGGGAGCAGAGCGTCGCCGTGGCCGGCGAAGTCGGCGAGTTCGTGGTGGTCGCGCGCCAGGAACGCGGCGGTACGGACTGGTACCTTGGTGCGGTCACCAACGAAAAGGCCCGGGACGTCAAAGTCCCTCTGTCATTTCTGTCCGATGACGGCGAGTACGAAGCCCAGGTATACCGGGACGGAGACGCGGCTCACTGGAAAACCGCCCCCTACGAAATAGCCATTGAAAAAAGCATCGTGAGCTCCGATTCTATGCTGGTCTTGAAACTGGCGGCCGGCGGCGGCACTGCCATCCGTTTTCGCGAAACCGGAGCAGTTGACTGAGAATGAGTTCTCGCGCGGATCAGCAAACCATCGTGGCGGTAGACATTGGCGGCACCAATGCCCGCTTTTCCCTGGCCCGGGTGACGGCCGGGCAGCCCCCGGTCCTCGGAGAAACCGTCACCATGAAAACCGCGGACCACGCCAGCCTGGTGACGGCCTGGGAAGCGTTTACCGGGGAACTTGGGGAGGAGGTGCCGTCCGCGGCGTCCATCTGTATCGCTGCGCCGCTGACCAGCGACGTGATCAAGCTCACCAACAGCCCCTGGGTGATTACCCAGTCCACGCTGGCCCGCGATCTGGGCCTGGACAAGGTCATGCTGCTGAACGATTTCGGCGCCATGGCCCACGCCGTTGCCAATATGTCGGAGTCGGCCTTTGAGCACGTCAGCGGACCGGATGTCCCCATTCCCGAGGAAGGCGTAACCACCGTTGTGGGTCCCGGCACCGGCTTTGGCGTAGCTCAGCTGATTCGCCGTGGCGGCAAGATCATCGTGGTCGAAACCGAGGGTGGTCACACCGACTACGCGCCCCTGGACACCGTGGAAACCGCCATCGTCAACCGCCTGCGGGACAAGTACCTGCGGGTTTCAGTGGAGCGGCTTGTGTCCGGCCCGGGACTGAGCAATATCCACGAGGCCCTGGCCGCCATCGAAGGCCGAAGCTACCAGCCCATCGGCGATGCTGAGCTGTGGGCTGCCGCCACCGAGGGCAAAGATCTGCTTGCGGCGGCCGCTCTCAAACGCTTCTGCCTGTCCCTGGGCGCGGTGTCCGGCGACCTGGCCCTGACCCACGGCGCCAGCGGCGTGGTTCTGATCGGTGGCCTGGCCCAGCGCATCAAGCACAAGCTTCGGGATAGCGAGTTCTCGGTGCGATTTTGCGCCAAGGGTCGCTTTGAAAGTCTGATGAAAACCATCCCGGTTCGGGTCGCCATTCACCCGCAACCCGGCCTGCTCGGCTCGGCAGCCGCCTTTTCCGCCCAGCTTTAGGGTTCGTCCGTGCACCAGTACCGGATTCCCAATACCGACCTGCAGGTTTCGCGCCTGGCCCTGGGGACCATGCACTGGGGCGGCGAGTGGAACCTGGAGCCGGTCACGGGCCAGGCCATTGACCGGGGCCAGGCACTGATGGAGGCGGCGCTTGAGTGCGGCATCAATCACCTGGACCTGGCCGACATCTACACTTTCGGAAAATCCGACCAGGTGGTGGGAGAGGTTCTGAAGATCAGGCCCGACCTCCGCGACGCGTTTATCATGCAGCAGAAGTGCGGCATCGTCATGGCCGGCGACCCCGCCTACGGCCCACCTCAGCGCTACGACCTCAGCTACGAACATATCGTCAGCTGCGTGGACGAAAGCCTGGAACGTATCCGGACCCAACACCTCGACCTGCTGGCCCTGCATCGACCGGACCCGCTGGTTGAACCGGCGGAGGTGGCCCGGGCATTCGATGATCTGCACCGGGCGGGGAAAGTCCGCTGGTTTGGGGTCAGCAATCACAGCGCGGGCCAGATCGAGCTGCTGCGGCAACACGTGGATCAGCCCCTGGTGGTCAACCAGCTGGAGGTCAGCCTGCTGCATCACCATCTGATCAGCGACGGTCTGCTGGTCAACACGGGCACGGACGACCAGCCGGCCACCACCGGCCTGCTGGACTATTGCCGCAGGCACCACGTCATGATCCAGGCCTGGTCCCCCCTGGCCGGTGGCCGCCTTTCCGAAAACCCGGATCTGGGCGGTACGGTAACGGCGCTGGCCGACCAGCACGGCGTCTCAGCCGAGGCCATTGCCCTGGCCTGGCTGTTGCGCCACCCCGCAGGCATCCAGCCCGTGGTCGGCACACGCAGCGTGGATCGCCTGCGGGCCTGTGCCCAGGCGGATTCGGTGGAACTGAGCCGGCGGGAGTGGTTTCAGTTGTTGGAGGCGAGTCGCGGGCAGGTAGTGCCTTAGTTCATCCGCAAGATCCGCCATCCATGGCGGACTTGCGGGCGCTACGCAAAACGCGGTTTTGCTTCGCTTACGGCCTTCGGCCGTTGGCACATCCCTGTGCCAATATTGATCCGCAAGACGGGACATCCTGTCCCGCTCGCGGGCGCTGCGCAAAATGCGATTTTGCTCCGCTTACGGCCTTCGGCCGTTGGCACATCCCTGTGCCAAGGGGCTTCGTTCACACTCCTTTGCAGTGGGCTTCGCTCAATCAATTTCGTCATCCTGAACTCGATTCAAAATCCATCTGAATTCCTGAAGCCGCTTTCGTTGAAGGCTGCCATACACAGTTAACGCAGCCATCGTCCGTGAC
>JASJDM010000074.1 GCA_030065125.1 Lysobacterales bacterium | reverse complement strand
AGGCGGGCAGCGGCTGGGGCACCGAGGAAGAATCCTGGTTTCGGGAGGTGGTGGGCGAGTTCAGCGACCCGGCGGAGTGAGCGCCCGCTGCGCGGGCGAGGGAACGCCTGCTGGCGCAGGCTGGGGAACGCACTGCTGCGCAGTGCTGGGGAACGCGCGGGTTGCACCCGCGCTGGGGAACGCTCGCTGGTGCTCGCTGGGAAAGGCAGGCTCCTGACCGGCAAAACCCAGCGCGCCCCAGGCGCGCGTTTCCCAGCCTGCGCCAGCAGGCGTTTCCCAGCCCGCGCAGCGGGCGTTCCCCAGCACCGCAGCGCGGTGCGTTCCCCACGCAGCAGCCCACTGCTGCGTTCACCCTTGAAAAGGCAAATCCAATCCATATATACTTCGCGTCCGGCTGATGCGGGGTGGAGCAGTCTGGCAGCTCGTCGGGCTCATAACCCGAAGGTCGCAGGTTCGAATCCTGCCCCCGCTACCAACGAATACGTTAACGAAAGGCCTCCTCGCGAGGCCTTTTTGTTTCCGGCTCGCTGGGGTCGCCAATGGAGTGGACGCTGACCGGGGTCAGTGGTCCCGATGCAATGGGCCGATGGCCCATTTTTTTTGGTATGTCTCGACAAAACGACGTTGAACAAATAATCCGTCCGGTCGTCGAAGACCTTGGCTACGAGTGGGTTGGCATGGAGTTCAACCCGCACCCGAAGAATGGGCTGCTGCGCATTTATATCGATCAGCCCGAAACCGGGATTACCGTGGACGATTGTGCCCGGGTCAGTCATGAGGTCAGCGGCCTGCTGGACGTGCATAACCTGATTCCCGGCCACTACAACCTGGAGGTGTCGTCGCCGGGGCTGGATCGGCCGTTGTTCACGCCGGCGGACTTTGAGCGTTTCGCCGGGCACGGCGTGTCGCTGACCGTGCTGGTGCCCATTGACGGACGCCGCCGGTTCAAGGGAACGATTTCCCGGGTCGAGGACGAACAGATAGAAATCATTGTGGATGGAGAGGTAGTAGAGATCCGCCACGCAGACGTGTCAAAGGCGCGCCTGGTGCCGGAGCTCTAACGGAGCCAGTTCGGTATGAGCAAGGAAATACTGATGGTGGCCGACACGGTCGCCAACGAAAAAGGTGTTGAAAAGTCGGTGATCTTCGGAGCCATCGAGGCCGCCCTGGCCTCGGCGGCCAAGAAGCGCACCATGGAAGACATCGAGGTCCGGGTGGCCATCGACACCCAGACCGGCGAGTACGAAACCTTCCGCCGCTGGGAAGTTATCGACGACGAAGAACTGTTCGAAGCCGACAGTCGCCAGATCATGCTGGACGACGCGCGCAAGGATCACCCCGAAATCAACCCGGGCGACTTCATCGAAGAGCCCATGGAGAACCCGGAATTCGGGCGGATCGCGGCCCAGGCGGCCAAGCAGGTCATCGTCCAGCGGGTCCGCGAGGCGGAGCGCGCCCAGGTGGTGGAGGCTTTCGAGGACCGGGTCGGCGAGTTGATCAACGGCGTGGTCAAGCGGGTGGAGCGGGGCAATATCTACCTCGACCTGGGCGGCAATGCCGAAGCATTTGTTCCGCGGGAGCGCACCATTCCCCGGGAGTCGGTGCGGCCCGGTGACCGGATTCGTGGATTCCTGTACGAAGTGCGCTCGGAAATCCGCGGTCCGCAGCTGTTTGTGACCCGGACGTCTCCGGAGTTTCTCATCGAGCTGTTCAAGCTCGAAGTCCCCGAGATCGGCCAGGGGCTGATCGAAGTGGTGGCGGCGGCCCGGGATCCGGGCATGCGCGCCAAGATTGCGGTGAAGTCCAATGATCCCCGCACCGACCCCATCGGTGCCTGCGTGGGAATGCGGGGCTCCCGGGTGCAGGCCGTGTCCAACGAGCTGTCCGGTGAGCGCATCGACATCATCCTGTTCGATGAAAACCCTGCCCAGTTCGTGGTCAACGCCATGGCACCGGCGGAGGTGCTGTCCATCGTGGTGGACGAAGAGCGCGAAGCTATGGATATCGCCGTGGACGAGGAAAAGCTGTCCCAGGCCATCGGTCGCGGCGGGCAGAATGTCCGGCTGGCGGGTGAACTCACCGGCTGGCAGCTGAACGTCATGAACGAAGCGGATGCCGAGGAAAAATCCGAGCAGGAAGCCCGGGAAGCCCGGGACAAATTCGTCGAAAAGCTGGACGTGGACGAAGAGATCGCCATGATCCTGGTGCAGGAGGGGTTCACCTCGGTGGAAGAAGTGGCCTATGTACCGGCATCGGAGCTGCAGGATATCGACGAGTTTGACGAGGACATCGTTGAGGAACTGCGCTCCCGGGCCCGTGACGCGCTGCTGACCCAGCTGATCGCCGCCGAGGAGAAACTGGACGACTCCGAGCCGGCTGCCGATCTTCTGGCGCTGGACGGCATGACCGAGAAGCTTGGTTATGTCCTTGCCTCCCGCGGCATCGTCACCCAGGAAGACCTGGCGGAGTGCGCGGTGGATGAAATCATTGATATCGAAGACCTCGACGAGGAACAGGCGGCGGCGCTGATCATGGCCGCGCGAGCGCCCTGGTTCGAGGACGAGGAATAAGCGGGCCGGGAACGGAGGCCATTCATGTCACAAGTAACGGTCAAACAACTGGCGGAGGTGGTCGGCATTCCAGTCGAGCGCCTGATCGAGCAGCTGGGCGAGGCGGGGATGCAGGTCAGCGATCCTGAGCAGTCCATTTCCAACAAGGAAAAGACAGACCTGCTGAATTTCCTGCGCAAGCGCCATGGCAAGGACAAAAAAGACCTGGGCGGCCCCAACAAGGTGACGCTCAAGCGGCGCTCCCACGAGGAGCTGAAGGTCTCGGCCGGCACCGGTCGCGCCAAGACGGTGAACGTGGAAGTGCGCAAAAAGCGGACCTACGTCAAGCGCAGTTTCATCGAGGAGCAGGAGCAGGCTGATCCCATGCGGGAGGAGGCAGCCCGCAAACTGCAGGAGTCCCAGGAGGCCCGGGCTGAGGAAGAGCTGCGCGCCAAGGAAGTCGAGGCGGAGCGCCAGCGCCAGGCCGAGGAGAAGGAGCGCCAGGAGGCCGAGGAGCAGGCCCGCCGGGAAGCCGAGGCGAAAGAGCGCGAGGAAGAAGAGCGCACCCGCCGGGAGGCCGAAGAACAGGCCCGTCGCGAAGCCGAAGAGAAGGCCCGCAAGGAGGCCGAGGAAGCCCAGCGCCAGGCGGCCGAACGGGCGCGACTGGAGGCGACTCAGCGCGAACAGGAAAAGAAAAAGAAAAAAGAGCGCGCCGGACGCAAACCCGATACGCGCTACGGCCGCAGCGAACTGCACGTGGCTGCAGGCAAGAGTGGCCAGCGCCGGTCACGCAAGCCGGGCCGCCGCAAATCCTACGAGACTTCGGACCAGCATGGTTTTTCCAAGCCCACGGCACCGGTGGTGCGGGAAGTCGAGATCCCCGAGACCATCTCGGTGGGTGACCTGGCGCAGAAAATGGCCATCAAGTCCACCGAGGTCATCAAGGAACTGATGAGAATGGGCATGATGGTCACCATCAATCAGCCCATCGATCAGGATACCGCCATCCTGGTGGTGGAGGAGATGGGCCATACCGCGGTGGCGGCCAAGGATACGGATATCGAAACCCAGCTGCGTGAGGAGTACCAGGAAGAGGCCGGCGAAACCGCTGTGCGGCCGCCGGTGGTGACGGTGATGGGTCACGTTGACCACGGCAAGACCTCCCTGCTGGACCATATCCGCCACACCCGTGTGGCAGCGGGCGAAGCTGGCGGCATTACCCAGCACATTGGCGCCTACCACGTGAAAACCGAACAGGGCGTGGTCAGCTTTCTGGACACGCCGGGCCACGCGGCCTTTACTGCCATGCGGGCCCGGGGCGCCAAGGCCACCGACATCGTCATCCTGGTGGTGGCGGCCGACGACGGCGTCAAACCCCAGACCATCGAGGCGATCCAGCACGCCCGGGCCGCCGAGGTCCCCATCATCGTGGCCGTCAACAAAATCGATAAGCCCGAGGCCGACGTGGACCGGACCAAGCAGGAGCTGTCCAAGCATGAGGTGATTCCAGAGGACTGGGGCGGCGAAGACATATTCGTCAACGTATCCGCCCTGACCGGTGAGGGTATCGACCAACTGCTGGAGTCCATCCTGCTGCAGGCGGAGCTGCTGGAGCTGACCGCGACCCCCGACGCACGGGCGTCCGGCGTGGTGGTGGAATCGGCGCTGGACAAAGGCCGCGGCCCCATCGCCACCGTGCTGGTGCAGAACGGGACGCTCAAGCAGGGCGACATGCTGCTGGCCGGACAGGAATTCGGCCGGGTTCGTGCCATGTTCAACGAGAGCGGTGAGGCCATCAAGGAAGCCGGGCCTTCGATACCTGCCCAAATCCTGGGCCTGTCAGGCACGCCCATGGCCGGTGACGAAGTGCTGGTGGTGGAAAACGAGCGGCGCGCCAAGGAAGCCGCCGAATTGCGCCACACCAAGGAGCGCGACGCCCGCCTCGCCCAGCAGCAGGCGGCCAAGCTGGAGAGCCTGTTCTCCCAGATGGGCGAAGGTGAGCAGGTCCAGGTCAACCTGATGATCAAGGCCGACGTACAGGGTAGCGCCGAAGCGCTGCGTGACGCCCTGACCCGCATGAGCAACGAACTGGTCAAGGTCAACGTCATCGGCAGCGGGGTGGGTGGTATCACCCAGGCCGACGCCAGCCTGGCTCAGACCTCCAACGCCATCGTCATCGGCTTTAACGTCCGGGCAGACGCGGCCGCCCGTCGGGTGATCAAGGAAGCCGACGTGGACCTGCGCTACTACAGCGTGATCTACGATGCCATCGACGACGTCAAGGCCGCCATTGCCGGTGCCCTGGGTACCGAGATGCGCGAGGAGATCATTGGCCTGGCCGAGGTCAAGGACGTGTTCCGCTCGTCCAAGATCGGCGCCATCGCGGGCTGCCTGGTGGTGGAAGGCGTGGTCAAGCGCAACAACCCCATCCGTGTGTTGCGGGACAACGTGGTCATCTTCGAAGGCGAGCTGGAGTCGCTGCGCCGGTTCAAGGATGACGTCAACGAAGTCCAGTCCGGAACCGAGTGCGGCATCGGCGTGAAGCAGTACAACGATGTCAAGGAAGGCGACCAGATCGAATGCTTCGAGCGGGTTGAAGTCCAGCGAACGCTGGATGACTGAGCCGGCGTCAGGCCTGAGCTACCGTGGAGTTTTCCCGACACGAACGGTTGGCCGGACTGCTGCGCCGGGAAATCGCAACCCTGATCTGGGGTGAGCTGAAGGACCCGCGCATCGGCTCCCTGACCGTGACCGACGTTGAGGTCACCCCCGACCTGTCACTGGCAAGGGTCTACGTGGCCAGCGCAAATTCGGACGGCATGGCACAGTCCCTCAAGGTGCTGCAGGGTGCCGGCGGTTTTCTGCGCCGGCGCCTGGGCCGACTGCTGTCGATCCGCGCGGTGCCCGAACTGCGGTTCTACCACGACGACTCCATGGATCGCGGCGACCGCATAGACCATCTGCTGCACCAGGTGCTGCCCGAGCCCCAGGATCAATCGGACCCCGACACCGAGCCCGGTCAGGGCGAGGAAGAATAAGTCCAACCATTCGGGTATGGGCAGATCCCGCCGCAAAGGCCGCGCCGTCAATGGCATCCTGCTGCTGGATAAACCGGCCGGATGCAGTTCCAACCACGCCCTGCAGCAGGCCCGGCGATTGCTGGATGCCCGCAAGGCGGGGCATACCGGAACCCTGGATCCCTTTGCCACCGGGCTGCTGCCCCTGGTCTTTGGCGAAGCCACCAAGTTCAGCCGCTTCATGCTGGATTCTTCCAAGGCCTACCGGGCCGTTGCCGAGCTTGGCCGCGCCACCACCACCGGCGACGTGGAGGGGGAAACCCGGCAGCAGCAGGTGGTGCCAAAGCTGGATCCCCAGAGCGTCGAGCAGGCGCTGGAGCAGTTCCGTGGCGATATCCAGCAGATCCCGCCCATGTATTCCGCCCTGAAACAGCAGGGCAAACGGCTTTACGAGCTGGCGCGCCAGGGTGTGGAAGTCGAGCGCGAACCGCGCGATGTCTGCATTCACTCGCTGGAGCTGGTGGACCAGGGGGCTGACTGGCTGGAACTGCAGGTGTACTGCTCCAAGGGCACCTACATCAGGACCCTGGTAGAGGACCTGGCAGAGGCCCTGGGCACCGTTGCCTGCACTCGCAGCCTGCGGCGCACCAGGGTAGGCGGCTTCGATCTGGACCAGGCCGTCACCCTGGAGCAGTTGGAGGCAACGGATGACCGCGAAGGCCTGCTGCTTCCGCTGGATGCCGGTCTGCAGGACCTGCCGGCCATGACCCTGGAAGCGGTTTCAGCCCAGACCATGGTTCACGGCCAGCCGGTGTCGGTGGCCCTGGAAGACGCGGAAGCCATCCGGCTGTATGACCCGAAAGGGGTGTTCATTGGCGTCGGCCGGTCCCGCAACGGCACGCTGACCGCCCAGCGCCTGGTGGCAAGCCGGTGACATCGTCACGAAACCCTCACAACCGGGCCAATTCCGGCGTGTTTTTTGCTGCGCTAAATCCCTTGTGGAGCAGCAGGTGCCCCGGTACAATACGCGGTCCAAAAATGAGCCAATACGAATTTTGACGAGGCGTTTGCAGGGTTTCCCTGGATGGTTCAAGGGAGATGCCGCGCAAATGCCTCGTGTTTGTGGAGAACCAGAAAATGTCTCTGTCTGCTGAACAAGTCAGTAAAGTGGTCGAGGAATACCAGACCGCCCCCGGTGATACCGGTTCACCGGAAGTCCAGGTAGCGCTGCTGTCTGCCCGCATCGATCACCTGTCCAAGCACTTTGCGGATCACAAGAAGGACCATCACTCCAGGCGCGGCCTGCTGAAGATGGTCAACCAACGCCGCAAGCTGCTGGCCTACGTCCGCAACAAGGACGTCGCCCGGTACAAATCGCTGATCCAGCGTCTTGGCCTGCGCCGATAAACCTCCAATAACAACAGGAATAAAGTAACGTGGCGAAGTTCACCAAGACTTTTACCTATGGTGACAAGCAGGTCACCATCGAGACGGGCCAGGTGGCCCGCCAGGCTGACGGTGCCGTCATCGTCAGTATGGACGACACCGTGGTGATGGTGACCGCGGTGGGTGAGAAGGGAAGTGTCGACAAGCGACCATTCTTCCCCCTCACGGTCAACTACCAGGAAAAAACTTATGCCGCCGGTCGAATTCCCGGCGGTTTTTTTAAGCGCGAAGGGCGACCCTCGGAAAAAGAAACCCTGGTGTGCCGGCTGATTGACCGGCCTATCCGACCGCTGTTTCCCAAGGGCTTCATGAATGAAGTCCAGGTCATCGCCAACGTCATGTCTTCCAACCCCGAAGTGGACGCCGATATTCCGGCCATGCTGGGCGCCTCGGCGGCGCTGATGCTGTCGGGCATCCCGTTCAACGGCCCCATTGGTGCCGCCCGGGTGGGCTACATCGATGGCCAGTACGTGCTCAACCCCAACCGATCCGCCATGGAAGATTCCAAGCTGGACCTGGTGGTTGCCGGCACTCCCGGTGCCGTGCTGATGGTTGAGTCCGAGGCTGAGCTGCTGTCGGAAGAAGTGATGCTGGGTGCGGTCAACTTCGGCCACGAGCAGATGCAGACCGCCATTGCGGCTATCCAGGAACTGGTGGCCGAGGCTGGCAAGGAACGCTGGGACTGGCAGGCACCGGTGCGGGACGAAGCCATTGACGCCAAGGTGGCAGAACTGGCCGAAGCCAGGCTGGTGGAGGCTTACCAGATCGCTGACAAGCAGCAGCGTTACGCCACCATTGGCGCCATCAAAGACGACGTGCTGGCCCAGATGGTTCCCGAGGAGGGCGTCGAGGGTCCTGACAAGGACGAAGTCAGCGGTTCATTCTCGGCCCTGGAAAAAGCCACGGTGCGCGGACGCGTGCTGGACGGTCAGCCCCGTATCGACGGTCGCGAGCGCGACAAGGTGCGGCCCATCAGCGTGGAAGTGGGCGTACTTCCCCGGACCCACGGATCTGCCCTGTTCACCCGGGGTGAGACCCAGGCTATCGTGACCACGACCCTGGGCACCGGCCGTGACGCCCAGATCATCGACGCCATCGAGGGTGAATACAAAGAGCCCTTCATGCTGCACTACAACTTCCCCCCATTCTGCGTGGGTGAAACCGGCTTCATGGGCGGTCCCAAGCGCCGGGAAATTGGCCACGGCAAGCTGGCCAAGCGCGGCGTGGCTGCGGTGATGCCCAGCATGGAAGAGTTCCCCTACGTCCTGCGAGTGGTGTCTGAAATCACCGAATCCAACGGCTCCAGCTCCATGGCGTCAGTCTGCGGCAGTTCCCTGTCCATGATGGACGCCGGCGTGCCGCTGAAGGCCCCGGTGGCGGGTATTGCCATGGGCCTGGTCAAGGACGGGGACCGATATGCCGTGCTGAGCGACATCCTGGGTGATGAAGACCACCTGGGCGACATGGACTTCAAGGTGGCCGGTACCGAGGGCGGTATTTCTGCCCTGCAGATGGACATCAAGATCGAGGGCATCACGTCCGAGATCATGGAAGTGGCGCTGAACCAGGCCAAGGCCGGCCGGCTGTACATCCTGGAAGAGATGAACAAGGCCATCGCCTCCCCGCGGGAAGAGATGTCCGAGTACGCGCCGCGCCTGATGACCATCAAGGTGCATCCGGACAAGATCCGCGACGTGATCGGCAAGGGTGGGGTCACCATCCGTTCCATCACCGAGGAAACCGGCACCACCATCGATATCGATGATGACGGCACCGTCACCATTGCCTCGGTCAACAAGGAAGCCGCCGACGAAGCCCGTCGCCGCATCGAGCAGATTACCGCCGACATCGAACCGGGTCAGGTCTACGACGGCAAGGTCGCCCGAATCATGGATTTTGGCGCTTTTGTCACCATCGCCCCCGGCAAGGATGGCCTGGTACACGTCAGCCAGATCTCCCACGAGCGTGTGGAGAAAGTCAGCGACAAGCTCAGCGAAGGCGACCAGGTCAAGGTCAAGGTGCTGGAAGTGGACAAGCAGGGCCGAATCCGGCTGTCCATGAAGGCCCTCGTCGAAGCCGACTGATCACGACGCGAGTCGGCCGTCCGGCCGTCTTGCCTCCGCCAAGTCAAAGCCCCGGAATTATCCGGGGTTTTTTGTTGGGGAAACGCTTGTGCGCAAGCTGGGGAACGGCCGCTGGCGCGGCCTGGAGACCGCTACGCTTCCGACCTGTATCGGTTGATGGGTGCTGGACTCATCAAGCCCGCCGTTTAAGGATGATTTCCTGCCACTCCTTCGGCCCGGTCTGGTGCACCGCGTTGCCGCGGGCATCCACGGCCACGGTCACCGGCATGTCCACCACCTCGAACTCGTGGATGGCTTCCATGCCCAGGTCCTCGAACGCGATGACACGGGCGCCGCGGATGGCTTTTGAAACCAGGTAGGCGGCGCCGCCCACGGCCATCAGGTAGCAGGCCTGGTGACGGCGAATGTCTTCCACGGTCTGGGGGCCGCGCTCGGCCTTGCCCACCATGCCCAGCAGCCCGGTCTGGCTGAGCATCATGTCGGTGAACTTGTCCATGCGGGTGGCTGTTGTTGGTCCGGCCGGACCTACCGCTTCATCGCCCACCGGGTCCACCGGGCCCACGTAGTAGATGAACTTGTTGGTGAAGTCCACGCCGTCGGGCAGGGGTTCGCCGCGCTCCAGCAGATCCTGGATTCGCTTGTGGGCGGCGTCACGGCCGGTGAGCATTTTGCCGCTCAGCAGCAGCGTCTCACCGGGTTGCCACTGGGCCACCTCTTCCCGCGTCACCGTTTCCAGGTCGACCCGCCGGGCTGACGGGCCCACGTCGAAGGCAATATCCGGCCAGTCATCCAGGCTGGGTGGGGTCTGCAGTGCGGGCCCGTCGCCGGTCAGGGTGAAGTGAGCATGGCGGGTGGCGGCGCAGTTGGGAATGATGGCCACCGGCTTGTTGGCCGCGTGGGTGGGGTAATCCTTTACCTTAACGTCCAGCACCGTGGTCAGCCCACCCAATCCCTGGGCGCCGATCCCTAAATCGTTGACCCGGTCATAGATTTCTATGCGCAGCTCCTCGGCCCGGTTGCTGGCACCCCGCGCCTTGAGTTCCTGGATATCAATGGGTTCCATCAGGGCTTCCTTGGCCAACACCATGGCCTTTTCCGCGGTACCGCCGATGCCGATCCCCAGCATCCCCGGCGGGCACCAGCCGGCGCCCATGGTGGGAACCGTCTTGACCACCCAGTCCACCACGCTGTCCGACGGATTCAGCATGGCCAGCTTGGACTTTGCCTCGGAGCCGCCGCCCTTGGCCGCCACTTCCACGTGGACGGTTTGTCCTGGCACGACTCGGGTGTGGATGACTGCGGGGGTGTTGTCCCCGGTGTTTTTCCGGGCACCGTCCGGATCCGCCAGGATCGAGGCGCGCAGCTTGTTGTCTTCGTGGTTGTAGGCCCGCCGCACGCCCTCGTTGATCATGTCTTCGAGGCCCATATCAGCGTCCCAGGTGACGTCCATGCCGACGTCGATGAATACGGTGACAATGCCCGTGTCCTGGCAGATCGGCCGGTGGCCCTCGGCGCACATGCGGGAGTTGGCCAGGATCTGTGCCATGGCGTCCCGCGCCGCCGGCGATTCTTCTTTCTCGTAAGCGTGATGCATCGCCTGGACGAAGTCCACCGGGTGGTAGTAGGAAATGAACTGCAGTGCGTCGGCAACGCTGTCGATCAGGTCGGACTGGCGAATGGTAGTCATGTGGGTTCTCTTCGGGACTGTCCGCAGAAACCGCATTGTCGCAAACCCGGTCCATGCATTGAAGCCGGGGGTTCGACCCAACTGTTCACCCATGCCGGAGGATGATGGTGTGAAATAATGCAGGTTCACTGCCTGGCGTCGTGAACGGCCGAGGAATCGTTTTGTTCACGCCCTGTGCATTAAAACTCTGGTCTTGGCCCACGAGCGGGCCCGCGTCATCAGCAAGGAACGACCCATGTCCACACCCGAGTATTTCGTACCAGACCGACTGAACGACGACTTTACCCAGCCTGCCCTGGTGCGGCACGCCGAGGAGCAGTGGGTGCCGTCGGCCCAGTCCGGCGTGGAGCGGCGGTTCCTGGACCGGGTCGGGGCCGAGGTCGCCCGGGCAACGTCGCTGGTACGCTACCGGCCCGACAGCTATTTTCCGGCACACACCCACGGTCTGGGTGAGGAATACCTGGTATTGGAAGGCGTGTTTTCCGACGAGCATGGGCACTATGGACCGGACTGCTACGTGCGAAACCCACCAGGTTCTTCCCACACACCGTTCACCCGGGAGGGCTGCGTCATATTCGTCAAGCTGCGCCAGATGGAGCCCGAGGGAGAGCCCCAGGTGGTCATGCGCCCTGACGACTACGCCTGGCAGGAAATACCGGGGGGTCGTTCGGCCATCCTGTTCCAGTCAGCGCTCAACGAGGAACGGGTGACGGCCGAGTCACTGCAGGCCGGATTCCGACGAACCATGCATGCCACCGGCGGGGCGGAGATCCTGGTTCTGGACGGCGAATTGACCGTGGATTCCGAGGTGCTCGCAGCGGGAGACTGGCTGCGACTGCCGGCCGGCAGTGAGACTGTCATGGCGTCCGCCAGGGGGTGCCGGCTGTGGATGAAACACGGGCACCTGGCAGATCCCGCGGGCATCAAGGCCAGGGCGGTGGGATGAGCCGTCCGCTCTGCAGTTCTCCGGGGACGCGGCCTGCCCCGCCGCGAACTTCGGCGGCGGCCGGTAGTCTGTACCAATGAACCCCCGATGACCGAGCCCAACTGACCGAGCCCAACATGACCAGGCCGACCATGATCAGGAAAATCACGCCGCCCATCCTCATCGGTGCGGGCACCCTGGTCCTGGCCCTGTGGGCCGGGCTGGTTACGGCGCAATGGGACGACGGCGGTTCGTCGGATGAGCTGGACCAGCCCAGCGCTGAGTTCAGCTTCGCCCGGGTCATGTATTACAGCACCGGTCGCCAGGGATACGGGCGCAGCTGGCGCACCGACTGGCCCGACGCTGAATACCATTTTTCCCGTGGCATCGAGCGCCTGACCCGTATTGATGTGGATACCGACGGCAAGGTGCTGCGACTGACCGACGACGCGTTGTTCGACTACCCCTGGATCTACGCCGTGGAAGTCGGCAGCTGGACCCTGACCAACGCGGAGATCCTGCGCCTGCGTGAATACCTCAATCGCGGCGGGTTCCTGATGGTGGACGATTTCCACGGCACCGAAGAGTGGGCCGGATTCATCTATTTCATGCGCCAGGTGTTTCCCAACCGCCCCATTGTGGAACTGGAGGACAGCCACGAGGTCCTGCACGTCCTGTACGACCTGGATCAGCGGATCCAGATTCCGGGCCGGCATATCGTCGGCAGCGGCCGCACCTGGGAACGGGACGGCATCACGCCCCACTGGCGCGGCATTTATGACGACCAGGGCCGGCTGATGGTGGCGATCAATTTCAACATGGATATGGGGGACGCCTGGGAGCACGCGGACGACCCCTGGTACCCGGAGCCCATGACCGGACTCGCCTACCGCTTTGGCATCAACTACATCATTTATGCGATGACGCACTAGGGCCCCGTCACATTAATTCGTTGAGTATCAGAGCTTCATGATCAGACCCTGGCACCCACGTCAAACGGACGGGCGGGATGTTTGAGGGCCTGTTCAAATACCCGGCGTCCCTGTACAGCCAGGGCAGCTTCGAGCTGGCTTCGGCCTGGCCCCTGTGGGTGCTGACGGTCCTGGGCCTGGCAGGCTCGGCATGGCTGGGACGCCTGGTTTACCGCAACGGCCGGGACCTTGGGCCCCGTTCGGCAGTGGTGTGGCTGCTGCAGTGCGGCGTGCTGTGGCTGGTGCTGGGTCTGGTGTGGCAGCCGGTGCTGGTCCTGTCCAGTCTCAAGAGCGGCGACAACGTGGTGGCCGTGGCCATGGATAACTCCATCAGCATGTACTACGACCACGAGGGCATGAACCGGCAGCAGCGCGCCCTGGCTGCCCTTTCCGATGCGGCTCTGGATCCGCTGGCGGCCAGCTTCAACCTGCAGCGATATGCGTCCCCCGGCGTGCCGCTGGACCGCTTTGACCAGATGCCACCCGCGGAGACCCGCAGCGACCTGGCGGCTACGCTGACCCACGTGCTGCAGTCATCCCGCTCCACGCCCCTGGCGGCGGTGGTGCTGGTCAGCGACGGGGCTGACAACTCCGGCCGGCTGTCAGCAGAGGCCCTGGACGAAATCGCCGGTTTCGGCGTGCCGGTCCACGCGGTGGCCGCAGGACGGGAGCTGATGCCGGAGGATCTGGAGCTGGCTCAGGTCGATATCGATACCGATGTGCCAGGAGAGTCGCGTCTGACGGCGCGGGTCCTGGTACGCCACGATGGGCCCGCTACCACCCGCTTGACCGTGCTCGACGGAGATTCGGTGGTGTACACCGAGGCCCTGACCATGGCGTCCGGCCAGGGCACCAGCGCGTTTCCCGTCGACCTGGAGCTGGGAGACCGCGGCGTGCGTGATCTAACCTTCAACCTGGAACCCCTGGCCGGGGAACGGAATATCGAAAACAATTCCCTGGGGCGGGTCATCAACGTGGGAGACTCGGTCAAGCGTGTGCTGTACATCGAGGGGGAGCCCCGCTGGGAGTACAAATTCCTGCGACGGGCTCTGCTGGAGGATCCGACCGTGGAGCTGGTGTCGATGCTGCGCACCAGTCCCAACAAGTACTATCGCCAGGGCCTGTCCAGCGGCTCTGAACTGGAGGATGGGTTTCCGCTGACCCGCCGGGAGCTGTTTGGCTTCCACGGGATCATCATCGGCAGCATCGAAGCGCCGGCGCTGAGCGAGGAGCAGCAGCTGATGATCCGGGATTTCGTCAGCGAGCGCGGCGGCGGCCTGCTGATGCTGGCCGGACGCAGCGGTCTGGGGGACGGTGGATGGGGCAACTCCCCGGTTGCCGAGGCCCTGCCGGCGCGTATGCCGCTGGATTCGGGGAGCAGTTTCGTGCGGCGCCAGGCCGCCGTGCGGCTCACCCCGGCGGGACAGGCGGCGGACCTGCTGCAGCTGGACGCCGACCCCGGCGAAAACCAGCGACGCTGGGCACAGATCCCACGGGTTGCCAGTTACCAGGTCCTGGGGTCCCTGCGCCCGGGTGCGGCAACCCTGCTGGAAGTCCAAACCGAGCGTGGGCAGCAGCCCCTGCTGGTGACCCAGCGCTACGGCATGGGTCAGAGCTTCATCCTGGCCAGCGGTGGCACCTGGCGATGGCAGATGAGCCTGCCGGCCGAGGATCAGAGCCACGAGGTGTTCTGGCGCCAGCTGGTGCGGACGCTGGTGGCAGAAACGCCCCAGCGGCTGGAGGTGGTGACCGAAGAAAACCCGGCGGGCCAGATCGAGCTCCAGGTCCGGGCGCGCAACGCCGAATTCGAGCCTGCCCTGGATGCCCGGGTCAGCGCGGTGATGCGCAGCGCCGACGGTCAGCAGACCGAGATCGAGCTGCGGCCCGGCAACCGGCCCGGCGAATTCCAGGCGGTGCTTGACAGTGGGCCCGGCATGACTTCCATTGAAACCATGGCGGCCCTGGGCCCGGACGAGGAGCTTTCCGCCCGCCGGTATTACCGTAGCCAGAGCACCAACCCCGAATACTTCGGCATCCGTCAGCGGCCGGCGGTGCTGGAGCGCATCGCCCTGGCTACCGGCGGCCGCCTGTGGCAACCCGATGAACTGGCTGGCCTGCCCGCGGCGATCAATTTTTCTACGGCCGGGGTCACCGAAACCCGTCGGCTGGACCTGTGGGACATGCCGGCTGCTTTCCTGCTGCTGTTGATGCTGAAACTGAGCGAGTGGCTGCTGCGTCTGCGTTGGGGGCGGTTGTGAGCCGGTTCGGATGGACCCCGCTGCTGCTGCTTGCCCAACTGGCTGCAGGCCCTGCGGTCGGTGCCACCCATTTCCTGGTGGTGGCCGGGCTGGGCGGCGAGCCCCGCTACGAAAACCGATTCCAGCAGGAGGCCGCCATCGTGGCTGACGCCGCCCGGGACGCCGCCGGCGGCGACGACCGGGTCTCGCTGCTGACCGGCGGGCTCGCCACGCTGGACGCCATTGAACAGACCCTGGCCGGCTGGCAGCAGCTGGCGCCGGACGATCGTGTGGTGATGGTCCTGATTGGGCACGGCAGCCACGACGGTGACGCCTATCGCTTCAATATACCGGGTCGCGACCTCAGCGCGCCCAGACTGGCGGAACTGCTTGACGCGCTGCCGGTGCGGCATCAGCTGCTGGTCAATACCACCAGTGCCAGCGGCGGCACGCTGGAGGCACTGGCGGCGGAGAACCGGGTTCTGATCACGGCCACCAAGAGCGGCGGTGAACGCCTGGCCACCCGCTTTGGCAGTTTCTGGGCCGCGGCGCTGACTGACCCCTCCGCAGACCAGGACAAGAACGGATTGGTCAGCGCCCGGGAGGCGTTCGACTTTGCCCGGAGAGGCGTGGAGGAGGCTTACGCGGCCGATGTGCTGCTGGCCACTGAGCATCCTCGCCTGGTGGGCACCGGTGCCGCGCTGTTCAACGTGGCCCGACAATCGGAGCCGGTTTCCATCCAGTTGGCGACTGATCCCCGCTATCGTGAGTTGGCTGACCTGCGTGACGAACTGTCTGCGCGCATCGAGCAGCACAAGGCCCTGCGCGACAGCATGGACAGCAACCGGTACCTGGACCTGCTGCAAAGCCTGTTGCTGGACCTGGCCATGGTGCAGCAGGAAATGGATGCACTGGCAGGAGAATCCGGATGATCGGCAGGCAACGCTGGGTGGGAACCGCCGGGTGGCTCGCCGTCACCCTGCTGTCGGCCACCCAGGGCGTGGCCCGGACCATCGACTACGGCGGTCTTTCGCCAACCGAGGTCAGGGCCTGTGACCAGCTTGAGTGGCAGGGAAAACGCAGCGAAGCCGCCCGATGTTTTGCGTCACTGCTGGCGGCGGATGATTCCTCGTTGCTGGTCCAGGCGGAGGCGGCCTGGGCACTGCAGAACCGCAAGCTGGCCAACCAGCATTTTCGTGCCGCGATCGGTACGGAGGCGGCCGCAACGGCGGCCAGGCTGCGCTGGGCCCAACTGTTCGCCGAGGCGCACCAGCGCGCGGACGCCCAGGCACTGTATGAGGAAGTGCTGGCCGCGGATGCGGATAACCTGGATGCACGTCTCGGCATGGCCTTCCTTCTGTCAGGCCAGTTCGACGGTGCGGCCAAGCAGCTGCTGACCGAGGTGTTGCGCACCGGCCGGGGCCGGCCCGATGCCTACCTGCTGAATGCCAGGCTGCAGCTGGAACAGGGTCAACTGGACGACGCCGAGGCCAGCCTGGAGGCAGCCGCGGTGTTGATAGACGAGTCCGGGTTGCCCACGGTGGATCTGAACGCCGTGGGTGTGGGCCTGGACTACTTGCGTGGTCAAGAACCGTCGAAGTGGGCTGAAAAAGCCCGGCAGCAGCAGCCGGATTCCGGGGAGGCACTGGTGGTGGCTGCCCACTTCGCGGTGATCACCCGACAGTATCGGCAGGCCGTTGATAAGCTGCGCCAGGCCATAGAAATCCAGCCGGACCACTACGGTGCTCACGCTGAGCTGGGCGTGAACCTGCTGCGCATCAATGATTTCGAGGGTGCCGCCTACCACCTGCGGCTGGCCTACCAGGGCGACCCCTACGACCCCCGAACCGTCAATACCCTGCGGCTGCTGGATTCACTGGATGATTTCCAGGTTCTGCAGGATCCCGCCGAGTCTGATCTGCCCGGACTTTGGATGCGGGTACACCAGGATGAAGCCGGCGTGCTGGCGCCTTATGTGCGCAGCCTGGTGTCGCGCAGCATTCGCGAGTTCAGCCGCCGCTACCGCTTCCAGCTGACTGAACCCGTGATTGTAGAGCTCTATCCCAATCACGAGGACTTTGCTGTGCGCACCCTGGGTATGCCGGGCCTGGGCATACTGGGTGTGACATTTGGCTACCTGGTGGCCATGGACAGCCCATCCGGCCGAGCCGTTGGTGAATTTCACTGGGGTTCGACCCTGTGGCACGAGATGGCCCACGTCTTCACACTCAAGGCCACCGATCACCGGGTACCGCGGTGGTTCAGCGAGGGGATCTCGGTCTACGAAGAATGGCGATCCGGACCCACCGCAACTGAGACCGAATATCCGTCGCTTCCCCGCGAAACCCTGACCGCCATGGCCGGCGGCCAGTTGCTGCCCATCGCGGAACTGGACCAGGGATTCGTGCGCCCGAGCTACCCCGGACAGGTCATGGTGTCCTACATGCAGGCGGGTCTGATCTGCCATTTCATCGAGCGCCAGTGGGGGTTCGAGTCCCTGGTGGGGATGCTCGAGGAGTTTGCCCTGGCGACGGAGACCGGCGACGCGGTGGGAAAGGTCCTGAAGGTCAGCCCCGAAGAATTTGACCGCCGCTTCCTGGATGACCTGCAGGCCGGCTATGGTGCGGTGCTGAATGAAATGGATCGATGGACCAGCCTGGTCAGCCAGGCGCGGAAGGCGTCCCTGGACGGTGACTGGGAACAGGCGATCGGCCAGGCCCGGGCGGCCATCGAGATCTATCCCCAGTTCGTGGAATCGGGCAGCCCGTGGCTGTCACTGGCCCGGGCCAGCAAGGGTCAGGGCGCGACGGCCGAGGAGCTGGCGGCGCTTTCCCGCTATCGTGCCGCGGGTGGTGGCCAGCCGGCGGCACTGCGTCGGCTGGCCGGGCTGCTGTATGAACAGGGTGACGCCGAACAGGCGATGCGGGTCATGGCGGACGTCAGCTATGCCGCCCCGATGGACCTGGAGCTGCACCAGACCCTGGGAGACTGGTTGAGCGAGGCGAATCGCTTCGAGGAAGCGCTGGTGGAGTACCAGGTCATGCTGGCCCTGGACCCCCACGACCAGGCTGCGGCCCAGTTCAGGGTTGCCCGAACTCACCACGCCCTGGGTCAAACGGCCCAGGCGAGAACCCATCTGCTGCTGGCGCTGGAGGCGGCCCCGCATTACCGTCCAGCCCAGCAGCTGCTGTTGAAACTTGTGCAAGGTGAATCTCCATGAATCAAGAGATCGACTCAAAAGTCCAGGCCGGGCCTGAAGCGGATCCGGCAGGCAACCCGGACGTTGAGCCCGGAGCTGATCAGGTTTCTGATCAGGTAGTCGGCCAGGCGGACGACCGGGCAGGCGAAGTCGACCCGGCAATTCACCAGGAACCCCGGGAGTCCGGGCCCCAGGCTGACGCGCCATCAGGATCGCCAGCCGGTGCGGGCGGGACTACCCCGGCAGACCAGGTGCGCCGCTTTCAGGCGGTGATGGACGATATCCGCGGACAGGTGGGGCAGGTGATCGTGGGCCAGGACCACGTGGTGGAACACCTGCTGCTGACCCTGCTGGTGGGTGGGCACTGCCTGATCACCGGCATGCCGGGCACCGCCAAGACCCTGCTGGTGCGGACCATGGCCTCAGCACTGGGCCTGAGCTTCAAGCGGATCCAGTTCACGCCGGACCTGATGCCCACGGACATCACCGGCACCGACATCATCGACGAAGACGGCAGTGGCCATCGCTCCTGGCGCTTTGTGCCGGGGCCGCTGTTCGCCAACGTGCTGCTGGCTGATGAAATCAACCGCACACCGCCCAAGACCCAGGCGGCGCTGCTGGAGGCCATGCAGGAAAGCTCGGTCACGGTGCGGGGCACCATTCACAGCATTGAGCCGCCATTCTTTGTGCTGGCGACCCAGAACCCCATCGAACTGGAGGGCACCTACCCGCTGCCCGAGGCCCAGCTCGACCGGTTCCTGTTCAACGTGACCCTGGACTATCTCAGCGCCGAGGAAGAGCTGCAGGTGGTGGACCGCTACACCCGCCGGATTGACGTACCGCCAGTTTCGCCCTGTACCACCGCGGAAGAAATCATCAGCTTTCAGCGGCTGGTTCGACAGGTGCCGGTGGCCAGCGAAGTCGGGCAGCTGGCCGTTTCCATGATACGCCGCTCAAGGCCTGAATCCGCCGACGCGCCGGATTTCGTGCGCCGCTTTGTCAATTACGGCGCCAGCGTGCGGGCCACCATGTTTCTGATTCTGGCCGCCAAGGCCCGGGCGCTGATGGCCGGCCGTTATCACGTGGTGGCCGAGGACCTCCGGACCCTGGCCCACCCGGTGCTGCGCCACCGGATCCTGGTCAACTTTCAGGCGGAGTCCGAGGGTGTCACCAGTGATGCCGTCATTGACCAGGTGCTGGAGGCTTCTTGAACACACCTGCGCCACACCAGCGCTGGCTGGATCCCGGCGTCCTGATGCAGCTGGGCAATATCGAACTGGTTGCCCGGGCCGCGGTTGAGGGTTTGACCGTCGGTTTGCACCGCTCGCCGCGATTCGGCTTCAGCCAGGAGTTCGCCGAGTATCGCCCCTACGCCGAGGGAGATGACCCCAGGTTCATTGACTGGAATGTCTACGCACGGACCGAGAGGAACTACGTTAAGCGGTTTCTCGGCGAAACCAACACCCGCCTGATGATCGTACTGGATGCCAGTGCTTCCATGGACTTCGGCGAGGCCGGCCAGAACAAGCTTCGCTACGCACGGTTCCTGGCCGCCAGCCTGGCCTACCTGGCGTCGCGACAGCATGACGCCATCGGCCTGGTTGCTTTTGACCAGCAGGTCCGGGAATTCGTGCCACCGTCCAGCCGGCCGGGCCGGCTCAACGCTCTGCTGCACGCTATCGACCGGGTCGAAGCCGCCGGCGGCACCGACTTCGTGCCGCCGTTCGAGCGTTTTCAGCAGGCCACCGGACATCGTGGACTGGTAGCCGTCATCTCCGATTTCCTGTGTGACGTGGACACTCTGGTGGAGGCGGTGATGCCCATGGCCCTGCAGGGACACGACGTATTCCTGCTGCAGCTGCTGCACCCGGAAGAGCTCAATCCGACCATCCCGCGGCAGGGGACTTCAGCGCTGAGGGACATGGAAGACCAGCACACCATGGAGGTGTCTTCCCGCTTCCTCAAACACGAGTATCCGCAACGGCTGCAGGCGCACATTGACCATTTGAGGTCCGCGGCTGCTGCCGCACGCTGCGACCACCTGATGATGACCACGGATCAGCGCCTGGACGTGCCGTTGCGTCGGTACCTGCGCTTCCGACAGAGGCGTGGATAGCGGGATGTTGAAAGAATCATCCATGGTGAATGCAACAGTACTTCCCCGTGCCGGCCGCGGCCGGCCGAATAGTCTCATTGATCGACGGGCTGCCGGCAGATGAGCTGGGCATCCCCCTGGTTCCTGCTGGGCGCGCTGGCCATTGCGGTTCCCCTCTGGCTGCATCTTCTGCGTGAGCCCGATGCCCGGGCGCGGCCCTTCAGTTCCCTGATGCTGATGGAACAGAGTCCTCGCCGAAGCACTACGGTCCGGAAGCTCCGATACCTGCTGCTGATGGCGTTACGCATTGGCCTGCTTCTGTTACTGGCCCTGACGTTCGCCAGACCTTCGTGGTGGCTGCCCCAGTCCGGTGGGCCCGCCGAGGTCGCTGGCAACCGCATCATAGCCGTGGACACCTCCGCATCCATGCGGTCGGGTCAGCGCTGGGAAAATGCCCGGGACATGGCCCGCAGCCTGATCGACGAAATGGCGCCGGGAAGCCAGGCTATGCTGGTCGATGCGGGTACCCGCATCCGGGTGGTTGCGGACCTGACTGCTGACCAGGTGGCTCTCCGGGCAGAGCTGGACCGCCTGGCGCCGGGCTTTGGCCGGCTGGATTACGGCCAGTTGATGCAGTCCCTGGCGACCCTCGGCGAGATCGTCGAGGGTGGTGCTGCGCTGCACCTGGTCACGGATCTCCAGAAAACCGCGGCCCCGGTGAGGTTTGCCGACCTGCTGGTGGCCGAGTCCGGGCCACTGGTGCTCCACCAGGTTAGCCAGGGCCAGGCAGACAACTGGTACCTGGACGTGGTGCGGCGGGTGGGCGACCAGATACAGGCGGGCATCCGGGGTCCCGGTTCCACCTCCGTTTCCGTTTCGCTGTCCGTGGAAGGCCAGCGGGCATCCAGCCAGATGGTGGCCATTCCCGCGTCGGGTCAGGCCCAGGTGACGTGGCCGTTTGACGATGGCGAGCCATCCGGGCGCGGCACCCGTGTTCGGGTAGGGATGGACGTTGAGGACGCGCTGCAGGCGGACAATCAGCGCTTCCTGGTGGTAAATCCGGAAGCGGCCAGTCCGGTACTGGTCATTGGTGACGGTTCCCGGGCCGGGCTGTACCTGTCCACCGCACTGGAGTCTTCCGGGCTGGGGCTGAAGGTCTCACGGATCAGCGCGACGGCCCAGTCGGCGCCGGCTTTCACAGACTTTGCCCTGGTGGCCGCAACCGATCTTGGGGCGTTGTCCGATGCCCTGGCCCGGCAGCTGGAGGACTACATGCGGGGTGGTGGGCAGGTCCTGGCCGCCCTGGGCAGCCAGGCGGTCCTGTCCCCGGATCTCGGGCTGGCCGGGCTCGCCCTGGACTCAGGTCCGGCGCGAGCCGGTCCTGCGGCTGTTGGGGACATTGATGCTACCCACCCCGCGCTGCAGGCGGTGAGCGGACTTCACCAGCTGTCCGTCAACCGCTATCTGGGTATCCAGCAGCGCGCGTCAGATCAGGTCCTGGTCAGACTGGACGCGGGAGACCCGCTGATGCTGGAGCGTGGCGTGGGCGAGGGGCGGTTGCTGCTGCTGACCAGCAGCCTGGATAATCGCTGGAATGACCTGCCGCTGCAGCCCGCATTTGTATCCCTGGCGGGAGAGCTGGCCCGGTACCTGACGCGGTCCGGGGGATGGCGGTCCTCGGTGACCATCGGCAGCACGCTGTATCCCGCCGGGGAAGCCCTGGAGCTGCTGCAACCCGGGGGGACCGCTGTTGCGGTGAATGCTGCTCTGCCGGCGCTGGCGGATCGTCCCGGGGTTTACCAGGTCATAACCCTGGAGGGCAGCCGCCTGGTAGCGGCCAACCTGGATCCGGCCGAATCGTCGCTGGCGGTTCTGTCCCCCGAGCAGGTGGCAAGGTGGACCTCCAGCGGGGGCTCAGCGCCATTGCAGACGGCGGCTGGCGATGACAGTGGGCGGGAAATAGCTATCTGGCGCTGGCTGTTGCTGGGTCTGGCGTTGATACTGTTGTTGGAATCGGCAGCCGGGAATCGTTATCTGAAGGTGGCCAGGCAATGAAACGAGCAGATGTGACCCTGGAGTCATACCTGGACCGGGTCGGCCGGCGCCTGCGCCGGCGAACCCTGTGGAACGGCCTTGCGGTGGCCGGAGGCGCCGTACTGCTGATCACCATGGGTGCAGTTGCGCTGATGCTGGGTCAGGGATTCGACCCGGGGATTGTCTCGGCCGGTCGCCTGGCGCTGCTGGCGGCGCTGCTGGCGGTGGGCCTGCTGTGGCTGTACCTGCCCCTGCGCCGGCAGTACAGGGACGGGGGCGCCGCAGAGCTGGAGCAGCGCGTTCCGGAGTTCGAAGGTCGCCTGATCACCTACCTGGAGTCGCGCGGTCAGCCCAATCCGGTAGTGGACCTGCTGGCCGAGGACGCTGCCGGTATTGCCCTGCGGCGTCCGGCGCCTTCGGTGGTGCCGGCCTCGGAGCTGGGCCTGGCCCAGGCCGCGGCAGTGGCCTGTGCTGTCGCCCTGGCGGCGCTGCTGGCGGTCGGGCCCGGTGACTGGAAGTATGGTGCCCGTCACCTGCTGGCTGGATGGATGGGGGCTGACACCCTGCCGCCCCGACAGGTCCTGGTATCGCCGGGTGACGTGAGCCTGCGCCGGGGCACCGACCTGCGGATCAGCGCCACCCTGAAGGGATTTGAGGCTGACGACGCCTTCCTGTTCGTCCAGTTCGAAGACGCCGCGGATTACGAGTCAGTGACCATGGTGCCGACCCGCCAGGACGGATTTGAGTTTGTCCTGCCGGGCCCGCGGCAGTCCCTCACCTACTACGTTTCAGCGGGCGGTGAACGCAGCCCTCCCTATGCCGTCAAGGTGGTGGAAATGCCGGAGCTCACCGGCTTCGAGCTGGTCTACCACTATCCGGACTGGACCGGCATGGAACCGCGCATCCAGGCCGGAGGCGATGTGCGCGCGCTGCCCGGTACCCGGGTGGAACTGACCGTGGAGTCTGACGCGCCGCTGCGGCGCCCCCAGCTGGTGGTGGACGGGCAGCCGTCAGATCTGCGGCAGGAATCCAACCTGGCCAGCGGCCGATTCCAGGTAGACAGTGACGGCTACTATCACCTGACCGCGAGACTGGGCGGAGACCAGGTTCGGCTGACGCCGGATTTCATCATCAAGGTGCAGCCGGACGAGCCGCCGGAGGTGCGCCTGACGCGGCCCGGTCGCGACTGGCGCGCCACCAGCCTCGAAGAAGTCTCAACTCGCATCGAGGCCAGGGACGACTACGGCCTGGAGCAGCTGGAAGTGCGCTACTCGGTGAACGGCGGCGAGTGGCAGTCCCAGGTGCTGGAGGCCGGCGATCGGCGCAGCAATCGGCAGCACTGGTTCTACCTGGAAGACATGGGGCCTGAGCCGGGATCGTACCTGACCCCCGGCGACCTGGTGGCCTACTACGCGGTCGCCCGCGACCGGGTGCAGGAAAACCAGACCGACCTGTTTTTTATAGAGGTACAGCCCTTCGACCGCCAGATCAGCCAGTCCCAGCAGTCCGGTATGGGTGGCGGTGGCGGCGGTGGCGACGAGATTTCCCAGCGACAGAAGGAAATCCTGGTGTCGACCTGGAACCTGATTCGCCAGCGTGGCAAAAAGCCGGCGGGGCAGATCGAGGACAACGCGGCCCTGCTGAGTCGGCTGCAGGAAACCCTGAAGGACCAGGCCACGTCTCTGGCCCAGCGAGCCCAGGCGCGGCAGATCACCATGACGGATCCCCGGATAGATACCTTCGTGGAATACGTGGAACTGGCTGCGGAGGCCATGGAACCAGCAGCCCGGCGGCTGGCGGCGATGGAGCTGGAGCAGGCCATCCAGCCGACGCAAACTGCGTTGAACTACCTGCTGCGGGCCGAGGCCCTGTTCACCGAGATGCAGATGTCCATGCAGCGCAATTCGGGCCGACCCGGTGGCTTCGGCGCCAACCGGGACCTGGCGGAGCTGTTCGAGCTGGAGATGGACCTGGAGAAGAACCAGTACGAAACCGGCCAGAACCTGCGTGATCAGCAGCAGGACAACACCGATTCAGAGCAGCTGGCTCGGCTGGAAGAGCTGGCCCGGCGCCAGCAGGAACTGTCCCGCCAGGCCAACCGGCAACCCCAGGCCATGGCCGAGGAGCGATGGCGACAGGAAATGCTGCAGCGCGAGCTGGAGGAGCTGCGACAGCAGATGGAGCAACAGGCCGCCCGGTCGTCTCAATCGTCCCAGGATGGCAGCGCGGAAGGGTCGGCCGGCAATACCGGGTCCGAGGAAGTGCAGCGCCGCCTGGCCAACGCCCAACGCGCCATGCAGCGTGCGTCCGAGGCCTCCCGTGACGAGGATCGACAGGAAGAAGCGCGCCAGGCCATGGCCGAGGCACAGCAGCAGCTGGAGGCCGCCGCGAACAGTATGCAGCAGGACCGCCGGGATGCCCTCGGGGGCGACATCGGTGACATGGCCGTTGCGGCCCAGGACCTTTACCAGCAGCAGCGGGCCGTGCAGCGGCGGCTGGACGAGGCCGTGCGGGCGGAGCTGTCCGAGGATCCCGCCAGCGCCGAGGAATCCCTCAGCTACGAGGAAGAAACCGAGCTGGCCAACCGCAAGCGGGACATGCTGGCTCAGCTGGAGCGGATCCAGCAGGCGCTGGGGACCGCCGCTGCAAGATCCCGGCAGGACGACCCGGAGACCGCGGATCAGCTGGACCGGACCAATGAAAACCTGGTCCGCTCCCAGGTGGCCGAGCGACTGGCCGTGTCAGCGACGTACATCGACTACGGCCGGGCGCTGTTCGTGGCCGGCAGCGAGGACGTCACCACCGACGCCCTGCGACAGCTGACCGAAGACCTGGAGCGGGCGGAACGCCTGGCCCAGGTGGGCGGCGGCCAACAGGACCCGCTGCAGGAGCTGCAGGCGGCGGTCCGCGGCGGGCGCGCCGAATTGCAGCGCCAGATGGGCCAGGGACGGGGTGACGCCAACGACTGGCGGCGTCCGCCGGATAATCCGGCCACAGAGTGGCAGCCCTTCGCCGACTGGCGGGACTATGCCTTCGCCGAAGATCCACAGGCGGCGGAGACCCTGAACCAGACCATCGGAGAAATCCTGGCCAGTGTGGTGCGGTCCGACGCCGAACTGCTGACCGATGCGGAAATCCAGGAAGTGCTCAGCCAGCTGCGCCAGTCCGACGACGCGGCGGGCAATCCTGAACTGCTGGCCCGGGAATACCGGCAGGTTTTGTCGCTGCTGGCGCGGCTCGAACTGGCACTGAGCCAACGCGCGCGTCCTGTCAGCGCCGCCAGGGCACCGCGCCCCTCCGCCGTTGACGAGGGTTACCGGGACGCCGCGGCCGAGTACTTCCGGCGCCTGAGTGAATCCGAAGAAGGGTCGCGCTGACCGGTCAGGGCTGCATTTCACGGACCCGGGGAATGTTTTCGAGCCGCCACAGTGGCAGGGCGCGCGCCCAGAACTGATCCACGGTGGCGATGGTTCCGGTGGGTGCCCGCTGGCCCAGGAACCGCCAGGCATTGACCAGGGCCGGCAGCGGATTCTGCGGGTCCACCGGCTGGGCGTTGGTCTGTTTGCTCAGCTTTTCACCCCCGGGGCCGGTGGCAATGGGCAGGTGCACGTAGTCCAGCCTGGGCAGGTCCAGCAGGGTCTGCAGGTAAATCTGGCGGCAGGTGGAATCCAGCAGGTCGGAGCCTCTCACCACTTCGGTGATTTCCTGGAAGTGGTCGTCCACCACCACGGCCAGCTGGTAGGCGGTGAGGCCGTCGGCCCGTCGTACGATAAACGCCCCGGTGGTATCCGCCAGGACCTCGGTGACCGGACCCTGGACCGCGTCGGTGAATGAAACAGTGCCCCGAACGCGGACCCGCAGGGATCGTTCCGATCGGCCCGGGGGGAGACCGCCCTCGCAGGTTCCCGGGTAGACTCGGTGGCCCTTCAGGTCCTTGCGCGCACAGCCGCAGGGAAACAGGTCGCCCTGGTCACGCAGGCGATTCAGGGCTTCGCGGTAGGCTGAGTCCCGGCCGCTCTGGTACAGGACGGGCTCGTCGCTGTGCATGCCAAAGTGCGCCAGGTCCTGGATCATGGCCTGGGCTGCGCCAGGGCGCTCCCTGGGCGGGTCCAGGTCCTCGATTCGGACCAGCCAGGCGCCGCTGCAGGTCCTGGCCCTGGCGAAGCTGGCGACGGCCGCCACCAGTGATCCGAAGTGCAGGCGGCCCGTGGGGGAGGGCGCGAACCGGCCCCGGTAATCACTCATTCTCGGAGGTCATCCGCTGGGCTCATCGGCGGGGCTGGTGGGTTGGCCGGGCGGGGCCTGCCGCCTCACCCAGAGTTCTGTGGCCCCGGCCACGGCCGCGGGCATAACGGCAAAATTCACCACCGGGATCATGGTGGCACCCACTACGGCCGCGCCGAAACCCAGGGCCGCGCCGCGCTGCCGGCGCAGCCAGCGCCGCTTCTCCCCAAAACTCAGCCCGGCGTTTTCCATGGCGTAGTCCAGGTATTCGAAGGCCCCGATCCAGGCGCTCAGCAGCAGCCCCACGACAGGAGTCAGCACCGTGGTCAGGGGAAACAGCCAGATCAGCAGCAGCCCGACAAACAGCAATGCAAAGTAGGCCCACTTGCGCAGTTCGCCCAGCAGCGCACCGCTGATCTGCCGGACCCAGGAACTGGTCTGCCGGCCGGGTGAAGGGGGCGAGTCCAGCCGCCGGGCCACCGCTTCAGCCAGACGGTCGTTGAACGGGCTGCCGATGAAATTGGCCACCAGGGTAAAGGTGTAAAAGGTGATCACCAGCACGGCCAGAATGGCAATGGGCCATAGCAGGTAGGCCAGCCAGGACATGGACTCGGGCAGAATCAGGCTGAGCCAGCTGTCGAAGCGCCGATAGGCCCAATAGAGGGTGGCTGAAAAGATCAGCAGGTTGATCAGCAGCGGCACGATGACATAGCGGCGCAGGCCAGGGCGCCTGATCCAGCCGAATCCGCGCAACAGGCAGCGCGCGCCCCAGAGGAAATCATCGACAATCATGACTTTTGGCGCACTTGAGATAAGGCCCGGCGCATCCCAGATCTAGCGGAACTGTCAAAGCTGATGATGTGAAAGTTCATGACTCGACTGCTTCTGTTTCTTGGCACCAATATCGCCGTTCTCGCGGTGGCTACGGCAGCATTCAAAGTGCTGGGCCTGGAGGACATGATTGCCAACAGCGGAACCGATATCAACCTGGTGGGCCTGCTGATATTTTCGGCCATTTTTGGAATGGCGGGCTCCTTCGTGTCCCTGGCCATGTCCAAGTGGCTGGCGCTGCGCTCCACCGGGGCCCGGGTGATCGACCAGCCGCGCAACGCCACGGAATCCTGGCTGCTCGCCACGGTCAAGCGTCAATCCGAGCAGGCGGGCATCGGCATGCCTGACGTAGCGGTATACGACGCGCCGGATCTGAATGCGTTTGCCACCGGCATGAACCGCAATAAGGCCCTGGTGGCAGTGACCACCGGGCTGCTGCAGGGCATGACCCAGGACGAGGTCGAGGCGGTCCTGGCCCACGAGGTATCCCACGTGGCCAACGGCGACATGGTGACCATGGGACTGATCCAGGGGGTACTCAACACCTTTGTGATCTTTTTCTCCCGCATCATCGGCATGGTGGTCGACCGGGCGGTGTTCCGCAACGAACGCGGTACCGGCATCGGCTACTTCATGGTGGTCATGGTGGCACAGGTTCTGCTGGGTATCCTGGCCAGCATCATTGCCATGTGGTTCTCCCGTCGCCGCGAGTTTCGCGCCGATGCCGGCGGCGCCCAACTGGCCGGACGCCAGAAGATGATTTCCGCCCTGGAGCGCCTGAACAGTTCTTACGGGCAGAGCACCCTGCCGGAATCGGTTGAGGCCTTCGGTATCAGCGGCCGGAATGGCGGTGGGCTGCGCCGCCTGCTGATGAGCCATCCGCCGCTGCCTGAGCGCATCGAGGCCCTGCGCCGGGGCTGAGACGTTGAATAGCCGGGCCGCGCGAACGCGCAGCCCGGCTTGTTTGGATCAGGCTTCAGGCTTGCGGAACTTCAGCGTCATGCGATTGGACTCGCCAATGGCCATCATCTGCTGCTTCAGTTCTTCATTTTCCTGGGCGTTCATCAGGGTCGGAGGCAGACGCCAGACGATGTCATTTTCACCCGGCTGGTCCTTGTCATTGCTGTTGAGATCGCTGGAGCCGATGTATTCGAACCCGGCTTTTTCCATCTGCTCCACAACGTAACCCTGCTTGAGGTAGCCGCGACTGCCGTCGGCCCAGTCGTCGGGCATTTCATCCCGGGCGTGATGCTGGACGATGCCGACGACGCCGCCGGGCTTGAGGACGCTGTGAGCGTCAGCCAGGGCCTGGGTCAGGAAGCCACCGTCGCTCTCGAAACGGGCCAGGTTGTGCATGGCCCGCACGAACAGCACCGCATCAGCGGTGCCGGCCATGTCGGACGGCATGGCGCCAAACACGAACGCTGAGACCGACGCGGCGTCGTCATTTCCCCAGTCCTGGGCTTCAGCGGTCCACTCTTCGGGCCAGGTTTTCTTGGCTTCGATGAACTCGTCGTCAAAAAATCCGAACTTGGACCACATGTCGCCGGCGTAGTCGACGCCCACCAGGGTGCCTTCACCGCCGAGATAGGGCATCAGGATCTTGCTGTACCAGCCGCCGCCGGGCAAGGCTTCAACTACCGTCATGCCAGGCTCAATTCCGAAAAATTCGAGGGTTTCCCTGGGGTTCCGCTGGTCGTAGCGGGCCTGGGCAGCCTCCGGCTGGCTGGCCAGGATGCCGCCCAGGAGATCCGTCTCTGCCGGGGCGGGCGCGGCTGCGGTTTCGGGGGCGTCAGCCGCGGGTGGCGGGCTGCTGGGGGCTTCGGCCTCCTGCTGACAGGCGGCCAGGAACAAACAAATGGTCAGTAGAGTAAAGATTCGCATGGCGGGTTCTCGGATTTGGGGACCCGGCATTATCGTTCAGGTGACCGCTTCAGCTCAATCCACCGAAGCGCTGAAAAATGCGCGTTTAATCCGACGCCTCCGGCGGAGGCGGGGGTTTCATGCGGCCGGCCTTGCGCAGGGCCTCGCGCAGCACGTACTCAATCTGGGCATTGACTGAACGCAGTTCGTCGCTGGCCCAATGCTGGACGGCGTCCAGGACATCTTCGTTGATGCGCAGGGCGAAGGCTTTTTTCTTGGCCATGATGTTCGGGGGCGCCGCGGTGGCGCCCCCTGGTCAGGTCAGTAGAGGCTGCCCGTATTCAGCACGGGCTGGGCGTTGTCTTCGCTGCACAGGACCACCAGCAGGTTGCTGACCATGGCGGCCTTGCGTTCCTCGTCCAGGTGCACGATTTCCTGGCGGCTGAGTTCAGCCAGGGCCATGTCCACCATGCCCACGGCGCCTTCCACGATTTTCTGGCGGGCGGCGATAATGGCGTTGGCCTGCTGGCGCCGCAGCATGGCGTTGGCAATTTCCGGTGCATAGGCCAGGTGGCTGATGCGGGCTTCGATGACCTCCACGCCTGCTTTGTCCAGACGGTCCTGGATCTCCTTTTTCAGCGACTCAGCGATCTGTCCCGAGTGGGTACGCAGGGAGAACTGGTTTTCTTCATGGCTCTCATAAGGGTAGGAGGTGGCCAGGTTTCTCAGGGCCGCTTCACTCTGGATGCTGACAAACTCTTCAAAATTGTCCACCTCAAACACCGCCTCCGCGGTATCGACCACCTTCCAGACCACCACCGCCGCGATTTCAATGGGGCTGCCGGTGGCTTCGTTGACCTTGAGGGTGCCGCTTTCGAAATTCCGCACGCGCACCGACACCGCCTGCTTGGCGAAAAACGGGTTGGCCCAGCGCAGGCCGGGGTCCCGGGCAGTGCCCTTGTAGGAGCCGAACAGCTGGATCACCTTGGCTTCGTTGGGGTGCACCATGAAAAAGCCGAACCAGAGGATCAGTACCAGCACCGCCAGGATGGCCGAGGTGATGATGATGGCCGGACTGTACGTCCTGGCGCCATAGATGATGCCGACGATGGTGGCCACCTGGGCGAGAAACAGCACCAGCAGCATGAGATAGCCGGATGCAATGGATAGTTGTCTTTCCTGGATCATGACGTTACTCCCTGTCATAACGGTTGATTTATGATATCAGAATGATATACGTCAGTGAAACGGAGCGCATGGGCCGGAAGTTGGGGTGTTTGTCAGGGAACGCTTGCTGCGCAAGCTGGGGAACGCGGCCTTCGGCCGCTAGGAAACGGCCGCTGGCGCGGCCTGGGGAACGCGCTTCGCGCTGGGGCGCTT
>JASJDM010000073.1 GCA_030065125.1 Lysobacterales bacterium | reverse complement strand
GCCGGCGTCCAGCGGCAGGTCGGCGGCGGTATCCGGGAGCGTTCCAGTCTGGTCGATCAGCACCAGGTTGTCGCCGGCGTCAATGGCCGGGCTGGCGGTTTGAATTCGCAGGTTGCCGAAGTTGTTGTCCTCATCGGTCTCCCAGGTACCGTCGCCTGGATCGGGGTCCTGGACAAACAGTGGGTTGATGTCCAGATTTCCGGCGCCGCTGAAACCGCCTTCGATGATCGAAAAGCTCGCCGTCAGCGTGGCGGTCTCCGTTGTGGTGCCGACCTGCGGCACATCGGGCGCGCCCGGACCCAGGCTGGTAATGAAATTTCCGAATACGATGGAATTATTGATCGCAACTGTCGCCGAGCCCGTTGCCTCGATGGCGACGCCGGACCTGTTCTCGTTGAAGGCGATGGTGCTGTTGGTCACTGACGCGGTCGCCGAGCTGCCGACGCGCAGCGCACCACCGGCAAAACGCCCCACGTTGCCCGCCAGGACACTGTTTTCGAGAATCAGGTTGTCGCCGAAATGGGCGATAGCGCCGGACCGCCGGACCGTGTTGCCGAAAAACACGGTGCGCCGGATGGTCAGGTCGCTACCACTGCCGTCGTTCAAGATGGCGCCGCCCTCGTTGTTTCCTCGGTTGTTTTCAAAATGCGAATCGGCGATCTCGGCGCTTGCACCGTTCCGCATGTACAGGACCGGGCCGCCACCGAATCCACCCAGACAGTTGGTCACGGTCCAATGACGTGCAGTGAGGCTGCCGCCAAAGGCCGCAACGCCGCCGCCGCGACCGGAATCGCATTCGTTCATGTGAACGGAATCCAGCGTCAATGCCGAGTTTTGGGCAAACACGGCGCCACCAAACCCGGGACCATTGGTGACCGTGGCAACGTCGTCGAAACGAATATTGCGAAACGTGACGTCGGCGTTGTTGATTCTGGCGCCTGCGCCCTGGGTAATGCCGCCCGTGGCGCGCCCGCCAGCGATTGTGAAACCGTCGATCACTACTGGGTCGGCCACCACGTCAATCGTCAGCAGATGAAAAAACCCCTCAAAATCCTCGGTCAAGGTTGACGAGTCTCCCAGGGAGCAGTCGTTGAGCAACGGATCAGACTGCCGTTGCTCCAGCGTTTCCTCGCCCCCGCTGAAGCCGCCGTAAACCGAAACGCCGGATCGAACGAAAAATGACGCGCTGCGGGGCTCCGCCTGGTCGCTGCGCTCGGTGGGCAGATAGCTGGCACAGGCCACCCAGATTTCGTCGCCCGTGATGGCCGCGGTCAGGGCCGACTGCAACTCGATGAACGCGTCCTCCCAGCTGGCGCCGGAGTTATTGCCCTCTGCGTCGGCGTCCACGAATATCTGCGCAGCGCCCGTCGAGGCAAAGCCGAGGGCCGTCAGCATCGCGACAGCGCCCAAAAAACCCGCGTAACGGCCGGTGCCACTCTGCTCGACCCGATGATTTCCGCTTCCCTGGAACATGACCATGACCTCCCATATCCTGTCTTGAAAGCGCTCAATCTTGCCGACAAGCCGTGGAACTGGCCGTAGTAGCTGCGTGGTAGCCAGCGTGGAAATTTACTGGATGGTCATAATTAGTGCATGCGCGTGGGTTGGTGCCCTGCCTGAAACTGCGCGACACTGTGTACCGGCATAGCCGATCTACCTCGCATGCAAGCGGGTTAATGGAGTTTGCCCCCCGACAGGATGGAGCCTGGCCATGCTAACAATCCACGTCAAAACGCTCGGTGAGCTGACCATTGTTCGTGGCGGACAAACCGCCAAGCTGCCTGCCTCGCGAAGAACCCGGGCACTATTGGGCTACCTGCTGCTGACCCGCGGCCCGCATCGGCGCGAACGCCTCTGCGAGCTGTTCTGGTCCAGGCCGGCCGATCCGCGCGGCGCGCTGCGCTGGGCGCTCAGCAAGATCCGTCCCCTGCTTGACGACGACGAAATTCGGCTGCTGGCCGACCGCGAGCGCGTCAGCATTGCGCCAGTGGGGTTACAGATCGATCGTGACGCTATTGCCGATGAGCTGGACCGTTCCGATCTGGCGATTCCGCGACTGGACGAAATCTGTCCCGCCCTGGAGCAGGTTCTGCTCGATGGCTGCGATCTGCCGGACCAGCCGGCCTTTCAGGAGTGGCTGAACGCTGAGCGCCTGGATTCTGAACGCGTTCGCCTGGGCGCTTTGAGGCGACTGGCTACCCATCCCGATCTGCCCGCCCACCGGGTGGTGGCCCAGGCCCGGGCCTGGGCCAACGCTGAACCTTACAGCGCCGACGCGGCGCGGCACCTGATTGTCAGTCTCGATCGGTTTGAACTGTCGGCTGAAGCCCGCGAGTGTCGCACCGAGGTTGCCAGTCGGTTTGCCGAGGCCAATCTCGACTGGGCCGCGCCGCCTCAGACCGTCCATGGCCACCCCAGCGGCAATCCGGACCAATCCGCCGCGCGACAGCTCAGGCAGCGACAGAAAATCCGCTTTTGCACGGCGGACGACTCGGTCCGGATTGCCTACGCCACCGTGGGCCAGGGTACACCGCTGATCAAGGCCGCCAACTGGCTGACCCACCTGGAGCTGGACTGGGACGCCCCGATCTGGAGTCCGCTGTTCCGCCAGCTCGCCAGGGATCACCGGCTGGTTCGCTACGATGAGCGCGGCAATGGACTTTCCGATTGGGATGTGGACGACCTGAGCTTCGATGCCTTTGTCACGGACCTGGAATCAGTCGTGGATGCGGTTGGCGAAGAGCGCTTTGCGCTGCTGGGGATTTCCCAGGGGGCCGCAGTATCCATCGAGTACGCCGTCCGCCATCCACAGCGGGTCAGCAAGCTGATCCTGTTCGGTGGATACCCGGCCGGGTGGCGGATCAATGCCAGCAAGGAAACCATCGCCGAGCGTGAAGCCATCCTGACCCTGACCGCTACCGGCTGGGGCCAGGACAATCCCGCGTACCGACAGATTTTTTCCTCAACCTTCATGCCGACCGCCACGCCCGAACAGCTGGAGTGGTTCAATGAATTCCAGCGTGCCACCACCTCGCCGGAGAATGCGGTCAAATTCCTGTCAGCCTTTGGTGATATCGACGTCCGTCACCAGCTGGCAAAACTGACGGTGCCCACGCTGGTGCTGCACTCACGCGGCGACCAGCGCATCCCGTTCAAAACCGGGCTCGAACTGGCTACCAGCATCCCGCACGCCGAGTTCGTGGGACTGGACAGTGACAACCACCTGCTGCTCGGGCGGGAACCGGCATCAGATGATTTTGTGGCCGCCATCAAGCGATTCCTTCAGAGCTGACAGCGGGGTTACTCGAAACCCTGATCCGGGGTCACTCATGTCACTGGCGACCCTTGTACACTGTTTGGCCCGGATTGCGGCGCTGCACCCCCCGACGGGCAACTGACTTCTAGCACTCTCGTGGTGACGTGACCGCACCGGTAGCTTAGGAATTGAATGCGAGCCAGGCTGGTCAACTGAGACAGGAGAGCATGTTTATGGATATTGGAACCAAAAAAGCTTCCAAGTGCGTTTCCGCGGCGTTATTGGGGTTGTTAACTCTAGTTGCGTGTCAATCTGGCGACGATGCACACAATGAGTTGGAAGAATCGAATCTCAAAAAGGCCGTCTATTGCATGGAACTTCTGGAAATTAAGTTGGACGTTGAAACGGCGGACCGCGAGTGTTTTGGCAAGAGCTATGTTCAACACGCACCTCATGTTCCGGACGGGAGAGATGCCGTCATTTCCTTCTTCAGAGCGAGGGTTGTGAAGTACCCCGATAGCTCGATTGAGATAAAGAGGGCCGCTGCCGATGGGGATCTGGTCTGGATACATCTTCACTCCAAGAGGACGCCGGACGCTCTCGGAAGTGCCATCATCCATATTTTTCGGATGGAAGATGGCAAATTTGTTGAGCACTGGGGCGTGAGTCAGCCGGTTCCAGAAGAGTCAGCGCATGACAACACGATGTTCTAGTTGCCCGGAATAATAACAATGGCCCGATTGACTGATCCTGGCCGTCTAGTTAAATGAGTAGCTTATGGACGAAATCTCGTGGACTCAGAATCCATTGGTAGTAGGTTCAAGTCCTACAGGGCCCACCAATCCCTACGGGTCCATTCCGGGCACATGGGTAACACTTTATTCCGAGGACATAGGTAACAGTTTCGGAGCGAATGGGTTGTGACCCACGAGCTCCAGCGAGCTGCAGCGTCGGGCGACTCCAGGTCGTCGGGGGCAATCCGTTACAGATGCTCTCGATATCAGCTTGGGACTCCCTTATAGTTCCTCGCAGCATAACTGGCTCGGATTTACGGAGAATGAAAATCCTATGAGTAAGACCAATACAAGACGCCTCTTGGCCGGCCTGCCCGCCGCTGCCCTGCTGCTGTTTTTCACCGGCAGCGCATCTGCCATCACGCCGATGAAAACCGTCGACCTGATTGAGCACTGCCGTTCCTATTTGGAGCAGCCGGACAGTGCGGACACCCTGATCTGCACTCGATACATCCAAGGCTTTGTCGCGGGGGCGATCGCTACCGATGACCGCGTATCACGCAACGTCGCCAAAGAGATAACCGAGTCGGCCAATTTTGCAGAGCGCTATTCGGCGGTCCGCTTTGGCCGCAAGCTCGACCGGTTCGGCCCAACCTACTTCGCCGAATTCTGCGTGCCTGAAGAGGTGCCTCTGCTAGCGGTGGTCGAAAAGGTGGTCTTCGATCTAAAGAGCCCTGATTTTTTCAGCGACGCACCGCTGGCACGCGACGCCGTGTATAAAGCTCTGCGCAAGGACTACGCCTGCGAGTAGGTCCTCATCCGGTTCGGCAAACGATTGAATACATCATCCCTCGGGTGTAACGGATCGTAGGGTGTACACCGGTGTACGGGTCACGGGTGTACGGGTCGGGCCAACTGGTACTCGATGCCTCCACCACTAAATTAGTGGCTTGACGACGTGCTGCCTTACTGTGAATTCCGACAACCTGCGTGACACATGATCGGCCTTAGAGAAAACCCGCTCACCTCGTTATCCATTTCGTGTGGCCGACGCGGGAGAAGCAGCATGACGCATGGTGTGTTGAAGCTCGTCCATACTCTTGGACTGGCAAAGGGGCCATTCTTGGGATTGCCGTTTTCATCGATCCCTGGGATGCCTTTCATTGGGTTTCGCGCTCCTGATTGAGTTAACGATCTGGTGTGGAGAGGACGACAGCACCGCTGGATTCAGAACGAACCAGCGTGGCGTCGGATATTCCTGGCAGCGTCTCAAGGAGGCTCGCTATATGTGGGAGGATTTTCCAGTCAGTCATTGGTTGAAGTGGGTGTCATCCTGCACAACCGCCGCCGTGCCGGAAAACGCGCCGTCGTCGAGAAGGCTGCGCACCTGGCCCAGGAGCTGCGCCGCCGTGAATGGCTTGGCGAGCAGGCGGCGACCGCGGGTCTCGAAGAAGCGGGGCGGGAACATGTCGCGATCATAGCCGCTGATAAACAACGCGGGCAGACCGGGTCGTCGCGATGAAATATGGCGCCAGACCGCCATGCCGTCGCGTTTGGGCAGGACCGCGTCGAGGATGACCAGCCGGCATGCCGCAGCGTCGCGTTCGAAGACCTGCACGCCAGCGTCTCCGTCGGCGGCAGTGCGAACGTCGTAGCCAGCGCCCTCAAGCACCGCCTTGATGAGATTGCGTACGGCTTCCTCGTCCTCGATGACGAGCACTGGCTCGTCGCCGCCGCGAATGACGGGGCGCACCTGCTGGCCGGCGTCGTCCTCGCGCCGCGGCGAGCATTCGAAGGCGATCTCGATGCGCGTGCCGGAGCCGATGTCGCTGCTGACAGCGATATCGGCGCCATGACGCTGTACGATGCCATAAACGACGTAAAGCCCAAGCCCGGTACCCTTGCCGGGCTCCTTGGTCGTGAAAAAGGGCTCAAAGATGCGTGCCTGCACGTCGGGCGGCATACCGTCTCCGTCGTCCTCGATTATCAGGACGGCGCGGGCGGGCGAGTCGAGTCCGGGCCGGCGTTCCAGCTGTGTGAAGAGCCTCAGCTTGCCGCCGTTGGGCATCGCGTCGCGCGCATTCACACACAGATTCAGGACCACCTGCTCCACGAGACCCGGGTCGGCCTCGATGCAGTGCCCGTCCAGGCCGCCGCGCACCTCGAGGTCGATGGACTCGGGCAACAGACTGCGCAGCATCCCGTGAATGTCGCGCAGCAATCTGTCTGGATCGACGGCACGCAGCTCGACGGTCTCCTTGCGGGAGAAGGCCAGAAGCTGACGGGTCAGCGTCGCACCCCTTTCACCAGCGATGCGCACCTGGTCGAGGTAAGTGCGTACGAGTTTCGGGTCGCCCGCGAGGGACTGTGTCGCCAAATCCGTGTAGCCGAGAATCGCGAGCAGCATGTTGTTGAAGTCGTGCGCAACGCCGCCCGCGAGCCGCCCGATGCTCTCCATCTTCTGCGCATGATCGAGCTGGGCCTCGAGATCTCGCTCCCGCTGGCGCCTCTCGACGAGTTCGGTGACGTCGCGGAATGAACCCCAGGTTCGAACCAGGCAGTCGTTCTCGACAACGCCGTAAGCCGAGTTCACGTAGTGCAGGACTTTTCCGTCCGGACGGGTTTCCGCAACGGCATGCTCGCTGGTGCGATAACCACTGCGAACGAAATCCCGAAACAGCTCGCGGAAATCATCGCGCGTCAGCGCCTTGATATCGGCGAAGACGGCGCCGCGAATATCGGCAGCCGTGGGTGCGCCATAGGACCGCGCAGTTTCGTCGTTACACTCCACGAGGCGAGCCTGGAACATGAGCTCCGCTTGTTCCTCGACCGGCAGCGCCGTCGGAATGGGCGGCTCGTACTCCCAGCAAAAGAGCGCGTCGCGCGTCTGGGTGAGTAAGGAACGAAAGCGCATGTCGGCGGCGCGCAGAGCATCCATATTCTGTTCCTGCACGCGTGCATCCTCGCGCCGCGCCAGTGCGCCGAACAGTATCGTACCCATAATCCGGAGAAGCTCGACTTCATTGTCGGACCAGTCTCTGTCACCGCGCACCCAATCGAGGCCGATGGTGCCCACTGTCCGGTCTTTTGAGCGTACCGGGATCGCGAGCATCGAGCGGTTGCCTTCCTCCTCCCAGATCGCCCTTTCGCGTGCCATTGATGCGGGCACGTCCGCGACACGAGGTATAGCCACGATGCCATCATTGATCAGGCGCCCCAGTGAGTCGGGGAACAGAGCGCACTCCAGATCGACGATCCCTTCGATGGAGCCAGGTACGCCATCGCTTGTCCACTCGTGTGTGCCCGTGACCCGTTCGCTATCGGCAGAGAATCGGAACAGGTAGCAACGATCCGCATCCGTAGCTTGCCCGATTTGCGCGAGCGCTTCATTGACGGTCTCATCCAGCGAATCGCCGTCAATCCGGCCGAACCGATCTGCGATCCGGGCGATCAAGGGCAGGAGGTAGTCGATTGTGTACTCGGGCACGGACGATCCTCGCAGCCGCCGCCGGGTCGTTTGACAATGAGTATACCGGAACGCCCTGCGTGACAGACACACCCAGCATGTCATGCATCGATCGGATGCGGAGAGGCAATGATGGACAGGGCAGCATATCGACCACCACTCCCTTCTGATCAACGAGGCAACGGACATTTTCGCCGAAGATGACTTGAATCGATTGAACAATTTCGACCTGTGCTGGATCGGTTAGGACTGAACCCAGATTCGCTGAGGCAGAATTTTCTGCGCTCGGGACCTATTGATCCGCCGCCAAGGAAGCAAGGGCGTCCCCGCTAACCACCGGGGCCGGCAGAACCAATCTGAGTTTCTCTTGACGTTTCCGGCCATCGCTTGCGTAGAAATGGCTAGAGACGAACCAAGGAACCATCCATGCGAATCGTGCAGATAATGTTCTGGCTTGCGGCGTGCTCCGGCGCCGGCGCGGACCCCAAAGGTCTGGGAATCTTTAACCCGATCGCCGGCATCAACGGCGGTGCCTGCGCTTATACCTCGGTGGCTCAGGCCGTGGCGGAGGCCGCCAGCGGCGATACCATCATCATCGAAGCCGGCCAGCATGCCGGCCTGATTGGCGAGATCGACATAGACCTGACCCTCGTGCCTGGACGACCCGGGCCGCCGGGCAATACCGGCTGCGAGCGGGAAAACGTGGGTGCGGCGGTTGGGACTGTGCAACTCAGCGGCGATGGGGGGAGCGACGACGCGGTGGGCGGACTGGTGGAGGTGCTCGACGGCGCCCGGGTCACCTTTCGTAACCTGACGCTGCGGTCAGCAACGGCGACCAACGGCGGCATTCTGGCGGTAACCAACGGGGCTGAAGTCACGCTTGACGGCGTACGGGTTTTTGACGGCGAGGCCACCGTCAGCGGCGGTCTGGTTTACGTCGCGGGCGGTGCTGCGCAATCCCGTCTTCGGGTAACGGGAAGCAGCAATCTTGCGGCCGGACGCGCTGACCCGGGAGACGGCGGTGGCATAGCCCTGTTTGACGCCAGCCTCAGGGTGGAAGACTCAACCATCGGGTTAGTCGGAATGCCGTTGTCTGGTGCCGTTGGTGACGGCATTGGGGTGTTTGGCGGCAGCCCGGGCGGCGGCAATCAGGCTGATGGCGACGGCGGCGGCATTTACGCCAGCGGGTCGACGCTCAGCTTTCGCGATGGCAGCCGCGTGACTGAGAACCGGGCCAGCAATGAGGGCGGCGGTATCTTTGCCGTCAATTCCACAATCACGGCAACAGGTCTCACCGTGCGCGGCAACGCCGCAGACTCCAGCGGTGGCGGCCTGTCGCTGCGCGACGGCTCGGCGTCTTTCACCGATTGCACTTTTCTTGAAAACGCCACCACCACGTTCGGAGGCGGCATAGGTGGCGGTGGTATCTACGCCGCCAGCGATGCCTCGCTGCAGCTCATTGGGGTCATGATGGAACAAAACTCCAGCGAAGGTGAGGGAGGCGCGGTGAGGCTGGCCGAATCGCAGATGACCAGCAACAGCAGCGTATTCGCTGACAACCAGGCGCTGATCGGCGGGGCGATTGCAGGCGTGAGCGGAGCCATCGGGATCGAGGGCGGAACCTTAAGCAACAACGTTGCCCTAGGCAACGGCGGCGCCATCGCCAGCACAGGATCGATCGTGTCTGTCGGTGGTGCTGCCAGATTTGAGATGAACGCGGGGGCAGATGGAGGGGCGATTTACCAAAGCTCAGTCAGCGGATCCGACCAGCTGATCCTGGATCAGGTAATGCTCGTTAATAACGTCGCTTCAGATCCGCTTGGCATCGGCGGTCGAGGCGGCGCCATCTTTTCCGGGCCCGGCTCCGTTGAGATCCACCACTCACAGTTTGAATCCAACACGGCCGGAGAGTTTGGCGGCGCGGTTTATCTGAGGGATCCTAACCAACGCGGGCTGGCCGTCACAATCAGCAATACGGTGTTTGAATCCAATCAGGCCTCCGAGGGCGGACTGACGGAAGGCGGGGGCGCGATTGCGGCTTTTGATCTGACGTCCCTCCAGATCGCCGATACGCGGTTCCTCCTCAATACGGCCGCCTCAAGCGGCGGCGCCCTCCGGATGGAGGGGGTTCAGGCGGGCCTGCTCAGCAATGTGCGTTTTGAAACCAACGTATCCACCTGGGGCGGCGCCATTTACAGCCGCGACAGCAGCTTTGACATATCCACCCGGTTTTCCACCTGCAACCCTTTTGCGCTGGCCGCTGACGACCACTGCACCGCGTTTGTGACGAACAACGCCAATGAGTCTGGTGGCGCCATCTTTATTGATGATGTTGAAAGCCCCGGCATCATTACGCTGAGCCAGGTCGCCTTACTCGGCAACAGCGCCAACAACTCCAGCGCCGGGACCGGAACCGCTATTGCCGGACGAAGTGCAGTGCCGGCCTCGCTCACCCTTCAAGACGTACTGGTGGCGGACAACGGCGCTGACGGCACGGAGGCCTCGGCAATCGCGGTGAGCGACAGTCAGCAGCTCACCCTGCGACATGTGACGATGGCCGGCAACGAAGCCAGGCCACTCTGGGCCGGTGGTCCGGATGTGGGGGTGGAGATCCGAGCATCGATCATTTACCTGAACGGCCTGGGGCCCCTTGTCTCGAACAATGTTTCGTCTTTCGTACGAAGCTGCAACAACTCGCAGACGCCGGATTCCAGCGGTCAGTCGATGGGCGGTAACCTCGGCAGTCCCAATTTCACGACCACCGCGCGCGGCAATTACCGCCTGTCAGCCGCGTCGGTGAGCGCAGACCAATGCGACACTACCAGCCCGCGAGATCTGGACGGGCTGTTTCGCGCAGGCCCGGACCTGGCTGACCAGGGGGCTTTCGAGCGGGATGGTCTGGCTGCAGGGCCGGACCCGTTGTTCTCGGATGGTTTCGAGGGCCCTTGAACGGAGGGGAAAACACCCCGCCATTGGCGGGGTGCCACCAGGCCAATCCCATCTCGACCGGCTCGAAATCGATGGGTACGTTAACCGCCTCGAATATCGGCGTTGGGTGTGGAGCTAAGGCGACGGGTCCGACTCAAACCCGTCGCCAAAAAGGTTCTCGTCCGACGCGACACGTTCGATGGCGCCGGCATCGCAGGGCAGATCCCGGGATTCGCCGCGCTGATCCTGCGACAGGCAGTTGCTGGCGGCCAGACCCAGCAGCGGGCTGTTGGTTCGGGGCAGGTGGCTCAGGACGTCAACGGCCCCGCCGTTGTCAGCCAGGGGGTGCAGCAGCAGGTCGTCGGTGAGCAGGTCACCCGAGGCGAATACCAGGCAGGAGCTGTCCTCGGCCACGTTGCCGCCCAGGGAGTCCGGGTCGCCACCGGAAGCAAACAGCGAACAGGTGCCTGCGATGGCGGTATTGGAGAAACTGGCCGAGGAACTGGCCAGTTCGATCATGCTGGCGCCGTTGGAACCGGCGAAGGTCACGTGCTCCAGGGTGACCTGGCTGCCGCCTATGGCCAGCAGCCCTTCACTGGCCACGGCCTGGTTATTGCTGAATGTGCTGTTGCGCACGGTCAGGTCAACGGTGTTGTTGACGGCGATGGCGCCGCCGGTGCCTTCCGCCAGGTTGTCGTAGAAGCTGCACTGCTCAAAAGTCACGGTGCTGTTGGCCGCGTAAACGGCGCCGCCCAGGCCCGACAGCCCGCCGCCGCTTTCCGCGGTGTTGGAGGCTAGGGCGCAGCCTGACAATTCGACAACAGAATCAACGATCAGCATTCCGCCGCCCAGACCGGTACCAAAGGCTCGGGAAGCGCCCCTCTCGACCACCACATCCGTGCCGGTAAGCTGTGTGCCGGTCAACACCATGGCGGAGTTTGTGCCACCAAACAGGATGACGTTGTTCATTTCCACCGTGCCGCCGGTGACCCAGACCTGGCGTATACCACTCAGCGCAATAGAGGTGTTGGATATGGTTGCGTCGGTGGCCGACAAAAGCAGAGCCGCGGACGCTGGCCCATTGCGTGCAAATCCCGATCCGTCGATGCTGATGCTCCCGCCAACTTGATAAACAACGGAGCCGGCTACCGGCGACACCAGGTCGTCTTCGTTCCTGCTGAATGTGCTGTCACGAATCGAAACCTGACCAGTGGTACTGAAAATTGCGGAGCCGTCGGCATCGTTGGCTCGATTGCTGCTGAAGGTGGAATCGGTGATGGTGACGATCGCGCTGCCCACGCAGATTCCCGCGCCATTGTCGCCCATGCCGGCGGCATTGTGGCTGATGGTGGTGTTGTGTATCACGATTTCGCCGTCGGGCAGAAACAGGCCGCCACCGGCACAGTTCGGGTTCCCGGCCTCGGCGGCCGCCCGGTTGCGCGTAATGATGGAGTCAAAAACCTGCAGTCGCATGGGGTTGCCCGATGAACTCAATGGCTCCAGGGCGACTGCACCGCCGTAGGTGCCAATATTATCCTCCAGTCGAACCCGCCGCAGCACCAGGCTGGTGTCATCCGCCTCGTCCACCAGGATTGCACCGCCGATGCTGACGGTTTCGCCAAACTCAACCAGCGCCAGATCCTCCAGGGTGAGCATGGCGCCGGCAGCGACCCGGAATGCCCGCTTGGAAAATGAACCGCCAGTGGTCACGACGGTGCTGTCGGAATCCACGCCCCTTACGATCAGGTCTCCGGTCACTTCCAGGCCACCCAGGGCACTCTGGGTAATCGACAGGGTGTCGTCGGGCAGGACAATAGTGTCTTCGCCGGCGCTGATGTTGGCCAGCTCAAGGGCGCCGCGCAGCGAGCAATCGACCGGTGCCGGGGTGCAGGCGGAGGACGCTGGATCGTCGTCCACGCGGTCCACCTCCAGGGTGAGGGCGGTGGCCCTGCTAAGCGACAGGATGGCGCCGCACAGAGCGAGAAAGACAGGGAACACTCCGATGCCATGGGGGCGTGAAACTCTCGCGCTGGGCCGCGAAACCGTTGTGCCGCTGAACATGTAGCCTCCTCGCCGGCACTGGCATCCATTGCCTTTCTCACCGACCTTGACCGACTATTCAACGATCACGCCATGGTGTTTACCCAAAAAATTGGGGTCTGTCGTCGCAGCGAGCCCAATGGTCTTACCTGAACCTGCTCCTCGAGACTGTTGAATAACACGAGCTCCGGCGGGAATCCGTTGCCGTCGCAGTCGGCAATGCCCTGGGCGGAAAAGTTGCTGTCCGGAGGATTCACCGGAAATGCCTTATATGGCAGGAAATGTCTCCGAACGACGCTTAAGAAGACAGGCGGGCGTTCAGGCTGAATACACATTTGGCCGCGAATTCGCCCTTCTCCTGATAAGTGCATCGTGTGGAGCATCCATGAACAACCAGCTCATCCAGCCGTTTTTTCCAGTGACAGGCCGTTGGCTGGCGCTGGCCTGTCTCCTGGCCGCCTGCGCCGTGAGCCGGGGCCAGGAAATCATTTTCCAGGACGGCTTCGAGTTCATTCCGCCGCCGCTGGACTTCCCCATGCCGACTGCGGCAGTACAGGAGCCGGTGCTGGACGGGCTGGACGGGCCGGCTGCTCATGTCTACCGAATGGACGGTCAGCTGGTGATGAATACAGGCGAATTCCGACTGGACCGAACCGATCTGGCGGTGCCGGGTCGCGGCGGTCTTTCGTTCACGCTTCAGCGCCGCTACCGCAGCCAGCTGCAGTATGACGGACCGCTGGGTCACGGTTGGGACTTCACCTACAACGAGCGGCTGTCGGTGCAGCCTGACGGCGACGTCATACGCGCCAACGGCCGGGGGCATGTTGACACCTGGACCAGCGTCGGGGGCGGAGAGTTTTTGAACCCGGCCGGATTTTTCGGAACCCTGACCGTCGAAAACGATGGCTCCTACGTGTTGCGTGAGGCCAATGGCCTCAAACGCTTTTTCAGCAGCCATGGATTCCTGCAGAAATACGAGGACCGCAGCGGTAACTCGATGACGTTTGAATACGATGCCGGCAACAACCTGGTGGCCGTCCGCGACGTGTTCGGGCGGGCGTACGTGTTGGAATACGACGTCGTCGCCGGTCGCAGCCGCATCACCAGAGTCAGCGACTTTTCCGGCCGCACCGTCGTCTATGGCTACGACGGCAACGGCGACCTGGTGTCGGTTCGAACGCCAGTGGTCGCGGGCACCAGTACCGGCAACGATTTCCCCCAGGGGCGGGTCGAGTCGTACACCTATCTCAGCGGCCAGGCGGACTCGGCCCTCGACCATAACCTGGCAACAATCACATACCCGGTGGAGGTTGCGCTGGCGGGCCCGCCCGCGGTGCAGGTGAGTTACGGAGACACAGGATTTCCACTTGACCGGGTAACGGCGGTGACCGTGGGAGGCACCAATGCTGCCAGCGGAGTCAATGCCGGCGGCACCGCTACCCTGTCGTGGGAATCACTGAACCAGGCTGAGCCGCTGGGCCAGCCGATGCTTGAGCGCTCCCTGGTCACGCTTACCGAGCGCAACGGCAACCAGCAGAAGTGGTACATCAACGAAAACCTGCATGTATTCCGACACGTCTATGTCCTGCAGGGCCTGCGTCCGGACCTGGAGTTCGGAGCCTACTGGGAGACGGTGTATACCTTTGATGCCGATGGACAGCTGACGGAGCGCCGCAACCACGAAGGCAACAGGATTGCCTACACCTACGATTCCGCTGGCCCGCGAGCTGCGCAGCGCAACGTGCTGGAAGTTCGACGTATCGCCGACCTGGTGCGCGGTGGCGGAGAAGACCTGGTGACCACCTACTCCTACGAGCCGGTATTCAACCAGCTGCGGAGCAAAACCGATCCACGCGGCAACGCGTCCGGGTTTGTACCGCCCATCGGCGCCGCTTCGGCCCTGCGCTACACGACTCAGTACTTCTATGACTACCAGGAACACAATCTGCCCATACCGGACGCTGTCAGGTACGGCATCAACCTTGCGGTCATCCCTCGCAACCTGGGGGACCTGAACGACGACGGCGTCACGGATCAGGTGGCCGGCAACCCGGTGCGGATTGAGCAGCCCACCGTGACGCTGGTGCCCGGTTCCAACGAGGCCTCACGCCTGGGCGGCACTGCGCAGCCCATCATCAGCACGTTTCAGTGGAACGATCGCGGCCAGAAGACGGCTTCGATCGACCAGGAGGGCAACCGCACGGCCTACGCCTACTACCCGGAAAACGACCCGGACGGTGACGGGAGCGCAATTCCAGGGTCCGCGCTGCCACGCGGCTACCTGCAAACGAGCACCGTTGACGCGGCGCCGGCTTCATCCCGCCGCAGCGCGCCGGGCGCACCCGCGGAGCTGGAAAGCCATTACCGCTACGATGCGATCGGCAATATCGTCGCCACCCGCAATCCCCGCGGCATCGAAACGCACTATGAGGTGAATGCCCTGCGGGAAACCCTGGTCGAGACGCGCGGCGGAGACATTGCTGAGGCCGTAGCAAGTGGTCAGCTGATCACCGGCGAATCGCGATTCCAGTATCGCAGTCGATTCTTCTTCGATGCCAATGGCCGCCTTGTGACGAACGAGACGGAAAACCGCGCCGAGGTTTCAGTCACCGAGGGCGTGGGTGACTGGGTGGAGCAGACCTATGTCTACGACATACTGGACAATGTCGTGCAGCAGACCCTCGAAGTCGATGACGTGACCACTACCACCACGCAGTATGAGTACGATGCCAACGAACTGCTGGTGCTGCTCACCCGGCCCGAGGGCAACCAGACGTCATACCAGTACGACGAGCGCAATCTGCCCTTCCGCACTCACCGCGGCTTCGGTTCTCAAGAGGTGTCAATTACTCAGGTTGACTACGATGGCAATGCCAATGTCGTACGCACATTCGACGCCGAGGACAACGACGGCGAGCCGGGGCCGGAAGCCACCCGCTACGCTTACGACGGTTTCGACCGTCGCATTCAGGTGATCGACGCCCTGGGCAACGAGCAGCAGGTGACCTACGACGTGGCGTCCAACCAGGTTCGCATCGAAATCTTGGGACATCCCGCCAATCAGCCGTCAGCGGGCAACGTGCTGCTGGCCGACACGCGCTTTCACTTGGACGAACTGAACCGGGCCTACCGTTCAGACCGCAACCTGTTCCTGGCAAGCGGCTTCGACCTGTTGCGGGCGGAAGATCTCAGGGACGAGAATTCCGACGGGCTGGTGACGGACGTCGCGGAATATGACGCGCTGTCCCGGCTGACCTTCAAGACGGAGGACGATGGGGACACCTACCAGTTCGTGTATGACGGCGTATCCCGGGTGATCGAGCGTATCGATCCCGTCGGCAACCGGCAGCTGTCCGAGTATGACCGCAACAGCAACCTGCTTGAGTGGGCCAGTGTTGAAGTCGCGCCCGGCATCAGCGTGCCGGACGAGACGTTCACGACCCGCTACGTCTATGACCAGCTGGATCGCCTGGTTCGGACCACCGACAACGACGGCCGTACGCGCCGTATGGACTATGACAGTCGAGACAACCTTGCGCGTGAGAGCGACGCAGTTGGTCCGATGCTCAACCCCGACCCGCTGGGATTGTTTTCCGGCGCCGTCAATGCGGAGGGCAATACCCGATCATTCGCCTATGACGGCCGCGACCTGCGCGTTCGCGTCGACCGCCAGCTGCGCCAGGGCGGGCTGGGCGGAAACCCGCTGGATACCAGCAATCCCTCCAATCCCGACGGCGTGGTGTCGCTGATCTACGAGTACGACGGCAACGCGCGTCTGAGCCGTATCATCGACGACAACGGGAACGCCACGGCGTACAGCTACGACAGCCTGGACCGCAGGGTCGGACAGACCAATGCGGATACCACGGAGTACGTCTACAGCTACGACCGGGACAGCAACCTGGTGTCGGTAACCGACCCCAACCTCAACATGATCAATAACACCTATGACGGGATCAACCGGCTGGTGCAGCGGGACATCGTGCGTGGCCCGGGCGTGACGGGAACCACCCAGGAGCTGTACGGCTACGACGGCATGAACCGCCAGACTTTCAGCTCTGACAACAACGGACCGTCGGGAGGTGCGCACACCGTCGACCGCGCCTGGGATTCGCTGTCCCGCCTGTTGGAGGAGAATCAGGACCTCGAGCCGGTGTCCCACGTCTACGCGGGGGACGGGCGCCGCCAGGTTTTGAATTACCCCACCGAGCGGACCATCGAATTCAACCATGACGCCCTGAACCGGGTGATCGAGATCGTCGAGCCCAACCCGGTAAAGACTCTGTGGGCTTCTACTGTCAAGACCTCGGTAGTGATCGATGCGATCCAGTGGATGGGACCAGACCCGTACCACTGTAGTTGCGAGTGTGACTGCCCCTGTATTGACGGCCGCCTGCTTCTGCAGGAGTTCGGAAACGGCACCGCGGCCAGTTTTCTGAACGACGCCCGGGACGCGGTGATCGGATACAGCGCGGTGCGAGAACCTGTCGGAATCCGCCACCTGTTCGAGGCGGCTCCCTTCGTCGACCGCAGCTACGAGTGGAACCGGGCCTACCGCATGACCGCTGAAACCCACCTGGACCTCCCGGGTCAGCCGGCCAATCTGTACACGCTGGACTCCAGCTATCGGGTGCAGTCCGCCACGTTCGAAGCCGAAGCCTCCCCCGAGGCTTTCCAGCAGACCAATGACTACGAGCTGGACGGCGCAGGAAACCGTACCCTGGTCGGATTCACCCAGGATTTTGGCGCCGGCCAACGTGCCGGCGCTGCGCCCGGGGTCAAGGGCGCGGTCGTCCAGTTCGACGCCGTTTACACCGGCAACGAGATGAACGAGTACATCTCCATAGACGGCGCCTCGCGCAGCCATGACGACAATGGCAACCTGACCGAGGCGAACGGCCAGACCTACGTATACGACTACCGCAACCGACTGGTGGAGGTGCGGCGCAGCAGCGATCAGGCCCTGCGAGCGCGTTACGAGTACGACGCCGATGGCCGGCGGGTTCAGCGGACGCTGTTCATGCTGGGTACCGTCAATCCGCCCGAGGAAGAGGTGCGGTATTTCTATGACGGCTGGGAGGTCATCGAAGAATGGGGTGACGACACCGACTACGGGCTCAACGGCCCGCGGGCGACCTACGTCAACGGCCTCAGCATCGACCGGCCGGTTCAGCTGCAGACATCGGATTCCTGGCCGGCTGGGGCGGGTACCTTCTACTACCACCACGATATCCGTGGCAACGTCGTTGCTCTGACCGACGAGGCCGGAACCGTGGTGGAGCGCAACCGTTACTCGGATTACGATCTGCTGAGCCAGTCTGTCGGCGTCGATAATCCTTATCTGTTTCAATCCCGACGGCTGGATCCAGAGACCGGTTTCTATTTTTTCCGCAACCGGCACTACGATCCCCTGACGGGGCGCTTCATCCAGCGAGATCCGGTGTGGGATGCTGCCAATGTCGGCAACCAGTATGCCTTCGAAGCCAATAACCCGGTGGTCGGCATGGATCCCCTCGGTACCCGGCAGCCCATCAACGATCCCATGGGAGCGCCCATGATCCTCGGCGGTGGGCCGGAACCCATGACGGGTGGGCCGCCGGCAAATTCCACAACGGTCTGGTCACCCCAGCACGGTAACGTCACCGTCATCATCGATGAACGCCTGTGGGAACAGACCCATCCCTTCACGCCGGGCGACCCGGACTCGGAAGGCGTCAATCCTGCATTCCGCCTGGCCATTATAGCCCGGGCGCAACTGATCGGTGAGGGCCTGCCGTCGGACAGTGTTGCCATGATTCTGTATCGGATGATGCAACTGGATCCCGAGGTCGCGCGAATGGCTAATGCGGGAAGCATGGGGCCCGGCTACTTCATTATCGACTTGTGGAACCTTTTGAACGGGAGAGATTTTCAAGGAGACTTCATGGCTGGAGGTGGCGGGAAGCTCAGCAACTCCTCGCTGAACAAGGACCTGCAGAAACATCTGCACAAGACCGTCAAGACCTTCTGTGTGCCTCCGATGCAGGAGATTGTGGATGAAGCCCGTGAACGGGAGAAGCAAAGAAAAACCGAAGGCACCAGTCCGCGGCCAACCGCGGAACCGCCCCCCAGCCCACCTGACCCGCCCCGCGACCTGCCTCAGCCGCGTCACGGAAATGGCATGTCCTGGAGGTGACGGTGAACCGGGATCACGACAGGACAACTGGAGTCGTCCCAACGCAAAATGATGTATGAGTCGCCCGGGCGGTCGCTCGTGACATGCTGCACTGTTGCGGCCTGCTGGTGGCCATCTTCCAGCGGATACACGCAGTGAGTCTGTTGATGCGTCAGTCACCCGGCGGCGGTTATAAATATCAGGCCTGAAGACGGAGTCAGTGGTCTATGCCCGATTTAACGCCTGAAGAGATCGCGAACGACGAGCGCGCCGCCTGGGATGAAGCCTGGTCCGGCAGTTTGTATGAGGACGCAATTGCCTTCATCACCGCGCGAAGCGGGCAGGCAGAGATTGCCATTGAGCTGGGAGGCATTACGCCGGCGAGCCGGGTGCTCGACGTCGGTTGCGGTCCGGGCATTCTGTCGGAGTCGTTGGCGCAAATGGCGGACTCGGTCGAGGGCATAGACTTCCTGGAAACGATGATTGAACAGGCGAAAAGCCGACGTTCCGGCGCGAGTTTCCAGGTCGCTGATGCAGAACAACTTCCGGTTGCGGCTGGGGACTTCGACGTAGCGGTCTGTTGCTACAGCTCCCACCATTTTGTGCGCCCTGAAAAGGTCTACGGCGAACTGTACCGGGTGTTGAAGCCGGGTGGTCGAGTCGTGGTGCTGCACCCGATTCAGGCCGAGACGGCAACCTTCGGCGCTATTTATCAGACCCTCGAGGAGGTGCTCCCCGCAGAAACGGTGGCCAGTTTTCCGTCTCTCGCCGGGCCGCTTTTTGAGGTTGAAACGCCCGAACCTTACCTGGAGATGCTGTCTCTGTGCGGATTCACCGATATCGTCGCCGAGAAGCGCACAAAGCCTTGTACGCTAAAAAATGTAGAAGCATTGATCAGCATCACCGCCCGGATTGGACGAGTTGATGCGCAGTCAGAAGAGATGCGCTCCGCACTGGCTGAGGCGACGGCAGCGAGTTCGGCACAGTACCGGCAGGATGACGGCAGTTATCTCTTTCCCGACAACATCATTGTCGCGAAGGGCGTAAAACCCTGATCTGGGGTAAAACCGGCGTACAACCGGGACAGGCAACAAATCTATAACAAATCTATAGTCGACTCAGGGCCCACCAGATTCCCAAAGGCCCATTCCGCGCACATCGGTAACACTGCGCAGCCTGGTGTGACGCTTTGGCCGTAAGCTGGCCGGCGACGCTGAAACGGTCTACAAAGGATTGTCCGGTGGGTACTGCAGACTATGTTAGATTGGCGGATCTTCATCACGGTCTGACCCTTAACTGTAACCAACCGAATGTCCGACACTCCATCAACCAGTCGGCGACGTGCAGGGCGAGAAGTTGTTGCTCTGATCCCCGCCGCCGGCAGCGGCAGTCGCATAGCCCCCATTCCGGGGAGCAAGGAGCTATTTCCGATCGGCTTTACTGACGTCGGAAGTGATGAGCCCACAGTGAAAGTCATCAGTCAGTACCTGTTTGACCGACTCGTCGCTGGCGGCGTGGGGCAGGGAATCATCGTTTTACGAGAGGGCAAATGGGACATCCCGGCATATTACGGTGAAGGCGCACCGGCCGGTATGCGCCTGGCGTACGTGGTTGTCGGACAGACTCTCGGCCCGCCTGACACGATCGACCGGGCGTACGCGTTCGTGAAGGATCACGTGGTCGCATTCGGGTTTCCGGACATCCTGCTCGGACCGGCCGACGTCTATGACCAGCTCTTGTCGCGACTGGACGCTGGCGAATTCGACCTGGTTCTGGGGCTCTACGACGTCGTCGACCGACATGCCAGCGACATGGTGGAGATTGATGGAGACGACCGCGTTCGTGGCATTTTTCTCAAAGACGTCACGTCGACGCTGCCGTACTGCTGGGGCTGCGCCGTCTGGGGGCCCAGGTTCACTGAGTTTTTGCACAAATCGGTTCGGGAGCATCGAATCCGGACGGCCGAAAGCTTCGCAACAATTGATGCGGGAGGCGATCTGCCCATGGGCCTGATCCTGAAACAGGCGGTAGAAGCCGGTCTGAATGTCGCCGGAGTTCGATTCAACGGTGAACACTGGACAGACGTTGGCAGCCCCGGTGACCTGTTTCGAGTCGCGGGCGAGCTCAGAGGGCAATGACCGCCGAACCGCCACCTTCGGGTTTCCATCTGTGGCTGACGCCGGAACGCGAGGCCATGAACCTGCTGCAATCCGTTGTCGAGCACCTGGCGAAAGTGCACGGCGGGCCCGTATTTGTTCCCCATATCACCTTGCTGTCGGGGCTGTCTGGCGACGAACAAACTCTGATTGAAAAATGCCGCCGCCTTGCCGAAGAAGTGGGGCAGGTGCATATCGAGCTTACGGCGCCCGAGGTTGGAACAAGCTATTTTCAATGCGTCTACATGGGAGTCGTCGAGAGCCACCCGGTCATGCAGGCGAGGCAGGCAGCCGGGGAGATCTTTGGGCTTTCCAAGGAAGGGTTTCTGCCACATTTGAGCCTGTACTATGGCAATAATTCCCGGGAGCATCGTGCGAAGATCATGGCTGCGGTGCCGGACAATGCGCGCTGCAGTTTCGAGGTCGGCGCGATCGAACTGATCCGCGCCACCAGTGATCGGCCGTCGGATTGGCACTGTGTCGAGCGGGCGCCACTGATTACTCAGGGCCTGTCGGCATCATCCTGATTTCTCCGGCCGGTGGCTCACAAATGTCACCGGCCTCCGTAAAGAGAAAACGCCGCCCAGTAGAACGGATGGCGCTGCTCGACGCCGCCCAGCAGGCTTCTCAGCCGCTGGCCCCAACCCGGGCTCAATACCGCCAGCTGGGCCTGGCGGAGGGCCGCCGAATCGTCAACATTGGCCGATCGTGCGCCGTAAAACTTTCCCATCAGCCCGGCCGTGGCCGTGTCAGAAACCGGCCACAGCGACGCCATGACCCGGCGGGCCCCGGCGACGCCGAAGGCGCGCGTCAGCCCCATCAGTCCTTCGCCGGCAGCGCCTTCTCCAAGGGCGGTGGCACAGCCCGACAGGATGACCAGTTCGCTGTTGAGGTTGAGACCCGCCAGGACTTCCCAGGTCATCAGGCGCCCATCGTTTTCCTCGTCCGGGCTGAGTTGAAAATAGGACTCCAGCGGCGGGTCGATCAGGGCCACCGCGTGGGCCGCAATGTGAAGGATGTCGGCGGTTTGGGCGCCGTTGATCAACGCGGTTTCCGTGGCCTGGCGGTCCGTCAGCAGTGTCGCATCGGGAAACAACTCTCCAATCCGAGCCACTTCCCGCCGGCTTCCCGGCAGTACGGATGGGCCGGCCCGCACCGGCTCCGGGCCGGCATCTCCCGGAAAACCAGCTGTTGGATCAGCGATAGCCACCACGTGAGGATTCCGGGAGGTTTCGCGGGCCGAAACGGTTGAGCCGTAGGCGGTGGCGGACCACGCCATCTGGGTTTGATGACGCTCGACCAGGTAACCCCCGGCCGTGCGAACTGCGGCAAATGGAAGCAGCCACAGCTCTGCGTCGGGGACCACAATCAGTTTTTCCGCGTCCGCCAGCCAGCCGTTTACGGGTTCGATCAATACCTCGCCCAATCCCAGCAACACCGACTGCAGCGCCTCGGCACTGGCGGGGCCGGCATCGGGAACGCTGATCAACACCCGGGCCCGGCGCACCCGGTCGGCGATGGCCTGGCGACCCGTCTCCAGTCTGATATGCTGGAGCGTGTCGTCCGGGAATATTCCAAACACATCGGTGTGGGACTGGTGAACAACATAGCTCAGCAACAGCTCACCGGCACCGAGCCGGGAGGACAGGTCCGAGGAATCGATGACGCGCGGCGCGATAAGCTCGCCAGCGCTGGATTCCGCACGAACCCGATCCGCGGCCATCTGCCAATCCCGACGGGCGGCATCCAGCGCTGTTCGGTTTGTGGGTAGATCATCCCGGGATACCGCTTTCAGCGCCTGTTGATAAGTTCGCCGAGCGGCCTGGTAATGTTCCTGCAGTTCAGGTGGCAGGCGTTGAGCCAGCGCGGCCGGGCGTGACGCCATCAGCGCCAGCAGGCTCTGGGCCCTGTAGCGCTCGGACACCGCAAAAGCGGCTTCCGGATCACCTGCCCTGAGTTCCGCTTCCACGAGGCGCTTGAAGAAATGTCCGTAGTAGGCCCGAAACGCGCTGAGTGCGCTGTCCCCTCCGCCCAGTCGTGCCTGGAGCGACTCGATGGTCTCCACCGCTTCGCGGTAGAGCGCCAACGCGGGCTCCGGAGCGCCGGTCCGGTCGTGCTGCAGGCCCAGGTCAAAGGCTGCTTCGGCCTGAAGCCGACTGTCCGGGACCTCGCGGCGGGCCAGGTCCAGGGCCTCGCGCAGCAGCGGTCCCGCTTCGTCCAGCCGTTCGTTACGCAGGTAGATCTGGCCCAGCTTGTGTGCCGAGGTGGCCAGACGATAGCTGGACGGCAGGATTTTTCGGTACAGCGCCAGGGCCTCGGATTCGGCGCGAATGGCCGCTTCCACCTGGCCGGCGGAGTCATACTGGATGGCCAGGGTATGCAGGGTGCGGGCTTCATCCTCGGTGCCGGGAACCAGTTCACGCTGGATGGCCAGCACCTCTTCCATGGCCTCAGCCGCTTCGCTGTTTTTGTTCTCGCGGGAATAGGTCAACGCAATGTTGTAGCGGGTTCGCGCCACCTCGGCGCTGATGGGTTTGCGCCGCTGAAAGCGTTCCAGGGCCTGTTCGTAGAGTTCCCTGGCCAGGGCGTAGTCGTGGCGCCAGTAATAGACCAGTGCCAGGTTGTTGCGGAAGCCTGCCGCATTGATGCCGTCCGGCGCCAATCGGTCCGCGATGTCGATGGCCCGCATCAGGAGCTGCTCTCCTTCGGCCACGTTGCCCCGGTCGGCAGTGGTGACCCCCAGGAAACTCAGCGCCTTGGCTTCGAAAACGGTGCCTGGCGCCAGTTGTGTCGCCCGTTCCAGCGCTTCTTCACCCAGTGCCACCGCCTCGGGATACCGCCCCTGGACAGCGCGAACCTGACCCAGGCCGCGCAATGCCGACACCGCGTCGGGATGCAGGGGTTGCCAGTCCCTGGCCACGTCCACCGCCGCGACGAAGGCCGCCTCGGCGGTCTCGAGGTCCCGGTTTTCAAACGCGGCAAAACCGATCTGGGCGTTCAGCACCATTTCATGGATAGGTGCCGAGAGCCCGGACCAGTAGTCCAGGCTTTCGCGGAACAGCCCCATCGACTCGCCGGCCTGACCCCGCCCCAGGGCCGAGCGCCCCAGGCGCCGCTTCAACAGCGCCCGGTCGCCGGGGTCGCTGGTCTGTGCCAGGGCGGCTCGCCAGAGCTTGTCAGCGCTTTCCCATTCCTCCCGGCCGGCCAGAACATTGCCCGCCTGCCACTGCATGGCGGCGCCCCAGGAGGTGTCGGTGAGCGCCAGGAGTCCAGGAACCAGCTCGCCAGAATCAGCCTTTCCTTCCCCGAGAAGGTTTATTCGCGCCAACCACTGGGTACGCTGGGGGGAAGAACTTCGCGTGCCGGGCGATACCGCAAGTCCCCACCGTCCCGGCGGCACGCTGAGGTCAATGGTGGCGTCCTGCCGGTGGACCACCAGCGTCGCTCCCTCAAACCGGCTGAGATTCTCCTCCGCTCGAAGCAGGTCGATGGGCCAGTCCAGGGAGACGACCTGGTCGCCAACGCGAACCGCTCGGATGACATCGCCGGATTGAAGACCGGAGCTTGCCGCCGCCTGCCCCGGGTCAACCCGGGTTACCGTGACCTCACACCAGGCCGGTGCGATGGTTGTCAGCAACAGCAGGCCGGCGGCCCGTTTCATTTCAGCTCGAACCAGAACGGGCCGGCGACAACCGAGCCCTCTCGATTCTCGATTTGCCACAAATAGGTGCCCGGAGCCGACAAGTCCGACACAGGAGCCGCTACCTGGTTTTCAGTGACCAGGTCCGAGGTCCACATGCTGTTGGCGGCCGCGTCCATCAGGCGGACCCGCAAGGGCTCCACTGATGCCACGGAGCTCCACTGAAATTGCTCCGGCGGATTGTCGAGGGTGATTCGGTGGCCGGGTTCAACCTGGAGCCCGGAATTCCTCAACACGTCAAGGTCCGTGTTGTCCGGCGCCTGCATGAAGAACGTCAGCGCCAAAGCCAGCACGGCAAAGCCGGCCGCCATCGACAGCCAGCCCCTGGCCGAGGATTTGCGTGCCGGCGTATCGGCCATGGCCACGGCAACTGCGCTGGCACAGCTTCGGCATTGCTCCAGGTGCAGCATCAGACTTTCGCGCTCCTCGGCAGCGAGGTCGGACTCCAGCAGGCGCGCCAGGGTTTCCGCATCGGGATGATCATCATCCCGTCGACCAATGAGGTCTGCCAGTTCCCGCTCAGTGATCTTCAAGCTCGATACCCCGCTTGTTCAGTTCGGTACGCAGTTGTTCCAGCCCGCGATATACCAGGTTTCGCGCCTTGGATTCCTTCCACCCGCACAGTGCGCCAATTTCGTTTACCGCAAGCCCGTGCAGCCGCAGCGTCACCGCCCTGCGCCGGCCGGCGCTCAAGGAATCCAGCACGGACTGGATAGTAGCGGACAGCTCGTCCCGTTTAGCCGCCTTTTCCGGGTTGTCCTGGGTGAGTGCCGCAGGATCAGCGTCCTGCTTTTCCCCAATATTGCTTGCGCGCCGGCTGCTTTCCCTGGCCTGGGCCCGACGTACAGCGTCTATGAGCGCACTGTTCACGACCCTTCTCAGATAAGACCCGGCATGGTTGATCCGGGTTTCGGACGACAGCGCCTTCCATAGCCTGAGCCTGACATCCTGCTCCAGGTCCTCGAGATCAATCGCTGCGTCCAGCAGCCGCTGCCCTCGCAGGCGCGCCCGCACGGTTGCGGCGTGCTGAGACCAGATCTCCTCGAATTGCTGCTCCTTGACGGCCATTGCATACATTCTAGCCTGCCTGACGTCCTGACGGCTTGCCGACGAGACGGGACCTGGGCGGGCAGTGCCCGCCCTCCAGCCGTCATTTGGAACACTGCAGTTCTCATCGGCTCAGTCTTCTCGAACCACCAGCCCCTTGCAGGCCGGGACGCCCAGACCTTGCACCTCGGAGGCCATCGGGAAGCGCCAATCCTGGAACCCCGAGTTGTCACCCAGGTAACCCGCATTGAAGTCCTGCAGCCGCTCTTTGGATGTTTCCAGCGCAGCCGTCATGAAGCAGGATCCGTCCGCCCAGTCGAACACCCCTTCAATCCCGCATTTGGCCCATTGCAGCCCCGTCAACAGGTCCAGCACCGAAGATCCCTGGTCAAAAAAGCGGCCGGGGTCCGCGACAATCGCCTTCTCGATTCCGCAGGACTTGATCACAGTTGCCTCGAAGCTGTCCGTGAACAAAAAGTCGATCAGGTCGGCGATCACAATCGTCGCCATCGTCGATGCGCCAACGGTGTATGTGCTGCCGGCTTGCAGTGTCACCTCCACGGTCTCGTCGCCTTCGTCATCGGGATTGTCTGATCGCGGCGTGATCTCGAAGGTGGCCATCAGTTGGTTGGCCGGAATCGTGACGGCAAACGGCGCGCCGCCGAATATGCCGACGGTGGTGTAGTCCAGGGTTCGGGTTGCCGTGCCCGTAAGGTCGAGGTTGACCGAGATTGGGGCAGCGATATTGCCGTTGTTGCTTCGCGTCACCATGAAGCTGCCCGGATCCAGATCCTGTTCCGCGGCGTTACCGTCGACCAGGGTGAGATTCACTTCGGCAACATCGTCGGCAATAGTGATCAGGGCGCTGCTCGCCGCACCTTCGGTGTAGACCGTGACGTTGGGCTGCAGCGTGACGGTGATGGTTTCGTCGCCTTCGATGATGTTGTCGGCAAAGGGGGTCAGGGTGATCGTCGCCGTCAGCTGGTTGGCCGGGATCGTGACCCCGAAGGGCGCGCCGCCGAATACGCCGGGAGACGAGTAATCGGCGTTACGCGTGGCGGTTCCGGTAATGTCGAGGTTGACGGAAATGGGCGCCGCCAGGTTGCCGTTGCTGCTGCGCGACACCATGAAGCTGCCCGGGTCCAGACCCTGTTCCGCGGCGTTACCGTCTACCAGGGTGAGATTCACCTCGGCAACATCGTCGGCAATGGTGATCAGGGCGCTGTTCGCCGCACCTTCGGTGTAGACCGTGGCGTTGGGCTGCAGCGTGACGGTGATGGTTTCGTTTCCCTCGACAATGTTGTCGGTAAACGGGGTCAGGGTGATGGTTGCCGTGAGCTGGTTGGCCGGGATAGTGACCCCGAACGGTGCGCCACCGAAAAGGCCTGGAATCGCGTAATCGGCGTTACGCGTGGCGGTCCCGGTGACGTCGATGTTGACCGAAATGGGGGCTGCCAGGTTGCCGTTGCTGCTGCGCGACACCATAAAGCTGCCCGGGTCACGCCCCAGCTCCGACGCATCACCGTCGATCAGGGTCAGGTTCACCTCGGGGACATCGTCGGCTATGGTCACCAGCGCGCTGGTCGAGGTTCCCTCGGTATAGATCGTAGCATTGGGCTGCAGGGTGACCAGGATGGTTTCGTCCCCCTCCACAATGTTGTCGGCGAAGGGCGTCAGGTCGAAAGTCGCAGTCAGCTGGTTACTCGGGATCGTGACGCTGAACGGCGCGCCGCTGAAAACCCCTGGAACCGAGTAGTCCACATTGCGCGTCGCAGTCCCGGTAATGTCGATGTTCACAGAGATGGGGGCGGCAACATTGCCGTTGTTGCTGCGCGAGACCATGAAGGTGCCCGGGTCCCGACCCTGTTCCGAAGCATCCCCATCGACCAGCGTGAGGTTCACCTCGGCAACATCATCGCTGATGGACAGTTGCACACTGTCATCGGTCGGCGAGACCGTGTAACCCGTGCCGGGCTGCAGGGAAAATATCACCGACTCCTCCCCTTCCACGATATTATCTGCCAGCGGTGTGACCGTCAGGGTGGTGGTTGCCTGATTGGCGGGGATGGAAATCGCATTGGGCATGCCGCCGAACACCCCCGGGACCATGTAATCGACGTTGCGCACCGCGGTACCGGTAATGTCGATGTTGACGGTAAGCAGCGACGTCGTGACCACCGACCGCGTGATGGTGACCGTCGCCACCTCCAGGCCGGCTTCCGCCGCGGTGAGATCGGTACTGCTGATCGTTATCTCGGGTGTTCCTCCCGACCAGGCCGTTCCCAGCAAGGACAGGAAAAGGGCTGCTCCCCAGATCAGTTGAACTCGCCTCAGTTGAACTCTCCGCATTCTTAAACCCGCCTTGCCTGTCGTCTTCATGATTCCTCCCCGTGAGTGGCCAAGTGGTTTTTCGCTTGTGAAGTGAAGACGTAAGGGAAGGGGGAAATATCTCACCGGTTTGAGCTGGACAGTTCCCGAAACGCAGCGGCCCGGGGGCGCTCAAGGCCCGACAGCCCGGTGTGCAATGGGAGCCTGGTTGACCTTGAGAACGACGCCGCTGGAAGTTAGACCAAGTGGTAGTCCCAGTAGCAGCTCTTTCCGGCACGTCTCGCTCGCTCGGATACTTCAGCGGAACCGCCATTGACCGACTGCTTCACCCTGAAGCATCTAACGCTGGTTGCTTTGCGCCTGTTTCGATCAGGTCCCCGTGGGAAAAGATGGATACGCTCATCGACCTGACCCATCGTCTCAGAAGGTCTGGCCCAGGAAGAGATAAGCCGATTCGCGACCGCCTTGGCCCCGACCATAGGCCAGATAAAGGGGCCCGACCAGGGTGTCGAATACAAAAAACACACTGCCGGCCTTCAGCGAGTCCCCAAAGCTTATGTCGCTTCGGCGGTCCCAGACATTCCCGGCCTCGAAGGAAGCGCCCGCATAGATCTGGCTGTCGAGTACCGGCAGCACCTGGTCGCCCAGGCGGCGGTAATAAATCAGCCTCCCGATTCCGAAATGCCGGCCCGACAGTTCGTCCGACGCGTAACCCGAAAGGCTGAAGAATCCGCCCAGAGAAAAGGGTTCAAGCCCTGGCGCTTCGGCGTCAAGGGTTGACCCAAAGTCCCACCAGTGCAGAAGTGTGTTCTTGCCCCAGGTTTGCGGTTTCAGCAGGAACAGACGGCCGAGATCGAAAGAAGCGTCGGAGCCGAGGCTTTCCCGGAAAGTGGAAACCGTTACGTTGAACAGGGTACCTGACCGGGGTACCGCCACCCGGTCAATGGTGTCATGGCCCAGATTGGCAAATACGCCGCCAAGATCCAGGGAGCCGCCGGTTGGCGCGGGAAGCCCGATCTGCAGTTTGTCATTGCTGCGGCTGCGCTGGTATCCCAGCCGGAATTCACCCCAGTTGCCAAACTGCCGGCCTCCATCCAGGCTCAACGTGGCCTGGTCCGACCTGAGTCGAGCAAGCTGTCGGCCCTCATCGAACAGGCCGGTATTGAACCGCCCCAGTTCCAACTGTGGATTGACGAACCAGCGGGAAGCATAGTCCAGGGGCTGATACCACTCTGTGAAAAGGCGCGGAGACTCGCCGATCTGAAGTTCGGCGCGGACCTCTCCACCCCGCTTGTTGATCTCGGTTTTTGTGAATCTGGCCGCTACGTTGTAGCTGCTGTTGCCTTTAAAATCGTCTTCCAGATTGATCCCGAACCGGATGTAATTGGGACCCCAGCTCTTCTCAGTTCCCCGTACGGCGAGCGTCGTTTCTTCCCCGTCCTGCTCGATGTCATAGGTGACGGATTCAAAGGTGTCGAAACCGTAGATATTGCTGATATCGGATTCCAGTTGCTCCAGGTCCAGCAGACCGCCGGTTTGATCCGACAGCCGCTCGGCGATCACTTCGGCTGCCAGGTTCGACTCGTTTTCGACCACGAGCCGATCGATGGGCGCGGCGTTTGGCACTCTGGATCCAATTTCCTTGCGGTGGGCTGCGTAAGCCTCTGGAGCAAGCGAAAACCTCGCCAGTTGCGCCGCCAACTCAGCGGCTTTTTTCCAGCCCAGCACCGACGCCTCCATGGTGCGGTGGAACTCCTGTGATCCCAGGGCGCCGAGGTCGGGTGAAATGAGGACGTCGCTGGCCGTCAGCAGCGCTGCCTGCTCCGTGGCTCGAGCATTGATCAGAATGGTCAGCATCTGGTCCGCGATGGAAATGGCCGAGCCCAGCTCCGCCTCGGACTTGAGCGGAAAGCCCGCATCAACAACGATCAGAACTTCGGCGCCCATATCGCGAGCAATCTGAACCGGCAGGTTGTTCACGACCCCACCATCCACCAGGGTGCGGCCATTGAGTTTTACCGGCTTGAACACGCCCGGAGCGGACATGCTGGCGCGCATTGCCGTTGCCAGATCTCCGGACCGGAGAATGACGGGGTCGCCGGACACCAGGTCGGTGGCGACGGCGCCAAACGGAATCGGGAGTTGATCGAAATCGTCAACCGTAATCACCGGCAGCGCAAAGCGTTTGAGCGCCATTTCCAGGTTCTGGCCCTGGATGAAACCACCAGGGAACACCAATCCGCTGTGGTCAAGCCCCAGATCAAAATTCACCAGAAAGCCGACGTCGTCACTCTTGCGACGGAAAGAACGCTTTCCCCGAGGGGGACGGTCGCTCAGCAGTACCGACCAGTCCGCGTTCTCAAAAACGGCGGAAAGTTCGTCAGCCGACAAGCCGGAAGCATAAAGCCCCCCCACGATGGCGCCCATGCTGGTTCCGGCAATAACGTCGACCGGTATGCGCAGTCGATCCAGCATCTTGATCACACCAACATGAGCGCCGCCTCTGGCACCGCCGCCGCCGAGTACCAGCCCCACCCGCGGGCGCTCAGTCCGGGTGTCCAGCGAAACAGCGGCCTGAGGCAGGGCCAGGCTCAATATCAGGGTCAGCAGGAAAAGGGGAGTGGATGTGCGTGTAAAGCAGCGATGGGATGTCGGACGTGTCACTGAAGTTCCTCATTCAGCCTCACGGAGGTACATATCCAGCAGCCTAGCAAAACGATCGTCTGTCGGGCGGGCAGAATCGGATGAAAGAACCAAA
>JASJDM010000072.1 GCA_030065125.1 Lysobacterales bacterium | reverse complement strand
CCGGCTATCCCTGGCCGGCTCGCGGGCGCTACGCAAAATGCGATTTTGCTTCGCTTACGGCCTCCGGCCGTTGGCACATCCTTGTGCCAATGGGCTTCATTCATCCGCAAGATCGCACTTCTCTGCTCCAAAACGCTTGGTACTATTGATCAGTTCCCAGCGCGCGGAGCGCGCGTTCCCCAGGCTGCGTAGCGGCCGTTTCCCAGCGTCCGAAGGACGCGTTTCCCAGCGCCCCACGGGCGCGTTCCCTATTTCCCCATCAAGGCCGGTGCGCGTTCAACCCGATAAACGTCCCACCATTCTTCTCCGCCAGGATCCGCATCAGGGTGGCAAAGCGCTCCACCGATGCCTGCTGGTTGCGCGGCGCGGTAAACCAGACGGGGAAACCCACGGTGTGGACCCGCACCAGGCGCTCGCCCCGGGCGTCTTCGCGATTGATGCGGTCCACGGTCTCGATCACGTCCTGGATGGAACGGCCGGAGAAGTCGTCGCCGAACACGTAGACGCTGATCTTGGTATCGGGCTTGTAAAATCGGCCGATGGCCTTGGTGATGCCCTCTACCGGACTGGAATTGGAAAAGGCGTTCCAGGTTCGCAAGCGCTGGATGATGGCCTTGCGGCGGCCCGGTGAGTCCGGAATCCATTTGCCCGCGTATCGGGAGAACATGTACTCACCCATGTCGTTCATGACCTGGATTCCTTTCACCTCCGGGTAGACCTCCAGGGTTTCGATGACCTTTTCCAGCAGCAGGTCCCAGGCGAAATTGAACATGCTGCCCGAGGTGTCGATGACGAAAATGACATACTCGCTGTCGATGGGAATGCCACCTACCGTGGTGTCGTCGAAGGAGCGCTGGAACTTCATTCGTTCCTGTGCCGCGTTCAGCTCCTGCCGTGCCCGCTTGAGCTCGTTTTCGATGGACTTGATGGCCTCGGACTCATCGTCGGAGGATTCGAACTCCGAACGGGTGTCGGCCAGCAGCATCTTCAGGCGGGCAATGCGGTCGGTGATCTCGGACAGCTGCTCCTCCTTGGTCTGCAGGTCCCGGTTCATCACCACGGTCTCACCGCGAATCTCAACCAGCTGCTCCTGCAGATCCGCCAGCAGGGCGTTCAGGTCTTCACGGGTTTCTTCCAGGATCATGGGCTCAGCGGTGCGCACAATCACGATCAGCAGGATGACCGCGCCGAAGCCACAGCAGATGCAGTCCAGGAAAGACAAGCTGATCTGCTCTACACCACGTTTTTTCTTTCGTGCCATGAAGGGCCTCCGTCAGGGCCAGTCTTTCGAGGGCGTCATGAAGGAGCCGCCGGTGACGATGGCCAGCCGCCAGAAGCTGCTGGCCGCCATGGGGTCGCCTTCCATGGGAAACAGGATGGTGTTGACCGACACCCCCAGCGGCATGTCTTCCAGGGCGTCGCGGAAGAACCGTTCGCGCTGCCGGCTGGTCACCGTATCCCGCCTGGTGGCCGGGGTCATGCCCTGGGTGGGCAGTCCGTCGGTGATCAGGAACACGTTGTCGGGCAACGGACGCATGGAAGCAATGGTCTCAGTCACCGCGTGCATGCGGGTGCCCTCGGCTGGCACCACGTCGCGCAGGGCTTCCACCGCCCGATCCAGGGTCCGACCATCATCGGTATCCAGCCACTGGCCCCGGGTCCCATCCAGCACCGGCCGGGCCTGGGTGTTGAACGAATAGATCTGGAACTGCGACTCCGGCGGGATCTGGGTGGTCAGCCAGTCAATGGTGCGTACCGCCCGCTGCCATTTTTCCGAACGCTTCTTCTGGTCGTCCGGCAGGTTGCGGCGGCGAATGATATTGACGATGGTGGAGTCCAGCATTGAAGCCGACGCGTCCAGCATGATCAGGATGCGTTCACCGCCGACCCGCAGACCGGTCAGGTACTGGCGGTCGCCCTCACCCACGAACTGGCGGATGCCTTCGCCGCCCTGCTGCTCCAGCTGCTGAATCTGCTCCAGCCGCTTTTCCATCTCCTGCAGATCGGTAATCAGCTGATTCAGGTGCTCCCGCCGGGCGGCGGTTTCCTGCTCCTGCGTCGACAGTTCCTCCTGGGTCTCGTCAACCTGATCCAGCAGGCGGTCCGAGGCGCCCTGGGCGGTGACGATTTCTTCTTCGATTTCCGCCAGGGAGTTCTGCAGCTTGGCCAGGTTGAGCTGCTCCAGCCGCAGCTCCGTTTCAACCAGGTTGACCTCACCGCTGATATCGGCCACCTCGGCGTCGGTACGCTCAACCTGCTGGTGGTTGATGATGACAAAAAACAGGATAACCGCCCCGAACCCGCAGGCCATGATGTCCAGGAAGGACAGGTTGAATACGTTGGTGTCGCGACGTTTACGCGCCATGTTCAGCCACCGAAATCAGCATGAACTCGGTGCCCGGGCTGCCAATCCGAATCCGGTCACCGATGGCGACCTCGCGGCGGCCCTCCAGCGGCTTTTCATTGAGTACCGTGGCGCCGCCGCTCAGGTCCTCCAGCACCAGTTCACCATCCTGTCGCCGCAGCCGGAAATGCCGCCCGGCAATGCCGGGCATGGAGGCTGCCAGGTGAATTCCCTGCTGATCCTGCCCCAGTTCCGAGCCGACCCAGAACTCGTCCAGATCCAGCGGATGGGCCACCGCCTGGTGCAGCAGGTGGGTGGGCTGCCGGCGACGGTACCCCGCCAGTTGCTCGGAATGGCTGGCCAGGTCCGTGGATTTGAACCAGGGCAGCCGGGTCACCATGGGCACTTCCGCATCCGCCGGGGCGTTGCGGTCCAGATAGAGCCGGCTGACACCGTCGGCGGTGGCGGTCCGCGACAGCACCACCAGGTCCACATCGGGCAGGGTCTGCAGCGCACTCATGGCGCCGGGCAGATGGGCCAGCCGATGGGCTACCTGCAGGGTCACGGGTTTTCCCTCGGGCAGCTGCTCGGCGACAAAATCCAGCAGCCGGCGGTACAGGGGATCGACAGCCTTCAGCATCGTGCGGCGCTGCAATCGGGCGCTGAAGCGCTGATCACCGTGGCTCAGCTCCAGTTCCGTTTCGTCCTGATCAGACAGCAGTGACAGCCAGCCCGACATGCGGTCGAACATCTGCTGCTCGGTGTCCGCGGTATGCATCGGATCGAAGCGGGTGGACTGGACGAACACCTGGGCCACCGCTTCGGACCAGGCGTCCTGCAGGCGCAGCAGGGAAAACTCCTGACTGGACTGGGCGGCGGCCCGGGTCAACCAGGGCCCCTGGTCCAGGCCGGTGATGACGGTGCGGTGCAGGTGAACGTCCAGGTGGAACAGCTGCCGTCCGGGAACCGGCTGGTGACTGCCCGCCACAGCGGCGTCAACCAGCGCGCGCACCGGCATGCCCACGTGCCGGGCGATGCCCAGCAGCAGCCCCAGCTGTTGCCGGGAGAAGTCGCTGGGCACGCAGATGATCAGCTCTCCCAGCTCTTTGCCTACCACGCTCCAGAGGTGTTCCAGGTGGCGGAATGCCAGGTCAGCCTGGGTGGCCGCCACCGGGTGAGCCTGCTCCAGCGTATCCGTACTGAATTTCTCCCAGAACCCGTACTGGGTCTGGGTCGGCATCAGTTTGACCCGCGCGGCACCCTCGATACCCACGTGCAGGGACTTCTTCTCGTGGGTAATGAAGCCCGGGCTTTCCAGCAGCTCCGAGCCGTCCTGGTGAACCAGCAGCCCGGCGTCGTTGATATCGAGAACCGCGGCCACTATTCCTCCCGCAGCTTGGAGATCAGATGCTCGTCGGAGTATTCCTGGGAATCCAGCACAAGCCGCTCCTGCATCAGCTGCAGCTGCTGCATCAGGAACATCAGCACGATGCTGAGCACCAGGGCGATGAAGGTGGAGTTGAAGGCCACACCCAGGTTTTCCGTGACCCCGGAAATATCGCCTTCCACGGCCTTGTGGGCCTGGGACAGGGCCTGACCGATGCCGCGCACGGTGCCGATGAAGCCGATGGACGGAATGGCCCAGGCAATGTAGCGCACCATGGACAGTTCGGACTCGAGCCGCTCGGACTCGGCCTCGCACATCTCGCGCACGGTGGTGGCCACGCTCTGGATGTCACGGGTGGACCGGAACCGGTGCAGGGCCGACAGCAGTACCCGGGGCAGCAGGAAGCCGCGCTCCTTGTCGGGCAGTGCCTGCAGCGGCCTGGAGTACTCACGGGTATCTTCGGGCAATATGCTGATGCCCTCGCCTACTGGAACCAGCTGCCGATCCAGCAGGTTGCGCTCGCCCACGGTGCGGTAGGATTTGAACGCCATGATGGCCAGCGCCCACAGCAGCAGAATGAAACAGGCCTCCTGCTCGAAATCCCGAATCAGCACGAACACCGACCGTTCCGGCACGTAGTTGGGATCGGCTTCCAGGGCGGCCGCCTGTTCTTCCATCACCTGGTTGGCCGCCGGGCGAACCACGGTCACGTAGGCCGTGTGCACAATCAGCACCGACAACAGCAGCGCAAACAGCTGGAAAACAAACTCAACGGGAAAAGACTTCTTCATCTAGTTATTGTTCCTGGCACAAACTCAAATATCGTTGGGAAACGCCACCGACCGGTCCTCGGAGATTTTTTCCGAGGGCACAAACCGTTCCATGCTGGCCTTGACGTCCCGGCCACCGGCCTCCGGCTCGCCCGGGGGCGGCAGCACGCCCTCTTCCTGGACGGTCTGTTCAGGGCCGGACCCGGATTCGGGCGTGGATTCCGGCGCGGGGTCCGCGGGCTCCGGCTCCATGGGGATCAGGCGAGGCTCCTCCAGTTCCTGTTCCAGCACTTCGGGCTCGTCGTCATAAGGCTGGTCTGCTGCCGGAGTTTCTGAATCTCCGGCGGGGTCAGTGACCGGGTCGGTATTCTGGCCAATGACGCCGAGGCTCAAGCCGGCCAGGGCCAGCCCCAACAGTAGAAGTGTTTTGCGGTTCATGGATTACCCTCCGGCTCCAGGTAGCGGGCCACCCGGAACCCGATGTCGTCACGTCCGTCGGAGCCTTCGTCCCGGAAGGCCAGGCGCAGTTCAGTGATGCTGCCGCTGCGCCAGCTGCCGCCGCGCAGGACATAGGTCTCGCCGTCCGACGGGCCCAGGGGATCCAGCGGCATCTGGCCCAGCCCGCCCGTGTGGATCACGTAGTAGTCGTGCATCCATTCATGCACGTTGCCGCCCAGGTCATACAGCCCCAGGGCATTGGGACTGCCCTGGGCTACCGGCGCGCTGGCGGCATGGGCGTCCGAGAAGGTGGCCAGTGGGCGGTCCACGATCTGAGCCGACTCGGTGCCGGCCAGGTTTTCTGCGCCCGCCGGCGGCGGCATGGTGTCGCCCCAGGCGTATTTCCTGGCGGCCTGGTTGGAACGGCCGCCATAGCGGGCCACGTAGGCCCACTCAGCCTCAGACGGCAGTCGGTAGCCGTGGGTCATGGGGGACACTGCCTGCATGCGGCCGTTGACCTCCTCATAAGCCGCTGGCAGTCCCTCCTTTGCGCTGAGCCAGTTACAGAAACGGGCCGCCTGGTCCCAGCTCACCCTGACCACCGGCTGCTGCTTCAAGGCCAGGGTGCTGCGTTCCACTACGCCGCTGTCGTGGCTGGCGGTGAACGCCTGGAACGCTTCGTTGGTGACCTCGGTCAGGCCCATGTAAAAAGCCCGGCCCAGCTGTACCTGGCGCATGAATTCATTGGAACGCCGTCCCTGTTCCCGGCGCGCGCTGCCCAGCCGGAAAATGCCAGAGGGCTGCACCATCTTGAGCCGGTAGCCCGTTGAGGTCTGCAGGATGTCCGGGTTACGCGCCCGGCGGGCCGCGTCGAAGCTGATCAGCGCCACGTTGACCCGCTGGGGTTGATCCGGATTAGGCGTCACCGAGGTGCTGTAGGGTTCGTAACCCTCCCGGCGCACCTCGATACGCTGGGGATGGGCCGGCAGCGGAAACGACTCGTTCAGCCGCCCCTGGAAGATGCCGTTGACGTAAACCTCGGCATCCGCCGGCTGCCCCGCAACCAGCACGTCACCGAAGATGGGCTGCAGCCGGACCTGCAGCCGGGTATCGTCGCCGGAGCGAACGTCCAGCAGGCGCTGATTGGCCTGGTAACCCGGCTTGGTGAATCCAACCCGGTAGCTGCGGCCGGGCTGCAGTGCCAGCTGCATGGGCGCCTGTCCGCGGTACTCTCCGTCTACGGTGACGCTGGCGCCCGGCGGGATGCTGGCCACCTGGACCAGGTTATCTGCCTTGTCCAGGGTCACCCGGGGCAGCGCCTGGGGCGCGTTGGCCTGGACCTCGATCCGGCTGGTCCACTCCTTGTAGCCGTCCAGCTTCAGTTCCAGGTTGCGTGCACCCTCGATGATCTCAGCGGTAACCGGGGTTTCCCCTACGGGGTCGCCATCCACGTACAGGGTTGCCCCAGCCGGTAAAGAATCCACCGCAATCTCGGCCCAGGCCGGCACCAGGGAGACTTCAACGGTCTGTTCCACGTCGCCGCCTTCAATCTCCAGAGTCTCGCTGTAATCGAAATAGCGGGGTGCCTGCACGGTCAGCTCGTAGCTTCCGGGCCGCAGCTCATGGCGCTGCAGCGGCGCCGGGCTGATGGGCTGCCCGTCGATCCACACGTGGGCATTTTCCGCGTCGTTGGCCAGCACGGTCAGGAAGCCCGGCAGTTTGACCAGGGGCAGAACAAAACTCTGGCCCTCGCTCTTGTCCACCTCGATCTCTGTTGTGAGGTCTTCGTAACCTTCCAGGCTGGCGGACACCTGGTACCTGCCGGGGTGCAGCAACCAGCGATCCCCCACCTTCAGCGGAAACCAGCCGCCGTCGACCGCCACGCTGTCGGTGGGCGGCTCAAAGCTCAACTGAACCGAGCGACCCGTAAAAACAAACACCGCAGCCGCGGCGATGAGCAGCAGCAGGCCCAGGGACCCGTACAGCAGCCAGCCGTGGCCCCCTCCTGCCCTGGCGGTGCCGCCCCGGGAGGGTTCGAAATCAACCGCGCTGATGACGTCGTAATCGCTGTTTTCGCCCTTGCTGCTGATCCGTTCGTTCACTTCGCTCATCTCATCCTCCGGCGAGCACCTGTTCTTCGCACCGCAGCACCACCGGCTCAGGCTCGCGGCCGGCCGGAACGACAAAAACCTTTCTCTCGTCCCGGTAGCCCTGGCGCGTACCCACGGCGGTATAGCGCCCGGGCAACAGCTCCAGCCGGGTGGTCTGGAACTGCCCCAGCCGGGCTACCTTGTATACCACTACGTCACAGGCGTTGTCGGACACCAGGGTAATGGTGATCGGCCGGCTGGCCAGCTCCAGCTGGGCCTCCAGCTTGCTGATCTGGGACTGCAGCCTGGGGCCACGGTTGTCAATGTTCTGGGCATCCACCAGCAGAGAGGTCGCTTCCTGCCGGCCCTTGTCGGACCACCAGCGGTGCGGGGAGCCGGTAAAGGTCTGCAGGCGCCGGTCCAGCTCGGCGCGGCCTTCGGAAAGGGTCTTGCCTTCCTGGGCGAAAGCCAGGTTGGGGTCCCTTTCCAGCAGCTGGTCAAAGTGTTTTACCGCGGCCTCCCAGCGCTCCTGGTCCACCGCACGCTGGGCCAGCTCGCGGCTGACTCCGACCCGTTCGTCACGAATCCGGCGATCCAGCTCAATCAGACCGTCCCTGGGCGCAGGATCTGACGGCCGCATCTTCTGCGCCTGTTCGAATCCCTGCCGGGCGCCTTCCCAGTCAGCCCGGGCCAGGGCGTTCAACCCGCGCGACATGGCGTCGCGGAAGCGCAGATCGGCCAGCATGGATTGCATGCGCGAAACCGACTGATCAACCCCCGGCATAGACGGATCCAGGTCACGCAATTCACGGTACAGGTCCAGGGCTTCGGCCCAGGACTCCTGCTGTTCCGCCTCCCGGGCACGGTTCAGCAGCGACAGGGCCTGATCCAGGGTTTCGGCTCGGGCACGGCCGGCCAGAGCCACGGAATTGTCGGGCTCAATGGCCAGGGCAAGATCAAAGGCCTCGGCCGCGGCGGCCGCATCTTCCCGGCCCAGGCCCAGGGCGCCGCGCTCCAGCGCCTCGGCCAGAACAATGCTCCGTACACCGGCCACCTGGTTGAGCTCGTCCAGGGCGGACTGGTAAATGGCCCCGGCTTCCGGAAACTGTTGATTGCGAAACGGCTCGTCCCCGGTTCGGGCCAGTGCCAGGGCTGCGTTGAAACGCCTTTCCGCCCAGCGCTCCACCTTCTGTTCCTCCAGCTCCAGCTGCAGGTTGATGAACTGGTCCAGCACCGCCTGGGCCTCTTCCCGTTGACGCAGCAGCAGCTCAAGCTCGTACTGACTGGGCGGCTGGGGAGCCACCGGCGGTTCTTCCGGCACCGCCTCCTCGGCAACGGTGACCTCGGGTTCCGGCACCTCAGTCGTAGGCGCCAATCGGCTCACCACTACCACCGCCAGCACCAGCATCAGTGCCGCGGCAGCGGTCAGGATCAGAGGAACAGGTGTGCTTCGCTCCCGGTCGTCCGCGTGTCCTGACGTTTCAACGGCGGAAACGGCCCCTGCCGGCCGCGGCGGCACAAAAGAGGCCTCGTCCCACTGTTCAGTGAGCTGGCTGCCACGTTTGATGGCCACGCGCACGTCGTCGAGGCAATCCCGCACCTCCAGCATGGACCCAGGCCGGTCTGCAGGATCGGCGCTGAGCATGGAGACCACCAGCCGGCCCAGGGCCGGCGGCACGGTCAGGTCTTCCCGCAGAGTGTTGCGCAGGGTCTGGGCGATGGTCTCAGCCGAGCCCGCGGGGGCCGCGGCCCCGGTCAGCCATCCGAAAAGGCATTGGCCCAGGTCGAAGATGTCCTGCCCGACACCGGATTCCGGGCCAACCTGGGCATCGATGACCGGGGCAAAATCCACCACCGTGGCGCTGCTGGCCTCACTGAGGATGATGTTTTCCGGCTTGATGGCAGCGTGAACAATACCCTGCCGGTGGGCCTGATGCAGCGCCTCGGCAACCCGCTGGGCCGCGTTCAGGATACGCGGCAGCGGCGCCTGGTTCAGCGTTGCCGCATTGGCGCCGTCCAGGTACGGGCGCCAGAGCACCATCCGGTTCTCCTGGACCAGGTGCCCGTGCCGGCGCAGCAGACCAGCATGATTCAACCCGCCGATCGACTGCAGGCGTCGATCGAATTCCTCGATTGAGGGGATTATGTCCAGGGCGAAGAGCTTGACCACATAGGCTTCGTCTTCCCCTTTGCGGCGGGCCTTCCAGGATTGGTGGGTGCCGGCCTGCGCCAGGCGTTCTACGAGTTGAAACTGCTGATCGATGATTTGCTGTGGACTGTGCTCCTCCACGACCTCACTCTGGTTGGGTATTCCTGTTTAAGGGGGCTGCTGGCGGACTACTGGGTCTGGGGAACCCGGTCGGTGGCCGGCAGGCCCACTTCGGCACTGTAGATTTCGCGCAGCAGTCGGCGCCACTCCGAGTACTGGGATTCCAGCGACCCGTTCAGCTTAACCACTTCGCCCTCGACCTCCAGCACGATGGGCTGCACCTCGGAATCGAAGGATGCCGCCAGTTCTTTCAGGGCCTCTTCGTGAATCTTGGCCTGTTGGAAAGTATCGAAGCTCTGCTTGACGGCGTACAGGCCGCCCAGGGCGGCGGCGTTGCCCACCTGGCGCATGGCCGAGTTGTTGGCGTTACCGGAAATGGCGGCGCCGCCGGCAATACCCAGCAGGCCCGCCAGGGCGCGGGTTCGGGCGGATCGCTTGACGTCCTGCATAGCCAGGGTTTCTTCGTAGCTGAAGCGTCGCCACTGGTCGTAGGACGGATCCATTTCCCGGAAGAAAGCTGCGTACTGCTGGTCCACGGTGTCTACGAACAGGTATTCGCTTTCCCGGATGCGATTGACCCTGGCCAGCATGGGATCCCGGTCCGACGGCAGTCGGTTGATCACCACCTTGCCGCTGCGCTGGTCCACGTTGATATGGCTGCCGAATGCTTCCGGCGACAGTTCTGCGGCGTACTTGAGGCTGGCCACGGTGCGGATCATGCGAAGCTGCTCCGGCTTCAGCCGCGCCCGGTAGGCCGCCAGGTCGTTGGAGACCCGGTTGTAGAGATCCTGGAAAGCGTCGCCGTTGTAATCGATGTCGTCCCGATAGGCAAACTGGGTGGCCAGATCCTCATACTCTTTGTCCAGCCATACGCGGCCGGTGGAATCCACCGCCCGCACCTCGACTTTCAGCTCCACACCGTCGGACTCCACGATTCGGCCGGTCACCTCGATCTCGGAAGCCGGATCGTTTTCCGGCAGCACCCGCACTGCGCCCCACTGGTTGCTGGATTCCAGCGTTGTGCGCAGAACGTAGGGAATGTAGCGGGCTTCAGCCTTGCGCACCTGGGAATAGACATTGTCTTTGCCGGGCTCTTCCTGGATGTCTTCCACGCCCGGGTGGAACACCACGATGCCGATGTCCAGCAGGGCGTCCTGGCTCAGTTCCTGGTCCGCCTTGGACACCTGCACCGTATTGACCTTCTTCACGGTCTGCGAGGTGCAGGCCGACAGGGCCACCAGTGCCAGCAACATCAAGACTGTGCGATTCCCTTTGCTCATTTAATTGATCTCTTGTAGTTCCTGTACTCTTCCCACAGCTTCTCACGAAGTACCGGGTCGTCCTCGTTAATTGCCGCTTCACGGATCTGGCGGGCAACGACATCGTCGTCTGAGCCGTCGCCCACGTCGTCCGGGACGCGCTGGTAACCGTCGTTACGGCGGGTACCGCCGGGCATGCCGCCGGCGACCAGCACGTCGCCGTCCTGCAGCTCCTCGCCGCTCTCGGCGCTGCCGCCCGACGGCAGCAGCGACGGATCACCGTCCACCAGGATCAGGTCGGCGCCACCGCCAGTCTGGTCCTGGGGCGATTCGCCCGTCTCTTCCATAGACCCGCCGGCGGTCAATTCGCCTTCACCGGGGCCGCGCGCCGATGCCAGGATGGTGATGGTGCGCTGCATTTCACCCTCGAACACCTCGAGCGTGCTTTCCAGCTCGGCATCCAGACCTCCTTCTTCGCCGATCATGGGTTCATCAGCGTCGCCCGGGATGATCACTACGGCAGTACCAGCGGTGCCGGTTCCGGAGGCGGCGCCGGCCTCACTGCCGGGCGTACCGCCGCCACCCTCGGATTCGCTGCCGCCTTCCTGGCCGCCTTCCTGGCCGCCACCGGCGGGCTCAGCGCCACCCGCGGCGGGCATGCCGCCACCGGCAGTTTCCAGCGCCTCGGCAACCTGCTGATCCAGCTCACCGTCCAGTTCTTCCAGCGACTCTTCCTCGGACGGGTCACCGCCGCCTGACGATCCTGCCAGGCTCTCTTCCATCTGCTCCAGCGCCTCTTCCGCGGCAGCACCACCGGCCTCGGCGCCCGAGGGGTCACTTTCCGCCAGGGATTCGGCACCCTCTTCCGCCGCGCTGTCACTGTCTTCCCAGGTGGGATCCTGTTCGCTGACTTCACCCTGTTCGGGTTCCAGCACCTCCAGTTCGCTGACTCCGCCAGCGATCTGGGGTGAACCTGGCGCAGGCGGCGTCGGGCTGCCTGGCGGACTCTGGCTCGGCGGAGACGGGGTCCCGGACGACTGGGAGGGCTGACTGGGCGTCCGGCTGGAGGAACTGGACGGCGGCTGGGACGACGGGCGGGAGCGTGATTGTGACGGCGACGGCATCGAGGGTGATGGCATCGACGGGCTGGTTGACGGCATGGTCGGCGTTGGCATGGACGTCTGGGTCTGCATGCCGGCACAACCGGTCAGGCCACCGGAAATGACCAGGATCGTTGCCAGGGTTTTGTTTTTCATGGGTTTAGCTCCCGTCTTATCGACCGCGGCCCGGATTACCAGACCGGCGAAACATTTGACCATTATAGACGTGAAACAGTTGCATCCAGGCCTGAATTGATTATGTACTAATTTCTTCGTATGTTACAGATATTGACACCGGGGCGGGTGGATTTCCATGTCCTATCGCTTTTCTCACCATCGTTTCACGCTGGCGCTGATAAACTATCGGAATCTGGTAATGTGACGTTTTCAAACCTGCCCCGACAGCCCCGTGGAATCTATTTCCCGATTGCCTGGTCAAAGGTAAAGGTTCAACCGTGCGTTCGAAAAGGCCACAATAACAATATGTCACCCCAATTCCTGCGGAACCTGATGTTGAGACGGACCGTGCGCCTGGCGGGTGCGCTGCTTGTGCCCCTGATGCTGATGGGGTGTGCCGGCCAGGTCGTCATCGAAAGCAAGTTCCCTACCCCCGTAGTGGAACCGCTGCCCTATCAGGTCGGCGTGTACTACGCCCCGGAATTCACCGGCTACATTTACAGCGACGACGAAAGCAAGCTGGAGTTCGAACTCGGCAGCAAGCAAACCGCCGTCTACGACAAGATTTTTGCCTCCATGTTCCAGCGGGCCGTGCTGGTGGGCAGCGTGGAAACGCCCCAGGCGGAAAATCAGCTGGATCTGCTGGTGGAACCAGTGCTGCAGGAGTACGCGTTCCTCAGCCCCGGCGAAACCGCCACCAATTTCTACTCGGTCTCAATGAAGTATCAGATTCGCCTGTATGGCGAGGGCGGTACCATCATCGGCTACTGGCCTTTCGTGGCCTACGGTAAGGACCGCAAGCAATTCGTCAACAGCAACGTGTCGCTGGGCGAGGCCACTACCCTGGCCCTGCGAGATGCCGCAGCGGCAATGGTCAGCCAGTTCCGCACCGTAGTGGAGCAGGAACAGTGGCGGGCCCCGCCCCGGGAGCAAACCCAATGAACCAACATCGAGCCTTATACCTGCTGGGCCTGACGGCGTGGATCCTGACCGGCTGCGTAACCGCCCGGGTGGAAGAATTCCTGCCGGTGCGTCCGGTCCTGCAGGGCGACGACGCCGTGGTGATCCTGACCAACCGGCAGGACGCGATCGTCGAGGCGGAAGAGAGTTTTTCAGAGTGCCTGTACAAGCAGATCGATCGGGGTCGGGCGTTGAATGTCATCAGCGAAGGGCAATTCAAGGACGCCCTGTTTCCCTGGTTCGAACCCCGGCTGGCTCCCACCAAGGCGGAGACCGTGGCCCAGATGATGCAGGAGCCCCTGATCTCCCGGAAGGTGTCGGACCTCAACATCCGCTACCTGGTCTGGATTCACGGCGAATCCGAGATGCTCAACAAACAGGGCGTCATGACCTGCACCCTGAGCCCGGCCGGCGGCGGCTGCCTGGGCGTGCTGAGCTGGGACAACAACTCCACCTACGAGGCGTCCATCTGGGACATTCGGGAAGGCGAATCCATGGGCATCATCAGCACCGAAGCCACCGGCACCTCAGTGATCCCGGCCCTGGGTGTGCCCATTCCCATGATTGCCCGGACCAAGACGGCTTCGTGCAAGAGTCTGGCGGATCAGCTCAGGTCAGCGTTGACGGGGCCTTAGTCTATCCGCAAGACCGGACATCCTGTCCGGCTCGCGGGCGGGAATCGAAAACGCGGTTTCCGATTCCCTTACGGCCTGCGGCCGTTGGCACATCCCTGTGCCAATGGGGCTTCGCTTCTGGGGAGGGGCGAATCCCGCGCGAGTGTTATGTCTCCGCGTCGACCTCCACCGTCGTCGTCCTGAACTTGATTCAGGAAGACGGTAGTGGGGGACGGGCGCGTAGTGTTTACCGAAGCCCTTTGGCACAGGGATGTGCCAACGCGCGAAGCGCGTAAGCGAAGCAAAATCGCATTTTGCGTAGCGCCCGAAAGCCGGCCATGGATGGCCGGTCTTGCGGCTACGTTTTTGGCAAGGTCACTCCCTGCTGCCCCTGGTACTTCCCACCACGGTCGCGATACGACGTCTCACACACCTCGTCTGACTCGAAGAACAGCATCTGGGCAACGCCTTCGTTGGCGTAAATCTTGGCCGGCAGGGGCGTGGTGTTGGAAAACTCCAGGGTGACGTGGCCTTCCCACTCCGGCTCCAGCGGGGTCACGTTGACGATGATGCCGCAGCGGGCGTAAGTGGATTTACCCAGGCAAACGGTCAACACGCTGCGGGGGATGCGGAAGTATTCCACCGTTCGTGCCAGGGCGAAGGAATTGGGTGGGATGATGCAGCAGTCTCCCTTGAAGTCGACAAAACTGGCCTCGTCGAATGACTTGGGGTCCACGATGGCGGCGTTGATGTTGGTAAAAATCTTGAACTCGTTGGCGCAGCGAACGTCGTAGCCGTAGCTGGACGTTCCATAGGACACCAGCCGCTCGCCGGCTTTGTCCCGGCGCACCTGGCCGGCCTCGAACGGCTCGATCATGCCATGGTCCCGGGCCATGCGGCGGATCCAGTGGTCCGACTTGATGCTCATGTGTTCTGCACCACGATATTGGGGAACTGGATCTTCATGTTGCGCGCCTGGGTGGACAGCCTCCCCGCGGCCTTCAGGGCAATCTGCCGGTAGGCCTCCGCGATATCCGAGTCAGGCTCCGCCACCACCGTGGGGATGCCACCGTCGGTCTGTTCGCGGATGCGGATGTCCAGGGGCAGTGAGCCCAGCAGCTCCACCCCGTAGGTCTCCGCCATGCGAGCCCCGCCGCCTTCTCCGAAGATCGGCTCTTCGTGACCACACTGGCTGCAGATGTGGGTGCTCATGTTCTCCACCACGCCCAGTACCGGCACATCGACCTTTTCGAACATGCGCAGGCCCTTGCGCGCATCCAGCAGGGCGATGTCCTGGGGGGTGGTGATAATGATGGCGCCGCTGACCGGCACCCGCTGGGCCAGGGTCAGCTGGATATCCCCGGTGCCCGGGGGCATGTCCACGATCAGGTAATCCAGGCCGCTCCAGTTGGTCTCGGATATCAGCTGCTGCAGCGCCTGGGTGACCATGGGCCCGCGCCACACCATGGGGGTGTCTTCATCGATCAGGTAGCCGATGGACATGGTTTGGACGCCGTGGTTGATTTTGGGCTCGATGGTCTTGCCGTCATGGCTGTCCGGCCGTCCGCTCAAACCCATCATCTTGGGCTGGCTGGGGCCGTAGATGTCGGCATCCAGCAGCCCGACGGTGGCACCCTCACGGGTCAGGGCCAGTGCCAGGTTGACGGCGGTGGTGGACTTGCCCACGCCGCCCTTGCCCGACGCCACTGCCAGCACGTTCTTCACGTCGGGCAGCGGCGTGAGCTCTCCCTGGACCTTGTGGGAGGCTACCTTCCAGGCGATGTTGACCACGGCGGCCTCGATCTCCGGCCGTGCCTCCAGTTCGGACTGAATGGTACCCGCCAGGTCGTCGACCAGGCTTGCCGCCGGATATCCCAGCACTATATCCACGGCGACCCTGGCGCCATCCACCGCGACACCCTTGACGGCCCGGGCGCTGACCAGGTCTTCGCCGGTGATCGGATCGCTGACGCCGGCGAGAATGTTTTCGATGTCTGATTGTTCCACTGATCTGACTCGCAGGGGCTGTGCAAAGGGCGCAGATTATACATGCAGTGTGGCGACCGAGCGGTGAAACTTTTGCCTGCCGTGAGTACATTTTTTCCGGCAGTTCTTCGATAATGTGCCGATGGACCAACAACAACGAAAAATTCTGGTGACGTCGGCCCTGCCCTACGCCAACGGCTCCATTCACGTGGGCCACATGGTGGAGCACATCCAGAGCGACATCTGGATCCGGGCGCTGCGGCTGCGCGGCCATGAATGCCACTTCGTCTGCGCTGACGATGCCCACGGCACCCCCATCATGGTCAATGCCAGGAAGCGGGGGATCACCCCGGAGCAACTGATCACGGAAAGCCGCGCGGAACATGAAGCCGACCTGGACGATTTCGGCGTTCACTACGACTTCTATCACACCACCCATTCACCGGAAAACCAGGAACTGGTGGAAGACATTTTTGCCGGCATGCAGCAGCGCGGCCTGGTGGAAGTGCGGGAGATCGAACAGTATTACGACGAGGAGGCCGGCATGTTCCTGCCGGACCGGTTCATCAAGGGCCAGTGTCCGCGCTGCAAGACGCCGGACCAGTACGGCGACGCCTGCGAAAACTGCATGGCCACCTACTCCCCCACGGATCTGATCGAACCCTACTCCACCGTATCCGGATCCAAGCCGGTGCTGCGCACTTCCGATCACTATTTCGTCAAGCTGTCGGCACGCCAGGAGTTCCTGGAAGAATGGGTCGCCCGGGGTCACCTGCAGGACGAGGTGGTCAATAAGCTCAACGAGTGGTTTGAAGGCGGGCTGCAGGACTGGGATATCTCCAGGGACTCACCCTATTTCGGATTTAACATTCCCGGGGAAGAGAACAAGTTTTTCTACGTCTGGGTCGACGCACCCATCGGCTACATGGCCAGTTTCCGATGCCTGTGCCGGGAAAAAGGCATCGATTTCGACCAGTTCTGGCGACCGGGCAACGATACCGAGCTTTACCACTTCATCGGCAAGGACATCGTCTACTTCCACACCCTGTTCTGGCCCACCATGCTGGAGGCCGCGGGCTACCGCCTGCCCACTTCGGTGTTTGTCCATGGATTTCTCACCGTGGACGGCAAGAAGATGTCCAAGAGCCGCGGCACGTTCATCATGGCGCGCACCTACCTGGACCACCTGGCGCCGGACTACCTGCGCTACTACTTTGCCTCCAAGCTGGGCAGCGGACTGTCCGATATCGACCTGAACCTGGAAGACTTCGTGGCTCGGGTCAATTCGGACCTGGTCGGTAAGGTGGTCAATATCGCCAGCCGCTGCGCCGGTTTCATCAAGAAGCATTTTGACGGTCGGCTGGCGCCGACTCTGCCAGCCGATGATCCGCTCACGGCTGAGTTCGCGGGGGCCGCTGACAGCATCGCCCAGCAGCTGGAAGCCCGCGAATACAACCGGGCGGTGCGCCAGATCATGGCCCTGGCCGACCAGGCCAACCGCTACATCGATGAGCACAAGCCGTGGCAGATGATCAAGCAGCCGGAACTGCGGGACCAGGTGCACCAGGTGTGTTCCCTGGGCATCAACCTGTTCCGCTGCCTGATGGTTTACCTGAAGCCCATCATCCCGTTCACTGCGGCCCGGGCCGAAGAATTCCTCAACGCGGGTGAGCTGCGCTGGAGCGACGTGCAGGCGCCGCTGCTGGACCACGCGATCAACCCCTACCAGCCGCTGATGGTCAGGATCGACGACAAGCAGGTTTCAGCGATCATCGAAGCATCCCGGGACACCCTGGCCGAAGCCGGCGGCGAGGCGGACAGCCAGGCCGATGCTGTAGCGGCGAACCCCATCGCCGACGAAATCACCATCGATGATTTCGCCAGGGTGGACCTGCGGGTGGGGCGAATCATAGAGGCCGATTTCGTCGAAGGCGCCGACAAGCTGCTGAGACTGCGGGTGGATATCGGCATCGACCAGCGACAGGTTTTCGCCGGCATCAAGGCCGCCTACGATCCGTCCACCCTGATTAACCGCAAGGTGGTACTGGTAGCCAACCTGGCGCCGCGCAAAATGCGCTTCGGCGAATCCCAGGGCATGGTGCTGGCCGCGGGACCCGGCGGCAAAGACATTTTTCTGCTCGACCTGGATGACGGAGCAGAACCCGGCATGCGAGTAACGTAAAGGCAACAGCCATGGAATACCTGCTGATCCTGATCAGCGCCGTTTGGGTCAATAACTTCGTCCTGGTGAAGTTCCTGGGCCTGTGCCCGTTCATGGGCGTGTCCAACAAGGTCGACAGCGCCTTCGGCATGTCCGTGGCCACTGCCTTTGTGCTCACCGTTGCCTCGGTGGTGAGCTACCTGGTGCATCGCTACCTGCTGGTTCCGTTTGAGCTGGAGTACCTGCGCACCGTCAGTTTTATCCTGGTGATCGCCGTGGCGGTACAGTTCACCGAGGTGGTGGTGCGCCGGACCAGCCCCCTGCTGCACCGCCTGCTGGGCATCTTCCTGCCGCTGATCACCACCAACTGCGCCGTGCTGGGCGTCGCCCTGCTCAATGTGCAGCAGAGCCACAACCTGCTGCAGTCCGCCCTGTACGGGTTTGGCGCGGCGGTTGGCTTCGGCATGATCCTGGTACTGTTTTCCGCCATGCGCGAACGCATCGCCGCCGCCCCGGTGCCGGTGGCGTTCCAGGGACCGGCCATCGCCCTGATCACCGCCGGCCTGATGGCGCTGGCCTTCATGGGCTTCACCGGGTTCGTTGACCTGTGACCGTCGGGCTGTTGATCATGGGTCTGCTGGCAGCGGTTTTTGGCCTGCTGCTGGGATACGCCGCGGTACGGTTCCGGGTGGAAGGCGACCCGGTGGTGGACCAGATCGAATCCCTGCTGCCCCAGACCCAGTGTGCCCAGTGTGGTTACCCCGGATGCCGGCCCTATGCCGAGGCCATTGCCAGCGGTGAAGCCGAGATCAACCAGTGCCCCCCCGGCGGTGACGCCGGCATCAAGGCCCTGGCCGACCTGCTGGGCCGGGAACCCATGGAGTTGAACCCGGAAAACGGCGAAGAAAAACCCCGGGAAGTGGCCGTCATCATCGAAAAATGGTGCATCGGCTGCACCCTGTGTATCCAGGCCTGTCCAGTGGACGCCATCTCCGGCGCCTCCAAGCGCATGCACACCGTCATTGCGGCGGAGTGCACGGGGTGCGAGCTTTGCCTGCCGCCCTGCCCGGTGGACTGCATCGAGATGGTGCCGGCGGAATCGGAAACCGAAAGCTGGCGCTACCCCCGCCCCCTTCAGCCACTGGACCGCCTGGTGGCCGAGGCTGCCGAGGCCCTGGGCTGAACCATGCTGGAGACCGAACAGCCGCTCAGGGTCGGGCATCGCCTGTGGCACTTTCACGGCGGCCTCAAGCTGCGCCACTGGAAAAAGATTTCCATGGAGTCGCCGCTGACATCCGCCGGCCTGCCCGACCGGCTGGAGCTGCCGCTGCGGCAGAACATTGGTGAGGTACCCATGGTTGCGGTGCAGCCGGGCGATCGCGTCCTGAAGGGCCAGCAGCTGACCCGCACCAACGGCAGCGTCAGCGCCCATATCCACGCGCCCGCCAGCGGCGTGGTGACCGAGATCGGCACCGTGCGGGCACCCCACCCCTCCGGACTGGAATTCCCCGGCCTGGTCATCGAGCCCGACGGCACTGACGGAACCTGCTACCAGGAGCCTATCAGTGACTGGCTCAATGCCGACCCGAACCTGCTGCTGGACCGGGTATTCCACAGCGGCATTGTCGGACTGGGCGGCGCCCTGTTTCCTACCCATGCCAAGCTGCGACGTTCGGAACAGCGCCCGGTTGAAGTGCTGGTGCTGAACGGCGCCGAATGCGAGCCCTATATCAGCTGTGACGAGACGCTGATGCGCGACCGGCCGCGGGAGATCATCCGCGGCGCCTGCATCATGCGACACATGCTCAACGCCCGTCAGTGCGTCATCGCCATCGAGGACCAGATGGGGGTGGTGGAGCAGGTGCTGCGAGATGCCCTGGAGGAACTGGGCATGTCCGACCAGGCCCTGGTCGTCAAGGTCCCCACGATCTATCCCGAGGGTGGCGAGAAGCAGCTGATCCGGGTGCTGACCGGACGCGAGGTTCCCTCGGGCGGACTGCCCATGGACGTGGGCGTGGTGTGCCAGAACGTGGCCACCGCCGCCGCCACCTATCGGGCCGTTGCCCTGGGTGAGCCACTGATGTCCCGCATCGTGTCGGTGACCGGGCGCGGCGTGCAGCAACCCTGCAACGTCGAGGCCCTGCTGGGTACTCCCATCAGCCGACTGACCGCCGCCGCGGGCGGCTACACGGACCAGGCCCAGCGCCTCATCATGGGAGGCCCCATGATGGGGCTGTCCCTGCCCGACGACGACCTGCCGGTCACCAAGGCCACCAACTGTGTGCTGGTGCTGACCCATAGGGACGTATCGCCGGTCGCGCCGGAACTGCCCTGCATCCGCTGTGGTGAATGTGCCCGGGTCTGCCCGGCCCAGCTGCAGCCACAGCAGCTGCTGTGGCACATCCGGGCCTCGGAGTTCGACCAGGCCGAGGACCTCAGCCTGGCCGACTGCATCGAGTGTGGCTGCTGCGCCTTCGTCTGCCCCAGCCAGATCCCCCTGGTGGACTACTACCGCTACGGCAAGACCGAGAACCGTGTGCGGGCGGCGGATCGCCAGCGGGCGGAGCACTCCAAGCAGCGCCTGGACGCTCGCAATATCCGGCTGGAGGCCCAGAAGAAACAGCGCAAGGAGCGACTGGCCCGCAAACAGAAAGCCCTGGCCGAGGACGGCAAAAAATCGGAAATCGAGGCCGCGGTGGCCCGCTCCAAGGCCCGGCGCGCCCAGCGGGATCCCGAAGCATGAAGTTCGCCACCGCGGGTGCGCCCCACGTTCCTGCACCGAAATCCGTCCACTGGGTGATGCTGCAGGTACTGCTGGCCTTGATTCCAGGAACCGCGGCCTACGTGTGGTTTTTTGGACCCGGCATCCTGGTACAGATCACCCTGGCGGTGGCCGCCGCGGTAGCATTCGAAGTCCTTATGCTGCGCCTGCGCAGGCAGCCCGTCTCCCCGTTCCTCAACGACCTCAGCGCGCCGGTAACGGCGGTGCTCTACGCCCTGTGCCTGCCGCCGCTGATGCCCTGGTGGACCGTGGTCATCGGCATGGGCTTTGCCATTGTGGTGGCCAAGCACCTGTATGGCGGTCTGGGTTTCAACGTGTTCAATCCCGCCATGGTGGGATACGTGGTGGTGCTGATTGCGTTTCCGCGGGAGGCCACATCCTGGCTGCCGCCGGAAATGCTGGCCGAGCACACCATCAGCTTCGGCGCAGCGCTCATGGCCATCTTCACCGGTGAACTGCCGGCGCCGCTGACATGGGACGCCGTGACCCAGGCCACACCCCTGGACGTGATCCGAACCGGCGCCACCCAGGACATCATGATCTCGGAGATTCGCAGCAATCCGCTGTTCGGAGACTTCGGCGGGAAGGGATGGGAGTGGATTGCCAATTTTTACCTGCTGGGCGGCCTTTACCTGCTGTTCCGACGGGTGATCACCTGGCACGTTCCGGTGGCGGTCATGGGCGTAGTCATTGTCATGACCCTGCCGGTCTACCTGTTCGATCCCGGCACCAACCCGTTTCCGCTGCAGCATATTTTCAGCGGCGGCATCGTGCTGGGCGCCTGTTTTGTTGCCACCGACCCGGTTTCCGGCGCTGCCTCGCCGCTGGGACGGCTGGTCTTCGGGGGCGGCGTCGCCGTGTTCACACTGATGATCCGGCGCTGGGGCGGCTATCCCGACGGCTTCGCTTTTGCCATCCTGATGATGAACATGGCCGTGCCGCTGATCGACCGCTACACCCGCCCCAGGGTGTTCGGGCAATGAGCGACGCATCAAAACTGGTCTCCTTCAGCAGTCTCAAGCTGGGCATCACGGTGCTGGTGGCCATTGCCATCCTGACCCTGGCGTACCAGCTGACCCGGGACCGTATCGCCGAGCAGCAGCGCCGGGCCGAGTTGCGCGGCATCATGGAAATCCTGCCGGCAGACATTTATGACAACGACATCCTGGCCGACGTGATACCCGTGCAGTCGGAACTGCTGGGCGATGCCCCGGAGTCCAATCGCCCGGCAGCCCTGGAGAACCGCAAGATCTACCGGGCCCGAAAGAACGGGCAGCCGGTGGCCGCCGTCATGCAGGTAACAGCCCCGGGCGGCTACAACGGCAACATCGAGCTGCTGGTGGGCGTTTTGCTGGACGGCCGGCTGTCCGGCGTTCGGGTGACCAGTCACAAGGAGACACCGGGGCTGGGAGACGGGATCGAGCTGCGCGTCAGCGAATGGGTTCTGGCCTTCACCGGCAAATCCCTGGGCCAGCCCCCCACTGATCGGTGGAAGGTCGAGCGGGACGGCGGAGACTTCGATCAATTCACCGGTGCAACCATCACCCCCCGGGCCACCGTTGCAGCGGTGCGGAAATCACTGGAGTATTTTGCCGCCCAACGCGATATCCTGTTCACAGAAACCGGGGATTCAACCCCGTCCCAAGAATCTGACCCCGACGGAAACACCAATGGCTGATACCAACCAGACCGGCAACATGGCCGTGTTCTGCGATTTTGAGAACGTGGCGCTGGGCGTGCGCGACGCCAACTACACCCGCTTTGACATCCAGAAGGTCCTCGAGCGCCTGCTGCTCAAGGGCAACATCGTGGTGAAAAAAGCCTACTGCGACTGGGATCGTTACAAGAAATTCAAAGCTGACATGCACGAGGCCTCGTTTGAACTGATCGAGATCCCCCACGTGCGCCAGTCAGGCAAAAACTCCGCCGACATCCGCATGGTGGTGGACGCCCTGGACCTTTGCTACACCAAGTCCCACGTGGACACCTTTGTCATCGTCAGCGGCGACTCCGACTTTTCGCCCCTGGTGAGCAAATTGCGGGAGAACAACAAACTGGTCATCGGCGTGGGCGTCAAGCAGTCCACCTCGGACCTGCTGATCGCCAACTGCGACGAATTCATCTACTACGACGACCTGGTGCGCGAGGCAGACAAGCGCCGCAAGCCCAAGAAGAAAAAGGTCCAGAAGAAAACCACCGCCAAGAAAGCGGAGCCGGCCGACCGCTCCCAGGAAGCCCTGGACCTGGTCATGGAGACCGTGGAAGACCTGTTCCGCGAACGCGGCGACAAGAAAGTCTGGGGCTCCATGGTCAAACAGGCCATCAAGCGCCGCAAGCCGGGATTCAACGAAAGCTACCACGGCTTCAAGAGCTTCACCGAACTGCTGGAGCAGGCCAAGAAGCAGGGTTACCTGCAGATGGTGTCCGACGAGGATTCGGGGGGGCATATCATCGTGGGGTATTCGGGGGATTGATTCATCCGCAAGACGGGTCATCCATGACCCGCTCGCGGGCGCTGCGCAAAATGCGATTTTGCTCCGCTTACGGCCTCCGGCCGATGGCACATCCCTGTGCCAATTGGCTTCGGTCACTCCCTCAACCCCGCCAGCTGCCGCGCCAGGTCCGCGTTCATCTCCCCCACCAGCTCCTGGAAGCGGGGATGTCCCCACAATGGCTCAAACAGCGGGTCCACCTCGGGACGCGGCCAGCGCTCGTTGTACCAGGTTGACCGGCGGCCCTGGTCTATGGCGGTTTTGAAGGCGTCCAGGGCGTCCTCCAGCTTGCCTTCCAGTACCAGGGCCTGGGCATCCGCCCAGCCATATCCCTGGGTTCCGTTGCGGGGGCTGCGGGCAAAGTGGGTGCGCAGGCCGGCCAGCACCGCTGCCATCCTGTCCGTTTCACCCAGCTGCTTCAGCCCAAAGGCCAGGCACAAGGCATCTTCTACCGAGGAGTAACCCACGTAGACGGGCTCTCCGGCCAGACGCGGATCAGACTGGACCAGCAGATCAACGCCACGCTGGTGCCTGCCCGCCAGCACCGCCGCGCGTCCGGCAAAGCGGTAGTCGTTTCTCACTGGGTTGGCGCGGCTTTCCAGTCGTGTGGCCAGGATCTGGTAAGCACCCTCGTAGTCCTGCCGAAAAAACCCTTCGACCCATCGAGCGTCACTGGAGACATCACGGACCTGTTCAAAAACCCCCGTGGCTTCCTCGATTCCGCCCAGGTCCAGCCAAAGCCGCGCCAGGCTTGATCCCGCAGGTCCGCCAGTACTCTCGGCTGACCGCACCAGTCGGACCGCCTGAGCCAGGTCTCCATCAACGTTGGCGACCAGGGAAGCCAGCGCCAGCTGGCCCCTCACGCCGGTCGGGGTGACCTCAATTTCCTGCTGGAAACGCCGGCGCGCCTCGTCGAACTCCCCGGTGTACTGCAGCAGCGACCCCAGGAAGGCATTGCCATTGGGCGCAATGGGATCGATCTGCAGGGCATTGCGGGCATATTCAATGGCCCCGACGTAATGGTCGGTGTTGGCCAGGAAGTTGGCGTAAAACCGGTTGATCTCAGCGTCATTGGCATTCAGAGCCAGGGCTTTCCGATAGGCTTCGTCCGCGGCGTCCCGATCCAGCGGACGGCGCCCGGCCAGCTGCCAGCGCCATTGTTTCAGCACTGCCAGGGCAGCGTGGGCCTCGTAAGACTGGGGATCGAGACCCAGGGCGGTCTGAATGGCGGACTCGGCCTGGTCGAAGGCCTCGGCGAATTCCAGCGTCCGGTAGTTCACGTGCAGCCGCAGGATACCCAGGGCCAGGGCCGCATAGGCCGGCGCGAACTCGTCGTCCAGGGCAATGGCTTCGCGGAACAGGGTGATGCCTTTGTTGGCCCCCTCCAGGGTCCGCAGGCGCATATTGGAGCGGCCAGCCAGGTAGCGGTCGAACGCCTGGAAGTTCCTTGCCTGCAGCACCTGCAGCGGCTGATTCTCCAGCAGGGTCAGCTGCAGCCTGTCGGCTACCGCCGATGCGATGGAAGACTGGATTTCAAAAACGTCGCCCACCGCCTCGTCATAGCTCTCCGACCACAGCGTGCTGCCGCCACCCACCTGGATCAGCTGAGCTGTAATGCGCAGTCGCTGGCCGGACTGGCGTACGCTGCCGGACAGCAGGTGGGTTGCCTTCAGTGCCTGACCGATCTCGGCCACGGACGCATCGGAATTCTTGTAGGCAAAAGACGAGATGCGTCCGATGACCTTGATGTCGTTCAGCCGCGCCAGCACATTGATCAATTCCTCACTCAGCCCGTCGGCCAGGTACTCGTTGTCCGGGTTATCGCTGACATTGGCCAGGGGCATCACCGCCACCACCGCCGGCCCCTGGGGCACCATACCCGAATCATCGCTCGTTCCAGGCAGTACCCGATCCAGCACCGCGTAGGCTGCCGCCAGAAACACGCCCGCCAGCGCCACCAGCACGAGGTAGTCGGATCCCCGCAGGCTGAGTTCGCCACCAGCGGCGGGGCGGGTACGGACCAGGCCGTCAGCCGTCAGGTCATATCGCCAGCCAAGAAACAGCACCAGGGGAAACAGCAGGATGGCGGCCACAACCAGCACACGCAGGTGCAGGTCGGTCAGGCCAAGCGCCGGAAACACCACGTCGGCCACCTGCAGCACCAGCCACACCGCGACAGCGTAACCGGCGGCCAGCCGGAACACCCGGCGGCGCCGGAGTTCGGCAAAAGCGGTGACCAGTCGCGCGGAAAATCGTGCCACCGGTACCTTTTTTACCCGCCCTGTTTCTGCTGCTGTTCGATCTTGGCCCAGGAATCCCGCAGGGAGACCGTGCGATTGAACACCGGCGCATCCGGCTGATGGTCTTTGACGTCGGCCACGAAATACCCGAGGCGTTCAAACTGGAAATGGTCCTCGGGCTGGACATTGGACATGCTGGCCTCCAGCTTGCAGTCCGTCAGCACCTCCAGGGAGTCGGGGTTCAGGTACTCCAGGAAATCTTTGCCTTCTTTACCGTCGGCGGGCTGGGCCCGGACGAACAGGCGATCGTAGACCCGCACCGTGGCGTCCACCGCATGGTCGGCCGACACCCAGTGAATAGTGCCCTTGACCTTGCGGTCGGAGGTGCCGGTGCCGCTGCGGGTGTCCGGGTCGTAGGTGCAACGCAGCTCCACCACCTGGCCGTTGTCGTCCTTGATCACTTCCTGGCAGTCGATGATGTAGCCATAGCGCAGGCGCACCGCCCCACCCGGCTTGAGCCGGAAGTATTTCCTGGGCGGGTCCTCCATGAAATCGTCCTGCTCGATGTACAGCTCCCGGGAAAACGGCATCTTGCGGCTGCCCAACTCCGGCCGCTGGGGGTGGTAGGGACACTCCATTTCCTCCACCTGGCCCTCGGGATAATTGGTCAGCACCACCTTGATGGGTTTGAGCACCGCCATCACCCGACGGGCGCTGTGGCTGAGCGAGTCCCGGGCCACGCCCTCCAGCACGCTCAACTCCACTTTGTTTTCGGCCTTGCTGATTCCAATCCGGTCACAGAATTCGCGAATGGCATCCGGCGGGTAGCCGCGCCGGCGGATCCCGGACAGGGTCACCATGCGCGGATCGTCCCAGCCTTCCACGTGACCTTCGTCCACCAGCTGCTTGAGTTTGCGCTTGCTGGTCACCGCGTAAAGGATGTCCAGCCGGGCGAACTCGATCTGCTGGGGATGGCAGTCCACGGTGATGTTGTCCAGCACCCAGTCGTACAGTGGCCGATGGTCCTCAAACTCCAGGGTACACAGGGAATGGGTGATGCCCTCCAGCGCATCGGAGATGCAGTGGGTGAAGTCGTACATGGGGTAGATGCACCAGGCATCACCCGAGCGCTGGTGCTCCATGCGCTTGATGCGGTAAATCACCGGATCCCGCATGTTGATGTTGGGCGCCGCCATGTCGATCTTGGCCCGCAGCACCATCTCGCCATCCTCGAACTCCCCGGCGCGCATGCGGCGGAACAGGTCCATGCTTTCTTCCACCGGCCGGTCACGGTAGGGGCTGTTGCGCCCTGGCTCTTTCAAGGTGCCGCGGAACTGACGCATCTCCTCGGCTGAGAGCTGGTCCACGTAAGCCAGGTCTTTGCTGATCAACTCCTCGGCGTACTGGTAAAGCTGCTCGAAATAATCCGAGGCGTGCAGCAGTTCCTCCCACTCGAAACCCAGCCAGCGGATATCCCGTTCAATGGCCCGGGAAAACTCCAGGTCTTCCTTTTCGGGGTTGGTGTCGTCGAAGCGCAGGTTGCAGGTCCCGCCGTAATCCCGGGCCACCCCGAAATTCAGGCAGATGGACTTGGCGTGACCGATATGCAGGTAGCCGTTTGGCTCCGGCGGAAACCGGGTCGCCACGCGCCCGCCGTGTTTGCCCGAGGCGTTGTCCCGATCGATGATCTGCCGGATAAAGTTGCTTTTTTTTGTGGTGCTGTCGTCGCTCATGGAATGGCCCGAAGGCTGATAACTCGAAACCGGAAAGTGTAACCCCAAACCACCGGATTGAGCAGGATTATTACCGGCTCTCGTCGGCAATCTGATGCAGGATGCGACGGCCCGCAACGGCTTCCCGGGATTTGGGAAAAAGACCGACCAGGGTGTCGGCGAAATACGCCGAACGATTGGGCCGTTTGGCCGACAGGTAAGCTTCGGATACGGCCAGCAGCGTTGATGGAATATGGTCGTCCCGGGACCCCCTCTGCAGGTGGACATTGACGATGTTGGCCGCCTCGTCGATCTTGCCATTGGCCGCGAATCGCGCCGCAAGGCGCAGGTGCTGGTCCACCGGCAGCTTGGGTTGTCCCTGGCTGACCGCCACGTAGTCGGCGTACATGCGATCGATAAACGCATTGGTGGACTCGTCGGTTTCCCGGCTGTCCAGCAGGGCGGCGGCCGCGCTGTGAAACTCGGGGTGACCCGGATCGAACTTCCAGGCGGAGTAACGCAGCTTTTTCAGGTCCGGGTTATCCGGCGCCATCCCCTGCAGCCGGGCCAGCAGCCGGCGGGCCTGTTTCAGTTTGTGCTGGTCGACCAGCTCCCGGGCCTGCCCCATCCCCGCCGTCACCCGGTGCTCGATAAACGTGCGGCTGACCATACTGGGCCGCATCAGGCTGAGCGCCGCCATCACCACGCCGATCAGGAGCCCGGCAGCAAAACAAAGCCCGCGCAGCATGACCGGCGAACCGTCGCCCAGGAACAGCCATGCGGCTTCCACCAGAATCCAGACCAGCAGCAGCGCCAACCAGTTCAGCACCAGTCCGGCCAGGGGCCCCGGAATGAAGAAGAACGGCCGGGTCCGCTCGTCCAGCAGCAGACCGACGTTCAGTCCCAGCATGGCGTTGGCCGCCAGCGGCAGCCAGGTCACGGCGTCGACCTGTCCGCCCGACAGCAGGAGCGGCACTCCGGCCGCGGCCAGTCCGCACAGCGCCATGGAGATCAGGAATACCCCGACACCCAGGGCAAACTCCAGGGCTGCCGACGCCACCAGGGTCAGCACCAGAAAATGAACACTGGGCCACAACCATGCGGTATCCGGCCAGCCCAGGGCACTGGCGGTCGCAAGGGCGACCATACCGGCCATCAGGACAACCGATAGATACGGAAACCGGTCACCCGGTCCTATGGGTGAGTCGGGTACTACTGACATTCTGCCTCCTGGCCCGAATTATACTCAGTGTATCGGCCAAAAGCGCCCCGAATAGAGCGCCCGTCAGGCCAACAGGCAGCGCACCTCGAACAGTCCATGGCCGCTGGCCTGGTACTTTCGCTCAAACGGCGTCATGGGCGATTCCGGTCGAATGGGCGTAACCGGCACCGTCAGGCCCAGGCTCCACTCCAGCGCCAGCGCAAACTCCCTGGCGTAGATGTCCCAGTTGGTCCGCAGCACCAGCTCACCCCCCAGGGCCAGCAGGCTGGGAAACGCGGGGTGGGCGTGCCACCGCCGCTGCAGCTGGCCAGGCTTGGGCCAGGGATTGGGGTACAGCAGGTAATGGGCCCGCAGGCGCCAGCCCGCCTGACTGGCCAGCCGCCACAGGTCGCCCAGCTCGGCCCGCAGCAGCAGCCGGTTGTCCCGTACCGTGCCGGGATGTCGCCATCCGCCGCGGGCAAGGCGATGGCTGGACTGGTCGATGCCCACAACCTGGGCCTGCGGATACCGGCACGCCAGCTGCCGGGTGGACTCCCCGGTCCCGCATCCGGAGTCAAAGATCAGTTCCCGGCCGGGTTCCAGCTGTTCGGCCAGCCAGGCAAAAGCCTTCCCGGTATGTTCAGCAATGGGTTTCCGGGTTTCGGACCCCGCGTAGCGCCGCACCAGCGCCTCTAGGTTTTCATGGGGGCCGGTCTGGGAGCTGTGCACTTCAGCCGAAAGGGACATGGCTTTTGACCGGTAGCATCCGGTTATCAATTGACGGACAATGCGCGCCCGGTTGAGGATATGTGTCCCATGGGCGACGCCAGAAAATTTTTCCACCACTCCGAGCCGTTTGCAATGCGCCGAGGCGGCGTGCTGCCCGGATTTACCCTGGCCTGGGAGTCCTGGGGAACCCTGTCACCCGCCCGGGACAACGTGGTGCTGATCTTCACCGGCCTGTCGCCGGACGCCCATGCGGCATCCTCCGAGGCTGATCCGGCCCCGGGCTGGTGGGAATTCATGGTCGGCCCCGATAAACCCATCGACACCAACCGCTGGTACGTGATCTGCGTCAATTCCCTGGGCAGCTGCAAGGGCTCCACCGGACCGGCGTCGATCAACCCGGACACCGGTGAGCTCTACAAAACCGGCTTTCCGGAGCTGGCCATCGAGGACATCGCTGCCAGCGCAGACCTGCTGATCCAGTCCCTGGGCATCGATCAGATCGCCGTGCTGGTGGGCCCCTCCATGGGGGGGATGACCGCCCTGGCCTACAGCCTGCTGCTGCCCGAGAAGTCACGCCACTTCGTCAGCCTGTCGTCAGCGGTGGCCGCCTCGCCGTTTGCCATTGCCATCCGATCGCTGCAGCGGGAATTCGTCATGGCCGACCGCGAATACCGCGACGGTGACTATCACGACTGGGACGGACCCGGCACCGGCATGCGCCTGGCTCGCAAGCTGGGCATGATCAGCTATCGATCGGCTGAAGAATGGCGCGGCCGCTTCGGCCGGGACCGCATTCCGGCAGAGCGCATCAGCGACAAACCCTTCGCCATGGAATTCGAGGTGCAGTCCTACCTGGACGCCGCCGCGGAACGCTTCATCGGTGGTTTCGACCCCAACTGCTACCTGTACCTGTCCCGCAGCATGGACTGGTTCGACGGCGCCGAACACGGCTTCCAGCCCGGCGGCCACATCCCGAAGTTCGAATCAGCCCGCATCCTGGGCGTATGCAGCGACATCCTGTTCCCCTGCTACCAGCAGCAGGAAATCGCCGACATCCTGGAAACCGCCGGGATTCCCGTGTCTTTCGAAGAACTGGGCTCCATCCAGGGCCACGACGCCTTCCTGGTGGACAAAGACGGCTTCGGCCCCAACATCCGCGAATACTTGGACGCCCTGTAACCCTTCACTTATACTTTGCCGCCTTCCCAAGCCCATGCCGGGGTGGCGGAATTGGTAGACGCGCCGGACTCAAAATCCGGTACTGGCAACAGTGTGAGGGTTCAAGTCCCTCCCCCGGCACCATGTAAACCAATCATTTGCAGGCCTTTCTCATGCGACCGAATTGGTGCAAAGAGGCGTTGGTGCAGATTGGTGCAGTGAATTTCGCTTACTTGGTTGCCGGCTGGGAGGACCCGCGCCGCTGGTTTAGTGGAGTTGTCCAGGTCCGACGTCCTATGGTCATGAATCTACTTTCCCTGGCCACCTTATTGCCTCTCTCATTCGTGCCTGACGATCCATGGTCCGGCCTTGATTGGTCAATCGATCCGAGCCAACCCGTTGCCGGGCAGAGTATTTCCATCGAGGTCCCCTGGAATCTGGCACCTACACGGTCCGATATTACGGGGACAGGGAAGTTGCACTGGCGGATTTCCCTGGAGTCACCGGCACCCTGACCGTGGCAGCAATCGCCCCTAT
>JASJDM010000071.1 GCA_030065125.1 Lysobacterales bacterium | reverse complement strand
GCCGGCGAACTGTGCCAGATTGTAGGTGAGTGTGCGTTGTTCGCCCGGTGTCAGCTTGTACTCTTCCAGCTTGTGGTCGTTCCACCACTGGTCGCCAATGACGCCATCCCACATGGTGCTCAGTTGGAGATCGAAATCATCATTGGCGACCAGTGGTGGAACGACCACAAGCTGGAAGAGTACAAGCTGACACCGGGCGAACAACGCACACTCACCTACAATCTGGCACAGTTCGCCGGCGAGCAGGTTTGGGTGGAGCTGGAGCTTGAGTACGCCCGGGGTTCGAATGCCCTGGTCACCCTGGACAATGTGCGCGTGGTTCAGTCCCGGACCAATCCCGGTTCTTACGCTGCGGACATGGTGGACGCCACGCTGGCCCATAGTGCCGGCATCGACGGCACCGGCGTGACCATTGCCTTTGTGGATTCGGGTATCGACCTGGCGGCACCCGCCATGACCAAGGGTAACGGAAATTCCCGGGTCAAGGGCCAACACTCCGTCATCAACGAGAATAATGACTACAACGGACACGGCACCCATGTGGTAAGCGTGGCAACCCAGAGCGCCGGCGCCCCGGGTGCCTGCGGCAGCGCCGGCAAGATGGGGATCGCGCCGGGAGCCGATATCGTGTCCTTCCAGGCCTTTGACAGCAACGGCAGCGGCACGTACTCGGGTGTGATTCAGGCACTGGACATGGTGCTTGACACCAGGAACCAGTACGGCACGCGCATCGTCAATCTCTCGTTCGGCGCCGAAGTTCAGTCCCACTACTGGGATGATCCGGTGAACCAGGCGGTCATGCGCCTGTGGGAGGCCGGACTGGTGGTCGTGACATCTTCGGGCAACCAGGGCCCGGATCCCATGAGCATCACGGTTCCCGGCAACGTGCCGTATGTGATCACAGTCGGCGCCATGACCAACAACTTCACCACCTCAGACCTGTCTGACGACCGGGTAACCTCGTTCTCCGGTGCCGGCCCCACCCACGAAGGATTCATCAAGCCGGACCTGGTGGCGCCTGGCGGTCACATGCTGGGTTACGCCGGCGCGGCCAGCACCCTGGCCTGGGAACTGGCCGGCAACGAAGATTACACGGATTCGGACTACCTGATGGCTTCAGGTACCTCCCAGTCAGCCGCGGTGGTCAGCGGCGTGGCGGCACTGCTGCTGCAGTTCGACCCGTCCCTGAGCAACGATGACATCAAGTGCAAGCTGATGTCTGGCGCCAAGGCTGCGAAGCTGGGCAACAGCGACTGGGCCTACAGTCCCTTCCGGCAGGGCGCCGGCATGGTCAATGCGTATCTGGCAGCAACGTCTGCAATTGAAAACTGTGCCAACCAGGGGCTGGACCTCCAGTCAGACCTGGCCGGTGTCCATCACAAGGGCCCAACCCGTGCCGAGGCCAATGGCCGGTTCAAAATTGTTCAATCCGACGGAAGTGTCTGGAACGAAAGTTCATTCTGGAACGAAGGCTCGTTCTGGAACGAGGGTTCAGTCTGGAATGAGGGCTCCTTCTGGAACGAGGGATCGGTCTGGAACGAGGGTTCGTTCTGGAATGAAGGCTCGGTCTGGAACGAAGGTTCAGTCTGGAATGAAGGCTCTGTGTGGAACGAAGGATCCATGTGGAACGAGAGTTCGGCGTGGAATGAAGGGACCGTCTGGAATGAGACGCTGACCCCGATGTCATTGAACGTCTCCCGGGAACAGGAATAGAGGGGATAGTTTATCCGCGAGACCGTACATCCATGTACGGCTCGCGGGCGCTACGCAAAACGCGGTTTTGCTTCGCTCTCGCGCTTCGCGCGTTGGCACATCCCTGTGCCAAGCGTCTCCGGTCACCACGGGGCGCGATAGCTCGCTCGGTCGCTACGCAAAACGCAGTTTTGCTTCGCTCGCGCGCTTCGCGCGTTAGCACATCCTTGTGCCAAGCGTCACCGGTCACCACAGGGCGCGATAGCCCGCTAGCCGTGCATGGATGTACGGTCTTGCGGATAAACTAAGGCGCTGCCCGGACAACAAGATCCAGGATTTCAGGCTCGTCGTGATAGATGGCCTGGTAGTCCGCCACCTGCTCACTGCTCAATCGAAAACCCGCCGCCAGTAGCGGCTCGGCAGCGTCGCTGACGTTGGACAGGGTCATTTCAAACGGGGTCAGCCCAACACGGTTGGTGGCGTACATGTCGGCGCCGGCCTGGAGCAGGCGCTGCACGACCCTGGCGTCGCACTCGGCGGCCGCCATCATCAGGGGCGTGTTGTTACGCGCGTCGGCCAGGTTGACGTCTGCACCCCCCGTCAGCAGCAGTTCCAACACAGCCAGGGTGCCATCGCCCGTGGGCCGCTGGTCCAGGCTGCAGCCGGGACCGAAAAACAACACGTGCAGGGGTCGCGTTCCCTGATGATCCAGTGCCTGGTCTGCAGACATTCCCGCGGCCAGTGCCCGGTTGACACCCACCGCATCCGCCGACCACAAGGCCTCCACCAGTTCTTCGATGTCTCCGCGGGCCGGAGTTGAGGTACTCGGAACCGTCGGCGGCCGGTTGATCAGCCAGAGCAGGCCGAGCAGGCCGACACCCAGCCACAGCAGTCGCCAGGATTTGCGATCAAGCTTCATGACTACGTCTGACCCGCGGCTCCTGGATTGGTTGCCGGAGTGCCCACCATGAATGCAAAAGGGCCGGCGGTTGCCGGCCCTTTCGCAGTCAACGGTTTATCGGTCAGTCAATCAGCCCGCCTTCTTCACCCAGGCGGAACACCAGCCGTCCTTGGCTACAGACTTTCCGGGAAAAATCGAGCAGGGACGCCAGTCTGCGCCGTCAGCGCCGAGGATGAGCTGACAGTTCTCACACTTCTGATCCGGGCTGTGATTGGGGAACTTGGCCTTGTCGGCGTTGGCGGTGTCTTCCACGTAGCCCAGGGCCACAGCGGTGGGATCGTCCGCGGCAAGCTTCGGCAGGTCCTGGCCGAACGCGCTGCCGGTTCCGCCTGCCAGTACCACCGGCACAATGGTGGCGCTGCCCGCGACAGTCTTGAGGAACTTTCGGCGGTTGGGGTTTGAAGTGTTGTCCATCTTACTTCTCCAGTATTCAGATTTACGGTGCTTATATTAGTATAACTTAATGTTACTAAGGTGTCCCCCGAGTCCCGCTAGGGACCTTCGATTCGGATTTTCCTGGAAATATCCTGCCACAGCCCGGTCATTGTCTCAGCCAGCGGATCGTTCGGCGCAAAAGCACCAACCGGCGCTCCTTCGAGTCCCATTTTCTCTACTACGGCAGAATAAGGAATATAGGTTTTCAGGCGTTTCTTCAAGGCCTTGGGGGGGTCATACAGCCATTCACGGTGCAGTTTCTTGCGCCGGTCCACCATGGAAAAAAAGGGCAGGATCTTGGCCGTGCTCTGGCCCTTTTTCAGTAGATACTCCTTGACCTGCTCGAAAGCGCGCAGCGAAAGCGGCGTGGGTATCACCGGCACCACAATGGCGTCTGATGCATAGAACACATGGTCCGCCAGGGTGGACAGGCTTGGCGGGCAGTCAAAAACCAGCAGTTCGTAGCTTTCTCCCAGGGGACTGGACAGTTTGTTCAGCAGCTTGCGGCGCAGGTTCATCACCGACAGCAGCACGTCCACGTTGCGATTGGAAAATGCCGACGGAATCACGTCCAGCCGCGGGTAAGGCGAATGCTTCAATGCCTTTCCCAGGGGACTGTCCCGGGTAAAAATCTTCTTCATCGGCGCCTTGGTGGTCTTACCCAGTAGATACCAGCTGGCGGCACCCTGGGCATCCAGATCCCACAACACGGTTGGGACCCCTGAGGATGAAGCACTGAATGCGGTGTTGACGGCGGCCGCGGTTTTGCCTACGCCCCCTTTCAGATTGAAAAAAGCAATGGTTTTCACCGGCCTATGATAGCCCAAGACAGCCCACAAGCCTCATCTATGGTTTACCGTGTGAGACAATTTAAACCCCGGGCGGCCTGAAGGCATCAAATCTCACAGGAAGCCAACAAAACGCCATAGGTTGAGGACAATGAGAAAGAACACAGTTTTTACCGCTGCCCTGGTCGCGGCATTCGGTCTGCTGATGGCAAGCTCCGCAGCGCTGGGTCGGGTCCTGGAAGAGGTCACCGACTCCTACGCTCTGGACGAGGGTGGAAAAGTCACGATTGAGAACGTCAACGGCAGTATCGAGATCATGGGCTGGGACGGGTCCGACGTCCGGGTCGAATACCGGATTACCGGCAAATCCGACAAGGCCCTGGATCGGGTCAAGGTCAAGATTAAGGACAATCCCAGCCATCTCCGCATCGAAACCGTGCACACCAAGAGCAAGAGCTGGTGGGGTGGTGACGGTGGCGCATCGGTGAGCTACACGCTGAAAGTGCCCCGCAGCGCCGAACTGGAATCCGTGGAGACCGTCAACGGTTCACTGCGAATCGAGGGTGTGTCCGGCCGGGTTGATGCGGATACCGTCAACGGTGACATAGAAGTCAGCGAGCTTCAGTCCGACGCCAAGCTGAGCACGGTCAACGGCAGCATCAAAGCCCAGTTCGACCGGTTTGGCGACGACCAGCGTGTTTCCATCGATTCGGTCAACGGCAAAATTGTTGTCTACATGCCCGACTCCGCCGACGTGGATATCCGCGCGGAAACTGTGCACGGTGGCCTGAAGAACGACTTTGGCCTGCCGGTGGAGAAGGGGTTCGTCGGGCGCGACCTGCGCGGAAAACTGGGGTCGGGCGGTGGCCGCCTGAGCCTGGATACCGTCAACGGATCCATCAGTATCCGCAACAACTGAGTTCTTCGCCAGAAGTTTGAACCGGCAGAAGGCCGCTCCCGCAGTCCGGGGGCGGCCTTTTTGCTGTTGTCACTTGTTGACATCCCGGTGTTGGCTGCGGCACGGCGCGCGACTTATCATCCCGATGACTGCGGACAGGGAAAGAAACAATGGAGCTCGAATTTTTTGGTGCCGCCGGTGAAGTGACCGGCTCGTGTCACATTCTGCGCGTCGGCGGGCGGCAACTGCTGCTGGACTGCGGACTGATCCAGGGCGGACGCAAGAACGAAGCGCGCAACCGGGACCCTTTTCCGTTTGAGCCCTCAAAGATTGATGCGGTGGTATTGAGCCACGCCCATATCGATCATTCCGGGCGGCTGCCGCTGCTGGTTAAGCGCGGTTTCTCCGGTCCCATTTACGCCCAGAACGCCAGCCGGGACCTGTGCCGGATTCTGCTGGCCGACGGTGCCTTCATCCAGGAAATGGACGCCGAACACGAAAACCGCCGCCGGGCGCGCAAAAACCTGCCGAAGGTCAAACCCCTTTACCGACGGTCGGACGCCGACGAAGCCATCCACCTGTTCCAGGGCAAAAAATACAAGGAACCGTTCTCGCCGATCCCCGGCGTAGAGGTTCGCTACCACGACGCCGGACACATCATGGGGTCGGCCGTGGTGGAGGTAAATATCCGCGACGGCGGGGTCAGCAGACGCTTGGTATTCAGCGGTGACCTGGGCCAGTACGAAACACCCATCCTGCGGGACCCGGAGTCCCTGGACCAGGCCGACCTGGTCCTGATGGAGACCACCTACGGCGGGCGCCGTCACCGGGAACGCAGCGACACGATCGAAGAAATCGGCGAAGTGGTCCGACAGGCCCGCTCCGATCACGGCAATATCCTGATCCCGGCCTTCGCCGTCGGCCGATCCCAGGAAATCCTCTACCAGCTGGGCATGAATTACGACGACTGGCGGGTGGATCGATGGCAGGTATTCCTGGACAGTCCCCTGGCCATCGAGGCCAGCGAGATCTACTGGAACTATCCCCACCTGTACGACGACGAGGCAAGGGAACTGATCAAGGTTCGCAAGATGCCGCCCCTGCCAAACCTGCAGCTGTCCCGCAGCCGGGAAGACTCCATGACGCTGAACAAGATGGAGAGTGGCGCCATCATCATCGCCGGCAGCGGCATGTGTACCGGAGGGCGAATCCTGCATCACCTCAAGCACAACCTGTGGCGTCCCCAGTGCCACGTAATGATTGTGGGCTACCAGGCCAGGGGATCCATCGGACGCCGCATGGTCGATGGGCACGACTACATCAAGATCCATGGCGAGACCATTCGAAACTCGGCCAGGATCCATACCGTCGGCGGGCTATCGGCCCACGGCGACCAGGAAGACCTGCTGCGCTGGTACCGGGGATTCGCCAACAGGCCACCGGTGTTTCTGGTCCATGGAGAAATCGATTCGGCCGAGGCATTCAGGCAGGTGCTGCGGGAAGACGGCGCGGACGCCAGTTTAACGAGGCCCGGCATGAAGCTGGATCTGTCCGGCGACATCCCGGCCCAGGTCAGCGGCAGACACTAAAACAGGCTGAGTTGATCCCCCGTCCGGGGCGGCACCCGGAAGCTGTGGGTGTCCAGGCTGCTGCGGGATTCCTCTTGCTCACCGAGGCGCAGCCGGCGCACGGCTTTTTCAAATCGCTGCCGAATCAGTTCCGCCACGGGCCCTGTTCCTTTCATCCTCTCGCCAAAGCGGCCGCGGTACTCGTGCCCGCCGCGGCATTGTCGCATCAGGCTCATCACGGCGGCGGCCCGTTCAGGAAAATGAGTTTCCAGCCACTGGTTGAACAGCGGCCGCACCTCCAGCGGGAGGCGCAGCAGGATGTACCCTGCCCCACTGGCGCCGGCAGCAGCGCAAGCCTTGAGCACCGACTCGATTTCATGGTCCGTAATCCTGGGAATGATGGGGGCCATCAGCACCGAAACCGGTATGCCCGCTTCACGCAGCGAACGGATGACACTGAGCCTTGCCGCCGGAGACGCTGCCCGGGGTTCCAGGCTGCGCTTGATGGAGGGGTCCAGCGACGTCACGCTGATGGTGACGGTCACCAGGTTTTGCCGGGCCAGCCTGGACAGCAGGTCGAGATCCCGCAAGATGCCGGTGCCCTTGGTGATGATGGCCACCGGCTGGCGGAATTCCAGCATCATTTCCAGCAGCTGCCGGGTGATGCCCAGGGTTTTTTCCACCGGCTGGTAGGCGTCGGTGTTGGCCCCGAGGGCTATAACCTCGCAGCGGTAACCCGGACGGGCCAGTTCCCGCTCCAGCACCCAGGCGGCGTTGACCTTGGCAAACAGCCGGCTTTCGAAATCCAGGCCCGGGGACAGATCCAGGTATGCGTGGCTGGGGCGCGCATAGCAGTAGATGCAGCCGTGCTCACAGCCGCGGTAGGGATTGATAGACAGGTTGAACGGTACATCCGGTGAGGCATTGCGGGTGATCAGCGTGCGCGCCTGTTCCCGAGACACCCGGGTATGCAGCTTTTGCGGCTGCCAGTCATCTCCTGAGCCCGCCGCCGCACCCAGATGTTCGCTGTCGGCTTCAACATGGGTGCTGAAAAACCGGTTAACCGGGTTGGACAGTGCGCCGCGACTTTTCATTGGGGCAAAATACTGTATAAATATACAGTTTTCAAGTCGAGACGCTGGCGCACCAGCGCCACGCGGAACCTCAATCCGTTTGATATCCCGGATTTTTTTCGACTATCATGGACGCGCAAACCGGTGATATTTAACCGGTTTACGTTTCTCGCCCGACTAAAGAGGGGCAATATGGGGAAGGCGAGAGGCGCACTCATGGAGGGCAGGGCCGTCTGGACAGACGGCCCTTTTTTTATCCGCAAGACGGGACATCCGAAGTGGGCGATAGGAAGGCCTATACTTTCCGACGGCCATGCCGATAGTTGCTTACTCCCGCTCGCGGGCGCTGCGCAAAACGCGGTTTTGCTTCGCTTGCGGGCTTGGGCCGTTGGCCCTTCCATGTGCCAGATTTATTGGTTGCGGCAACTTTTTCTATCAACTGGGGACCGGTCATGACCAGGTGCTTTGCTCTATTTGTCCTGTTGGGGCTGGCGTGGAACTCCGCGCAGGCCCAGCTTGCCAGCGCGGTGGAGAGCGACTGGGCGTTCCTTGAATCGCTGTACCTGCACCTGCACCAGAACCCGGAGCTGTCTTTCGAAGAGGTGGCAACCGCCCGCCGCATGGGCGACGAATTGGAGGCGGCAGGGTTTGAGGTCACCCGTAACTATGGCGGCCACGGTGTAGTGGGTGTGATGGAGAACGGCCCCGGTCCGGTGCTGATGATACGAGCGGACATGGACGGTCTGCCTGTCCGGGAACAGACCGGATTGCCCTACGCCAGCCGGGCCCAGGCGCCGGACCGCGACGGCAATCCCACCTACGTCATGCATGCCTGCGGCCACGATATCCACATGTCGGTTTTCGTCGGTACTGCCAGGCAACTGAACCGACGCCGCGATGATTGGAGCGGCACCCTGATCATGATCGCCCAGCCCGCGGAAGAACGCAGCGGCGGCGCCAAGGCCATGCTGGCCCAGGGCCTGTTCGAGGAATTTCCGCGACCCAACTACAACCTTGCACTGCACGTGGCGTCGGACTTGCGTGCAGGAACCGTAGGTGCGGTGTCAGGTTACTTCATGGCTAACGTGGATTCAGTGGACCTGCTGGTCCAGGGCCGCGGCGGACACGGTGCCTACCCGGACCGATCGAAGGATCCGGTGGTGCTGGCGTCCCAGATCGTGCTGGCACTGCAGACCATCGTGTCCAGGGAAGTGTCTCCATTCGAACCAGCGGTGGTCACCGTGGGCTCAATTCACGGCGGCACTCAGCACAACATCATCCCCGACCAGGTCAAACTGCAGCTGACCCTGCGCTCCTACTCGCCGGAGGTCCGCAACCAGACCATCTCATCCATCCGGCGCATTGCCCGCAATACCGCCCTGGCTGCCGGCATGGGTGAGGACCAGCTGCCTGCGGTCACCGTGCTGGATGAGTACACTCCGGCGGCTTACAACAACCCGCAACTCACCGAGCGGATCCTGAAGGTTTTCGGCGACGAACTGGGAGCTGACGCCATTGTCGCCATCAACGCCGAAATGGTCGGCGAGGACTTCGGGCGTTACGGCGCGGTGGAACCGAAGATTCCCAGCCTCATGTTCCGGCTGGGAACCGTGGAGGCCGGGCTGCACCAGGACTATATCAACGGCAATGCCAGCCTGCCCTCGCTGCACTCCGCCGCCTTCGCGCCGGATCCCGAGCCCACCATCAGTACCGGCGTGCGGGCCATGACAGCCGCCGCGCTGAATCTGCTGGCAAAGTAGTCCGGGCGGTTCCGGCAAGTCCTGCTCTTGCGTTAGACTTGGCGCCGGTGCGCACCGCGCTGGAATTGATTGACCGGAGAGACTGCCCCATGACAAGACTGTTGATCGCTGCATTGGCACTGCTGCTGGCCACGCCGCTGTATGCCTCCGAGCTCAGTTCCCTGGAAGAGCAGATGACCGGCGAGGAATTCCGCCAGGCCGGGCTTGAGAAACTGAGCAAGGAGGAACTCCGGTTCCTGAACGACTGGATTCGCGGCAAGCGGATGACGGCACCCACGCCGCCGCCGGCAGCGCCCTCGGCTCCCGCGGCGACCGCATCGGCAAGCGTGGCCACCACCAGCCCCCAACCGGCGTCCCAGCAGGCGCCCGCGCCAGCAGCGCCCTCGGGCCAGGGCTTCGAATACAAGCGCAAGCGAAGCACCATCGTCAGCCGCATTGACGGGCCCTTCGAAGGCTGGAGTGGCAAGACCACCTTTAAACTGGAAAACGGCATGGTCTGGCAGCAGGCTCAGGGCGGCCGCTGGGGTCGGCGCACCGTGGACAGCCCCGAGGTCAGGATTGAGCCGAAGGTCGGCGGGTCCTGGCGGCTCTACGTGGAGGGATCCAACCGCAGCGTCAAGGTGAAGCGGATCAAATAACCCGCCTCAGGCCCGGGCAAATCTCTGCAGGTATTCCCCGTGGGTCGGCATGCCGGCCACGGCCTGCTGGATCAATTCTGCCATCTGGTCGAAGCGCTGCCGCAGCCGTTCGAAATCATATCCGTCGAGCACCAGGTCGTGGCCGGCCGGCCACTGTTCCTGCCCCAGCCACAGCGATACCCAGCTCGGCTCGGGGAAAGTCTCATCCTCGTAGAACGCAACCTGGCCGTGCACCGCGAACAGGTCCAGTTTGTGGGCCAGGGAATCCGGCAGCTCTGAGGCCCGTGCCTGGCGCCAGAACTCACCGTCCCGGGCGGTAGCCCGGTAGTGGGCAACCAGGAAATCCCGGATGTTCCGGCACTCCTGCCGGGTTACCCGGTTGTACTGGCTGGCCAGGGCCGGGTGGCAGCTGCGGTCCGGCAGCAGGCCCACAAAACGCATCAGCCCGGTGTGTACCAGGTGCAGTTCGTCCATCTGCAGGGGTTCAAAGCCGCCAGCCGCGGCGCCCAGCGCCAGGCAGTTGCCTGACCAGGGCTGACGGCGCATGCGGTTTTGAACCCGCTGGTCCAGGACATCGGAGACTTTACCGGTGGCCTCCGACAGGGTGGCCAGGGCCGACTCCTCATCCAGCATGGCGTCGCAGAACACCAGCCGGTGTTCGGTCTGATGGCTCGATTCGACCTGGCGCAGCCAGCCACCGTCCTTGCCGATAATCCGCGTTAACGGGTCAGGATCGGGTTTCCCGGACGATATCACCCGCAGGCTTCGGTTGGCGGGCAACCAGTGGGACCAGTCCTCCCACGGCTCTTCCAGCGCATCCATCAACACCGCGCCCGGACCTGAACAGTCCACGAACAGATCGCCTGAAATGCTGCTGCCGTTGTCCAGGTTGAGGGTCTGGATAAAGCCGCTGTCAGGATGGCGCTGCAGCGACGCCACCGATCCGTTGATGACCGTGACGCCTGCCGCCTCCGCGCGCTGCCGAAAACTTCGGGCAACAGCGGCAGCGTCCAGATGCAGCGCGTATCGCATGGTGGAAAGCACTGAATTGGGATCATTGACCGGGTGGCTGAACCGGCCCCGGTCACCCGCCATGGCCACCAGAGAGTACTCGTTGAACGGTCGGACCTCGCCATTCTGGCGGGCCTTGACCGCGTAGTTGTGAAAGGCAACGAACTCAATGCTGGCGCCATGGGCGCCGATGGGATTGATGTACCGGTGACCTGGCTCGTTCCAGTCCTGGAACCGGGTTCCCAGCCGGAAGCTACCCTTTTGCTGCCGCAGCACCTCGGGTTCATTGAGGCCCTGCAGCTGATGAAATCCCAGGATTGTCGGCAAAGTGGCCTCGGCGGCGGGCGTCGTGTGAGATACGTCCGGCACCACTACGGCAACATCTGCCGCGGACAGGGCCCGGCTAAGCACCGACGCCGCGGTCCAGGCTGCCGGGCCGCCGCCAACGATGACTACGCTGCGCAGTTCGTTGCTGTCCATCAGGCCGCGATGCTGTCCGAGGCGCAATGGGCTTTTATGGTCTGCAGGTGGCTGGGCATGGAGTCCGCGGCCTGGGCAATCATCGACCGTATCTGGGTCATGCGCCGGGTCAGCTCGTCCAGCGCCACCACGTTGGCCCGGGGATCATAGCTGTCAGGCACCAGCCCCTGCCCCAGCAACACCGCCAGCCAGCTCGGCTCGCTGAACAGCTCAGACTGCTCCACTGCCACCACGCCGCGGTGCTTGAACAGGGCCATGCGGTGGGCCAGTTCCTCGGGGATCTCCATGTTGCGGGTGTAATTCCAGAATGGGGTGTCGTCCCGGAAGATCTGCTTGTAATGGAGGATGAGCAGGTCGCGTACCTGCTCGAACTTGTTGTTCATCTGGCGGTTGAATTCGTCGATTTCCACCTGTTTGAAGCTGGCGTCGGGTAAGTTGCGAATCAGTTTCATGATGGCCGACTGGATCAGGTAGATACTGGTGGACTCCAGCGGTTCCAGGAATCCGCCGGACAAACCGATGGCCACGCAATTCTTGACCCAGGCCTGCTTGCGGCGTCCGGCGGTGAACCGCAGCAGGCGCGGCTCTGCCAGCGGTTCGCCGTCCACGTTCTCCCGCAGCAGGCTGACCGCCTCGTCGTCGCTGAGGTAGTCGCTGCAGTAGACGTGCCCGTTGCCGGTGCGGTGCTGCAGGGGAATCTTCCACTGCCAGCCGGCCGTCAGGGCGCGGGCGCGGGTGTGGGGTGCCGGTTCGCCGTCATTCTCGGTAGGCATGGCGGCGGCGCGATTGCAGGGCAGCCAGTGGCTCCAGTCGTCGTAGCCGGCATTCATTGCCTGTTCGATCAGCAGTGCCCGAAAACCTGAACAGTCCACGAACAGGTCCCCGCTGACGAGGTCGCCGTTTTCCATGCTGACCGTTTCGATAAAGCCCGTTTCACCGTTCTGGTTCACGCCGACGATTTTGCCCTCGATGCGCTGCACCCCGCGCTGCTCGGCCCAGCCCCTCAGGTAGCGGGCATAAAGGGCTGCATCGAAATGAAATGCGTAGCGGTAGGTGGATTTGGGCGACCGCGGGTCGCGGCTGGGGTAATCGAAACGTCCCGCCCGGGCAGCTGTGATGGGCAGGGAGTAATCGGCAAACGCCGCCTGGTCGCCCTGCCCACGCATGCGCAACCAGTAGTGGTGAAACTCGACGCCCTCCATGGGCACGCCGTAGGCGGCGAAGGGGTGGATGTAGGAATCACCTTTGTTGGCCCAGTCGCAGAATTCGATCCCCAGTTTGAAAGTAGCGTTGGACTGGCGCATGAACTCTTTTTCGTCGATGCCCAGCAGCTGGTTGAACTCGTGAATGGCGGGGATGGTGGCTTCTCCCACCCCGACGATGCCGATCTGGTCCGATTCGATCAGCCGGATATTGAATGCTTCCCTGTTGAGGCAGCGCGCCAGCGCCGCCGCCGTCATCCAGCCGGCGGTTCCGCCGCCAACAACGATGATGTCCTTGATTGCTTGTTCCATCAGATCAATCCGGTGACTTTAGTCATATGGTTTTTTACAAGAGCTTTGGCAGAATGCGTTGCGAATAGTGACACAGGGAGGTGGGTCGCGTGTAGCAGGAAAGCGCTATTGCGCCAATCGCCATGATTAGCCTTGCACACCCGCCCCCCCTATAATGTGTCGCCCAATGTGCCGACCTGGCCCTTCCAGCAAAGGATCTCTTATGAAACTTCGCAAACTCTCCAACTTCGCCTTGATGACGATCGTCGCGCTGACCGCCCTGGCCGTAACCGGCCCGGTGTTCGGCAAAGCCAGCGACCTGACCGTCGAGGATTTTTTCCGCAATGCCGAGTTTTCCTCCATGACCCTGTCGCCCAGCGGCAAATACCTGGCCATCCTGTCCCCCATCGAGGGACACCGCAATATCGTGGTGCTTGATACGGCTACACTGGGCAACCCCAAGCCCCTGACCGGCTACGACAAAGCCGACGTGGCCGGGTTTTTCTGGGCCAGCGATGATCGCATCGTGTACACCATGGACGACGACGGCAACGAATCATTCAGCCTGTACAGCGTCAACCGCGACGGTCGACCGAAGACCAACACCCTGGTCCAGGCCATCGCCCCCCGCTCCGCTGCCGTAATCAACAGCCTGCCGGAGGACCCGGACCACATCATCGTCCAGTACAACGGCCGCTTCATCGAAGCACCGGACCTGTTCAAGGTGCCGGTGGACAGCAAGGTGCGGGGACGCAGCAAAAAGAACCCCGACATGGAAATGATCGCCCGCAACCCGGGCGACGTGACCGGCTGGATCGTGGACCATGACGGTGAAGTTCGCGGCGCAGTATCCATCGATGGCGTCAACGGCAAGTTCCACTACAAGGACAAGGGCGAGGAGGATTTCCGCGTTGTTGAGGAATTCCACGTCCACGACGAGGGCTGGAATCCGCTGGCCTTCGATTTCGACAACAAGACCATGTACGTGGCCTCCAACATCGGCCGCGACACCGCTGCCGTCTACACCTACGACACCGAAACCCACGAACTGGGCGAGATGCTGTATGCCCACGACGAGGTGGACGTCACCGGTTTGATCATGTCCCGGGAGCGCAAGAAGCTGCTGGGCGTGTCCTACTTCACCGACTACCCCCAGGATCACTACTTCGACAAGGAAGAAGAGCGCCTGATGAACGGCCTCAAGGCCGCCTTCCCGGACCGGGAAGTGGACGTTGTCAGCACCAACCTGAAAGAGACGCTGCACGTCCTGCTGGTGTGGGACGACCAGGACCCCGGCAAGTACTACCTGTTTGACCGCAAGACCAACCAGGTGAAGTACCTGGCGGCCCAGCGCGAATGGCTGGACCCCGAACTGATGTCCGAAATGAAGCCCATCAAGTTCGAAAGCCGCGACGGCCTGACCATCCGTGGCTACATCACCATTCCCAAGGGCACCGACGGCAAGAACCTGCCGCTGATCGTCAACCCCCACGGCGGACCTTTCGGCGTGCGTGACGCCTGGGGCTTCAACTCCGAGCACCAGTTCTTCGCCAGCCGCGGCTACGCCACGGTGCAGGTCAACTACCGGGGTTCCGGCGGCTACGGCCGCAAGTTCCAGCAGGCTGGCCACGGCGGCAAATGGGGCGGCGAGATGCAGCACGACATCACCGACGCCGTCAAGTACCTGGTGGACGAGGGCATCGCCGATCCGGATCGCGTCTGCATCTACGGCGGCAGCTACGGCGGTTACGCCACCATGGCCGGACTGACCTTCACCCCGGACCTGTACCAGTGCGGCATCAACTACGTTGGCGTGACCGACGTGGCGCTGCTGTTCGAGTCCATGCCCAAGGCATGGGAGCCCATGAAAGAGGTCATGAAGGTTGAAATCGGCGATCCCAAGGACAAGGCGCTGATGGACAAGATGTCGCCCCTGGCCCACGCCGACAAGATCAAGGCACCGGTCATGATCGTCCACGGCAAGAACGACCCCCGGGTTGTCTACGAGCATGCCACCAAGCTGCGCTCGGCCATGGAGAAAAACGGCGTCAAGTTCAACGACGACAACTGGGTGGTCAAGGGCAACGAAGGCCACGGCTTCCGCAAGGAGGAAAACCGCCTGGAGCTGTACGAGAAAATGGAGAAATTCCTGGCCAAGCACCTGAACCCCTGAGCCAGATCAGGATCTGACAAAAGGCGGGCCCCCGGGCCCGCCTTTTTTTGTTCCGCTGATACACTACCCGGTTATGCAGACGAACCAGCACTGGACAGACTACTGGGCCCGGGGTTGCCTGACTTCCCTGCCCCAGGATTTCGCCGGCAACTATGACGGCGAGATTGCTGAATTCTGGAACGAACAGTTTTCAGCCGTGCCCGACGGCGGCCGGATCCTGGATCTGTGTACCGGCAACGGCGCGGTCATCCTGCTGGCGGCCCGGTACATGGCCGATTCCGGCAAAACCCTGCAGCTGGAAGCGGTGGACGCCGCCCGGGTGAATCCCGAGGCCGTAGCCGCCCAGCATCCCGATCAGCGGTCGCTTCTGCCCCGCATCAGGTTTCATGAACCGAGCCCGGTTGAGAGCCTGTCGCTGCCTGATCAATCCTGCGACCTGGTCACCAGCCAGTATGGTATCGAGTACTGTGACTGGGAGCAGGCCGCTGCCCAGATCAGCCGGCTGCTGCGTCCGGGCGGGCGCTTTGCCCTGGTCAGCCACGCCGTCAGCAGCGACATCCTCAAGACCATGGAAAAGGAAAGCCACGAGTACGCGGTATTGGAACTGGCCGGCTTTTTCGAAGCGACCCCGGTATTCCTGACCGGGGCGCTGAGCTACCGTCAATACCATACCTGCCTGCAGCAGACTCTGCAGCGGGTGGAGGCTGCCGGCTCCTCCCCGCTGCTGACCATGCTGCGCGGTACCCTGACCCAGATCCTGTCACTGGACGAAGCCGGACTGCAGCGCCACCTCGATAACCTGCAGCGGTTCTACGGCGAAATGCGCAGCGGCCGGGACCGGCTCAACGACATGTTGAGAGTCAACCGCGCGATCCAGCAGGACCCGGACTGGACGTCGGTATTCCAGCGTCACGGGTTGCTGGCGGCGGAAAGCGGCGAACTCCTTTATCGGGGCAGGAACCACGCCGGAAAGTTTGCCTGCTTCACCCGGCCGGAGTACCCGGCATGAACGCATCCGCCACCCTGTCCGAAGCCCGCCGGCTGGTATCAGAGGGACAACCGCGGCCAGCAGTGGAAGCGCTCATGGCCAACGTTGAAGACCGGCAGTGCGCCGTGCTGCTGCGGGAAATACTGGTGGGCGAAAAAATGAACGATCTGGCCCGCCCGGTACTGCAGCAACTGGCCGAAGGCGAAGATGCCGAGGCCCGGGTCAGTCGGTCCGTGCTGGCACTGATGGGCGGCGAAGTGGAGCGCGCGCTGGGCGAGGGCCAGGCGGCTTTGCAGGCGGACCCACAGCTGGCCACCGGGTACAACCAGATGGGGCGGGCACTGCAAAACGCCGGCCGGACCGACGACGCCGTGGCAGCCCTGCAGCAGGCGGTGGAGTTGAACCCGGAATATGCCGAGGCCTGGCACAACCTGGGACATGTCCAGCGCGCCCGGGGCGCCATGGACCAGGCGGTTTCCGCCTACCGGCGCTCGCTGGCCCTGGCGCCGGCCTACCGCTCGGCGCTGCTGAACCTCGGTATCACCCTGTTCAACCTGGACCAGCCGGAACAGGCGCTGTCGGTACTCACCGGAATGCTGGAATTCTATCCCGGGGATCCCGAGGCACTGGCCCACGCCGGGCTGGCAAGCCACCTGCTGGGCAAGCTCGGGGTGGCCCGAGACTATTACGACCAGGCCATCAGCGCCGCACCGCAATATCCCGCTGCCCATGCCTACCTGGGGGTGCTGCTGAACGAACAGATGGACAGCGCCGGGGCCATCGCGTCTCTGCAAACCGCGCTGCAACTGGATCCGGCCGACGTGGACTCCTGGGTGGAACTGGCCAGCGCCTGGGAAAAGGAAAACCGGCTGTACGATGCCCGCAGTGCCATCCAGCGGGGCATGCGACTGGCCCCGGACCATCCCGGCCTCAACCTGGAGCAGGCACGACTGGAGCGGCGCAACGGGAATGCCGCGGCGGCGCTGACCGCCCTGCGCAGCCTGGATCCCCAGTCGCTGCCAATCCGCCTGACCCAGCAGTACTGGTTCGAGCTTGGGCATGGCCTGGACCGGACCGAAAGCTACGCCCCGGCCATGGAGGCCTTCGAGCGGGCCAACCAGGTAAATGCCTCCAGCATACGGCGCCAGTCTATCGACCGGGACGCTTTTGGCCGACGCTGCGCCGCCATCGGATCCTGGCTGGACCAGGGCGCTCCGGGGTCGGCACCCGGCGAGGCCGATACGGCCCAGCATCCGTCCCTGGACCTGGGGTCGGATCTGTGTTTCCTGGTGGGCTTCCCCCGGGCGGGATGCGATCTGCTGGAGGTGCTGCTCAACGCCCACAGCGGAATCGCCACTATCGACGACAAACCCACTATCGAAAGGATCATCGCTGAATTGGGTCAACACCCCCGGGGCTATCCCGGTGCACTGGCCGACCTGGACAACGAGGTCATTCAGCCTCTGCGCCAGATGTACCGCGAAGAAGCCTCGCGCCACCTGGGCGAAAGTCACGGGGCGGTGATCGTGGACAAGCTGCCCATGCGTCTGCTGAACCTGGGGCTGGTCCACCGGCTGTTTCCCGCAGCAAAGATCCTGTTCAGCCTGCGCCACCCCTGTGACGCGGTGTTGAGCAACTTCATCCACTGCCAGCCTGACAATGAAACCACGGTGCACTTCGACACCCTGCCCCAAAGCGTGGCTATTTACGACAAGGTCATGGGCTTGTGGCAACGGATCAGCAGCACCCTGCCCCTGTCGGTGCACTACACCCGCTACGAGGACCTGATCCGCAACACCGAACAGGAGATCCAGCAGCTGTGCTCACTGCTGGGCGTCGAGCCGGAAGACGGCATGTTCGACGAAACCGTACAGATGCAGGCCCGCGGCCCCACTCGCTCCCGGCAGCCCGGAGAGCCGGTCTACCGTCGCTCCGTTGGACGCTGGACCCATTACCAGTCCCACCTGGAACCGTTTCTACCGACGTTGACGCCCTTTATTCAGCGGCAGGGTTACTCCCTGGGGATCCTATGACCCGCGCCCGCAGGGCGCACCTTTAAGACGTCATCCTGAACTCGATTCAGGATCCATCTGAATACCCGAAGCTGTCTTTGTCGACGGCCGCACTCCCCTGGAGCACAGCCATCGTAGGTGACCCCTTCCGCCGCCTGCGTGATTGATCGAAGTCTCCGATCAAACCACTGCCGCGATCCAAGGCTTTACCGATACCAATTTCAGATGGATCCTGAATCGAGTTCAGAATCGAGTTCAGGATGACGGCGTGTGCGATGGCCCCCAGAGTGATGGCTCGCCCACCGGCGCTCTCACCTACCCCCGCTTCAACTCCTTCACATCCGATACCGACTTGGCCCGCGCCGTAGGACTTCGTAGTTCCCAGAAAAACTGGTGGGAATCGTACTGCACGTAATCCATGTCGATACTCACCATCCCGTCCGGGTCGTCCACCAGGAAATCCCCCGGCGGGTAGTCCGCAAGCTTTTTGTCGGGCTGCACAGCCTTGCCGTTGCGATCCCGGAACCAGGCGGTGAAGTCGTGGGGAAGCCTGACGGACAGCGGGTAGTCCAGCATGTCATCGGGCATGACCAGCTCATTCACCAGCAGCACGGTGTCCAGGGCGTCATCCCGGCTGATGCCGTACTCCCGCTCAATCAGCCGGGCCACTTCGTCGTAGAAGCCCTTCCATCCGCCAGGCATGAACTTGTCGGTGGTGAAAAAACTGAGCGCCCAGCTGATGGCCGGATACGCGCTGGGGTTTTCGTTTACGACCCGCTGCAGGCGATGCAGGAAGTCCAGCGCCTTGATCTGGTGTTCCCACTGCAGGAATCGCAGCACGTACCTCAGGGTGGCGTAGCCGTCCGCCACGGTAAAGGCGTTGTAGGTCGCTTTCATGGCGTCCAGCTCCTGGCGGTTAAAGCTGTGGCAGGAGACCACGAAATCGTCCTCGTCCACCTCGATCCGGTACTTCTCAATGTAATCCGGGTCGGCCATGGGGCTGTTGGGCAGCAGCTGGGTGGGATAGGCCTTGGTGGAGACGTCCACGTCGAAGTAGCGCTGCAGATCCCGGTCGAAGGCTTCGGGGGTGATACCCGGCAGCCCGATCATCAGGTCGGTGGACAGCGGCAGGTTGGCGTCAGCGAACACCCGGGTCAGCTCGTCGTATTTTTCCGTCTTGATATTGCGTCGGTTGATCACGTCCAGGGTCTGCTCGTCCGTGGTCTGGATTGAAATGATGCCCTGACTGATGATGCCGCCGTCGGAAAACGCCCGGATGATGTCCACCAGGCGACGGGTGGTGTTCTTGGTGTAGTTGACCACGACCTCCTTGGGGTAGCCGAAGGTTTTCCTGGTCTCCACGATGTAGCGCGCCAGCTCAACGTCGCGGTCGTACATGCCGAAGTTGGCGTCGGCGATCCACAGCACCCGCACCTTGTTGCTGCCGATCCAGTGGATCTCCCGCTTGACCCGGTCCAGGTCAAACTTGCGTACCTTCTGCTGGGTGGCGGACCCCCAGTCGCAGAAAGTGCAGCCAAAGGGACAGCCGCGGTTGGACTCGATGATGGCGGCTTCCACTGCACCCCGGTAACCGTCAAACAATCCCTCGAGGTAGGGCGACGGTACGCTGTCGGGCTCTTTCATCCGGGCACGCAGACCCGTCCGGAGCAACTCGTCCCGATCACCTGCCCGCAACGTAATGCCGCGCACCTCACCCATGGTCGCGGGATCGGCAATCACCCGACCCTGGTCAGAGCGGGACAGCTGTTCCAGGATTTCCACCGCGGTCATCTCACCTTCGCCGTGAACGGCTATGTCCACCGACGGGTTCTGCGCCATGAACTCGGCGCATGCCTGGGCATAACCCGGCGTGCTGGGGCCGCCGTGGATAGTCAGGTTGCGCGGATCCTGCTGCTTGACCGCGGCAGAAATCTGCAGGTTGACCTCCAGCGACCACATGTAGTTGGAAAACATCCATACGCCGGGCCCGAATTTCCGGTAGGGGCCTGACAGCAGGTCAGCCGGCTTCTGGTAGGTAATGGGCAGCAGCTGGTAGCGTTCCAGCAGCGCACCTGAGTCATGCGCGCGGATTGCGCTGGCGATCATCCCCAGCGCCAGCGGGAAATGGTTCTCCATATGGGGTGTCAGGTAAATGGGGATGCGCCCGTCGGGCTGGATAGTTTCCCAGCTATCGGTCGCGTTCGCGGAAAACAGGGATTGCCGCACTTCCGCCGGTGCATCGAGCTGCCGGGCCGGCGGACGCAGCAGGCCTTCCTGCCACAGCCAGGCGACGGCGGACCCGAGGGCCCCGGCAGTAGCCAGCCCGGCTTTCTGCCGCACCACGTCGGCCACGGATTTCTCCGCAGTGAACGACATCAGCAGCATGAGGAGATCGAGACCCAGCAGATAGAAGCGTCGGCCGACCGGGCTCCACACCTGAAAACCACCGTCCACCGGCAGCAGTGCCAGGTTGGCGCCCAGCCGCAACCGATCCTCATCCCTGGGAGTGTCCCCCGTCGCGGCCGCGCAATCGGCAAGGGTCGTGGCGGGTGCTCCGCCCGCAGTCGGTGCTTCACCGGGCTGAAGCAATCCGGTTGCCGCCAGCTGCCGGATGCGACCCAGTGTAGCCGCGGCCGGTGGAACCGCCGGCAACCAGGGCGCCAGCTGACCAGCTTGAAGCCGGCCAGCCACGGTCTCAGGCTGACCGCCATCGACAAACTGTGCCAGCAGCAGCAAGTCCAACTCCTGCAGCTGTACTGGCTGAGCCACCCCGGAGATCTGTCCGGCAAACAGGGCCCCGCGGCGATGCAGGATGCGGTAACGACGATTGAACAGCAGCAAGGCGGGCTATCCGGCAGGAATCAGAAAGGGACCATACGCTACCGTGGCTGAAGCCCTTGTCAACATCGTGATACGGCCCGGAATACCCGGCCGAGCAGGCATTTTCCGGCCCCGCCGCAGCAGGGTCACTTTTTGCCCCACCCAACCCTTGGCACTGTGTGAACAGGGCCGGACGGCGGGTTTTCCTGGTTTTGACTGCATATTTGACCCGGATATCGATCAATTATTACTTTAAAATCAACAATTTATCGCCGCCCGTTCCAAATGTTAAGAAAGCAGGTTTGACAGGCCGGTTTCAGCAAATATACTGACGACGCTTACTTCCACTTAGCGTCATTCCTTTTACCAGAATTGTGCAGAAAACGGGGTTTTTCGGGCGCTACCCTTATTGCGTTAAAAATGTGTTAACATGCGCCCCGAATGAATCCGGGATACCCCGATTCCGGGTTCAGTTACGAGTGGTACGAGGTTGATCGTACGAATCACCCTCACCAAAAAAGTGAGCCAATCACTTAAAACTTATGGGAGAGTTTGTTCATGAAACTGAGATATAACACCCTGTCAGGGTCCATTAAGGCCGCACTGGCACTCAGCATTGGTCTGGGTACCGGCGCGCCCGTACTGGCCCAGGACGATGATGAAGATACCGCAGTTCTTGATCGGGTCCAGGTTACTGGTTCCCGCATTAAGCGCGTCGAGCTCGAAGGCGCACTGCCGGTTACGGTCATCGATCGTCAGCAGATCGAACTGAGCGGCGAAAGCTCAGCAGCTGACCTTCTCCGTAGCCTGACCTTCAACTCATTCGGTTCCTTCCGTCCCCAGTCAGGCAGCTCTGCGCAGGGTACCTCCAGCGTTTCGCTGCGTGGTATCGGCTCCAGCCGTACCCTGGTGCTGGTTGACGGTCGTCGTCTGCCGAAGTCGCCCTCCACGGGCTCCAACCAGGACCTCAACCAGATTCCTCTGGGCGCTATTGAGCGCGTTGAAGTTCTGTCTGACGGCGCATCCGCTATCTACGGTTCCGACGCAATCGGCGGCGTGATCAACATCATCACCCGAGTCGACTACACCGGTGCCGAGATCATGATCGGTGGCGCCGAAGCCAGCATCCCGCTGGAGAACGGCGGTGATCGCGAAGAAGGCTCCATTGTCTTTGGCGCAGCCAACGACACCACCAGCCTGATCGCTGGCGTGAGCTGGAACGACCGTGAAATCATCTTCGCCCGCGAGTTCCCCTGGAATCCGGGTGGTGCCTCGATTTACGGCAACAGCTTCACCACCATCACCGGCGGCTTCGATAACTTTGACTGGACCTCTTACGGCAATCCGGCCGCGTGTGATTTCCCGGGAACGGGCTTTTTCACCCTGCCGAACTCCAACTCCGTCAACGGTACCCGTTGCGCCTACGACTTCACCCTGGTCTCCGCTGACGAAGCGTCCACCGGTGTGCAGTCCATCTACGTGAAGGCAACCCACAACTTTGCAGACGACTGGCAGTTCTACGCCAACGGAACGTTCTCAGAGTCTGAGTCTTTCGGCCGCTACGCGCCGGTGCCGGATTCGAGCTTCTTCTCGACTTCGCTGTCGCCTGCCAGCCCGAACAACCCGACCAATCCGGATAGCCCGCTGTACGATCCGATCTTTGGTCCGCCCGCATTCGTTAACTGGTGGCACCGGTTTGACGCTCTGGGCAATCGTGACAGCACCGTGACCAACCAGATCACTGACCTGCTGGCCGGTTTCCAGGGTTACGTGGGCGGCGTGGAAGTTGACGTCGGCGTCCGCCGCACCAACAACCGCACCGACGACATCGGTGAGAACTACCTGCTGCGTTCCAACGCTGCTACGTTTATCGAAGACGGTCGCTACGACCTGTCCAACCCGTACGCAGTGCCCGAGAGCATTCTGAACGCCATGAAGGTGACCATCTCGCGGATCTCCAAGTACGACCAGGATGAGGCATACGTCTCTGCTGCGTTCGACGTGATGGATCTGCCGGCTGGTCCGCTGCAGATGTTCGTCGGTGCCGAGACCCGGACCGAGAAGTACGACGACCAGTACGACCCGCTGTCTGAAGCCGGTCTGGTTGGTGGTTCTGCCGGTAACAGTGCTGGTGGCGACCGCGACGTGGATTCTTACTACTTCGAGGCTCTGGCCCCGCTGACCGACACCATCGAGCTGTCTGTGGCCGGCCGTCAGGATGATTACTCTGACTACGGTTCTGACTTCTCGCCCAAGGTGTCTCTGCGCTGGCAGGCCATGGACAACCTGGTGGTTCGTGCTTCCGTCGGTGAAGGTTTCCGCGCTCCCAGCCTGGACATCCTGACCCAGAAGCCGTCCTTCTCTGCTGACTCCGTCCGCGATCCGCAGTCTTGCGCCGCCCAGGGTCAGCCGTCTACCTGCTCGCTGCAGGTAAACGCCACCGTGGTAGCCAACCCGTCTCTGGCATCTGAGCAATCAGACCAGATCGCCTTCGGTATCGCCTACGAGCCGTTTGAGTGGTTTGACTTCACCCTCGATTACTACGATATCGAGATTGAAGACCTGATCTCGTCCTTTACTTCTCAGGGCCTGATCAACCGCGAGCAGGCTGGCGACCCGATTCCTCCGGGCCTGGGTGTGGTTCGGAACCCGTCCAACGGTTCCATCCTCAACATCACCCGCGGCTTCGGTAACGAAGGTACTCTGGAAACCTCAGGTATCGACTTCAACGGCCGCTTCAACTGGGATCTCGGCCCCGGCCGCATGACCAACATCGTCCAGGTGAGTTTCGTCAACGACTACTCATTTGACGGCGGTCGTGATCGGATCGGTGATCCGGGTGCTCCCGAGTGGCGTGCAGTTGTGTCCAACAACTACGAGTGGCAGGACTTCACCTTCGTGTGGAATATCAACGCGATCGGTGACCAGTGTGACGACGTCGTCGACGGCGAGTGCATTGGCCACGTGCCCACCTGGGTCACCAACGACCTGCAGGTCAGCTACCACGCTCCGTGGGATGGCCGCATCACCGTTGGTGTGCAGAACGTTGCTGAGAAAGAGCCGCCGCTCTTCATCGGTGACTTCGGTAGCCGTGACTACGACTTCAACCTGTACAACGCGTACGGTCGAATTCCTTACGTCCGCTACACCCAAACGTTCTAAGATCGTAAGGTCTTGAACAAAAAAGGCGGGCTTCGGCCCGCCTTTTTTTTTTGAAACAACGGGGCTTGAATAAAGCGCCAGCGAAGCCTGGCGCTTTATTCTGCCCCCTTCCTTTAGACGTCATCCTGAACTTGATTCAGGATCCATCTGGATTTTCAAAGCCGTTTTCATTGACGCTCAGACTGCCGTTGAGCAAAGCCATCGTCAGTGACCCGTATCAGCCGCCCGCGTGTTTTGACCGGAGCCCCCGATCAAACTACTGCCCGGATCAAAGGCTCTACGGACCCCAATCTCAGATGGATCCTGAATCAAGTTCAGGATGACGGCGTTGGGGGTTCAGGATGACGGCGTTGGGGGTTCACGATGATGGGAGTGAGTGAGGCGACGGGACAGAAAGAACGAGCAAAGCCATTTGGCAGAAGGGATATAACCAGATGGCTACTGGGAATAGCCGAATGACGAGTGATATTGAAACAAGGATGTACCAACGGCCGCAGGCCGTAAGCGAAGCAAAATCGCATTTTGCGTAGCGCCCGCGAGCCGGACACAAAGTCCGATCTCGCGGATGAACAGACATCAACTAACGAAACTTCGGCGGCAAATACCCAAACCTCTCCATCTGCTCCCGATGGTCCTCAACCAACCTCGCCACCTGCTCATCCGATAGCGTCTGCAGCCACTGGTTCTTGCGACCGGAGCGGAAAAAGCTGCGGGCATTCTCGTGGCGTTCCACGAATCCGCCTTTCCTCTCCTGCTGCTTCATCTGGGCAAATGAACAGAACTGGATGGCCCGCTTGAGACGCTTGTCGTCCCGGGGCTGGCCCAGGTGGCTGACCACCTTGCGAAAAGCCTTCTGGGGCTTGTCCAGCAGGTCTTCGTACTTCAGCACCAGGATGCTGGGGTCGGCCTGACCGGTCCAGCTTTGCACGTGGTTTGACCACGAACTGATGATCTGCGGAACGTTATGCTCCTCGCTGGGCGTCCCGGTCATTTCCTCGGCCATGAAATCAATAGCCTCATCCAGGGTCAGGGCGAAGTAGTTGGCCACCGATATCGCGACGTCCAGGGGATTGCGCAGCACGTAGACGGCGGCAGAGGTCACCGCCGAGTTGTGCAGCGGGTAGCCCTTGTACTCCCCCAGAAAGTTGTGGGTTTTTACAAACGCCGTGCCGTGGGCCTGCTGGGCCATCTCGGCCTGGACCAGGGGACGGATGGCACAGATGGCTTCGGCATCCAGTGCAGTGGTGTCACCGCCTTCCACATGATGCTGGTAGCGGAACGCTGATGCCTCGGACTGGGAAAGCTCGTGCAACGCGTTGATGTCCACCGGCGTAGACTGGTTGCTGAAGTAGTTGGCCAGGAATGCCCGGATCCAGGTGTTTCCGGATTTTGGGTAGGAAGCCAGCCAACAGATATTGCCCACGTTGAAAAGTCCTTTGTGTGAATGCGCGCCATCGGCCACTGATTGGCCTGTACTCACCCGCTGATTGTCCCATGAATCAATCCGCTGCGTGACATCGCGGAGAACCCGAGGTTTCAGGCATACCTGGCCAGACCCAACCTGTGGCCGCTACCGGAGAGCACTGATCCAGTTCTTCAGTCGTGAGGCAGTTCCACCAGCACCCGGGACTGCCGCGCGCGTTCCGACACGCTGACACGCAATCGCGAAGATTTACGTTCCAACACGTAAAGCCGTCCTCCGGTCCACTTCAGACCCAGGGCGCTCCAGCCCTGTCGCTTTTCCAGCCACAGGCTCAGGGCACCGTTGGGGTCCACTCTGACCACCGAACCAGCCAGGTGATTGGCCACGTACACGTTTTGCCCGTCGCTGGTGATGCCCCTGAGGTGATTGGAGCGGTCCCGTGCCAGGGAAAATCTCGGCTTTTTGAGTAAGCCGCCGCAGGCCAGTGTTTTGACTTCACCCTGTGCGCTGACAGACCGCACGCACTCCCCGTCGGCCACCACGATAGACCCGTCGCGGGACACATCCATGCCGCCAACACTGCCAAATCGTGCCGCGGCGCCCCGTCCATCCAGCTGACCCCATCTGGAACCCGCTACCAGTTCAGTGCCATTCCCGGTCCAGCGGACAATCCGGGACTGCAGCTTGAGCCTGACGTTCCCGTCCCAGGCATAGCGGCGCCCGGCGGCGTCCATCAGCGGGCTGAACTCTGGACCGAAGGCATCGCCCCCCGGACCAGCGACAATCCCGACCTTTCCGTCTGGTCCCAGTCGCCACAGATGGCCTTCCCAGCGATCATCGCCCTGGAACTGAACGTGCTCACCCAGCAGCGTTCCATCCCGGTCAAACCCCAGCAGGTGGGCGTGCTTGCCGCGGACCACGACTCTGGATCTGCCGTCGACGATCTCCCAGACCCGGTTTCGTTCCGGGTCCGCCACGAATACGGAACCGTCGTTCGACACCACCAGGCCAGTGCCCGGATGCGCCAGGGCCTGCCCGAGCAGCGCCAGGCCGAGTACCGTCCAGGCTGCGGCTTCCGTCAGCCTCACAATCGCGCTCTCAGGCGAGGCCACCGTGAGTCATCATGCAATGACCGAAATGCCGGCGTCACCTCCAGGAAAGGCAATGAGCTGGAGTTCTGGGCAAACGCCCGCTCCAGGAAGCCAAAGGCATCTCCAATCTGTCCGGCGCCCGCAGCCGCCCGGGCCAGGCTCCACGGTGAAACGTAGCCCGACGCCTGTCGCAGCGCATGGGATTGCCTGATCGACTTGCCGGAGTTGCCCGTCAAGCCGTAAACCATGGCCGCGTACTCACTGACCGCGGATGCGCCTGGATGCTCCTCGACCAGTTGTCCGACCAGTTCCAGGGCCTCCGGATATCGGCCGCCCAGCGCCAGGGCCCAGGCCAGCCTCAGCCGGCAGGGCAGATGGTCAGGCTGCAGATCCAGGGCGTGACGCATCTGTTCCGCCGCGTCCTCATAGGCGCCGCCCAGGATCAGGTGATCGCCGTAGTTCATATGCACGCCCACGTTCAGCGGGTCCGACCTCAGGGCGGCTCGACACCAGTTGCGGGACTCATCGAAACGGCGCCGGATGGAGCAGATGTTGGCCATATTGATCAGCGCCAGATCGTGGTTGGGCTGGATTTCCAGGGCACGTCTAATCAGCGGTTCTGCCCCTTCGGCATCCCTGTCCGACAGCAGGCGAATCGCCCCGACGCACACCAGGCCCGAGGGCTGGTCAGGGTCCAGCTTCAGGGCACGTTCGCCGCACTGCCGGGCCAGGGGCAACAGGTCGCTGGCCGGTTCGAATCCGTAGTGCGTAAGCAACCGGTATACGATTCCGAGCAAGCCCCATGCCGGGGCGAATTCGGCTTGCGAGGTGGTGAGCTGCTCCAGCAGCCCCCTGGCCTCCCGCAGTTCCGGTGCGGTGCGGTGACTCTTGAGCGTCAAGGCGCGCAGGTAGGCGCGCAGTGCATCGCTGCTCAGATCGTCCTGGCTGACCCGGGGCAGCAGCCGGCCCTGCACCTTGGCGGCAATGCGCCGGGCCACGGCATTCTGCAGAGACAGCAGCCCGCTCAGCTTACTCTGATAGGTGTCGGCCCAGACATGGGCATCGGTGTCAGCGTCGATCAACTGGGCCACCACCTGGATCTGGTCCCCGGAAATAAGCACGGAGCCCTCCACTACCCACCGGGCATCGACCCGGCGCGCGATCGCCGGCAGTGTGTCTTCGCTGCGCCCCAGGGCCATGGCGCTGGTTCGAGAGATCAGCCGCAGGGACCGGACCGATGCCAGCTTGGCAATCAGCAGCTCGGTCAGTCCGTCGGCCAGGTAAGCGTCTTCCGGGCTGGGCGACAGGCTCTGGAACGGCAGCACCAGCAAACCTGGCATCTCGTCGACGCTCAGGTCGGCGCTGCGACGGACTCCGTCCAGCCGGTATCCCTGCTTGGGTATGGTGTTGAGGAAACGGGCATCCCGGGGAGACTCCCCCAGGGCCTTGCGGATCTGTCCGATACAGCGATTGAGGACGTCGTCAGTCACGTGTCCCCGGGGCCACACCTGCTCGATCAGCTTTTCCCGGGAAACCGTAGCGCCGTCCGACCCCGCCAACGCCAGCAGCACCTCCATGGCCTTGGGCTCCAGGCGCACTTCACCCTCCGGCCCACCCACCAGGCGCAGGCCGGGCTGCACACGATAGGTGCCCAGGAAAAAGCCATTTTCCAGGGAATGATCCGTCGCCACCGCCAATCCTCAGAAAACCTCAGGTAACACTCAGGATTTTACAGGGTCCTCGAATCACACTCAGCTCTGAATGCCGTACGAATGCCGCACAAGCACGCTGGCGCTCATATCGAGGAAGGCACCAAGGGGCTCACCGCACCCGGCGGGCTGACCATCAACGGCGACTACCTGCAGGAAACCGGCGTGCTGGAGATCACCGTAATCGGCCCCGGCCAGGCCGGCAAACTGACCACAACCGGCGGTATGACCTTTACCGGCGGCAGCGTCGAGTTCCGCTTCGAGGATGGCTACCTGCCCCGGGCCGGCGACTCCGTCCAGTTCCTGGAACCCGGGGCCGGCCAAAGCGTGGTGACGGAGAATCTCGAAACCGAATACTGCAGCGCTGGCGAGGGCCTGGCTATCCGTCTGGCTGAGGGCAGCGACGGCTCCGTGAGCTTCGTTGCCGACTCGGATGCCGAACCCTCAGAGGTCATGTTCGACAGCGCGTTCGAGGACAGTGACCTGGAAAGTTGCAGGAAGTAGACAGTCCGATGTTTATCCGCAGAAATGTACGATCATCACACTTCGCCTTCGGCCACCGCCTGGCGTTCGACCTCAGCCTTATAAACCCTTCGGGCGTACCCGATCAGCAGAATCACTGGGATTCCAAAGATCGCTGGAACCGCCGCGGCCGCGTAGTTGAGGTTTTCGTTGCCGAAAACATGGTCAGACAGATAGCCCACGGTGCCGGGCCCCAGCAGCAGCCCGGACATGCTGATCATCATGTAATAGATGGCAACCACCTGCCCGCGGATTTCCGCCGGCGTTATGTTCATCAGGCCGGTGACCCCCGTTGCGGATGTCATGGCAATGCCGGCCGTGTTCACACCCAGGATGGCCATGGCAATGATGGGGCTGGGCATCAGCGGGGCAATGATGGCGGTGGGCACCATGACCAGCACGCCCAGGATCATGATGGTGAGCGGCGCGTCGGTCTTGCCCTGGCTGTACAAGCGGTCGTTCATCCAGCCGGCAAGGTTGACCGTAAGCGGACCCACCGCCAGCAGCACGATGGCGTTGACCGTGGCGTAGGTCTCCGGCTCCCAGCCCCAGGTGCGCTGGAACATGGCGGCGTACCAGCCCTGGCTGTAGGCAATGATGGTCATCAGGCAGACAAACGACACAAAGGAAAGATAGATATTCCATTTGCTGGCGACGTGCTTGAGCATGTCGCCAAAGCGGGGATTGACCGTTTCGCCCTGGGTGCGATGCCGTTTCGGCTCGCGCAGGGTCAGCATCAGCAACGCCAGCAGGATACCGGGCAGGCCAACGACAATGAATGTGAACTGCCAGGGCGCCACCGCTCCAACCCAGGGAAGCGAAATCTCCGGAACCGATTTGGCCCAGGTCAGCACGCCGGCACTGACCAGGGAGGCGACACCCGCACCCACGGACAGGGCGGCGGTGTAGAAGGCGATGGGTTTGCCGCGTTTTTCCCGGGGGAAACTGTCGGAAATCATCGACATGGTGCAGGGGCTGAGGGTTGCCTCCCCCGCACCCACCGTCATCCGAGCCAGGAACAGGTGGGTAAAGTTCTTGGCCAGTCCCGAGGCAGCAGTGGCAATGGACCACACGGCGACACCGGCCGCTACCAGAAAGGTGCGTCGGGTTCGATCGGCCAGGTAACCCAGGGGAATTCCCGCAAAAGAGTAGAAAATGGCGAAGGCCAGGCCGAGCAGATAGCCGATCTGGGTATCCGTCAGGCCAAGATCCGCCTTGATGGGCTCGATCAGGAGACCAAGGATATAGCGGTCGACAAAGGACAGGATGTAGGCAAAGGTCAGCACGATGACCATGTACCAGGCGTAGCGCGAACTTGGATATTCCCGATCTGGTTTCTTCACAGTGCGGCAGACGGTCCGGTGATTGACTGGGTTTTCATGCGGCAATACTAACCCGGGCGGGTGAATGG
>JASJDM010000070.1 GCA_030065125.1 Lysobacterales bacterium | reverse complement strand
CGGGGCGGATCCCGCTGCTGTTCGTGGATACGGGCATTGGTGTGGCGTACAGCCGGACCAGCTGGGGGCCGGATGCGGACGCGCTGATGGTGCTGTTCGGCTGGCGGGCGGTGGACCACATGCAGAACGATGTGGGCCACGTGAGCTGGTGGTCAGACGGCGGCTGGAAGCTGTATGAGATCCCGGATTACGGGCTGGTTGCGGGCCGCCACAACGCGCCTTCGGGCCAGCCGAGCTGGGGTAATGCCCAGAATGGCTTTGGTCGAATCGTTGACGGTCTGGACCGTTCCGGGCAGTTTGCGCTGACCATCGACATCACCGATGCCTACCGGGACACCTACGAGCGCATATTCCCGTTCGACTCGGTGGTGCGCAGCGTGCGGCTGGATAAGAACCAGAAGCGGCTGTACATCACCGATGCTTTCGAGGGCGGCAACCCCAGAAACGCACGATGGGACGGACCAGGCCAGGTTTCAAGCAGCAACAGCGGGCAGTCCATCATCTACACCATCGACTGACACCGGACAATTCGCGTGAGACATGACAACCGGGTGCTGGTGAGGCACCCGGTTTTTTTTTGCTCCCGGGTTACCGCAGGAATCAATCAGGTCGAAGATGCTCACGGTAAAGACGCAGGTACTCTTCAGCCATTTTCCCGGATCCGTAGTTGGCACGGGCGAACTCGCGCGCAGCGCGTCCGAGCCTGGCGGCGGTTTCAGGCCTGTTGATCAGCTCCTTCAGGGCGTTCGCCAGTGCGTCTGGATCACCGGGCGCTACCAGTATCCCCGTAACGCCGTCTTCAATCATATTGGGCAAGCCACCGACTCGGGTAGCAACGATCGCCTTGCCGGCAGCCATGGCTTCAATAATGACCAGAGGCATGCCCTCAGATCGCGAACTCAGCACAAACAGGTCCAGCGGCGCCAATTCACCGGGAACGTCCTGGCGGTAGCCGCGAAATTCCGCACCGTCGGCCAGACCTAATTCGGCGGCCAGGGACTCAAGCTCCTGTCGAAGTTCGCCGTCACCGATCAGCCGAACTGACAAGCGTTTGTTTTCCTTGCGCAACAGAGCGCAGGCTCGCAGCAGCAATTGCTGGTTCTTGACCTCAGCCAGCCGGCCAATGGTACCGATCAATGGTCCCGTGGCGGCGCTGCTACCGATTGGCAGAGCCAGATAGGGGGCGAGATCCAGACCGTTTTCGACGATATCGATGTGATCAGGCGCCAGTTTGAAACTTGCTTCGGATGCGGACTTGGCAGCAGCAGAAACGGCAACCATCTGTGTGGTCAAACGGGCCGCAACTCGGGCCAGAATCGATCGCCGGAAGGGCTGCCGGTCTACAATCTGGTGGACGGTATGGATGACCGGCTTTCGTCGCACGAATCCCGCAACCGCCCCGTAGATGTGTGCTGGAGGATTATGCGAATGGACCACGTCGTATCGGCCATTTGCCACCACTCCCGCCAGCTTGAGCATCGCTCTCGGGCTGAACCCGGGCCCCTTGTCCAGTGACACCACGGGCACGCCCGCTTCGCGGGCCCGTCCGGCAAGATCCCCCTCCCGTTCCACGCAGCATATATCCGCAACAACGTTGATGCGCCGCAGGCTGGATGCCAGCTCCAGCGCCATGATTTCCAGGCCACCCACCTCGAGGCTTCGGATGACTATCAGGACACGCAACGGCCTCGATCCCGCGTGCCCGATCTCTGACGCGCTACCCAAGTCTCTGGGTCACTTCTTTGCCCACGGCATCAATGACGGCGTCCCAGGTCTGGTTCGCCATCCTGGCTGAAACAGTGTCCCTGCTGTCCTCGGAAGAGAGGGCGTCCTCGCAGGCTTCGATGAACCCCTCGACGTTTCCGGCTACCCGGCAGTCCGGTGCAAAATGTGACACTTCGTCCATGGGCGTGGATACCACGGGAAGGCCGGCGCTGAGATATTCACGCAGCTTGATTGGATTGACATGCCGCGTTAACTCATTGACTTTGAAGGGAATAATTCCCACGTCAAACACTGAGCAGTAGGCCGGCAATTCATCGTAGGGCTTTCTCCCCAGCGCCAGCACGTTGGGCAGTTCCGGCAGTGTTCCCAGCGGCACCAGGGAGTTTCCGATCAACACAATGTTCCAGTTCGGACGTCGTCGAGCCACCTCTTCCAACAGCTCAAGGTCGATCCAGTCGTGAATCAGGCCAAAAAAGCCGAGCACTGGTCCCTTCAGACCGGAAACATCGGCTGGGGGGCTGATGCTGTCGTCCAACGCCTTGGCAAAGTGATGGTAATCCACGCCGTGCCGGGCCAACACCGTATTGGGGTTGTATTCAAGCCGCTTGTCTACCAGGGACTGTGCGGTAGCGAATACCAGGTCGGCCTTGCGGCAGAGCTTACGCTCCATGTCGACCACGCTGCGGGTATCTGAACTGGTGAATTGGGAAGACTCGTCGGTGCAGTAAAAGACGCTGAAGTCCTCACCCATGTGGCCGACATAGGGCTCGGAGGTGGGCAGGAACGTCCACAGCTGAAAGTGCTTCATGCCCAGTTTTCGCCTCAGCCGTCCCAGCATCAGGCGCAGGATAATGCGATTGACGAACTGCGCCAGGCGGCTGTACGGATATGGCGCCACCAGAGGGGTGAAAACGGTCATATTGTCGTTCACCCGGTGAAGCGAGCTGAAGGCGCTCCTCAGTTTCAGAAAGATCTTGGAAATGTCCCGCCCGCTGGTCAGCTTTGGGTTTCGCGCCGCCAGCGAATTCAACCACAGCACCTTGTTGTGCTTGGAAAGGCCCAGCATGATGTGATTGTTGCTGGTCGGGTCTTCCTGCCAGTCCTTGGCGAAGCAAATGATATTCTGGTTTTTCATTGGTCACCGCCGTCCAGCAGGCGCCGGGCCATGTCGGCGGCAATTCTCACCGCCGCCGAGCCATCCCAGAGATCCGGCACCCCCGCTTCAGAGCGTCCATTCAGGGCTTGATCGAACGCCGCTGAAATCTGCTCGGGGTCCGTCCCCGCCAGCGTATTGGTACCCATGGAGACGGTAACGGGTCTTTCGGTGTTCTCCCTCAGGGTCACGCATGGGACCCCCAAAACTGTGGTTTCTTCCTGGATACCGCCGGAGTCGGTCAAAACGCAGGCAGAGCCGGCAACCAGCCTGATGAAATCAAGGTAGCCGATAGGTGGTGTCATCAGCCACCGGTCGGGCCTGAGTTCAACTCCGGCATGATCGATTTTTGCTCTGGTCCTGGGATGGACCGGAAACACGAACTTCCTCTGATCGGCCAGCGCGTCGAGCTGCTGAAGCATGGCACCCAGATCCGCCGGGTCATCGACGTTGCTGGGTCGATGCAGGGTCAGCACACAATATTGCCTTTCTGATATGCCCAGTCGCTCCAGGACGTCCGATTGCATGGCGCGGTCCCTGGCCGACAGCAGCGTGTCAATCATGACATTGCCGACCAGACGGATCCTGTCCTCTGCTACCCCTTCACGAGTCAGGTGCTCCACTCCGGAGGGCTCAGTGACGTACAGGAGATCAGAAATCGAATCGGTGAGGATTCGATTGATTTCCTCCGGCATTTCCCGATCGAAACTGCGCAGACCGGCCTCCACGTGCACCACCACCGGCCGATCTCGAAGCTCTCCCTGATAGTAGAAGGCCTCGTCCAGACGAAACTTGCACGCCACCAGGGCACACGCGATGGTCGAGGTGACATCGCCCACCACCAGCACCACCTGAGGCTGGCGCTGCTGCATGATTTCCTCAAACTTGGTCATGATGACGGCCGTCTGGGCTGCGTGACTGCCTGACCCCACCTGCAGGTGAGATTCGGGTCTGGGGAGACGCAACTCGTCGAAAAACACCCGGGACAGGTCATCATCGTAATGCTGGCCCGTGTGGATGAGAAAGGGATCGAATCCCGAGACCTCATCAAGTGCTGAAAACACCGGGCCAATCTTCATGAAATTGGGCCGCGCGCCCGCCACCAGGCAAACCTTTATCTGGGTATTCATTTGTCCTTCCCCTGGAGTTCTTCCGCGATTGAGGCGAAACCAGCGTCAAATTCAATCCGCCGCAGAGATACCGCCATTGTCCTCCCGGCAATTTCACAGTCAACCACAGATTGTGGCCGTTTTTTTTGACACTTTGTTAAACCTCCATGGACATCGCGACGAGCGACACCTGGCGATAAATCACGCCGCTGGTGTGTGGCCCGGTCGATGACGCCCCGGCTTGGCCATCAAGGCGAGTCAGTGCAAACAATGCACCTTTGCTTTCAGCACAGTCCGTTGACGACAGGGTGTCAAATTGGGAACAGATCAGGCAGGCATTCCAGTAGTTCGCGATTTTTTGCGGCCAGGTCCAGCCGACCTCTGATTCCGCGATTGCTCAGTTATCGACGGTCGCCTCAGCTGTGCCAGGTGATGATACGCCGTGACGACGGCAATCGTCGCAGCTGCTGACACGAAGCGATGGGTGCGAGTTTTCGTTGGTTGGCTGGGCTTTCTGCAGCACCACAGCCCACATGAAGTCATGCATGTATCCGAACTTTCTTGGGTCATGCAAAGCAACGGATTCCACCGGCAGTGTGCGCAACACCTTGAGCAGGTGTTTGGGGGCAAATTTGCGCAACCCCTCCTCGGCCGGGCGTTTGGGACCGAGCCTGTGCGCTCGAATAAACCGGCCGATGTCCTTGAGGCTCATAGTCCCGCGAGCAAGGTATGAAGCACTCTTCAGCATAATCTCAGCAACAGGGAACGCCCGGTTGGTTTCCAGAATCGCCGCACCGCCGGGCCGGATGACGCGAACCATTTCCGAGATAGCCGTTTGCCAGTTGGGCAAGAGCTGCAAGACTCCAAAAGAAGCTGCACCGTCAAATGAGTTGTCGGGATACGGGAGGGCTTCCGCATTTCCCTCCTCAAACGAGAGATCGGGATAGCGAATCCTGGCTCGCTCGACGAGCTCAGCTGAATAGTCGACGCCCGAAGCGACCAGTCCATGCTTCGTCAGGAGGTCTGTGTAGCGCCCCGTGTTGGAGCCGATGTCCAGGCACGTCGACGCGCCGCCGCCGCTCCCGGCCAGCTGCGCTGACAGATCGCTCATGAGGTGATGCAGAAAAATTTCGCGGTGCTCGAAGAACGCGCGATCCGGGTATTCGGCTACTATGTGGTCAGGCGCATCGTCCTGCGCTGATTCGCTTCCGTCTGCCATTGCACCCAGCGCTACCTGACGCTAATCTCCGACCTAACCACTGCGACACATTATCAGCCGGCCGGCGCAAACGGAAGAGGCAAGCACTTGCAGGTCCAACTTTTAAGAAGCGATGCCGGGCGGCTACCTGATATTCGCGAAAACTGGCGGAGTTGCCTCGCGCTATGTCCGGCAGAGCAACACCTTTTCAGCTTTGATTGGGTCGATGCGTGGATGCAATCCTATGGCTCCGAGGCACCTTGGACGGGTGAAAGTCGCGTGGCCGTCGCGTCCGACTCCAGCGACACCGTTGCAATGGTGCCGCTGGCGGTACGCAAGGTTCGAGGACTCAAATTCTGGTCGCAGGCGGGCTTTTACCAACCCCTTCGATCCTACCCCTGCATCCCAGCCAGGGCGGCGGAATCGATGGGTAAAATCCTGGAAAAACTGCTTGAAGAGGACGAATGGGATGTACTCCGATTTGGCCCCATAGACGCTGGCGAACCGGGTCTTGAAGCATTGATACAGGCGATACGAAGTCGCAGGGAATCCGCAATCATTCCCAGGGGTCGGACCATCGTCAATTTCCTGTCTCCCAGCCTGGAGGATTACAGAGCTTCTAAGAGCTTCAAGCGCATCGAATCCTACGAACGGCGATTCCTTCGGCAGCCCGGCGCTGAGATCAAATTCGTGTCTAATCCGGACCCGGAAGAGACCAACACGCTGCTTTCGGAACTTGGAACGATCGAACAGGCTTCCTGGCTGGCAGCGGCCGGTGGCGACATGCGCTTCAGCAGCGATACCGATCGCGCATTCTGGACTCGCGCCATGGCTACGGGCCTGTCAGCCGGTCGGCACTTCCAAGCCTGGCTGGCATACATCGATGGTAAGCCAGTCGCGTTTCGAGTGGTTCTGTCCTCGGGTACTGCAAGCTACATGATTGCGAACCAGTACGACCAGGCTGCCGCGCGCCATCGCCTGGGCTGGGTGCTGTATCTCCAGAACCTTCGTGACGCCGTCGAAAGTAAGGTGAGTTCCATTGACTTTGCGCCGGGAGATCTGCACTACAAGGGACGGCTGGGCGGCGAGGAAGCAGAGATGAGGATGGATCTGTACCTATGTCGCCCCAGCTTCCGTGGACGCGCTCTTGCCGGCGCGGTGCGAGGTGTGGACTTTCTGAAACGGACCCTGGAGGCACGGCCCTGGGGTAGACGACTGGCCAGTCGTCTACCCAGGATTTGATGATCGCATCAGATCGCCCCGCCAAACCGTTGCCTTGGCCAGCCTGGCCGGATGCTAGACGGTTTTGGAGAAAACCTCGATCAGCTGACTGATATTGGCTTCCCAACTGAACTGCCGCGCATGTCGTACGATGACGTCCCGGTCCCGCCCCACTTCGAGCACGCGATCCATGGCGCCAGCCAGGTCATCCACGTCCGAGGTGGCCACAATCTCGCCGCAATCCGGTGTTTTGACGACCTCGGGAATGCCACCCGCGCTGGAAACCACAACCGGCGTACCACAGGCCATGGCCTCAAGCACCACGTTGGGCACCCCCTCCCTCTCGCTGAAAAGCACCAGCAGATCGGCCGCATTCATCCACAATGCAAGCTCGGCGTGCGATCGCGTCCCTTTGAACGTCACCGGGAGTTCTTCCTGTTCCGCCTGGCTGCGCAGGTCAGACGCCAGAGGACCGGAGCCCACCAGGATCAGGCGCTTGCGGGCTGCCTTGACTTGACCAAACGCTGAGATGATCAGTGAGACCCGCTTGACCGGCACCAGGTTGCCAACGTACAGCACGATTCTATCGCCCAAATCCAAACCCAGTCGCTGGCGGCACTCGTCGCGATCCGCCGGGAAGAATCGTTCATGGCGGACACCGTTATATATCGTATGGATTTTTGTGGAATCGACGCCCGCCCTGACGGCCATGTCCGCGAGTTGTCGGCTCACCGAAACGACCGCGGCACAGCGGTTCAATCCCGCTACGGACAGAGGCAGGAGAGGTTTGGCGACGCTGTGGATATCTGAGCCGTGCACTTTGGCAACAATGGGCAGCCCGGTTTCTTCAGCCATCCGACTGGCCGCGTAGGTGTCCGGATACGCCCAGGTAGCGTAGATCAGGTCCGGCCTGAACCTCGCTATGGCGCCATGAAGTTTCCTGGCCACTGATCGATACAGCATGTCTCCATGGTGACGATGAAACAGCCCAGGGGTGTAAAAGAAAGTCGGATAGTCAACCTTGAGGCCGCCCAGGTCCGGTGCCGCTGTGTTTCCCCCGAACCGCCGCTTCGCGAGCATCGGCAGTCCCACGGGACAAACGACCTCTACTTCCAGAGACCTGGCCAGCAGCTGAAACTGCTGAAGATTGAAAGGCGCAAAATTCGGCGCCCCGGGACTGGGAAACAAGCGGCTGAAACAGAGAACTCTCACGGGTCACCCAGCATTCTGGACAGGCGCGCGGGTGCCCGGGGTCGTCAGTGCCAAAATCCTTAAATCCTTATTTCCGAACAGGGCCGAAGGGCTGAACCGAAAGTTTACATTGTTTCGGCACTCCGCAAAGTGATCTTAACCGGAGATTGGCATATAGTCGTGTGTGGGGAGCCTTGTTAAACAGCGGAAGACATACGGGGCAGATATGAAGCAGAAGTTATTGGTACTGGAAGCCAACGAAATTCCACTGCGCGTGGTGCGCGAATTCGCCAGCAGAAATCCCACTTCGACCATCGCAGGCGTGCTCAACGACCATACCGCCATCGAAACCTGGGCGGCTGACGTCGCCGAGGACGACCTTTACCCGTCCCAGACCTGGGCATCGCTCAATACCGGAAAACCGTATGAGGAGCACAGGATCCGTTGGTACAACGACGTCAAGCAATTCAGCGACTTTTTCTGGCACCAGATTGCCGCCAAAGGCAGGCCCACTGTCCTGGTTGGGACGCTGCACTCGTCGCCCCTCGATCAGTACGTGGACGATGGCAATTACCGCCTGGTGGTCCCCGACTGTTTTGCCAGTACCGATGAAACCCGCCCCCACGATTTCGAGCATTTTCAGCACTTCAATCTCGCCGTAACGGGCGAAAACGGTCGCAAAACCTCCATGGGGCGCACCCTGGCTTCAGCAGCCGTTGCGCTGGCCCGCTATCCCCGGCCCAGCCGTTGGGGACTCACCACCCGCTCGGTCAGCGACATAAGCCGGTTGACGGCGTCTGCATTGGCCAACAAAGAACGATTGCGCTGCGCCCAGTTTCCGATGATGGCGGAGATTTTTCTGGCCGGACTTCGTCGCGAAAAGCCAGATCTGGGAGTCGGCTTCACTAATCACGTGGCGGCCAACATGCATCGCTACTGGTACGCGCTTTATCCGGATGACTTTGAGACCAAGGCCTATCCGGAAAAATGGGTCAAAAAGTACCAGAACGAGATCATGAGAGCGATGGCACTGCTGGATTCGTGGCTGGAGAAGTTCAAACGGTTCGCCATAGACAATGACTATCTGCTCCTGCTGACCACCAGCATGGGTCAGAAAGCCAACGCCAAACTGGACCCGGATTACGTGGTGGAAAACGCCATCGACTATCGGCTGGACAATCCGCTGTTACTGCTGGATCGGCTGCTGGAGGGAAGGGATGCGTCCATCACCCATGAGACCGCCATGGTACCCCAGTACACGTTTGCGTTTCCGACGGACGAACAGGCCGAAGCGGCGGCACTGCGCCTGCGGGAGTACGGCTGCACCAGATCCCAGGAGCGGCATGGCTACTATCTGACTGACGAGGCCCGGGTCACCGGGCCCAAAAAGCTCAAGGGCCTGGTACTGGGAGTTGAGGTGGTGCGAAACAAACTGACGCTCACCGCCTCGGTGTCCTCGGACTTTGAGGACAAAGTGATGCTCGGCGACCGAAGTTTCGGCCCGAGAGATCTGGGGTTCGTTGAGTTTGAAGTGGAAGACCACCACTCCGGCTGTCACTCTCCAGCCGGCACACTACTGGCAATCAACGACCGAACCGGCGTTTTCGATCGCTGGAAAAACGGCCAGATGGATTACCTGGACTTTGCGCCAGCCGTATTGGACTTCGCCGCCTGACCTGTCTAAAGGATGATTTCGAAGCCATCCTGGAAGATGATGGACAGGTCGATCACTTCTAACGCGCCGATGTCGATGACTTCGTCATCGGGCCGAGTGGCCGGGACACCCACTGTAATGTCATCCTCTTGAGGAGGATGGCGAACCGGTTCCACCAGGGGCGTGCTGATCTGAAATCCCGGCTCACCTGTTGACGGGGGGCCGCCCCGGTCAATGAGCGCGCTGGATTGGCTGGGCGTGTAGTCCCGCCCGGCAGCGTTGACAAAGCCGGGATTCGCGCCGAAGACGCTGTCGGAAAAGCCCTGGGGGATGAAGCTTGACCCGTCTTCGATCCAGTTGTTGGTGCCGACAATTGTGGTGCTGCCGCTCTCCCAATCCGCTTCGTTCTCGCGGATGATGCGTAGCCCTGATCCACCGTTCTGGTTCCAGAACACGTTGTTGTTGGCCTCGAGGGATTCGATTCCGTCGAACAGGCGAAACACAGTGGAGAAATCTCCGTTGCGATTGATCACGGTGTTGTTTACGAATCGGAACCGCCCGTAGGTCTGGCCGGTGCCGTCACCGCCCAACCGAATGATCTTGTCAAAATCGGGTTCCGTATGCACGATGATATTGCCCACGACGTCGGAATCCTCCCGCACCAGGCCTTCGGAATAACCCGATGGGGCTCCGGCCGGGTCCGGCCCTATCAGCTCGATAGTGTGGAAATACGCGCCCTCGAGCCAGTTGTAGTAGATCTCATTGCGTTCCGCGCGGCTTTTGATCATGTTGCCGCCCAGGTCACTGTTGTCGAACTGAGTGTCCCTGACGTAGCTGTACTGCAGTCGGAAAACGCTGCCCGGAAAATTGACCTCGTCCGTGGCGATATACAGCGCGTGGCGTGTGCTGCCTGAGCCGACATTGATCACGCGACTGTACTCCACCGTGAGAGATCCTGAGCCGGAATCCGCACTCTGAATCCCGTGGTTGGGGCAATCGTGTACATGTACGCCCCTCAGCACTACACCGGTGCCCTTGTGAAAAAAGCAGCGGAAGGTGCCGTTGCTGACATTCCCCGTACCACTGATTTCGATGTTTTCGTAAACAATGTGGCTGGCGTCGTTGTTGATGGTGTTGTCGCCGCCACGAAAGTGAGGGGGATTGCCGTTGATGCTGATGCCGCGAAGGATCACCGGGTTCTGGGCCGAGCCGCCATCACCCGACCGCACCCGAACGTCCGGGTAGATCGTATCACCGTCGATCTCCACTACGTCACCTGGCTCCAGATCCAGCGACGAAAGCGCGTCGCCCAGCGTGGTGAATGAACGGGTTGGTCCAACCTGATAGGTTTCACCCATTGCGGCAAAACTGGTCAACAGGACACCGGCGCCGATGCAAGCTGAAAATCTCATAACTGCCTGAAAAAGTGAAAGACTTCTATTCAAGTATTGCACACCAGCTGTTAAAAAACTGTGGCATGGAGCGCTTCGAAATGGCCGGCCAGGCCTCACGGCACGCTCACCATTTGACTGTATAGCTGCCCCGGACAAATCGCGCAAAACCGGCCAGCACAGCCAGGTTCAGGGTAAGAAAGGTCGCCGCCAGCCGAACGATTCTGGAGCTGTTCCGGCGCTCTCCGAAAATGACGCCGGCTAAGGCAACCGCATAAAAAACGAGCTGGGCCACGCCGGCCGCCACCATCCACGGACTCTCCGCCGCCACGCACGCGAGCAGCATTCCCGCCAGCGCATAGGGCACCAGCAGCCGAAACACCCGGTGGGACATGAATTGAAAGAACACCGGGTTTCCGGGCAGCAACAGGCGATGGTTTCGAACCAGCGACTGGTGCCATCCGGCCAGGGTCCTGATTTTTCGATTGCGCTCCCCACCAAGGGAAACCTCCGCCTCGTCGTACGCCCTGGCCTGGGGAACCAGAATGATGCGCCGGCTGCCGGCTGCCGCCCGGGTTGGAATCTCAAAATCATCCAGCAGCGTATCCTTTCGCAGTGGACGAAAATCTCGCCGGCGAATGGCGTACAGCGCACCGCTGGCGCCCGGCGTCGACGAAAACCGGGATTCATTGACCCGAATCCACTTTTCGTAACGCCAGTAAAGGCCGATCTCAGCAGCGGAGCCATCTTTTCCGGTGAGCTGCAGCTCCCCGCTGGCCGCCCCCACCCCGGGGTCGCCAAGGGCCGCCACCAGCACGCTGACTGCGTTGACCGACAGCTTCTGTCGAACATCGGTCAGCACGAGCACTTCGATTGAATCATCGAGGCACTCTATGGCGGTATTCAAGGCATTGGGCTTACCTTGCCTCGGATCGACACGCAGCAGCGTGACGTCCGACTGGCTGGACAGGAAATCTGCGCTGCCGTCATCGGATCCATCATCAATCATGACAATCTGGAGCAACTCCGTCGGATAATCCTGCGCACGCAGACTGTCCAGTTTTCCCTGCAGATAAGGCAGCCCGTTGAATACGGGAATGATGACGGCAACCTTCGGCTTGGCATCCGGCAGCTGCGTTTTAACTGGCGGGGCCGGAAACCATCGAGCCAGCAGCGCGACGATCAGTGGATATCCAACATAGGTGTATCCGGTAAAAACAAAGCAGGCGATGAATAGTAATTCGGCAAAACTCATGGCTGTCCCGCGCCCGTCGTCCCCCACAGTGTCAACGCCAGGTGCGCGGTCGACGCCAATGCCAGGAGCGCCGGGCGGGCGGTCGCGTGCCGGCCGGACGACCTGTCGCCGGTGTCCCCGGGCGGAGTGTTCGGCTTAGTGGCCCCGTTCTCAGGCACCCGGTACTTCACGTCGGTGGGAAAGGCTCAGTTTACAGCCTCACCCCCCATGCCGCCACGCTTGTGCAACTTGGAACAGGCGGTGTCTTCACCCCAATGACCGTAAAAAGAACGCCGGCGGTCGCCCCACCTCTGGATTTCGCGAGCCAGATGGAAAATGATGTCGCGGGCAGGGACCGTTTACCCATGGGCAGAAGCGAAGCAAAGGTGAAAGTCTTTCTTACCATTGACACCGAAACGTGGTGGTTCTACGACGATTTTTTGGACAATCACCGGAGCGCGGTCTACGGCGAAGTCGGCGGGAAGCAATATGGCCTGCCCTACCAGCTGCAGTTGTTCAGGGATCATGGGCTCAAAGCCAACTTTTTCGTGGAACCGCTGTTTACCCTGAGCAGCGGCATGGATCCGCTTTCGGAAATGGTGGCTTCCATCCAAAACGCCGCACAGGACGTTCAGCTTCACATCCACACCGAATGGCTGGAACGTACCGGCAAAAACTTTCTTCTGTCCGGTCAGACCGGCGACAACATCAGCGAATTTTCACTGGGCGATCAGGTTGAGTTGATTGCCAATGCCAAGCACCTGCTGCAGCAGGCCGGCGCGGAAAACATTACGGCTTTTCGAGCCGGAAACTACGGCGCAAACGCCGACACCCTGCTTGCGCTGGCGCAAAACGGCATATACCAGGACACCAGCTACAACTACTGCTATCTGGATGCCGAGTGCAAATTGCGGATGGAGCGGCCGCTTTACCAGCCCTGCAGAGTGGGAGAGATTATCGAGTACCCCATCACCTTCTTTGAAGACTTTCCCGGGCATTTTCGCCACCTCCAGGTGACCGCCTGCTCGTCGTCAGAGATGGAGCATGTGCTCAACACCGCCCTGGCCCAGAACTGGGGTCATGTGGTGGTGGTGCTGCACACATTTGAGTGTGTTCAGCGACTCAACAGCAGCGGACGTCATCGGGTAGACCACATCGTGCTGCGGCGCCTCAAGAACCTGTGCCGGTTTCTGGACCGGAACCGTGACCGCTTCAGCACCGAGCTGTTTTCTGAACAGCCGTCAGCGGATCTGGCCACGTCCGAAGTGACCCGGGCGCCGCGGTCCAAAGTGAGGTATTTCGTCCAGCGGCAGCTCCAGCAGGTCTACCGCAGGACCTTCGATCTGCCGATGCTGCACCGGTCCTGAACAATGCAGTTGGCGGATACCCGGGACGGGGCTGAACCACTGGACATCGCTGACTTCGAAATCAGGACAGCCACGCTGCGCTACCTGCTTGGCGAAATCACGCTGTTCAGGAAGCGGCTGAAGCTGCACCACTATACAGGGCACTTTCTTGCCACCGACCCAACCGATTCTCCGTTCGCCATACCGTCATTGAACCTGTCGGAAGCTGACGGGGTAATGCTTCCTTCATTCCCCCTGGCCGGCCGACTGCCTGCCGTAGTGCGGAAAGGCGGATTCATAGCCTATACACCGCGCCAGTATGAACGGGCTTTCATTGCGGAATGTCAGAGTTTCGAGCAGTACCTGGAAAAATTCACCGCCAAGTCCCGGTCCACGCTCAGACGCAAGGTCCGCAAGTTTACCCGCGAGTTTGGTGAAGGATCTTTCAGGGCTTTTTCGGGAAGAGAAGCCATGGCCGAGTTCCATGCGCACGCCGTTGAAGTATCGCGCAAAACCTACCAGGACAGACTTTTTGACGCCGGCATTCCCGCTGATGACGAATTTCGGGACAGCATGCTTGAGGCGGCAGACCAGGGTATCTGTCGCGGCTATCTGCTTTTCGATGACGGCCACAAGCCCGTGTCGTATCTGTACACGCCAATCGTGGACGGCAATGTACATCTCTACGAACTGGTCGGTTATGACCCGGACTACTCTAAGTTCTCGCCTGGCACCGTGCTCCAGTTTCACGTCCTGGAGTATCTGTTCGAACTGGGACAACCTTTCGTGTTTGATTTCACCGAAGGCGAAGGATCCCACAAGGCTTACTTCGCCAACGACTCAAGGCTTTGCGGCGATATCTACCTGTTCCGGACGACTCCGCGGGCATTGCTGCTGGTCTACTCCCACCTCTTCCTCGCCCGGTCGGTTGCGCTGCTGACGGCGATTCTCGATCGCCTCAAGGTCAAAAAGACCATCAAAAAGCTCATCCGGAGAAGCGCCTGATGCACGACGGCACCGGTCAACCCGCCACGATCTCGTAACAGGGATCGTAGGTGGCGCCAGGCAGCTTCATCCGCTGCTGTGCCACAAATGACGCCAGCAGCGGATCCAGGCGCTGAATGATCTGTCTGTCGCCACGTATTCTGAACCGCCCATGTTCGCGAATCCGTCGAATCCCCTGATCCTTGACGTTTCCCGCAACAATCCCTGAAAAAGCACGTCTCAGATTGGCCGCCAGCGTCCCAAGATCCTGGTCATGGTGCAACTCAAGCTGGTACATATTCTCGTGGGTGGCATCAAAGGGTTCCTGAAACGGGCGGCCAACGTCCAGCGACCAGTTGAAAAAGAATGCATCTTTGGTCTGCTTTCGGTGCGCCTTGACGTCTTCCATGCCGGCAACCAGCCGGCGCGCGACCTCCACCGGCGCATCCATGATGATTTCATAGCGACGCTGGGCCTCGGGCCCAAGTGTCGCTCCTACAAACTCATCGATGCGGGCAAAGTACTCGCGAGCAGCAGACGGACCGGTGAAAACCAGGGGAAGAGGCACGTCCCGATTTTTTGGGGACAGCAGGATTCCCAGAAGATAAAGGATTTCTTCCGTGGTTCCGACGCCTCCGGGGAACACGATGATACCGTGTCCAAATCGCACGAATGCCTCCAGCCGTTTTTCAATGTCCGGCATGATGATCAGGCGATTGACTATCGGGTTGGGGGACTCGGCGGCGATGATGCCCGGCTCCGAGATGCCAACGTAGCGGGCCGGATCCGTTCGCTGCTTGCGATGACCCACCGATGCGCCCTTCATGGGTCCTTTCATGGCGCCGGGGCCACAGCCCGTGCACACATGCAGTCCGCGAAGTCCAAGCTGGTAGCCCACGCGTTTGGTGTATTCGTACTCCTCCCTGGCGATGGAGTGTCCGCCCCAGCAAACCACCACATTAGGATCCACGCCGGGCAGAAACACGTCGGCGTGACGGAGGATGGAAAAGACTGCGTGGGTGATGCCTTCCGAACTGTCCAGATCGAAGGCACCTTCTTCCAGCTGCGAATTGATGTAGACCACGTCACGCAGCACGTCAAACAACATTTCGCGAACGCCCTCGATCATCTTTCCGTCGACAAACGCCTCCGGCGGGGCGTTTGACACCCTCAGCTTGATGCCCCGGTCCTGCTGCAGAACCTCAACGTCAAAATCCTGGTGCAATCGAAGCAGCTCCGTGGCGTCGTCTGTATGCACGTCTGTATTGAGCACCGCCAGGCAGCAGCGTCGAAACAGGTCGTAAAGGCCACCATGGCCCGCCGTTCGCAGAGCCGCGACCTCTCGCTGGGAAAGTATTTCCATGCCTCGGGTCGGTGTCACTGTGACGGTTTGCGGCGTATCTCCAGCCATCCACTGGTCTCCGGGAGCTGATTCAAGGCATGGATTATGGCAGATTTACCCGACACCCACCGGCGGCATTCCAACCGCCATCACCAGCTCACAAAGTAGTGGCTTTTCCGGATACCGTGGCGCCCGACGTCGCGGATACTAGCCCCTGGCTGACCCGCGCGTCGCGGCATGACAAAACCAGGGAGGACACCGTGAAAATCGGCGTTTGCATCAAGCAGGTACCTGCGAAAGACTCGCCCATAGCCATCAATGAGGATGGCCGCTGGATCCGCGAGGACGATCTCAAATACGAGCTGTGTGGCCCGGATGAATACGCCCTGGAGGCGGCCATTCAAATCAAGGAGCAGCATGGCGGCGAAGTGGTTGCCGTGTCGCTGGGGCCGGCTCGCAGCACTGACGTCCTGAGAACAGCATTGGCCAAAGGTGCCGACCGTGCCGTTCATATTCAACTGGATGCTCCCGAGGTGACGCCCCCGCTGCCAGCGGCCAAGGCACTGGCAGAGGCACTGTCCAAGGAAAGCTTCGATCTGATCCTGAGCGGACTTCAGTCCGACGATCAGGGCTTCGGTCAGACCGGCGTCATCGTAGCCGAATTGCTTGGAATCGCTCACACCACCGTTGTCGTAGACCTTGAGGTCACAGACGGTGAAGTGAAGGTCAAGCGGGAGCTTGAAGGTGGATGGTACCAGTCCCTGAGTCTGCCTCTGCCTGCCATGCTGGCTATCCAGTCCGGAATCAACACGCCTCGGTACGCCTCGTTCAAGGGGATCATTGCAGCCAAGAAAAAGCCGCTTGAATCTGTTCCTGCGGCTGCCTCAACGGAGGCGCACCAGCAAACCCTCAAGATCTATGTACCGGAAAAGACTAAAGATACGCAGTTTCTCGAGGGTGATCCCGATGACGCCGCTCAGGCGCTGATCGCCAAGCTGAAAACAGAAGCAGGGATTTTGTCATGAACGATACGGTATTGGTCATCGCGGAGCAGCGTAACAACCAGCTCAACCCTCACAGTCTGGAGGTCATCGCTGCAGGACAGCAGCTGGCCGCTCAGCAGGGCCTGAGCCTTGTCGCGGCTCTGCCTGGTGCGACGCTTGACGCAGGCGCGGCTTCTCTGGCGGAAACACGGCTCGACGACCTGTTGCTGGTTCAGCACGATCTGCTGGAGCCTTATACCGCTGACGCATACTGCGCAGCCCTGGGCCAGCTGATGGCCGAATTGAATCCAAAATTCGTGCTGATTCCCCATACCTATCAGGCCAGGGATTTTGCGCCGAAGCTGGCGGCCTCCCTGGACCGGTCGCTGATCAGCGACTGCGTTGGCATCAAGCCCGGAGAGTCCGGTCCCGTTTTTGTGCGACAGCTGTTCCAGGGCAAGGTCAATGCCGACGTTGTCGCACTGGGCGAACCGCCCTACTTCGTCAGCCTCCAGGCCGGTTGCTGGCCGGCTGAGTCGGTGGAATCCGGGTCGGCAACGCCACGTTCAATGGACGTCAGTCTGGATGCCTCGCAGATCCGGGCTCGGGCGGAAGCACCCGAGCGCGGAGCCGCACAGGCCGTGGACCTTTCATCTGCCGAAATCATCGTCTCCGTGGGAAACGGCATTGAAAAGGAAGAGAACATTGAGATTGCTCGTCAACTGGCTGCTGCCATCGGGGGCGAACTCGGTGCTTCGAGGCCGGTCATCGACGAGGGTTGGCTGCCGCTGGAGCGGCAGATTGGGAGTTCCGGCCAGACGGTGGCCCCCAAGCTCTATCTGGCATTGGGAATTTCAGGATCATCCCAGCACCTGGTCGGCATGAAGGGAGCGAAAACCATCGTAGCAGTGAACAAAGACGCTAACGCGCCAATCTTCAAACACGCTGACTACGGCATCGTCGGCGACGTCATGGAAGTAATGCCCGCCCTGATCAAAGCGTTGCAGGGCTGACGGAATCGATCAGGCGCTGGCCGGCCGCCGCCGGAACAGCTGACGGAAATAGGCGCTGAGATCCTTCATGAAGTCTCCCTTGGACCAGTAGAGGAAACGCAGCGCAAAGTCGTAGAACTTCAGTCGCTGGGACAGCGGCACCTTGATTCGTGTCGACAGACTGATGAACGCCAGGAACATCCTCATGGTGCGAAACGGTATGTGGGTTTTGCCCGGCGCGTAAAAGGACGCGACCTCTTCTTCCGTCATCAGGTTGGTGGTGGAAGACTCGGCCAGCCGACGCGACAGCAGGAACTCCTCGATCTGGAAAAACTTGCCCCTGGCCGCCATTTCCGACATCAGCACCGTGTCGGAATTGGGATACACCGCCTGCAGCGTGGTCTGCCGCAGAACGCTGCTGCGCTGCAGCGCCTGTTCCACGTTGTTGAGTCTCACGCGATCGATGAAGTTTCGAAACCTGACATAAGGATGGTCGTCCAGCAGGTGCAGGTTTTCATCGTATTCTTCTATTACCTCATTGCGTTCGTTGATGAGTTGCGTCCTTGGAAACGCCACAGCCACATCCGGATTGGCATCCAGCACCTCCACACACGCCTCGAGAAACCGCTCGCCGATAAGATCATTGGAGGACGCCCATTTGAAGTACCGCCCCCGCGCGAGTTCAAACGCCTTATTGAAGTTTCTGGCGGCGCCTATGTTCTCGGTGTTTTGATGCACCACGACCCTGGAATCCTGCGCGGCGTATCGCTGGCAGATTTCCACCGTTGAATCAGTTGAGCAGTTGTCGCAGATAATGAGCTCAAAATCTGAGAATGTCTGCGCCAGAATGGAGTCGATGGTCTGCTCGATCCAACGCTCACCGTTGTATACCGGCAGTCCGATACTGACCCTTGGCGGGGCATCGGGCCCGGGCGTCTGCTCTGCCGTCCGGTCAGGTGTCTGATTCATCTTGGTAATTCCGGCACGACAGGCCAGCCATGGGATGCCCTTCGGTGACCATTTCGAAATAGGCGTCGGTCAGGTCACTCAGGATTCTTGAGTTGCCTTCTACCGGGTAGTCATCCACCGCGCTGACCGGCGTGAGTTCCGACAGCGTTCCCGCAAGGGCAATTTCCTCCGCGATGTGCAATTCGGTTCGGTCGATGGGTCTGCGTTCAAAAGGGATCCCTCTTTCCCGGGCCAGGGCTTCCACCAGGTCAACCGTAATGCTCTCCAGAACGCCCTCGCTGGCCGGCGGCGTCGCCACCACGCCGTCCCGAACAATGAGAACGCAGGATCCACCGGTTTCCGCGACCCGGTCCTTGGAATTCAGAATGACCATCTCAGAAAAACCCCGCTCTCGTCCCTCGATCTTTGCCATTCTCGCGACCTGGTAGTTCGAGCTGGTCTTGATTCTGGGCGGCAGCATGTTGTCTTCAGCGCGTTTCCAGGTGCTGACACCGATGGTGATGGGTTCGGGCCTGTCAGTGCTGGTCTGGAACGCCTGTAAACACAGATCCGTGCGTTGGTCCTCGCCCCAGTGCCCTTCCATCATGTACAGGGTCGCACGCACCCAGATATTGTTTTCCGGCCTGCACAGGGCCTTGATAATGCCGTGAACGGCGTCCTCGAACTCCTCCCAGCTGTAGTCGAACGGCATACGGAGCAGCTTTGCTGAGCGCTTGAACCGTTCATAGTGGCGTTGCAGCGAGACCACGCCCATCGATCCATCGTTCTGCCAGTAGGCTTTGAGGCCTTCGAAACAATTCAGACCCCGAAACACGGCCTCAGCCGACACGTGTATCTTGGCGTCATCCCAGGGTCGGATCTGGCGCTCAAAATAGATGAACTCGGGTTTTTGAAGCTTCGCCATTTCTGACTCCTTATCGTCCAATTCCAAAATATCGGGCGTAAGACCCCGGCTCCAGGAAGCGCCTGCCGTCTACGAGAATTGCAGTACTGCCCAGGCCCTGCAGCTTTTCCGGTACAGCCTGATACTCGGGCCAGCTGGTGACCAGCAGCACACCCTCCGCCCCATTCAGTGCATGGTCCAGGTCACTGGTGAATTCAACCTGGCTTAAATCAACCTGCATATCCCGCAGCGCCTGGGCAGCATTGTCATTGGCAATTGGATCGTGACAGCAAACCGGCAAACCGAGTTCAGCCAGCCGCTCAACCAGCTTCAGCGTGGGTGATTCGCGAACGTCATCCGTGCCCGGCTTGAATGCGGTTCCCAGAATGGTGAGTTTGCCAACCTGGGACAGTGGGGTTTCGCCATCAAGAATTTCAAGCAGCTTGTACGGTTGTGATTCGTTGATCTCGACTACTGACTTGAGAAGCCTGGCCGGCGTTTTCCGCTCTTCGGCGTAACTCACCAGGGCCTTCAAATCCTTGGGAAAACAGCTTCCGCCAAAACCACAGCCTGCCCACAGAAAACTGGTTGCAGACACTTTGTGATGGCGATTGTTTTCGTCGACATGGTTGAGGTGCTGCATTCGATGGACGCCGGAAAGCACGTCCGCCACGTCCACGTCCTCAGTCGCTTCGCATTGTGCAGCGATTTCGTTGGAAAACGAGATCAGCGTGGCCAGCAGCGAGTTGGAAGCATACTTGATCATTTCTGCGGTACTGGGATTGGTTTCAACGATCAGCCCCGGATCGAAATGACTGTACAGTTGTTTCAAACGTTCCGCTGATGTCGGATCGACGGCGCCAACCACGATACGGTCCGGGTGGACAAAATCGGCCACCGCGCGCCCTTCCGCCATAAACTCGGGGTTCATGCCCAGGCCAAAATCCAGGCCAGCCGTTTTTCCCGATACGCGCTCGATGGTTTCGCGAAACACCCCGGTTGTCGTGCCCGGCGTGACCGTGCTCTTGATCGTCAGCACAGGGAAATCAGAGCGCTCGCGGACCACTTCCCCAAGCAACTCGGCCACGGACACCACGTAGCGGAGGTCGATGGCACCGTCTCGAAAGGGTGTGCCGACACACACCAGAACGACGTCAGCATCAGCCAAGACCCGTCTCAGGTCCGTCGACGCGGTCAATCGTTGACCGATATTGCGGCCGATGATCTCGTCGAGGCCTTCCTCGTGAAATGGCGCCTTACCGGACTCAACCTGGGCGACCTTGCTCTGGTCCACGTCCAGACAGCAGACCTCGTGGCCGTTGTCGGCGAGGCAGGCACCAGTTACCAGGCCGACGTAGCCTGCTCCAATGACTCCAACCTTCATTGTTGCGGCCCCGGTTCGGGTGGTGCCTCCTGATTGTGGTAGTACCACTCCAGTGCACGGCGCACTCCGGCATCCACGGTGATCTCAGGCGCGTAATCCAGTTCAGTCCTGGCTTTGGTGACGTCCGGGCAGCGGCGATTCGGATTATCGGTGAGGTAATCGTCGTCTTCACTCTTACCGAAAATCACCTGCCCGGAGTAATCCCAAAGCTCTCTGGCATTGCGGGCCACCATCTCCGCCAACTCCCGCATCGATGTCTCTTCGCTGTCAATGCCAATGTTGTAGGGCTCGCCGTTTCGCCCCCTGATCAGGATCTTGAGGTAACCCACAACGGCATCCGCGATGTAGCAGAAGGTACGGGTTGGTGTGCCATCCGACAGCATCACGATGTCGGAATGCTTCAGGGCGCATTGCGCGAAATCCGGCAGGACCCGGCCGTCGGTAATTTTCAGGCCTGGTCCGTAGTTATTGAAGGGTCTGGCAATTTTCACCGGAACGTCCCGGTACCTGGCAAACACCACGCACAGCGTTTCGCCAAGCCTCTTGGATTCGTCGTAGCAGGCCCGGGGTCCGGTACAGGAAACCAGCCCCCGGAAATCTTCATTGGTGGGTATTTCCTCCGGAGGTGGGTCTCCGTAAATCTCGCTGGTGGAGAAAAACAATATCGATTTGACGTCCGTCTCCGTGGCGTGCTCCAGGATGTGGCGAATTCCCATCACGTTGGCGTCGATGGTCTCCACCGGATAGGTTCGATACACCGGCGGCGATGCAATGGACGCAGCGTGAACGATGTATTGGAAGTCGCCTATTGCGTCTGGAAGCGACTGGATCACGTCATGTTTCTGCAGCTTGATGAAATCCGACTGCAGCGCTTCCAGCCACGACGGGACCCCGCGCATGAAATTGTCCATGGCCAACAGGCGGATTTCATTGCCCGGGTTGTGATCATTCCAGTGCTTGATGACCTGACAGAAATAGTAGCCGATAAAGCCGGCGGCCCCAGTGAACGCGAGGCCGCTTCCAGCCATTTCCCCGAGTTCAAAGTCTGCTTTCCTGCAGATGTAGTCCAGGTCGGTTTTGAGGATTTCTTCCAGTGTTCTCATGGTGCTATTCAATGACTTCGACATTTGGCAACGGAACGATGAACTTACAACCCCAGTCGCGGGTATAGCTCAGCTGTTCAGCGATTTCGTCCTTCAGGTTCCAGGGCATGATCAGGATAAAATCCGGCTTGGTTTCCGCGATTTTCTCAACCGGGAATATCGGTATTCGCGTTCCCGGCGTGTACTTGCCCTGCTTGTAGGGATTTCGGTCCACCATGTAGGTCAGAAAATCTGACCGAATCCCGCAATAGTTCAGCAGCGTGTTTCCTTTTCCCGGGACCCCGTACCCCACAATGTCCTTACCCTGTTCCCTCAGGGAGATCAGGGTTCTCAAAAGATCCCGCTTGGTTTTTTCCACCCGCGGGCGGAAATGACTGTACGTTTCGAGGACCGAGATGCCATCCTGGGATTCCTCCGAGCGAACCTCCAGCAACCGCTCAGTTGGGTCGCGGGGACGTTCTGAGGCGCAGGCAGAGACCCGAAGTGATCCACCGTGAGTGTCGATTTTTTCTGCGTCGAAAACCGTCAGACCCTGGCTGGCCAGAACCTTTTCAATGCTGTACAGCGAAAAATACGAAAAATGCTCGTGATAAATCATGTCGTAAAGACTGTCACTGAGCATCCTGGACAGCTGAGGAAACTCGATACTGACCACACCGTCTGGCTTCAGCAGCCTGCTGATTCCCAGTACGAAGTCGTTAAGGAAAGGTGTGTGAGCGATCACATTGTTGGCCACCACCAGGTCAGCGTGACCATACTCCGCCGTGAGCTCAAGGGCGCTGTCCGACCCCAGGAAGCGGCACACGGACCGGACGCCCCGTTCCCTGGCCGCCTCTGCGACGTTCTCTGCCGGTTCGATGCCAAGCACCGGAATGTCGTGGGGCAGAAAATGTTGGAGCAGATAACCATCATTGCTGGCGATTTCCATGACCAGGGAGTCCGGGTTGAGCGCGAAGCGGTCTACCGCGCTTTCCACGAAAAGCCGGGCATGCTCAACGAACGACGCGGAAAAGGACGAAAAATAGGAATACTCGCTGAAAATTTCCTCGGGACTGACAAATTCTCCCACCTGCACCAGGAAGCAATTGCCGCATACCCGCGTGTGCAGTGGATAGAATGATTCAGCGGCTTCAAGCCGATCCTCCGACAGCAGCGTGTTGCATAGCGGCGAAGAGCCCAGGTCAACAAGGGTTTGTTCGATCCGGGCACCGCAGTGTCTGCATTTATCTTGATTAGCCATGGTTATTTCCCGTTAAGCGGAGTTTCCGTGGTGGGCAGGGCTCAGCAGTTCAGCGTCGCATAGCCGCTCGGCTGCGAGACACAGCTGCTCTAAGGGAATCCCCGACTCCTGGCTGATGTCCAGGGTCGACGTGTTTCCATCGGAACTGCTGAGCATCCACAGCAGAGCCATCTGTGCTGTCTTGGTGTCGTTGTCACCCCCGATCGCATCATACAACCCTCGGCGACCCAGCTGGGGCTCGCAGTTAGGCGCCAGGTTGACGTAGCTGCGACAGCACTGTGCGAGGTCAAGCGCTCGCCGCACGAGGTCGAAAGTCTCGCCAAGTTTGTTCGGCTGGATCAGGTCGAGATTATCGCCGGAGGTGTGATACTCCGGATACTCACCATAAGGAGTTCTCATCAGGCAGCCCACTGCCAGATTGAGACCTGGCGAGCAGTATTGACGCTCGTCATACCCGTAAGGCATGAAAGACCTGACTTCATGATTCAATCCCAGGTCCTGCATCAGCCCCGGGAGGATTCTATCAATCAGCCCGTCTCCCTTTTTGCTGTGCTTGAAGGTGAATCCGCCAGCGTCACCCACACCGCTGAGGACCAGGCCCGCCACGGTCCGGGCGGTTTTTTCCGGGTTTGACGCCAGCCACGTAATCGCCCCGATTGTGCTGGGAACAAACACGAATCTGAGGCCGTAATGGAGCGGTTGTTGGTCCAGATAATGTCGCGCCAGTGCGGCTGCGACGGATATGCCCGAAAGGTTATCGTTGGCCAGGCTGGGATGGCAGATATGTGCGGAGATCAGCAGTTCCTGGTCCGTCCGCCCGGGAATGAAGACCTCGCCGTAGGTGAGGCTTCCCGCTGCCAGTTGACTGTCGATTCTGACCCGATAAGACCCCGGCTTCAGCTGCTGCCGGCAATGGTGGCTGAGGCAGAACCCCCAGTTCGGCGCGTAGTAACTGGTCCGGTAGGGAATCAGCTCAGGCTGCTCGGGCAGCGAGTGCAGATGACGCTGCAGTTCCTCGAGCGGCAATTGTCGGTCCACGGGCACGCTGTAGCTCATCAGGTGGAGATTATGATCTGCAAAATCCACTACCCGGTTGCCAGCGGCGTCTTCAATAAACGCCTCCTCACAATTCCACTCGTCCGGCACAACCCAATCGAAAACGCGGCTGCCGCTGGGCACCTCGGTCACCTCAACCGGGACCCATTCATCCAGAGCCGCAAGCGTCTCTCGCACGCCGTTTCCGGTAATGCTTCGACAGATCGGATAAAGGGCGCTGCAAAACTCATGGAGCTCGCGGCCGACCTGCTCTGTTTCAGACTCGTTGCTCATTGCTCATGGCGTCCCACATTGACCGGCCGTCGGCCGGTATCTTAGCGGCGGCTGCATGAAAAGCTCACCATGGTAAGGCGTTTCAGCGCGCCCATTTGTCAACTTATGCAAATCGATCGACCCGCCAGACCGGTCACCCGTCCTCGCCCCTGCTGGTCCAGCTAATGTCTGGACTGCAGCTGATGAACCCATGGGCCCAGGTCAGATATTGACCAGTATGGAAAAACGTTGCTGCCCAGTACTGACCGTACATACGCCGCAATGCTGATTTCACCGCCCTTCAACATTCCCTCGGAGCGAGACCAGACAGCGTACAGGTCTTCCCAGAAACTCAGCCAGCGTCCACCGGAGCGTCGCTCTTCACCCTGGCGATAGGCGTCCGGATCCAGCACAAATGTCAGGAAATCGAATCCGGATTTCCATGCCAGTGCGTACTGGGCCCATGGCCTGGGATTGACCTCAATGGCGTACAGGTATCGCTTGTCGATCTGAAGCATTTCAATCTCTGCGATGCCCAACAGGTCCAGCTCATGGGCAATCCGAATGCATTGGGCCGCAACCTCGGGATCTGGAGATGCAACCACGTAGGTTCCCGTGGAGCACTGCCTGGCCGATGGGCGGAGCTTTTCCGCCACCAGGGCGCGAACCTCCCCACGACTGTTTCGCGCCACACCGACTGAATACTGACGTGTGTCGGGCCTCAGCAGGGACTCCGTAATCGTCGGGGTGAGCCCGAGGGCATCATAGGACTGCAGCAGGTCTTCCAGCGCCGACCGATCGGAAATCTCCTCGGCTTTCGGGATGTCCACGGCCCTTCCATGCTGGGTGACCTCGGGTCGAACGATGACCGGACGCTGTGAAAGGTCCAGGCCGTCCAGCTCAGAGGGCTCGTAGATTTTCGGCGACCGGACGTCATTGGCGGCACACCAGCGCAGGAATCCGGTCTTGTTGAGGCATTTGTCCAACGTATCGTTGGTGGGATGAATCACCACTGAAAAGCTGTTCTCGAGGATAGACCGATGCTGTCCAATCCAGCGCAGCCATGAATCGCTGTCGGCGATCAGGCCGGTTGGGGCTTCGGATGCAATTTCCTTCAGCCGGGAGAGAATCTCATCATCAGCCGGCTTTTCGACGAACACCCGGGGAATATTGGAGTGTGTTGCCGGGCCCTCCTGCGAATCAACCACCGCGCAGGGCAGCCGAAGGGATTTGCAATGCCTGACAACGGCGAGAGCAGTTAGAGAGCTTCCCAGTACAACCAGCTGCTCGACGCTACGCCCCATGATCAAAACCCGGGCTTTGATCCATCCTGACAATGTCGGTGAACTCTTCCCGTCGCCGGACCAGTTGGTGCTGCCCATTGCGCACCGTTGCCACCGCCGGGCGAGGGTTGGAGAAGTTCATCTGATTGGGAATGAAGTACGCCCCGGAGTCCATTACGGCAAGCACATCACCTTCCTCCAGAGCAGGCAGCTGCCTGTTCTGGCAGAGCACGTCGCCGGGATGGCAAAGCGGGCCGAACACGTCGCATTTCCTCGATGCCGTGGCATTCATCTGGGTTGCCGGAAAGATCTGATGGGTTTCCCACTCCAGCGGCAGAGCCAGATTGGCGCCGCCGTCCAGGATCAGGAAATCATTACCTCCAACACCTTGCTTCTTGCCCATGACCGACAAAAGCAGGACCTGGCTGCTGCTGGTAATGGCGCGCCCCGGTTCGAACACGATGGCTGGGCAATCAACACTGTCCGATGTCTTATGTCTGAGCTTGTTGAGAAGCGGCGCCAGCGCCTTGGCGTAGTCTGCTGGCTTCGGCACGCTGTCCGGGTTGGCGAATCGTGCCGGGTATCCCAGCGACAGCATCCGCACGTCCCAATCTGCAATGCCACGCACCGTAGGTACCCCAAAACCGCCGCCCAGATCGAAATGATCAATCTGGATCCCATACTTGGAGGCCAGCATTTCGCTGAACTGGATAACCTCTTCCACGGCCTGGACATAGGTCTGAACGCTCTGGATCCGGGTCCCGAGGTGCAAATGGATCGCCGCCGGCTCCAGCTCCGGAAACTCCGTCATCCTGGCATAGGCAGCTTCGGCTGCGCCCGAGGCAAGGCTCAGCCCGAATTGAGAAGACCAGCCTACCGAGGTGATCACGCGCAGGCCGACTTTCTGGCGCACGCCCAGCCGCCTCGCGGCCACGGCGATTTTTTCAATCTCTCCCGGTCCGTCAACATTGATGAGCTTGACCCGTTTTTCCACCGCCAGCTCCAGCGCCGCATTGCCTTTGCCAGGTCCGTTGAGGATCAATCGTTCCGGCGGAACGCCAAGTTTCAAAGCCAGCCACAGCTCAAAGTGGGATATCACCTCCGCATGACTGCCCAAGTCATGAAGGCATTTCAGAACATGCGGCACCGGATTGGTTTTGTAGGACGTTGCCAGTGAGACATTGGGATACTCTGCCTCGAAGGCACCAAGAAAACCGTGGTAGTTTTCGGCCAGCTTTTTTTCGTTCAGGACATGCAGCGGGGAGCCATAGTGGCTCACGAGTTCCTTGGCGCTGACCCCGTCAATGGTCAGCACCCCGTCATCACCCCAGTCACAGCCCCACAGACCGGGTGCGAGACCACCGAAAGCCTCTCCATCCGGAGCATCGGGCCGTCGCTCCTTCCAAAGAAGGTATTTTATGACGGCGCGTTTTACAGTTTTTTTAGCAGTAGCAAGCACTTATCGACGCTCCTGTGCGCGTATCCCGACGACGCTGATTCCTTCCCTAGCTCAACACAGTGCTCCGCCGATCGTCCGACATCCCGGACCCGGTCAGACCTTGCGTGATGACCGTTGTCAGAGAATCGAGGGACAGATTTCGTTGCCTTGCCGGTTTCCAGGCCGACGCGACGAAGAGCAGAGCTAACTATACTGATTTGGCCAGTTTGCGATCAATACTGGCCGGGACAAATTTAAAACATTCTTACCTTTGAAGATTGCGTTTTTTTGGCGCACACAGGGTTTTTGTCGTGTCCCACGGTCCGGTTCATTAATTCAAGGTTAACGGAGAGGGTGAAACCGATCACAAAATTCTACAGTTGACCGACCGATACTTGCACGCTCTATCACCAATTCCTCAGTGAAATGAAAGATCTGGCGCGTTCCTTAGTCATGCCGGCACCCCAACTTCCAGTAAAAATTCTCACCTTGGCGCAGTGTGCCTGTCTGGCCCTGGCCGCCTGGTCAGCTCAGGTGTATGGCCAGCCGGCCTTTCCCGGAGCTGAGGGATTTGGCGCGGCAGCAACCGGCGGCCGTGGGGGCGCTGTGGTCAAAGTCACAAACCTCGACGACTCCGGATCCGGAAGCCTGCAGTGGGCCGTCAATCAGCCTGGCCCGAGGATCGTCGTTTTTGATGTATCCGGTGTCATCAACGGAGACGTCCGCATACCTCACGGCGATTTGACCATCGCCGGCCAGACCGCGCCGGGCGCTGGAATCACCATCCACGGGCATCTGTACACACCCTATCCCACCAGTTTCGGCAACATGATCATTCGACACATCCGGGTACGCCCGCCCGAGCCTGACGGAAACTGGCCCCCGGCGCAGCATGACGCCGTTCAGTTTTCGAGGAACCAGCTGTTGATTCTGGACCACGTCGACATTTCTCATGGTGTCGACGAAAACCTGGACCTGTGGGCCGGCGCAAGGGATGTCACCATTCAGTGGTCAGCCATCACTTACCCCGTGCTGGCGGGTGGCCACCCGGACGGGGACTACCATAACTACGGGATCATCAACGGTCCCGACGGCGGAAGGATTTCAATTCACCACAATCTTTTTGCCCACAACAGGGCGCGCACACCCGCTCTTTCTCAAGGCCCTGCAGACGTGGTCAATAACGTTGCCTACAACGTCAAGACGGGATTCGTTCACCACAATCCCGCGGATGGCGATTTCAACATCGTCGGCAATTATTACAAAGATGGGCCCAGCACCTCGCTGAATCCGTTTTACTTCGACCCGGAAAACAACCCGACGTCCGAGTACTTTGTCCAGGGAAACTACGTGGATGACCCCGGTATTTTCGAAGGCCGGGTGGATAACCCCTTCGACAGCACCGAGTATCAGAGCGCTTACCAGTACATCTACTGTTGCGGCATCAGCACCAGCCAGTTTGATCACAACAGCGCCTTCGACTTCAGCAATTACAGCGGCTACGTCCCCATTTCTACGAACGACGCAACGACGGCCTACGAGGCGGTTTTGAACTACGCCGGTGCCTGGCCCAGGGATATTGTCAACCAGTGGTCGGTGGACGAGACACGCGACAGGACCGGATCCTGGGGCAATCGCAGACCGTCAGACTGGATGCAGGGCTTGACCGCTTCACAGCCGCCACCCGACCGCGACGGCGACGGCATGAGCGACAGCTGGGAGACTGCAAACGGGCTGAATCCCGATGACGGAGGGGATCACACCACGGTCATGCCTTCCGGCTACACGGCCATCGAAGAGTACATCAACCAACTGGCCGACAGCCTCGTTCCCGGCAGTCCAGTGGCCCTGGTGTTTATGGACGGATTCGAACTCTGAGCCGAGCCGGGCCCGGCTTTCCGGTCAGTCCTCAGCGCCTGTGCTCGACGTGGTGGATAGAGCCACCGCCGCAGGCTGCAGTGAGATCGAATTCAAAGTATCGACCCTCCAGGATCCACCGATCTTACAGGGTGTGATTTTGATCACCATCCACCCTGCCCGAATCCTCTAAAACCGATTCTGACCAGGTCGCCAGCCACAGCTGGCAACCCCACCCTGTGTTGAGTAAAGCAATGAAACGCATTCCATCATTTTCAGTATTTTTTGCGATTTTGCTCGCCCTGCCGGCCGAAGCGAGCCTGTTTGCCACCGATGGAACTGAACTGGCCTGTGGGCAGGTGATTCAGACCAGGTTCAATCGAGACGATGCAGAGGACCAGGTCATCGGCCCGCTTCGCGCTCAATATCCGAACCTGTGTGAAGACCCCGCAGGTCTCGACCCCGCGCCATCCCTCACCGAGGAGGTGTTCATTGGTGGATTCTCTGCCGCGACCACACTGGCCGGGCGGGAGCTGAATTGCGATGACGACATCAACCTGATGATCAATGCCTGGATCAACGGCAGATGGCGTAAGCGTGAGGTTGCCCAGTCCGTTGCTCTGGTGTTTCCAACGCTGTGTGGAACCGAAAACCCGCAAAACCCGACCGTTGAGACCACTCGGGGTGACGTTCTGGACTGCGACGATATGATGCAGCTGAAAATCAAACTGAGCATCCAGAACCGTCTGTCCAGCAAAAAGCTGGAGGATCAGGTTCATCGCTTCCTGCCGATGTTGTGCGGAGACCGCGTGACACTCAGCCAGTGTGAGGACCGGATAGACAACGACGGCGACGGCGAAATCGATATGATGGATTTTGGCTGCGACTCGCCGGACGACAACGACGAAACCGATCCGGCGCCGGTGTACCAGTGCTCCGACGGCATCGACAACGATGGCGACGGCGAAATTGACCTGGCCGACGACGGCTGCGACTCGGCTACGGACGACGATGAAACCGATCCAGCGCCGGTGTACCAGTGCTCCGACGGCATCGACAACGATGGCGACGGCGAAATTGACCTGGCCGACGACGGCTGCGACTCGGCTACGGACGACGATGAAACCGA
>JASJDM010000132.1 GCA_030065125.1 Lysobacterales bacterium | reverse complement strand
GACAGAGTAAAACCGGTTTTACTCTGTCCCTCTACTCTGACCCCGCCCTTCGCTCTACTCCACTTCGTCGAACTCGGGGTCCGGGGACACCGACATGGGCAGCTCCGGATCCGCGGCCCACTCTTCCAGCGAGCCGTCGTATATCGCCACGTCGGTGTAGCCGAGCCGGACCAGGGTGAAGGCGTTGGAGGCCGCGGCGATGCCTCCGCCGCAGTAGGTGATGGTGCGCTGGTCTGTCGGGGTGGAGAACAGCCCGGCCAGTTCCGGATTGCTGCGAAACTGCCCCGCCTCATCAAACAGCTGAAACACCGACACGTTGACAGCGGTTGGAATGTGGCCAGGTCTGGCGTACATGGTCCATTCCCCGCTGTAGTGGGCCGCTGACAGCGAGTCAATGACGTGCACCTTGGAATCGGACAGGGCGTCCAGTACCTCGTGACGGTCGCTGAACAGCTGCGGACGAGGATTGACGCTGAGCCTGCCGGGTTTGCGGACGACGGGTTCCGTTGACAGGGGATAGCCGGCGTCGGTCCACGCCTTGATGCCACCATCCAGCAGCGCGGCCCGGTCAAAGCCAATCCAGCGCAGCATCCACCAGACCCGGGCAGACCAGACGCCGCCCATGACATCGTAAATCACGACACGGGAATCGTCGCTGACCCCAAGGGCAGCCATGCCGGCAGCAAACTGCCCGGGATCCGGCGCCATGATGTCGAACGGACTGTCGGTGTCCCGCAGTTCGTCCCCCAACAGGTCGGCAAATCCCGCGCCCGGGATATGCCCGGTCTCGTAGTTGCCTCGCCCGTTGTAGTTGATGAATTTGCCGTCGTCGCCCTGTTCCACCATCACGGTGGCGTCCAGCACCACCAGGTCCGGATCGTTCAGGTGCTGATGCAGCCATTCCACCGACACCAGCGAGTCCATGGGCGCCGGTTCCGGGGCCCGGGTTTCGGATGTGCTGCAGGCCGCCAGAAACAGGCCCGCCAGGGCGGCCAGGCCGAGCTGTCGCATCAGGTCATTGAGTGCCATTGTTTTTCCACCTCAGGCCCGGCCAAGGTAAGCCGGATAACTTGTCAGTGTATGGTCCCCGCGCGAATCCCGGCATGTGCTGAAAGTTGAGCCTTCGGGCTGGCGGGGAACGGGTAACTCACTGGGCCATCATCGCGTCGAGCATTTTGATGAGTTCGTCCCGGGTGAGCGAGTGGGTCTGCTTTTCATTCAGCTGAACCATCTCTCGCATGGCTTTGGCCACGGTACGCTCCGCGGTCTGCCGGTTGCCGACGATCATGTAGCGGGTCTTCGGGTTTTCGGACTCCAGGGTGTCGATCACCGCCAGGGCAATTTCCTTGGGTACGTTGTTCTCGAGGTCAATATTGCCGCTGCTCTGCACCATCCAGTTGTTTTCCCATTCTTCCTTGTACAGGGATTCATCGAAGTTGAATCCATTGGCCAGCATGCGCTGGTAGGTGGTGGTGCCGATTTTCGATTTGAAGCCGCCGGGTTCGATGATGCTGACCTTGACGTCGAACTTCGCCATCTCGGCCGCCAGCGAATCGGTAAAGGCCTCCATGGCGTGCTTGCTCATGCTGTACGGACCGTAAAAGGGGCCGGACAGGATTCCGGAAATGGACCCGGTGGTAGTGATGCGCCCCTTGGACTCGATGATCAGCGGCGCAAACGCCTTGGTCACCCGGTAGGGGCCCATGACGTTGACGTCCATAACGAATTCCACCTCTGACGCGGTGATCTCAACCAGCGGACCCATCACCGCCACACCCGCATTGTTCACCAGCCCATACAGGCCCCTCCCCTCGGCGCGGACCGCTTCCACCGCGGCATCGATCTCGGATTGAACGGTCACGTCCAGGCGAATGGCCTGGATGTTGTCGATGGCGTTCAACGCATCCAGGTCCGCCTGCTTCCGGGCGCCTGCGTAAACGTAGTAGCCCCTTTCGGCCAGCGTCTCCGCAATCACCCGCCCGCTGCCCGAGCTGGCGCCGGTGACGAGGACGGCTTTTTGGGTGGATTCGGTGGCGAGAGTGGCACCAGAGAGCGTTAATAGAAGAGCGCAGAGTAATCGTTGAAAGTTCATGAGCGTAACCCGAATTGCTGGTTTGACGAACAAGCGAGGAGTCTACACGAATGCTGCGGATGGACACTTTTGTGGGCGGATCTTGTTTTTCTCCCGTCATATAAAGGAAGCTGTTCCAGATAGGTATGCTGGAGTGGGGAGGAGAGGCGCTCACGTCAATGGCTTCGAGCCACCCAGGATGCGAGGCTCTCTCCTTGCCCCAGCGATCCCTTGAGCTCCTTTAAACGGGTGAGAACGGCGATTCTCTTTAACCCATATGACCGGGCCAACGGGATCTACTCCAGCAGATAACGAGGGTAGCTCCGATATGGCGAAGAAGACAAACGCATATGCCGGCCTGAACCAGGCCCTTTCCTTCGGGATCGATGTGTCCAAGAAGTCTCTGGATCTGTGCTGGCTCACAGACCAGGGGGAGTCAGGGCGGTCGATCGGTAATCGGCCCTCGGCCTTGAGGTCGTTGGCTGAGGCCCTGGTGGCAGCGGATTACCGCGGCAAGATCATCATCGAGTCTACCGGCTACTACCACTGGCTGGCGGTGGTGATCTTGAGTGAGGCCGGTCTAGACGTGCGCCTGATCAACCCGTTGCTGGCCCATAAGCACCACCGGGGCGGCATCCGTAAGGTCAAGAGTGATCCGGTGGACGCCGCAACCCTGGCCGGCATGGGGTTAACCGAACGCCGCCTGCCGCCGCGCTGGCACAAGGGCGCCGCCTGGGTGGCGCAGCGCCACCGCATTGGCCTCATCAGCACCACGGACCGCAGTCTGCAGCAGATGAAGGCTTCCCTGGCCAGCCATCGCGACGCACTGGCCCTGATGGGCGAGACCGACGACCCGACGGTGGCGGCGATCCAGGCCCAGATCGAGCAGTTTGAGAAGATCAAGCGCCAGGCCGAGGACGAGCTGGCCCGGACCCTGGCGACCCTGAGCGAGATCAATCGACAACGCTATGCCAGTATCCCCGGCATCTCGGACTACCTGGCCGGCGTCATGAACCTGATGCTGCGCCCTGAGGCGCGACAGGCCAAGTCGTGGATCGCCTTCGTGGGGTTAGATATCAGTGTGCGGGAAAGCGGTCAGTGGCGGGGGCGTACCCGGCTGACCAAGCGCGGCATGGGGTATTTGCGAAAGAAGTTCTTCCAGGCCGCCTGGGGCGCCATGCAGAACGATCCACAGGTCCGCGCCTACTACGACCAGCTCCGAGCCCAAGGACGACCCTATGTCGAATCCATGCTGATCATCGCCCGCAAGCTGCTGCGCATTGCCTACCACTTGCAAAAACACCAGGAAATGTATGACCCCGATAAGGCCTGGGCTTGACTTCGCCCTTTAACGGGCATCCTGAACTCGATTCAGGATCCATCTGCGAGCGGGGTCGGTAGTGCCTTCGATCCAGGCAGTGGTTTGATCGGAGGCTTCGCTTAAACACGTCGGCCGCGGAGACGGTCACTGACGATGGCTTTGCCCCAGTCCCGTGCGGGCGTCAACGAAGGCGACTTCGGATATTCAGATGGATCCTGAATCGAGTTCAGGATGACGTTCTTAAGGAGGACGCTGCGCGCCAGAACTTACCCGGCGCGCGCGAAAGCCTTGCCAGCGCGACATGCTATGCGCTGCACCGAACCTCGCAGGTCTGAACGAAGGAACTTGGCACAGGGATGTGTCAACGGCCGGAGGCCGTAAGCGCAGCAAAACCGCGTTTTTGCGAAGCGCCCGCGAGTCCGCCATGGATGGCGGATCTTGCGGACCAACAAAGGTTGGTGGCTATGGGTGGACTTGAACCACCGACCCCGAGATTATGAGTCCCGTGCTCTAACCAGCTGAGCTACATAGCCACACCGAAGGGGCGAGAATTGTCATGGTGGGGCTGGGTGTTGTCAAGAGACCGGGGGTGTAACCTTTTTTGCCGGCCGCGCCTATTCAGCAGTAGAAACCGACTGAAACAGGAGATTCTCATGAAGTCATTGATTGCTGCCGCTCTGCTGGTCACGGCCTGCGGCTCGGTGTCCGCCGGAAGTCTGTCCGAATCCCAGCTGCCCGCTGACAGCCAGTGGTATGTCCACGTCAATCTGGACATGATGCGCCAGAGTGTGGTGGGCAAGCGCTTCATGGAAGAGGAACTGGATGATGCCTTCGACGATATCGAGGACGAGCTGGGCATTACGCTGAAAAAGGAACTGGACGCGGTGACGGTTTTCGGTGACGTACCCAAGGACGGCACCTCGGTGGCGGTGGTGCTGCACGGTGACCTGTCCGAGGACACTCAGGTCGGTATCCAGGCGGTGCTGGAGGAAAAGGCCGACAGCTTTATCGAAGTGGACTACTCCGGAGTCACTTACTTCGAAGTGGCCGATTCCGACGAAATCAACATCAAGTCCCACCATGGCTATGACAGCGACGCCCTGAGACTGGTATTCGGCGAGGGTCAGACCATGATCAGCCCGGATGAGAACCGCATCCATCAGTTCATCGACGGCGGCACCCGCCTGAAGCGTGGCTCGGTGGTGCCGGACAACGCACTGCTGGTGCTGCACGCTGAAAAAGCCCTGCTGCAGGGCGGCCTGAATGCCAAGTCGGCCGACCACAATTTCGGCTGGGACTCCTCCATCATGAACAACATCGAGCACGTCGCGGGCATGGTGGTGGAAGAGGGTGACGGCGTCCGGATTGAGGTCCGCGTCCTGGCCAGTTCAGCCGACACGGCGGCGTATGTTCACAACATTATCCAGGGCATGGTGTCCCTCGGCGCCCTCAATGCCGGCGATGATCCGGCCGCTGCCGAGCTGCTGCAATCCCTGCAGATTCAAAGCAATGAAAATGAAGTGACCCTGGACGTGTTCGTGCCCGCCTCGCTGATCGAGGAGCACGTAGACTTTTGACTGCCGTCCAGCTCAACGCCGCTGACTTTCTGACCTGGCCCGGGCTGTCCGACCTGCCCGGGCCGGGACGGATTGACCATGCCTTTCCGCAGAGGCGCTTATCCGGCCTGTCGGGATATGCTCAAAGCCTTCGGCAACGAGTCTTTGCCCTGATGTCAGGTCAGCCAGCTTTCCAGCAGATCCAGCACGACGCTGAAGTACCCGGGTCAGAAGCACCCGCGGGCGATCTGCGCAGTGACCGGGAACTGGCGCTGCGGGTGCAAAACGGCGGCTCCGGCGCGTTTGTAGAGCTGGTCCGCCGATACCAGACGGCACTGCTGCGCTACCTGCTGGCGCGACTGGGCAACCGGGCAGATGCCGAGGATGCCCTGCAGGAGACCTTCGCGGCAGCCTTCCGCTACTTTCACAGCTATGACCCCTCACGCCCCCTGGCGGGCTGGCTCTACACTATAGCCCGGCGTGAAGCAGGCCGGGTGGCCCGCAGCCGGCCGGCACCCGCCGCCCGGGAGACTGCCGCACCGGCGCTGGATGAAATTGACGACGGTGACGCGCTGCGCCTGTGGAATCGGATCGCCGAGTCCCTGTCGGAATCAGCATTCACCCTGGTCTGGCTGTACTATCATGAAGGCTGGAGCCAGGCGGAGATCGCCGCGTCGCTGCGGCGGCCGGTGACCTGGATCAAGGTCAACCTGCACCGGGCCCGATCGCGGCTGGCGCGGGACCTGGGCGAGGAGTACAACTGATGAGCCAGAAGCCAAGCCAGCTCGAGCAGAAACTTCGACGGGCAAAAGTCACCGCCGAAGTCGATCCGGCGCTGCATGCGCGCCTTGTAGCCCGGCTGGGTTCCGGGCGATCCCGGCTCACGTCGGGGCATTCGGCCCCACCGGGCAGCCGCTGGATGTGGGCCGGTGCAGCCGCAGCGCTGGTCCTTGGCATCTCGCTGGTGGTGGTGCTGCGTGGCCCACAAAACGCTGTCCCCGAACCCGTGGCCGGCGTTGAAACCAGGAGCCAACCCCTGTCCCGGCTGGTGGCTGGATTGAACCGGGCGCCGGTGGCGCCGCCGGAACAATGGCTGCGCCAGGAGATGGAAGCCCTGGAATCCGACCTGCGTAAGCTGCTGCCCAGGCCCCAGGCGGAGGCTCGGGTTGACGCCGCCACGGAGACCGCCAGCGGCTGACCCACGAGCCCTCAGTAGATGATGGCCACGCCAAACAGGCGGCCGTGGAAATAGGCCAGCACCGCGGCAATCACCAGTCCCCCCACGACGGCTATGATGTCCTTGGACAACGCCGGGGGCTTGTCGCCAATCAGCGTCTTGCCCCGGGCCAGTTCACTGGCCATATCCACCACCGCGTAGACGCCAAAACATCCGAACAGCATCACCGAGCGCAGGTCCCCGTTGACGACCAGGTGGGACACGGCGAACAAAAATGTGCCGATCAGCATGGGATGCTTCAGCTTGTGGCGGATGTGGCCGGGCATGTTGGCCGCCGCGAACAGGATCAGAGAAAGCGGCATCAGTACCATGGCCACGGTGCGTCCCCAGGTCGGCGGTACGTACACCGGCACGAAGGGCGCCCGGGAAAACCCCCAGACGATCAGCACCAGTCCGGCAACGGAGATCAGCGTAAACATGCCCTTGTAGGCGTTTTCACCCATTTTCTCCACCAGGCCATTGCGAAAGGGCACAAAAGCGGGCAGCAGGTGGATGCCCAGGAACATTACCAGGCCAACGATCAGCAGCGTCACGACGTTTCTCCCTTGCTTCAGCCCGGTCATCTTAACCTGCCCCGGGAAGCTGGTTAACCTGACAACTCTCATCAATTTGCGTATATTGCCCAACCGGCGAGGATTGGCCTCGCCGTATGCCCAAGGGGTGGCCGGGACATGGGTCGCAGCAGCGACCGGGCCTGAGACGCAGCAGCGAACCCTTTGAACCTGATCCGGTTCGTGCCGGCGTAGGAATGGGACTCACCTGATTTCCTCCGACATAGCCGGGTCTCATTGAGGTGAGATCCATGAAATCCATCAAGCAGCAGATTCTGGCGCCCGCATTCGGGGTGCTGCTGGCAGCTCCACCAGGGGTGGTGGCCCAACCCGATGAAGATATCGAAGAAATCGTCGTCACCGCCAGCCTGCGGGGTGACGTCCCGCTGACGGATGTGCCGTCGTCCATCTCCGTTATCGGGGGCGAATCCCTCAAGGCCGCCGGACAGCAGCATTTCCAGGATGTCATGGACCGGGTGCCCAACCTGAATTGGTCTTCGGCCACCAATCGTCCCCGGTTCTTTCAGATTCGCGGCATTGGCGAACGCAGCCAGTACGAGGGTGCGCCCAACCCGTCGGTAGGGTTCCTGGTGGACGACATCGACTTTTCCGGGCTTGGCGGCGTGGCCTCACTGTTCGACACAGCCCAGGTGGAGGTGCTGCGGGGACCCCAGGGCACCCGCTACGGGGCCAACGCCCTGGCCGGGCTGGTCTACGTGCGCACCCTCGGCCCCAGCGAGGTGCCGGAGTACAGCCTGGAGACCACCCTGGCCGATGACGATACCTGGTCACTGGGGTTTTCAGCCGGCGGGCCAATGGGTGAAACCTCGGGCTATCGCTTTGCTGTGCAGCACTACGCCAGCGATGGCTTCCGCTTCAATGACTTCTTCAACACCGACGACACCAACGACCGCAACGAGACTTCGGCCCGGCTCAAGCTGCGCTTCGAACCCACGCCGGAGCTGACCCTGGACGTGACCGGGCTGCTGGTGGACGTCAACAACGGCTTCGACGCCTTCGCCCCGGAGAACACCTTCGTGGTGCACTCGGACAAACCCGGCGAAGACGATCAGCAGTCCGCTGCCCTGGCGCTGCGGGCTTCGTTCCGGGGCTCCGACCGGGCGGAGCTGGTGTCCATCACCACCATCGCGGACTCCGACATCCTCTACAGCTTCGACGGCGACTGGGGCAATGACGAATACTGGGGAGAGTTTTCACCCTACGATTTCACCTCCCTGACCGACCGACAGCGCCGCACCCTGAGCCAGGAACTGCGCTGGGTCTCCACCCCGTCCTCAGCGCTGTTCGGCGGCACCACGGACTGGCTGGCGGGGGTTTATGCCCTGGACCTGGACGAAGACAACGTGTTCCTGGATCTCTTCAACGGCGACGTGTTCCGCAGCCTGGACAGCAGCTACTCGGCGCTGAGCCTGGCGGC
>JASJDM010000001.1 GCA_030065125.1 Lysobacterales bacterium | reverse complement strand
ATCCAGGTGGAAGCCAATCTGACCTTGTTCCCAGCGTTCGTGCCAAAACTCGGGATTCATGGGCGGGGAGATTTTTTCGAGGCAAAAAAAAACCGGCCCGTGAAAAACACGGGCCGGCGCCATTGACTGGCTTAGCTCACTCGAAGCGCCACCGCAGGGTCACGCCCAGCGAACGAGGCGGATTGGTCCGGTAGGCCAGCCGGGCCCGGCCAGGAGCGCGTTCCCGGTCGAACGACAGCAGTGCGTTTTCATCCGTCGCGTTCTGGAGGTAAATCACGGCCTCCCAGTTGTCCCGAATCATGCCGGCGCTCAGGTTGAGGATGGTGTAGGCATCCAGTTCCAGGTCAATGCTGGTGACCTCGTTGCCGGTAGCGCCGCCAAAGGGCAGTCCGGAAACAAAGTTGCCGGCGCCGGGAATCTGGTCACTGGGCTGGGTAATGCGGTCGCCCACATGCTGTACAGACGCGGAGAAGTATCCGTCAGACGGTGAGCCGCCCCAGTTCAGCGGGAAGTTCCAGGTACCCGTTGCCGCGAACTGGAACTCGGGAACCGAGGCCAGGCGGTTACCGTCTTCCACACCACCAATGATGTTGCCGTTGCCATCGCGTACCGTAGAGCCAAATTCCGACTCCAGCAGGCTGGTCGCAACGCTGAAATCAAAGCTGTCGGTCACACTGCCGCCAACTTCCACTTCGATTCCCCGGCTGCTGGCGTCTTCAACATTGAAAGACACACGAGAGGAGCAGGAGCCCGCATCGAGAGTGACCTGCAGGTCATCAATGTCGGCATAAAACAGCGCGGCGTTCACGGTGATGCCGCTTTCCAGCTGGGTCTTCACCCCGATCTCGTAATTGATCAAGGTCTCATCATCGTAGTCTTGGAAGCCCCCAAAGATCTCCAGGTCTTCCGGCGAACAAATTGGCGTGTTCAGCGGGTCGTTCACACCACCCAGTCTGAATCCCTGTGAGATCTGACCGTTGATCTTGGTGTTTTCGCTCAGCGCGTAGCTGGCGAGAATCCGGGGAGTGAAGCCGTCGGACGAGGTGTTATCCACCCGCCCGGCGTCGCCGTTGGCGAAAAGGCCACCAGTGGTGATCACACGCTCTTCGTCAAAGTCGTAATAACGACCGCCAAAGGTCAGCTGCAGGGCTTCGGATACGTCGTAGGTCAGCTCACCGAAGATCGCGAACTGTTCGATGTCATAGGGCAGGTCGGAGTTAAATGACGAGTCAAGATCCTCAAAACCATTCGCGACGGCGGCCGTGAATCCCGGGCCAAACACCTCGTTGACAAAAGGTCCATAGCCGGGAGTGGGAAGGCGCTGGGAATATTCCCGGTCCACCTCAGACCAGAACCCCCCTACGACCCATTGCCAGGGTCCGTCATTATTCGATGCAAACCGCAACTCGAGACTGGTCTGTTCGAGGAATGTCTTGTCCCGCAGATTAGAAGGGATGGCCGTTGCGGCTTCGTCCAGGCCAAGGTCGATAGAAACACTGTGAGTCAGGGCGCTTGCATCGCGGCTAACCAGGATATTGCGATCCAGGTAGCTAGCTACAAATGTCGCATCGAAGCCATCAAAACTGCCTTCCACGACGAGGTCGGTCAGCAGGGTTTCCTCTGAGTACTCCTCATCACCGAGCAGATGCTGCTCGCGCTCTCCCAGTTGAATGGGCGGTCGGGTTGTGGTGTACGGGTTTGCGAAAAGGTTGTAAACCTCCTGACGATTGAAGCCATCGGTTTCGATGTTCTGGTAGATCACCCTTGGTGTGACCACCCATTGGTCGCTGGGCTCAAACCTCAGTGAAGCACGCAGGCCAGAGCGGTTCCCGCTGTTGACATCTTCATCAAATTGACCGGTCTGTTCCCGGCGGGCATCGATGAAACCACCGTATTCCTGGCTGTAGGCCACGGCCCGGAAAGCTGCCGTATCGCTGATGGGTAGATTAACCATGCCCTTCAGGTGGCCGCCCGTGTCGCCGCCGTCCAGGGTATTGAGATTGGCCTCCAGGCTGCCTTCAAACGCGTCGGGGTTGGGCTGATTGGTGATGTAACGGATGGTGCCGCCGATGGAGCCCGATCCAAACAGGGTGCCCTGGGGGCCGCGCAGGGTCTCGACGCGGTTCAGGTCATACAGGTCGAAGTCTGGCGTAAACAGGGACAGAGACACCACGGACTCGTCCATGTACACGCCCACCTGTTCCTTGACGCCGGGCTGGTCTCGAATAATTTGGCCGGCCGAGACGCCGCGGACTGCCACCTGGCTCTGCCCAGGTCCCAGGTTCTGAATCGCAAGGCCGGCCACGTTGCGGGACAGCTCTTCCAGGGTGGTGGCACCGGAACGCTCGATGTCGGATTGGGACTGGGCGTTTACGGAAAACGGCACATCCTGGATGGTGGATGCCCGCTTGGTGGCGGTCACGGTGATCTCTTCCAGCACCTGTGACTGGGCGGCCGAGGTGGCCAGCAGGGCACAGATGGCGGCGGCCACCGGGGTCTTGCGTGAAACTTGCTGCAAAGCGGATTTATCCAGTTTGGTCAACATGATCCTCTCCTCTAGGGTGCAGTAGCCGGCATAGTATAGGGAAAATGTGCGAAAAGCGTATATGTAAACCGGCCCATGGGGCGGTGGCGGAAAGGGGTGCGCTGGAGGGGGTTTTTGCCCGGTCTGGATAACGCCGGGTGCGGTGGTTCAGGTTAACTCAGACTTTGAGATCCATGCGGTACTGGAAGCGCTCCGGGTTGTACAGGGCCTGCAGTCGGTCCACCAGAATTTCCCGTTTGCCGGTGTTGTTGTAAGAGCGCCGCAGCAGCGACAGCAGGGGCGCCCCGGGTTCGGTGTCCAGTTCCGCCGCCACTTCCGCTGGTGCGGCGATGGCGCTGATCATCTGGGTCACGTGGGTAAACACCAGGCCCTGCTCGCGGAACAGCTCCAGCCGGGGCGCGTTTTCCAGCTGGCGCCGGCTCACCTTGTCTTCCATGCCCAGGGTCCAGCTGCGGTAATAGCCGAAGGGTTTGCCGTCACGCAGGCGAACCCGGATCAGGCGCAGCATGGAGGCTCCGGGCGCCAGGCCGAATTCATCGCGGATGTGGCCTGGCGGCTGCAGGGGCTGGCACTCCAGCACCTTGGCCTGGGTGTGGCGTCCCAGGATTTCCAGCTCCTCCAGCATGGCGGTCAGGGGCGCGGCCACGGGTCGTGGCCGGAACTTATAGGTCACGTGGGTGCCCTTGCCGCGCTGGCGCTCCACCAGGCCGTCGGCCGCCAGTTCGTCCATGGCGCGCTTGGCGGTGATGCGGGAAAAGTCGAAGGCCTCGGCCAGCTGCAGTTCCGTGGGCATCTGGGTGCCGTTGGGCAGGGTACCGTCGACGATGGCGTTCTTCAGCAGCAGGTACAGCTTGTGATAGAGCGGCGTCCGGTCGTCTTCCTTGATCAAACGGCGCTGGTGCGAACTGAACAGCAGGGCAATGGGGTCCAGGGTGGCGTTCTCAGTGCTGGTTGAAGGCATCTGCGGGTCGGTATCGTCTTATCATGCTGTGGGAATTCGGCGGTTCACGGCACCGGCCATCACCCGTCATTAGAGCTATTGGTATAATATTATATCAAAAGGGTTCGGGGCACAGGCCGGCCGTTCCAGGGCCGCGACGATAATGAGCGACTATCTCCTGATCAAACTATTCCACCTGCTGTGCTTCGTTTACTGGTTGGGTGGAGACCTCGGGACGTTCTACGCCAGCGGCTTCGTCGCCCGCAAGGAACTGGGTGTGGAGGCCCGGCGCACGGCCTTCAAAATCATGATGGGCTGTGACCAGGCGCCACGGCTGTCCATGCCGCTGGTTTTTGGCAGCGGTGTCCACCTGAGTGCGCAACTGTTCCTGGTGCCCGGCGGCACTACCGCCATAGTTCTGGGCTGGCTGGTGGCGGTGGGGTGGGCGCTGATGGTGCTGGTCATTCACTTTGCCGGACACCGCAACTCCGTCCGCTGGCTGATCCAGTTCGACTTTGCCTTTCGCATCGTGGCTATCGCGCTGATCGGTGGCGTCGGGGCGATCAGCCTGTTCAGGGGACAGCCGGTGCCGGCGGATTGGCTGGCGTACAAGCTGCTCGTGTTTGCCGCCCTGGTGTTCTGCGGGCTGATGGTGCGGGTCATGCTCAAGCCGTTTGCTCCGGCCTGGGCCCGGCTGGTGGACGGCGACGCCGCCGATGAAGATCACCGGGTGATCGAATCCAGCATCAGCCGGGTTCGTCCTTTTGTCATCGCCATCTGGGTGGGCCTGCTGGTCAGCGCTGCCCTGGGCCTGCACCTGGTATGAAGATTCCATGAGTGACATCCAACTGACCCGTTCGGACCTGGCCCGCAAGGGGCAATCCCTGGGCGCGAGGCCGGCGCTGGTGGTGGTGGACATGATCAAGGGGTTCACCGATCCCGCCTGCCCCCTGGGCAGCCATTGCCCCGAGGTGGTGGCGGCCAACCGGACGTTGCTGAACGCGTTCCGGAATCGGTCGCTACCGGTGTTTTTTACCACGGTGGTTTACCATAACCCGGATCAGGCGCGGGTGTTTCGGACCCGCCTGCCGGCACTGGACGTGCTGACGCCGGATTCGGAGTGGGTCAAGGTGGACCCGGCGCTGGCGCGGCGTGACAATGAGCCCCTGATCGAAAAACAGTGGGCCAGCAGTTTTTTCCAGACCGATCTTGACCAGCAGCTCAAGGCTGCGGGAGCAGACTCGCTGGTAGTGACCGGACTGACCACCAGCGGCTGTGTCAGGGCCACCGTGGTCGATGGCCTGCAGCACGATTACCCGGTATTCGTACCGGAAGAAGCGGTGGGTGACCGCAACCCGGATGCCCACGCCTCGAACCTGTTTGATATGCATGCCAAGTACGCTGACGTGGTCAAAACGGCTGGGCTGATCGCGGACCTGGACGCGGGTAGTAACCAGGACTAGCAGGCTGTTGAAAAATGCAGTTTTTCGACAGTCTGCGTTCAGTACAGGGATGTACTGGCATTTTCGATGACTGTAAGTCATTGAAAATGTGAGCCAACTGAAAATCGCAACTTTCAGTTGGCGTGGTTGCAAAAACCATGGATGGTTTTTTCAACATCCTGCTATTAGAAAAACCGGAGGGAATGGGCATGATGGCACTGATTGAATTCCTGGCTCGCTGGGGCCACGGACTGTTTGGCATTACCTGGATCGGGATGCTTTATTACTTCAACTTTGTCCAGGGGGAGTACTTCAAGGAAGCCGAAGCGGACGCCAAGGCTGACGCCCTGAAAAAGCTGGCACCCCGGGCACTGTGGTGGTTCCGCTGGGGCGCCATGTTTACCTTCATCACCGGCCTCTACCTGCTGCACGTGCTGGGCAAGGGCATGAACCAGTACATCGCCGTCGGTGCCCTGGCCGGTACCTTCATGTTCCTCAACGTGTGGCTGATCATCTGGCCTGCCCAGAAAATAGTCTGTGGCCTGGTAGAGGGTGATGCCGGCGCAGCGGCGCCGAAAGCGTTGCTGGCTTCACGCACCAACACTTTGCTGTCAGCCCCGATGCTGTTCGGCATGTTTGCGTCCAAGCATGGGACCTACAGCGCAGAAGGGTTTACCCAGGTCATCGGCAATTTCACCGACCCTGGGCTGCTGACAGCGCTGGGCTTGATTGTGGTGCTGGAAATCAACGCCATCTTTGGCAAGCTGGGGCCCATCGCCAGCGTCGCTGGCGTAATTCATATGAGCCTGTTGCTGACCGCCGTGCTGTTCGGCGTGGTGCACTTTCTTTAGCAGACGGCACTGACGGCACAAACCGACCGCCTGGCAGCCCCTGCGAGGCTCGATACCGCCTGCCGGGCAAACGGAAGGGCGGCGTCAGTCCTGGGCTGCGGACTGGTTTAGAGCGTCCACGTAGCCGCGGAGCAGCTGGTTGAATGCCTCAGGCTGCTCCAGCTGCAGAAAATGCCCCACCTGTTCCATCAGGACGGCGTCGAAATCCGCCAGCTGGCGGTTGCCCTCGATGTCGGTTGGAAGGGTCGACGGCCCGGGGGCGGCATTGATGGCGCGTATCGGAACACCGGCCTGGCGGAACATTTCGGGCAGGTCCAGTTGATCGAAGTTCCGAAGCAGGGCGACGGCGGCGTCGGGCCGGGTGTTAAGGGACTCGGTGACGATGAAATCCTTCAGGTCCGGGGTGAGGTACTGCCCGGACATGCCCTGGAAGACGCCGCTCATGGTGCCGTGAAAATCTGTCTCGAAGGCCGTCACCATCTGCTCCAGCTGACCCGGTGGATACTCGAAGTCGGCATCGTGCAGGGTGTCCACTGCAACGACCCCGAGTACCCGGCCGGGCATCAGTCGTGCTGCTTCCAGGCTGACCGGCCCGCCCATGGAGTGGCCGACCAGGATGATGCGGTCCAGCTGCAGCTGGTCCGCCACCGCCTTGACGTCCTCGGCCAGGGCAGCGATCCGCCACAGGCGCCGGTTGGACCCTGACTCGCCGTGGCCGCCCAGGTCCATTGCAACCACGCGATACTGATCCTGAAAGGCGTCGAACTGGGATTTCCAGAAACTCCGGTTGCAGGCCCAGCAGTGGACCAACACCAGCGCCGTCCTGCCGTTGCCACGTTCCTCGTAGCGAATCTTGACGCCATCGGGCGATTCGGTTTCCGCAACCTGGGGATCTGCCGCCCGATCCATCCCCGTGGGCTCTTCGGCCTGCTGCCCGCAGGCCGCCAACAACAACGCCAGGGCCGTTGTGACGACCCACCCGCTCATTTCACGGCTCAATTGCAACAAAGGTGATTCCTCCACGCCAGGTCCTGATTCTCCCGAAACCCGCTGGTGTCCGTCACGGCCCTGTAAAAAACCTGTAACAGGATTGTCATGAGTCGTGCTTATGCTCGGCCAACTGAGCCTCGGGATACCCCCGGGCTGCCTGTTGGCAAAACAAAATTTCCACCATAAAAAACGGGTTCCGCCCTGATGAGTATATTTCGAATCGGCGTATTTTTGCTGCTGGCCGCAACTGTGATCGGGCCGGCCCTTGCCGACGAGGTCGACGAGCTGGCGCGACAGCTGATCGCTTTGCGCAGCGAGGTCGAGGAATTGAACCAGGAACTTGACCTGATCAAGGACGAACACCGCGCGGACATGGGAAGCCTGGCCGCCCAGAAGACCGAATTGTCCGCCAACCGAAACCGTCTGGATACCCAGCTGCAGCAGCTGCAGCAGAAGCTGGCTGAGAACGTCGCCATCGCAAGCCAGGCCGGCGTGGATAACGAGGCGCTGTTCCCGGCCATCATCGGCGCCATGGACGAGATGCGCAGCCACATCGAATCGACCCTGCCCTTCAAACGGGAAGAGCGGCTGTCGGAACTGGACGAAATCCGCGTCCAGCTGGAAACCAATGTCATCCCCGCCAACCGTGCTGCAAACCGGTTGTGGGGATTCTACGAGGATGAAATCCGTCTGACCCGGGAAAACGGCGTTTACAGCCAGACCATCGAGCTGAACGGTGAGCGGCTGCTGGCCGAGGTCGCCAAGCTGGGCACCGTGCTGCTGTACTTCCGGACCAGCGATGAGCGATACGGCCAGGTTCGCAAGTCGGGCGAGGACTGGCGTTTTGAACTGGTTGACGATCCCGATTCCATTGCCAGCATTGAGGTCCTGTTCGATTCGCTGCAGAAGCAGATCCGCCAGGGTTACTTCGAAATCCCCAACACCCTGGCCGGGAGGGTGTCGTCATGATCAGACGTCTACTGACGGCCGGCGGGGCCCTGTTGGTCTGGTCGGCCACACTCGCTGCCCAGGATGAGCAGGCTACCAACCAGTCCATCCAGGCCCCAACGGCTCAGCCAGCACCTCAGGGGCGATCCATCGAAGAGGCCTACCAGCGGGAGTTTGCATTCCTGGAGGCCCAGCGGCGTGAACTGGAAAGCCTGATCGCGGAAACCCGCCAGCGTAACGATGCGGCCCGCGCATCGCTGCAGCGCCAAGTCGATCAGCTGCAGCGGGAAGTGGTTCGGCTGGACGCTGATGCCGACCGTGTGCAGCAACAGGTCAACCAGTCCGAAGAACAGGCCATCGTCAACGCGGACAATCGGGAAGTCCTCGCGGCCACTTTCCAGCAGGGAGGTGCGACGCTGGACCAATACGGTGTCGAAACCCTCGGCACCGACGAGTTTGCCGCATTGGACGATGCGGCCAAGGTGACGCGGTTGTTTCGAGAGGGCAGTGCCCTGTCCCGGCAGCTGGGATCCATCCGCAGGGAGCAGGGAATTTTCTACACCGGTGAAGGCAGGGAGGTAGCCGGTGAGATCCTGAAAATTGGCAACATTGCCGCCTACGGCCGCGGTGGTGAGGTCACAGCCGCCCTGGCACCGGCCGGTGGCGGTCGCCTCAAGGTGTGGCCGCAGGGAGACGCCGACGCCGTATCGGCGGTGCTCGCCGGCGGTGGTGATCCGGTGATTCCCATATTCCTGTTCGAGACCCTCACCAGGGAAGTGGAAACCCGCAAGGACAAGGGTGTCATCGACGTCATCAATGATGGCGGTACGATTGGCTGGGTTGTGGTCATGCTGGGTCTGGTCGGGCTGGTGTTGTGCGTTATGCGGGTGTTCTTTCTCAAGCGCGCCAGCACCAGCGTCAACAAGCTGGCCGGCAAGGCGGGAAGCCTGGTTGCGCAAGGTAAGCGCAAGGAAGCCCTGGTCTACTGCAAGAAGAAGAAGAGCGCGCCTGCCCGGGTGGTAGCCGCTGCTATCCGCAACCTGGACAAGGACCGCGAGCATCTGGAAGACATCGTGTCCGAGGCCATCCTGCACGAGAGCCCCCACCTGAACCGCTTCGGCGTGTTTATCCTGGTGGTGGCGGCGGTGGCCCCGCTGTTGGGCCTGCTGGGTACCGTGACCGGCATGATTTCGACGTTTGAAATCATCACCGAGTTCGGCACCGGCGATCCCAAGCTTTTGTCCGGTGGAATCGCCATTGCCCTGGTGACCACGGAACTGGGATTGATCGTGGCGATCCCCATGCTGCTGCTGGGCAATCTGCTGTCGAGCTGGGCTGAGACCATCAAGGACGATATGGAGAAGGGAGCACTCTACGTCATCAATCTCTACCAGGAAAAGAAGAGCCACCTGAAGGCTGCAGCCTGAGCGCCATGATCCAGTCCTTCCTGGCAGAGCTGAAGATCTACTTTGAGCAGGGCGGCTATGTCATGCCGCCGCTGATCGTGGCCACCGTGGTTTTGTGGACCGCCATTGGCTACCGATTCTCCCTGCTCAAGCGCGGCAGCGCCCGCAGCGTGCGTGAGCTGCTGCGACGGGCCAAGAAGGGCAAGCTGAAGAAATCCAAAGGCATGATCGACGGGGCCGTGCTGCGGGGCAGGGAAGTGGTCAAGGCCCACCCCGATGATCCGCGGCCGTTCCTGGATGGCGCCTTTGCCGGCTACGAAAAAGAACTGCGCACCTACACCGCGCTGATCACATCAATCATCGCGGTGGCTCCCCTGCTGGGCCTGCTGGGCACGGTGGGCGGCATGATCGAAACCTTCGACTCCCTGGGCGACATGTCGCTGTACTCACAATCCGGTGGTATTGCCGGTGGCATCTCCCAGGCGCTGTTCACCACCCAGATGGGACTGGCGGTTGCGATCCCCGGCCTGCTGGCAAAGGGCTATCTGGATCGTCGCCAGGACAAGATGGAAATGGAACTGGAGCAGGTCAAGGACCTGCTTGTATCCCGCTGATCTGATGCGCTACCGAACGAGAAAAAACACCAGTCAGGGGATCGATATTTCGCCCCTGATCGACATGGTGTTCATTCTGTTGATCTTTTTTATGGTCAGCACAACGTTCACCAAGGATATGAAGATCGATATCGATCGACCGGGTGCGTCCAGTGCGTCTGTCGCCTCCACCAAGGCCATGCGCCTGTACATCGACAAAAGCGGCGAGACCTTCCTCAATGGCGAGCCCGTCCGACTGTGGGTGATTCAGAGCCGGTTGCGGGATCTGCTCAAGGGCAGTACCAACAAGTCCGTGCTCATCGTGACCGATGAAATCGTGCCGTCCAACCGCCTGGTGGAAGTGATTGACCAGGCGCGGTTGGCCGGTGCTCAGGACGTCGGCGTGGCCACGGTTTCCGAGGCCGGCGCGGGGTAAACCTCTGGTTAAGGTAGGACGAATATGAAGCGACATGTCTCAGCAGTGCTTTCCATGGTGTTCGGCTCAGCGCTGGTTTTCGCCACCGTGGTCCTGATCAACAGGTTCGCCGACGGGCCCAGCGACCCCGAAAAGATCAGGGCCAGCCAGATCGACTTCGAGAAAAAGGAAAAGCCCGAACCCAGAAAGGTGGTACAGCGCAAGCCGCGGCCGCCGAAGCGCACCAAGCGACGTGCGCCCGCACCAGTGTCCGGCCTGTCCTCCCTGGCCGGCCTGGACCTCGGACTGCCTGGCTTCGACGCTGATAATCTGGGCGACCTGACTGGAGATCTGCTGGGGGATTCAGACAACCTGGTGATGACCGATGACTCCGTCGACGATCCACCTCGCCCCGCACTGCAGTCTCCCATGCAGTATCCACCTCGAGCCAAGGCCAAAGGTATTGAAGGCTACGTGCTGCTTTCACTGCTGATCAGCCCCACCGGCGACGTGGAGCGTGTCAAGGTACTGGAAGCCAATCCCGCCGGCATCTTTGAAGACGTGGCAGTGGCCGGGGTCAAGACCTGGAAGTTTGAACCCGCCAGTTATAACGGCGAAAGCGTTCGCGTCTGGGCTAAGCAGCGGGTGCGGTTCGACCTGTCCTGAGGCCCCTGAACGTGCGCTACATCCTCACCTGGCTGCTGCTCTCGTGGCTGGTACTGACCTGCCCGTTGCTGCTGGCCAAAGCCGATGACGATGAGGTCGATTTCATCGAGCTCGCCTCGGTACTGGTCCAGGACAGCCACTACGACCGGGCCGAGGACGCGCTGCAGAACGTCGATCTGACCGCCGAGGCCGTCAACGTCGGCAAGTACCACACGGTGTACGGGCTGATCCACCTCAACCGCGGCGAATCCGCCCTGGCCAAGAAGAGCTTCTATGCGGCCATTGACGCCGGGTTTGTGGACGAGATCACTGGCCAGACGCCTGATGTGCTCTACATTTATCTGGCCCAGGTGCATTTCGCCCTGGAGGAATACCGGGAGGCCATCGACTCTATCCTGCGGGCTGGGGAGACGGCGGCGCGACTCTCGTCAACCTATATCATGCGCGCCCACGCGCACTGGCTGCTCAACGAAAAAGATCAGACCTGGACGGTCCTGGAGGAGGCGTCCGAGCGGTTTCCGGGTAACTACGCCTTCACCCGGCGCAAGGTGTTCTACCTGATCGATCTGGGGCTGTTCCAGGAGGCCGCTGATCTTGGCAAGGCGTATCTCGAGGCAGCCGAGGGCGAGGTCGACGATTTCGTGGCTATCGGCAATGCCCTGCGCCAGGCCGGCGAGTACGACGAAGCGCTGGGCTTCCTGGAGCAGGCGCGGCTTCGATTCCCGGACAACGAAGACGCAGCCAAGGTCCTGGCCCATACCTACCTGGCCCGGGGTGATCTGCTGGCCGCAGCCGAAATTTTCTACAAGGCGTCCGCCATCAATCCGGACCTGGTATCCGAGGCCGCTGAACTGTATCGAAGGGCCGGCAAGCCCTACCGGGCCCTGATCCTCAATGCCCAGATCGAGAAACAGGACATCAAGCTGAAACAGCGGCTTGCCATCCTGCTGGAGCTGGAGCGGTTCAGCCAGATCACCGCCATGGAGGAAGCCCTGACCCGCAGCGGCCTGCTCGCCGCGGAAGAGGACCTGCGTTACGCCCTGGCATACGCCTATTTCAAGGTCGGTCGGTTCGACGAAGTCGAGCGGCATCTGCCGCTGCTCAAGCGCCCCGATCTGTTCCGCAAGGGCATTGAACTCCGCCGGGTCATGGAAGACTGTCTGGAAACCCCCTGGCGCTGCTCCTGATGAACTGCTGTCCCGCTCTCTCGCGTTCGCTGACCGGCGTGCTGCTGGCTCTGCTGTTGAACGCCTCGCCGCTGTGGGCTGAAGATGCCCGGCTGTCCCTTTTTGTGTTCCAGGGTGGACTGCCTCAGGGGGACATCGCGGTTACCACTGTAGAGGGTGAGGTCGGCGTAACCGACGACCGCGGCGCCCTGTTTTTCAGTTTACCCGCCGGCCAACGGGAGCTGGTGCTGAGCCGGCAGGGCATTGAACTGCTGCGGCTGCCACTGAACCTCGTTGACGGCGAGCTGGGCCAGATCCTGGTGACCCTTTACCCCGACGGCTCGCCTCCCCGGGTCATCGTGGACAGCTCCAACCAGGGGAATGTCAGTGCCGGCGACAGTTCGGCTGGCACTGACCGGATGCTGATGGAGGGCGATCCAGGTTCTCTGACCGGTCGGGTATTTTCAGCAGAGTCCGGTGAAGCGGTGTCGGGCGCGCGCATTTTTATCAGCGGCACACCGCTGGACCTGCGCACCTCCGAGGAAGGCCAATTCCAGGTGGAGCTGCCACCCGGGGTGTACTCGATTTCGGTGATGCACGGCGAACACGCGACCCTGACCCAGGACGGCGTCCAGGTGTTCAGCGAGGAAACGACCCCAATGGAGATTGAACTGGTGCCCGCCGGGCTGGAGCTGCCCGAGTTTGTGGTGCTGGAGCCTTTCGTAGAGGGTTCCCTGGCATCGGTGCTGGAAGAGCAGCGGATGTCCTCCGGGGTGGCCAACGTGCTGGGCGCGGAGGCCATCTCCCGGGCCGGCGACAGTGACGCAGCGGGTGCACTGAAACGGGTCACCGGTCTGACCCTGGTGGACGGTCGTTACGTTTATGTACGTGGCCTGGGGGAGCGCTACTCCAGCGCATTGCTCAACGGCGCCAACATTCCCAGCCCGGACCCGACCCGCCGGGTGGTGCCCTTGAGTCTGTTTCCGGCAGATATTCTGGCCAGCGTGCTGGTTCAGAAAAGCTACGAGGCCAGCATGCCGGCGGAATTTGGCGGCGGCGTGATCAACCTGCGCACCACGGGCATTCCCGAGTCCACCTACTTCAAGGTCGGCTTTTCAACTGCCTGGCATGACCAGTCCACCTGGGATGACGGTGCCACCTATACCGGCGGCGATGACGATTTCCTGGGCAAGGACGATGGCACCCGGCGCTTTCCCAACCCGGATTTCGAGATCGGCGAGCGTACCGGCCAGCAGTTGCCCCGTATCTATAACGCCAGAAACCGGGAGCTGGACCCCGACTCAAGCATGTCGGTCACGGGCGGCTGGCGTGGAGACTGGGACAGCTTCTCCCTGGGCGCGGTGGCGGTGTATGCCTACGACCAGAGCTGGCGCAATCGTGAAGAAGTTCGCAACAGTTACTTTGCCTTCGAAAGGGACGGGGAAATCCAGCTGACGCCGAGCACCTCCTTTGACCTGGACATCACCCGCCGTTTTGTCAACATCACCAACTTCCTGGCCGGCGGCATAGAGATCGGTGACGATCATGCGGTCAGCCTGGCGGTGATGCGCCTGCGGGATTCCGAGGACGAAGTCCGGGTCGACCGGGGGATCGAGGTAGAGGGAGACTTTATCGAGCGCACCCAGCTGGAATTCCAGCAGCGCCAGCTGAACGCCCTGCAGCTCAACGGCACCCACACGATTCCCAGGCTCTCCAATCTGGAGCTGAGCTGGCTTTACTCCGATGCCGATACGGTAAGAGATGCACCGGATACCCGGGATTATCGGTATACCGAGGTCGACGATGGGGTGTTCCGATTCAATCTGAGCGCCGACGGCAACGCCCGATTCTATTCCGACCTGGAAGACCAGGCGGAGAACATGGCGCTGGATCTGCGGTTGCCACTGGCGTGGGAAAACTGGAGCCTGGCCCTGGCCGCGGGCTACAACACCGTGGAAAAATCCCGCGATTCGTTCATTCGGCGCTTCCGCTACGAGTGCCGGGAACGCAGCTGCCGGGATCGGGAGCTGCTGCTGCAGGACCTGGAATCCATTCTGCTGCCCATCAACATTCAGCCTGACGGGGGCTTTCGGCTGGTGGAGCGGACCCTGTCCACGGACACCTACTTCGCCAACCAGGATATCGAGGCGGAATACTTGAGTGTCGACGCCACCATCCGCAACAAGCTACGCCTCTACCTGGGCGTGCGCCACGAGGTGTTCGATCAATCGGTGGTGACCTTTGATCGCTTCAACACGTCGAACCTGGAGGAGTCCGTGGTCCAGACCGACGAGTACTACCCCGGCGTCAGCGCAACCTGGAATTTCAGTGACGCCACCCAGCTGCGCTTCAGCTACTCGGAAACCACCACCCGGCCAGAGTTCCGGGAAGCCTCGACCTCCTTGTACACAGACCCCGAGCTGGACATTGTCATCAGCGGAAATCCCGAGCTGATCCCGGTGGATATCACCAATTACGATCTGCGCTGGGAACGATATTTCGACACCATCAACAACATCTCGGTGGCCCTGTTCCGCAAGGAGCTGCAGAATCCTATCGAACTGATCTTCGAAGGCGGATCTGCCCAGAGGACCACCGTCGACAACGTGGAATCGGCGGAAATCAACGGTCTGGAAATCAAGTTCTACCGATCCCTGGAGCCGCTGCGGCGGTGGAAATGGTTCGACCGTGACTGGGTCGACCAGATCTACCTGGCCGGTAACTACAGCTACATCGATTCCAGCATTGAGATTACCGAAGAGCAGCGCGGCCGGCTGACCAACACCGACCGGGAGCTGCAGGGCCAGTCGCCCTACGTGTTCAACCTGCAGGTGGGATACGACAACGAAGACCGCGGCATCAAGGCAACCCTGCTGTACAACGTGTTTGGTGAGCGCATCAGCTTTGTGGGGGCCCAGGGCAATCCGGATATCTTCGAGGAGCCGTTCAACCAGCTGGACTTCGTCTACAGCCAGGATTTCTTCGACGGGCAGATGAAGCTGGGCATCAAGGCCAGAAACCTGCTGGACGAGGAGGTCGAGTTTACCCAGGGAGACGAATTCACCCGGATCTACAAGAAAGGCCGGGAGTTCAGCGTGGGCCTGGACTGGCGCTTCTAGATCCAGGATGGCCAGCCTGTCTGGTCATTTGGCGCGACGCTGCCATTTTCGATGGGGAAGCGTAATCGACCGTTTTTCATCTTGCTGTAACACTTCACTCAAGAGTCTGTAACAAAGCCCGCGTACTTTTCGATCGCCAATATCGAAAAACCCTTTAGCTTCCACTTTATTTATCCGTCCTTGGGAGGACACCATGCAAGCATTTAACCGACGCTTGACGTCAGCGATTCTCTGCGTCGTGGCAGGTCTGCTCATGACCGGCGCCAGCCAGGCTCTGACCGTCACCAAGGCTCTGCCTCAGGCCTACATTCCTGCAGACGCCTCTGGAAACCCGATCTTCGGCACCGGCGCCACCCTCAGCATTCTTGAGCTGCCCGCGGGCGGACGCCAGTTCTTCTTCGCGTTTTACGCCAATGATGATTCCGGTAACCCGACATGGGTCGTAGCCAACACCGGTACCACCACCGGCTTCAACGCCTACACCGTGGACCTGTTCACCACAACGGGCAGCACCTTCAACCCCACCAGCACCGTAGGCGCTGCGGTGGTTGGATCTGCCGACATCGTGTTCAAGTCCTGCAATGCCATCGACGTGACCTACAGCCTGACGGCCGGCGGCAGCGGCACCATCAACTTCGTGGCCCTGACTGCGGAACCGACCTGCCCCTGGACCACCGAATTTGGTGCAGCCTCCTGCCCCGCGTTTTCTGCGGGCGCTGATCCGGATATCCCCGGTGCTTGCATCCTTCCCGCTACGCTGAACACTGACACCACCCTGACCAACGACCTGCACTGGGTCATTGGTCTGAGCGGATTCCGCTTCGGCGACGATCTCGGCCCCTCTGGCGGCACCCCCGCAACCCTGACCATCGAACCGGGCACCGTGATCGTCGGTGAGAACCTGCCCGCCGGTTCCCAGGACCTGGGTGCGTTCTTCTCCATCAGCCGTGGCAACAAGATCGTGGCCGTCGGCGGCCCTGAGACGCCCATCGTATTCACTTCCAAGGACCACCTGTTGACCGGCAACCTGGAAGCCGGCCAGTGGGGCGGTGTGGTCATCGCCGGCCGAGGCGCTCCCAACGACTGCGATCCGACCACCAGCTGCCTGGACGAGATCCAGCTGAACGAATACGGCGGGTCCGACAACGACGACTCCAGCGGCGAACTGCGTTACGTCCGTATTGAGTACGCCGGTACCCAGATTTCCTCTCTGAGCGAGCTGAACGGCCTGTCCCTGTATACCGTCGGTAATGGCACCGTGATGGAGTATATTCACGTGCACCGCAACGGCGACGACGGCATCGAGTGGTTCGGTGGCGCTGGCAACATGAAGTACGCCATTGTTACCGCCGCTGACGACGACAGCTTCGATATGACCCAGGGCGCCCAGCCCAAGCTCCAGTACGGCATTGCCCACATGTCAGAAGCCGCCGTCAAGGACGCCCGTGGTTTCGAGTGGGACGGCCAGGAAGGTAACGAAGGCGCGGAGCCGCGTACCCGCGCCAGGTTTGCCAACGTCACCATCTACTACGAAGCGGGTGTGGGCGAAGGTCCCCAGCAGGCCCTGCGGATTCGCCGCGGTGCCCTGTTCAACATCACCAACTCGGTGGTGGCAAGTGCGGCCGATGACCTCGCCCCCAGCGACTGCCTGCGGATTGACGGTCCCCAGATCAACCAGGACGTGATTGCTGATGCCAACAACGGCACCATCACCAACACGGTTCTGGCCTGTCAGGGCAACCTGTTCGACGACAACGAAAGCGACCTGCTGGAGTCCACGCTGTTCAACGGCGGTGCCGGAAACACCACCGATGACCCGATGCTGATGTTCTTCGCCGCTGGCGCGCGCATTGGCTCCACCTCCAACAACCCGCTGATCCCGGCCGCCAACTCTCCCGCCGCCAACATCGGCCAGGCCAGCCCGGCCCTGTTCGATGACTTCTTCGACAAGGTGAACTGGGCCGGCGCGATCCGCCCGGGCGCGTCGCCGGAAGAAGACTGGACCGCCGGTGAGTGGACCAACGTCGATCCGGACGAAAACCTTTAAAGTTCTGATTCAATTAAAAAAGCGCCTTCGGGCGCTTTTTTTTTGGACCGCGAGATCGGGCTTCCTGCCCGACTCGCGGCCGGGAATCAAAGACGCGGTTTCCGAATCCCTCACGGCCTTCGGCCGTTGGCACATCCCTGTGCCAAGGGGCTCCGCTTTTTCTTCCGTCATGAACCATGTCCCGGACCCCGATCCGGGATTGATTCAGGATCCATCTGAAGTCCCGAAGCCGCTTTCGTTGAAGGCTGCCATACACAGTTAACGCAGCCATCGTCCGTGACACCATCCGCCGCCTACATGCCCGATCGAAGCCTCCGATCAAGCGATTGCCCGGATCAAAGGCTCTTCAGATCCCATTCTCAGATGGATCCTGAATCAAGTTCAGGATGACGGCGGAGGGTTGGCACAAGGACGTGCCAACGGCCGAAGGCCGTAAGCGAAGCAAAACCACGATTTGCGTAGCGCCCGCGAGCGGGCGTAGGCAACTATTGGCAAGGCATCAGGAGTCCCTAAGCCTTGCTATCACCCACTTCGGATGGCCCGTCTTGCGGATCAGTGAAACCCTACGGGAATTTCCAGATGACACCCGCCGCCGGTATTCGATAGTCTGAGTAGTCTGATGCCCAAGCTTGCGCTACTCGACCAGGGATTCCTGCTGCTGGAGTCCGCCAACAGCCCGCGCCATGTGGCGGGGCTGCAGCTGTATCAGTGCCCTTCTCGTACCCGGGCCGACTTTGTTTCCAGGCTGGTGGAGGAGTTCCGGCAGCAGCCGCCGGTGCCGCCGTTCAACTGGAAGCTCCGCGCCCCGGTGATTACACCGCCCAGCTGGATCGAGGATGCGGATTTCGACATCGACAACCACCTGTTCCACCAGGCGCTGCCGGCGCCGGGAAGCATGGAGCAGCTTCGGCGCCACGTGGCGCGGTTGCATGCGCGGCTGCTGGATCGCAGCCGGCCGCTGTGGGAGGTGCACATCTTCGAAGGGCTGGGCCCGGGTCAGTTTGCTGTCTACACCAAGATTCATCACGCGTACATGGACGGGGTCACCATGTCGCGGTTGACCATGGCCAGCCTGGCCACCAACCCCCGGGACCGGAGTAAACCCGCCCTGTGGGCCAATACACAGCGATCACAGCGGGCGCGGGAAGAGCGCAAGAAGGTATCCGCCAGTCTGTTTGGTACGGCACGCAGCCTGGGGCGCCAGGTTCTGCTGGGACCGCGCGTCATGAAAATGTTCATTCAACGCGGCGTGGCCCAGGCTTTTGGCGACCGCGGACTGGTGCTGCCGTTTTCTGCGCCCCGCACGCTGTTCAATGAGCGGCTCACGGCCGCCCGGGCCGTCGGCTTCTCTACCCTGCTGCTGGCGGACGTCAAGCGGCTCGCCCGCGACCGAAATGTCACCGTCAACGACGTCATTCTCACGGTATGCGACATCGCCATGCGTGACTACCTGGAAGAGTCCGGAAAAGCCCCGGAACAGCCGCTGGTTGCGGAGATGCCGGTGTCGCTGCGGGCAAAAGACGACAACAGTGATGCCGGCAACCACCTGGCCATTGTCCTGCTGGAGATGGCCGCTGATGAATCAGATCCACTCGACCGCCTGTCCCAGGTGCAGCAGAACGCCGAACGTGCCAAGACCGATGCCCACCAGGTTGCGCCGGAAGCCGCCGAGGCTTACACGCTGTTGACCCAGACCGCTGCCACGCTGGGTGACCTGGCGGGAGTGTCCCAGCATATCCGGCCACTGGGCAACGTGGTCATTTCCAACCTGATCGGTGACCATCACCCTCACTATCTGCGCCAGGCAAAAATGGAGTGCCTCTACCCCATATCCACCATCGCACCCAATACCGCACTGAACATCACCATCTATACCCAGGATGGGAAAATGCATTTTGGTCTGCTTGCCGGGAAAACCGCCGTGACCGACCCCCAGCACATCGCGGACGGGATTGTGGAGGCATTTGAGGCGCTGAAGGCTCGTGCAGCGCAGGTGGCGCGCTCTGCAGTGAAAAAGAAGAAGGCCAGGGTCGCCAGGAAGAAGGCTTCAAAGAAAACCCGGTCCAGGTAAACGGGGTCGATGCTGACGGGCAGGGATTGGTCAACTCCCCGGCCTGCCGCTATGCTTAAGCCGTGAGGTTCTTGGGAGGCAGTGCGGTGCGATACCAGATCGAACTTTTGGCGGCCGGCCTGGCCGTTTCCATGGGCGTGTCCGCCCAGGTCGACAACCTGCGGATTACCGAGGTGGACCCCGACGGGGACCAGGTGGAAGTCACCAATGTCGGCGATCCATTTACCACGTCGGCCAACCGACCCTTCTGTCACGGCTTTGACTACTTTTCCAATATTCCATCGGGGACCCAGTTCGATGCAGGCCAGGCAAGACTGTTTACGGTCAACAACCTGGACGATCCGGCCACGGATCTGTGGATCTACCGCTCCAGCCCATTCGGCAATTCCAACAACATCATCCACGGCCTGCAGTACGGTGCCGGCAACATTGGACGGGCGGCCCTGGCCAGCGGCATAGGGCTGTGGTCGGGGGCGGAGACTTTTGCGCCGGCGCCGCCGGCGGGCACCACACTGGCCTGGGACGGTTTCGGTAACACCTCGTTTGACTGGTATGTGGACGAAACACCGTCCCTGGGCTCCGCCGATCCTGACGACTTTGGCACGGTGGCCTCTACTTTGGCCTACCCGTCGGGCACCCGGGATTTCGAAAGCCTGTTGCTGGGTGACCTGCTCAGCGTGATCCAGGACTGGCCCATCGTGGACAGCAGTCCGCCCGGCGCTTTCACCGTGCGAACGGTGTCTGACGTGATGGGCGTCCCGTCAACTCGTGGTACTTCGACCCAGTGGATGCGGATTCACGATGGCGACCCCGCTGATGTCCAGAACCGGTTCTACGGGCCGACCATCTCAGCACCGGAGCTGTCCAACTACGAATGGTTCTTTTTTGCAGCACCGGAAGCGCCACCGCCGGCCAGCGGCAATTTCCCGCGCTTCACCATTCAGCACAGCGACGGCGGATTTGCCAACGCCTGGGGCATCGAGTACCGGCTGGACGGGATCTACCTGGTGGTCATCGGCGTAGGCGGCGTTCCCGCGGAAATCCTGATGGAAAGCTCCACCTATCCGGATGACCTGGGGCAGTGGAAAGAACTGGCCCTGATGGTGGATTTTGACACCAACATGGTGTCCGCCACTATCGACGGCGGTGCGCCGGTAGCCCTGCCCATCAGCCTGGCGCCCAGCGCCAACCCGGCGGAATTCCGCTTTTGCTATCGGGGGGAGGGCGTCGGCAACGTGGGCACCTTCCTGATGGATGACGTGGGATTCGCCGCCACCCAGGCGGATACCATATTCCGGGACAGCTTCGAGTAAACCAACCCAGGGGCCGTGTTCACGGCCCCTGAACAGCGCCTCAACGCCTGCTTCACCCGGGTCTGATCATCCTGTGGGCCTTGTTGACCGAGGTGAAGTCCATGAACCGACTGATGGTGCTGGCGGTGCTGCTGGGTGCCGCCCTTGTGGGGGAAAAGGCCATGTCCTACGAAGAGCCGGAATACCGCGTGCTGGAACAGCGAGAGGGGTACGAAATCAGGCAGTACGAGCCTTACCTGGTGGCTCAGACCACCATCCAGGGCGGGTTCCGCGACAGCGGTAACCAGGCATTTCGCATCCTGGCGGGTTACATCTTTGGCGACAACAGCCAGTCGAAGAAGATGGCCATGACCGTTCCGGTGACCTCCTCCCTGACTCAGGGCAGCGAAGCCCGGGACCGCTACGACTGGCAGTTCGTGATGGAGCGGGCCTACGATCAGGACAGCCTGCCCAGGCCGGTGGACCAGCGGGTGTCCATACTGGAGATGCCGGCACGGACCATGGCGGTGCGGCGCTACAGCGGCCGCACTACAGAAAAAAACTTCGTCAAAAACCTCGACACACTCAACGCTGCCCTGCAGCGTGACCAGGTCCGGTCGGTGGGTGAACCCCAGTCAGCGGTCTATAACGGCCCCTTCACTCTGCCGTTTTTCCGCCGCAATGAGGTGCTGGTGGAAATCACCAGGTGGTGATGTAACCGTCAGAACCAGCCTTCCTCGCTGGACTCCGCCTGGTGCAGAGCCAGGTCGGCGAAGCGGCGTGCTTCATTCAAGTCCATGTACGGCATGGTGATGGAGTGGGAGGCCAGGTGTACTGTGAGGTTGGCCAGGCCGGCCCGCCGCTGGGAAGGGGACTGGCGCAGATCCGCCCGCTGCAGTTTGCGCAGGGGAAACAGCGTGGTTTTGTAGCCGAAAAAGCCCTCGCGAAGACAGCCGTAGGCGTTCACCGTACCGTAGCCGTATCGTTTCCAGCGCAGGTAGACGCAGCCCGTGGCCAGGGCGAGCCCCGCCAGGAACACGGCGGGCGCCGCCAGCGGGTTCAGGAAGTAAGCTGCAAAGCTTGCAGCGGCGATAAACGGCATCCATGCAAGAGTGATATTCCGGCTCATGTAGCGACGCCGGTTAATCTGTGACAGCTGCAAGCTGCGGGTATCCAGCTCCGGCAGAAACTCCGCCGACATGTCATGGGCCTCGTCATCGGTCAGGGCTGGCACCAGGAACACGGGCTGGCCGATGGGCATGCCCTGGGCGTTGGCGGCCTCTCCGGCGCTCACCAGGCGCAGCTGCAGGTTGATGCGAGACAACCAGTAGGCCACGACGTTCTGCCGCCACACGGCGGCCTGGATCTTGGCCCGCTTCAGGGTCTGTTCCTGTTTGCTCACCAGGCCGCTGCGTCGGTGGTAGGTGTTGCCGTCCACGGACAGCCGGTAATCCGCGTATTTCCAGAGCGCGCCGAGGATGGAAAATAGGGAAAGCAGCAGTCCGGCCACCAGCAGGCCCAGAAGGACCAGCAGGACGGCGCCAGGAGCCCCAAGGCGCACGATCGCGCTGGTGACACCGTCCAGGTTCAACGCACTGGTCAGCCAGTTGACTGCCGGTCCGAGCCATTGATCGTCATCCACGGCGCTGACAAAGGCGCCAAACACGATGGCGACCCACAGCAGGCCGTTGGCGGTGAGGCCGTAACGTGCAATGTCGGCGTTGCTGCGGGTCAGCAGATGGTCGCTCGGTTCCTCTGCGTCAACGGTTTCCGGCATGGGTTGGCGGGTTGCAACGCTGATGATTTCATTACGCATGGCCCGGGCGTTTGCCAGTGGGATACCCGGCAGGGTGATCTCCTTTCCGGCGCTGCCGGCGGTATCCAGCTTCAGCATGGCCAGTCCGAATGGCCGGGCGTAAAACGGCTCGTCGATGGCGACGTCCTGGATGCGGTCGAAGTCCACGTTGAGCTGCTCGCGTTTGATGACACCGCGGCGGACCAGCAGCTGCTGACCCTCGAAGCGGAAACGGAACCGCAGGTAGCTCAGTATGGCGCCCACGGCACCAATCAGCGCCAGGGCCGACAGGGCCCCGATCCCCGCGGTTTTCATCCAGCCGTCGGCCGTGGCGAACACCGCCACCGCTGGCGCCACCGCCGGCAGTCCGTCGGTCACCATGTGGCGGGCGAACTTGAGCACGTAGAACACCACCGCCACTGGCGATGTCCGGCGCCACCGGTGGGCGGAGGCCGGTTCTTTGGCCTCAGGCTCCATTGGGTAGTACCGGGGATTTGTCGGGATCAGCGGGCGCCGCCTCTGAATTGCCCTGGGGCGCTCTGTGGTCGTCCTGGGATTCGGCGGCGCGCTGCATGATGAACTCGCGCAGGTCGCTGGCCACGTCCTCGCTCAGGCCGTCGATGCGCAGGTCGATGGAGGCGCCGCCAGCCGTAAAGAACTTCAGCGAGGCCAGACCGAACTTCCGCTGCAGCGGCCCGCTGGAGATTTCCGCATGTTGTACCCGGTCGAAGGGCAGCACCACGATTTTGCGCCACCAGATCCCGGATCGGTAGGCGATGTCGTGTTGCCGAAGGGTCCAGCCCTTGACCCTGGCCGATTTCACCGCCAGGGCCGTGAACCCAATGCCCATGATCAGCCCCAGCACCGGCAGCCCCAGCAGCGCCATCTTCAGGCCAAGGGGCTTGGCGACGATAATGCTGGGAATCACCTGGGCCAGGATCACGATGGTCCAGACGATGCCATGCTGGAGCCTGACCTCTTTGGGGTAAGCTGGCGCCATGGGTTTGAACTTGAAGTTGGACACCTGCGGCAGTGAGCCCGGTTCCACTGGAAGATTCTGAAAAGTCATCTCCCGCAAAGCCTAGCACCGAAGGCGTTTTACTCGTAGTGCCTAAGGACATGCGGTTGCGGCCGAGCGTTATGTGGCACGATGACCACCAGACCCCATCATGAGGTGATACCCAATGATCATTCCTTTTTATGCTGCATGTCTCGCACTCATTTTTATCGCACTGAGCGTCCGCACCCTGTCCCTGCGCAAGTCCCTGGGTATCGCCATTGGGGATCGGGGCGACAACGCCATGTTGCGGGCCATGCGGGTGCACGCCAACTTTGCCGAGTACACGCCCCTGTCGCTGCTGCTGCTTTTCATGCTGGAGCAGCAGTCCGCCTCACCCCTGCTGCTGCATGCCCTGGGGGCGGCCTTGCTGGTGGGGCGTTTTGTCCATGCCGTGGGCGTCAGCAGTCCCCGCGAAGATCTCCGGCTTCGGGTGACCGGCATGGCGCTGACCTTCACTGCCCTGGGTGGTGCGGCCCTGGCGCTGCTCTATCACAGCTTCACGTCCGCTTGATCTGACCGTGAGGAAGTCTTCACGGATGTGAACCCTCCGGCAACGCCCGGGTCACAAGGCGTTCACGGCTGCACCAAAATAATCCCGCCTCCTCGAGCCCCAGGCTCATGAACAATCGCTTAACAACAACTGCTATTGGAGGCACTTCACATGATCAAGAGAACTTTGGTTGCCGGCGCCCTGGCCGCGGCCTTCACCATTCCGGCCAGCGCCCAGGTGCGCGTCGTGGCAGGCCACTTCGCACCCTTTGCTGATACCGCAGAAGGGACCTCGGTGACCATCCAGATCAACGGTGCTGACGCGCTGACCGACGTTGTGTACGGTGACTTCACCGACTACATCGACCTGGGACCTGCTGGATCATACGAAGTGAATATCATCCCCACGGGCACTACCGACCCGGCGATTTCCTTCTCCGGCGACCTGCCAGAGGGCGACTATACCCTGCTGGCCGTGGGCGACGGTGCCAATCAGCCCCTGGACCTGCTGGCCCTGACCGACGACAACACACCTCCGGCTGCCGGCAACATCAAAATTCGCGTGGTACACGCCGCGCCGTTTGCCCCGACCCTCGAGGGTACCAATGTCTCCATCCGCACCGCCGGCGGTGACGTGGTGGGCGGCCTCAACCCGGTGCCGTTCGGCGTGGCCAGCGGCTACCTGGAACTGCCTGCCGCCACCTACGACCTCAAGGTCGCTACACCCGACGGCAGCGTCAACCTGATTGACCCCCTGCCGGTACCGCTGGGTGACGGCGCCATTGTGACCGTGATCGCAAACGGTGACGGCGTGAATCAGTCCATCGGCATCGATGCGCTGCCGGTCGGCTCCCTGCCGCTGCGGGTCCCCGTGGACGCCACCGCCACGGGTGTGTTCTTCAACCCGGCCACTCCTGGCCAGGGCGCCCAGATCCTGGGTTTCCCCCGCCAGAACCGTGCCCTGGGATTCGTCTATTCCTTTGACACCACCGGAACCAACCAGGCCTGGTACCACTTCGATACCTGCAATACGGATACCTCCTCCGAGACCTGCGCCACTCCCGGCGGTTTTGACGGCATCACCGGCGCCATCACCATCTACCGATCCGAAGGCGGCGTGTTCAACGACGCAACGGCCGCCAACCTGGTCCAGGTGGGCACGGGTACCATCACCTTCACCAGCTGTGATGACGTGGAAATCACCGGTGATTTTGGCAACGGCCAGGGCGAAGTGACCCTGGACTACACCCGCCTGGGTGATCGCCTGGCCTGCACCACGGCCCTGCAGTAACAAGAACGTAAGCTCTCCCCCTTTTCGAGCCGGGCCTCAGCGCCCGGCTTTTTTTTGCCACTCATGTTCCCGGGATTGCGCTATCATCGCCGCTCTTGCCGGCACCTTGGGAGCGACGGGATTGTTCAGCAAAATTCGGCAACTTCTGCGTCTGGGGCGTGCGGCGGACCCCGGGCTACAAGAACCGGATTCGTCGGATGCTGAAGCCTATGCCGAACGCCTGCAACAGGAACAGCAGACCTACCGGGATTGTGAAAACGTCCACGAGTTGCCGGAGATTTTCCACTACTGGTCCAATCGCTACCTGCGGCCACAGCTGGAGCGCTTCGGTTTTTCGCATCCGGACCAGTTCTACAGCTTCTATTGCCGCAAGGCGTTTGACTACAAGGGCAGCCAAAGGCCCCTGCGCATTGCCAGCATTGGGAGTGGCAACTGCGACACCGAGGTCCGACTGGCCCAGGCTTTGAATGAATCCGGCATTATTGATTTCCATATCGAATGCCTGGATATCAATCAGCAGATGCTGGACCGTGGCCGGGAGCTGGCTGAAGACTCTGGCGTGCAAGTGCACATCGTGCCGCTGCGAGTAGACTTCAACAACTGGCAGCCCGAGGGCCGGTACGACGTCATCATGGCCAACCAGAGTCTGCACCACGTGGTGGAACTGGAGCGGTTGTTTGATGCCATCAAAGGCAGCCTGACGCCCGGCGGCCGGTTCCTGACCGCCGACATGATCGGCCGAAACGGCCACCAGCGCTGGCCCGAAGCCCTGGACGCCCTGGAACCATTCTGGGACGAGCTGCCAGATGCCTATCGCTTCAACCGGCTGCTCCAGCGCCAGGAGCAGCGGTTCATGAACCACGACTGTTCCGGCCATGGCTTCGAAGGCATCCGTGCCCAGGACATCCTGCCCCTGCTGATCCAACGGTTCGAATTCGAGCTGTTCATCCCGTTTGCCAACCTGGTCACGGTGCTGATCGACCGGCCGTTCGGCCACAACTTCGACGCCGCCGGTGAATGGGATCGGGATTACATCGACCGCCTGCATGCGGCTGACGAGGAAGGGTTCCTGAGCGGCAGGTTCAAGCCCACCCAGATGTTCGCGGTGTTGCGCAACGAACCTCAGGACACCCTGCTGGTGGATCCGCGACTGACGCCTGAGTTTTGCGTCCGCCAGCCCTAGGCTTCATGAACCCGCTTGGGCCGGCGGATCGCTTTCCTACTGGATGTAACCCAGCGACTTGAGCTGCTCGATCTGCTCGGGTGTCAGGTCCTGGGTGGGGGAAGTGCCGCCGATGGCCAGTTGGATGGCCTCGCAGGGATCCCGGGTCGCGACGGACTCCAGTCCATCAAACAGGCTTGCCGCCAGGTCCGGGTCATCCAGGATCAGGTCCTGTTGCTCGCCGGGGTCGCTAGCCAGGTTGTACAGCTCTTCCCGGTACTCCGGCTTGCACAGCACGATGAATTTGTTGTCGCCAGACGTGGAGGACATGTCGCGGCGGGTGTTGTGGGTCATGCCGGTGGACACCCGTTTACGCGCCGCCGGTACCGGCTGGGTGAGATCCAGTCCATCCATCACCGGCGGGTGCTCAATCCCCGCAACGGCGGCCAGGGTGGGCAGCAGGTCCACGTTGGAGTAAGGCACATCGGTGCGCCCCGGGATTCCGCCGGGATGATGGATGATCATGGGGATGTGCAGCAGTTCCTCGTACAGCGCGTTGTGCTGAACCTGGCCGTGCTCCATGAACTCCTCGCCGTGATCGGTGGTCACGACCACCAGGGTATTGTCCTTAAGCCCCTGGCGCTCCAGCTCCCCCATCAGCTCCTTGAACAGGTGGTCCAGGTAGAACACTTCGCCGTCGTACAGGTCCTTGACCCGCTTCAGCTCTTCGGGCGTTTGTACATCAAACTCTCCGGGCACCGCCTTCTCGAATCGGCCCTGGTAATCCGGGTCGTACAGATGTTTCGACATCTCCATATAGGTGTACGGCGTATGGGGTGAGATGAAATGAATCCAGCCGAAAAACGGTTGCTGGGGCAGCTCGGCCAACAGCTGCCTGCCTTTGTCCAGCACCACGTCATCGTTCAGGTTGGTTACTTCGTAGTTCTGGAAGCCTCTGTCGAAGTGTCGTTCGGTCACCAGCTGCACATTGTTGAACAGCCCGAAGGTGTAATAACCGGCCTGTTCGAACACCTGGGCAATGGTGGTGGCCTCCGTCAACTTCCAGCCGAGGAATACCCGGTAGGGCTGTTGCCCGGTGAAGGCGGCTGCGAATGACGTCGGCGTAACCGGTGCCGCGGTGTGCGCGTGGTTAAACACCAGGGACTCGGCAGCCCATTGGTCCAGGTAAGGGGACAGGCCGCGCGTGTTTCCGTACAGACCCAGGGCATCGGCCCGCAGGGCGTCGAAGCTGACGATCAGAACGTTCAGGTCCGGTGTCACCGGCAGTCGGTCGGCCAGACCGGGAACGGTTTCCCGGGCGTCTTCGCTGCAGCCCCACAGCACGGTCAGGCAAAGCAGTAGTGCCAGGAAGATTCGAGGGTTTCCAGTGGTCATGAAAGCGTACGTCATTGACGAAAGAGCGTGATATCTTAGCGGCCGCCTTCGGAATTACCACCAGAGAAAACCATGCCAAGAAACCGATCTCTCAGGTTACTCGCATCCTTGCTGCTGTGCGTCGCCCTGCTTCCGGGCTGCTCCGATCAGCGGGAGCCGGTGTCCAAGCGGGTCATCATCCTGGGATTCGATGGCATGGATCCGAATCTGGCCAGCAACTGGATGGACCAGGGACTGTTGCCCAATTTTGACCGGCTGCGCAAAGAGGGCTTCTTTGGGCCCCTGGCCACCAGCAATCCGCCCCAGTCTCCGGTGGCCTGGGTCTCCTTTGCCACGGGCACGACCCCCGGGACCCACGGCATTTACGATTTCCTGCGGCGGGACCCCGAAACCTACGCGCCGGATTTTTCCATCTCCCGGGTAACGCCAGCAAAGGTCTGGGAAATTCTTGGGATAGGCATTCCGATTTCCAGCGGGGAGATCATCAACCGGCGGATTGGGCAGCCCTTCTGGAGCGCCTACGAGGAGCATGGTGGACAATCCACCGTACTGCGGGTGCCGGTGACTTTTCCACCGGATCCCATCCACCGCATGATGGCGGGCATGGGGGTTCCGGACCTGTTGGGCACCCAGGGCACCTACACTCTGTACTCGACCCGGCCACTGTCCCGGTCCGCCACCAATGCCCGGGTCGAACGCCTGCGCCCGGATCGCGAGCAGGTGATGCGGACCACCCTGGAAGGCCCGGCCCACCCCCTCAAGATGGAGGCGCCTCCGCTGTCGGTGCCCCTGGTAATCCAGCCTGATGGTGAGGCGGTATCAATCCAGCTGGATGAGGTGGAAACCAGGTTGCAGCCCGGCACCTGGTCGGACTGGGTCACCGTGGAGTTTCCCTTTGCACCGCTGCAGTCCGTGGCCGGCACGGTGCGGCTGTACCTGATCTCCGGCTACCCCGAAGTGGAGCTGTACGTGTCACCGATCCAGATCCACCCCCAGGAGCCGGTGGTGCCGCTGTCGTCGCCGGCGGACTATGCCCCTGAGCTGGCTGAGCGAATTGGTCTGTACCACACCATCGGCATGCCGGAAGAAACCTGGTCACTGAACGAAAACCACCTCTCCGACGAGGCCTGGCTGGCGATGGAAAAAACCATCCTGGCCGAACGAGAGGCGATGTTTTTTGACGCCCTGGAGCAGCGCGACAGCGCCCTGGTGGTGGGGGTTTTCGTGCAGACCGACCGGGTCAGCCACATGTTCTATCGGGGCCTGGACGAACAGCACCCCCTTTATCCCGAGACATCGCCCCTGGCCCGTGGCGCGATCCAGTGGATCTACACCGAGGCTGACCGCATCCTCGGCCAGACCCTGGACAGCATGGGGCCCGAGGATCAGCTGATCATCGTCAGCGACCACGGCTTCGCACCCTTCCGGCGGGCTGTCCATCTGAACCGCTGGCTGGTGGACGAGGGCTACCTGGTACTGAGGCGAGGCCAGAGCGAATCCGACGCCGGTTTCCTCAGCGTGGACTGGTCACGCTCTCGAGCCTATGCCCTGGGCCTGAACGGGCTCTATCTGAACCGGGCCGGCCGCGAAAGCCAGGGAATCCTGACCGACGCGGAAGCTCGCCTGCTAAAGAGCGAACTGGCCGCCAAGCTGATGTTTCTGACCGATCCCGCCAGCGGCGCCGACATGGTTCGCCGGGTGTTCGACGGCGACGAGATCTACGCCGGCAACGCCAACGGTGACGCGCCGGACCTGGTGGTGGGTTATGACTCGGGCTACCGGGCGTCCTGGCAGACCACCCTGGGTGCGGTTCCCGCGACGCTGGTGGAAGACAACCGGCGCAAGTGGAGCGGCGATCACTGTATGGACCCCGAGGTGGTGCCCGGGGTGCTGTTCACCTCCTTTCCCACCGAATCGCCGCCCGCCGCGATCCGGGATATCGCACCATTCGTTCAGTCGCTGCTGGCCGGAGAGTAGCCTCTATCCATGCCAGCCGCTCGGCACCAGGTCCCGTCCGGGCTGTACTGGCAGACCCGTCTTTTCGCTGCCACCCGTCGGCTCTGGCTGGCCCTGGGCAACCTGGAGTCCAGCGTGCTGCGCGACGAGCTGGAATCGAAGGCAATCGAGGCTCCCATCTACGTATGCGGCCTGGCCCGGTCCGGCACCACCATGCTGACCGAGTTGCTCAACGCCCATCCCGACGTCACCAGCCACCGCTACTCGGATTTTCCTGCCACCTGGACTCCCTACTGGCGGAACTGGCTGCGCCAGCGCTCCCAGGTGGTCCAACCCAAGCCCGTTGAACGTGCCCACCAGGATCGCATCCAGGTCACCCAGGACAGCCCGGAAGCCGTGGAGGAGGTGCTGTGGATGTATTTTCATCCGGAGTGCCACGATGCCGGCCATAACCAGCACCTGGGAGCCGATCACCAGCACCCGGAGTTCGAGGCCTTCTACCGTGACCACCTGGCCAAGCTGCTGCTGGTCCGCCAGGCACGGCGCTACCTGGCCAAGGGCAATTACAACGTCAGCCGCCTGGGCTACCTGCAACGACTCTTTCCCGATGCCCGCTTCGTGCTGGCCTGGCGTGATCCCGTGGCCCACATCGCCTCGCTGCAAAAGCAGCATCGGCTGTTCAGCGAAGGCCAGACGGCCAACCCGCGCATGCGCTTCCAGCTCGGTGCCTCAGGGCATTTCGAGTTCGGGCTGGACCGCACGCCCATCAATTGGGGGGACTCCCAGGCGACCCGGGAGATTCTCGACTGCTGGCAGGAAGGCCAGGAAGTCCGCGGCTGGGCGCTCTACTGGGCAGGCCTGTATCAATACCTCGTCGATCAGGTCGAGAGCTCCACCAGCCTCTCTGATGCCGCCCACTGGGTCGCCTACGAGCAACTGTGCAGCGAGTCCGAGTCCACCATCGACCGACTCCTGGACCAATGCGCACTGCCTGCCGAGCCGTTTTCCGAGCAGCGTGCCCGTTACAGTGCTGAACTCACGCTGCCTGATTACTACCAGCCTCACTTCAGCGCTGAAGAAGAGCAGTTAATCCGGCAACTCACCGGGCCGGCGGTGGAACGACTCCGCACAATGAGCTTGTGCCGATGAAGATCGCCATGGGGGTGGCGCTGGCGGGTCTTATAATGACCTCAAGCATGACGTCCCCATACATCACCGTGATCGACGGCAGGACTCATCCGGATGAGGTTCCCGCCATGGCCTTCACCGGCAAACTGGTGAGTCGCCTGCGTTCGGGCCACCTGTCATTACCCCTTGGCGACGCGGCCCTGCTGGGGCGGTTTGCCTACGATGACTGCATCAACCGGCCGACGGAAGCGGAATTCCTGCGGCGAGAGTCCGAGCCCCTGTTGGCGACTGATCCCGGGCCTGAGGTAGCCGGCCGTCACCTGACCGGGTTGATGGCCCAACTGCAAGGTGACTACGAGACGCGCTGGGGTGAGCTGATGGCGAAGCTGTCGGATCAGGGCGGGGCGATCGTTCGCCGGTTTCTGGAAGAAGAAATCCTGCCGGACAGTCGTCACCGAGTGATTGACTTCGCAGGGCTGTGGGCGGCCCGGCCAGACAAATATCAGCAGTGGCGTGACCAGCCTCCAGCCCAGGAGCAGACGCTGATGGCCATGCCCGTCACTTCAGACGGCAAGCCGGGAATCGCCGTGGCTGTGGGTGTCGGCGCTCTCGGTCCATCCCATTGCGCGCAAAGCTTCGCTCAGGTCATCGAAGCCAGCCTGATCGCGCACCTGGCGGAAGAGTATTCGCTGGACGACTCGCTGGAGTCCCGTGAGGCCTATCTGGTGGAGCGTGGGGTGCTAGACCTGAATCCAGAGGCCGTCCTGGCCGAACGGCAGCGCAAGGAAGACCAGGCCAGGGCGCTGGAGGCGGTGCTGGACGGCATGGTGCCCGACGACGCTTACCAGGAATTCCTGGCAACCCACGACTACTCACGGGAGATGTGGGAGTTCGACCTCATAGCGAATTCCGCGGAGCGCGTCTCGCAGCTGCGCGAGCAGGCTGCTCAGTTCACGGTGGAGGCAAGGCGGCAGTCTTTGCTGCAGTCACCCTCATTTCGTGGCTATCACATCGAGGCACAACTGGCGGAGCATATCTGCCGCCCTGGACCACCGGAACAGCCGGCCGGGACGCCATCAGTGGAGTTTCCGATCCGGTCCGAGCGGGTGCAAGCCTGCCTGTCCGTCGCGCGGCGCTGGTATCTGGACCAGGCTGAAACACTGGTCCCGGACGGCCCGGATGGCTGGGGCAATTACCTCAGGCTGTTTCACGGAGTGGGTCAGCAATGAGAGCACGGTAACCGCCGGTTCATGGGCCGATCTGCCGCCAGCAAAATTGGGTCGATACTGGTCGCAGTGCTGGCCGTCAGCGCGCTGATTCTGTTTGAAACGGCTGACAAGGGCGGAAAGGAATCTGTTCAGACGGACCAGCCCCCCATTGCCGGTGTCGATCATTCCATCACGACCCCTGGCGAGACGCTATCAGAATCGCTGAATCCACCTGCCCCTGTTGCCAGCAATCCTCGGGCTGGACCCGGCCCGGTGGCGGTTTTGTCGGACCGGATTGCAGAGGAGAAGAACCCCCGGGATGATCTGGACTCAGTCCGTTTTTTTGGCCGTACCCTGTCGGGGAGCGGGGCGCCCCTTGGAAACGTGACCGTTGAGATCGGAGATTCGAACCTGGCAGGAGACGGCGCTGTGCTCACGGTGCAGACCGACGAAGCGGGGCTGTTCCAGGTTGAACTTCCGGCACAACGCCACTGGTTCTATGTGAGAGAAAGCGAAGCGTGGCGGGAAGCCAGTTTCGCCACCTCGGACTTCGAGAATGAAGTCATCCTGTTGTTGCACCCCCGGGGACGCCAGCAGCTCACCCTGGCGGGTACGGTACGTGATCCCGACGGTGTCGGGCTGGCCGGCGTCCGCGTCAGTCGGCCGAGCCCTGCCGAGAAAGCCTGGGGGGAAACCGACGAAGACGGTCACTACCAACTGATGTTCAGGGTGACGCCGAACGATGACCCCTATCACGTGTTCTTCTGGTACCGAAGTCTCAACGAAGCTACCGGCGTTTCCACAAGTGTCCTGGAGCATGTGGAGATCTTTCAGAGTGAGCATGATACCGAAGGGATCTATCGCAGGGATGTTGTACTCGATCCCACAGCAAATCAGTTACAGCGGGCGCCGGTCAGTGTTCAAGTGCTTGATCTTCGTGGGCGCCCCGTGCGGGCGCGCGTTAACGTTGCTCCGACAGGCAGCGGCGGGAACAGCGGCGGCCACACGGACCTCAACGGCATTTTCCAGGGCGAGGTCCAGGCGGAGAACCACTACGACATCGAGGTCGCCGCCCAGCCCAGTCCTGATCAGCCGGCCTCCAATCTGCGCCCGAAAACAGTTCCAGAGGTTTTTGTCGGCGCGGAGGGTGTTTCTCTCACAGTCCACCTGGAGGATGCTCAGCACGGCACCATTCATGCCCGGGTCCTCACGGCGGATCGACATATTTTGGCCGATTTTCCCATGGAATTGGTGTACGAGAATTTTGCCTCCATCGCCACGGTTCGCACGGATTCTGCCGGGACCTTTTTCATTGAGGATGTGCCCGAAGGACACCTGCGGTTTCGCTCCTATTCCCGGGTTCAACTGGAGATGTTTGGCATTCACATGCAACCAGGCGAGGTCAAACAGTTGACCCTGTTCGCTGACGTTGGTGACGCCGCAATCTCCGGTCACTTGCTGGGTCCCGATAGCCGCCCGCTCCCGGCAAAAACTGTGAGCCTGACTTGGACCTACCCGGAGGGAACCGAACATATGATGCCCGGGACTCTGCGGTTTCGGAGGTCCGTTGGCGTTGAAGAGGGCTTTGCCGGCAGCCTGTCAATTCGCACCACCACCACCGATGAGGACGGCTGGTTCGCGTTCTACGGTATCGCCAACGTGCCGCACACTCTGCGTCTGCGGGATTCTCCGAATTCCTGGAGCTCGAACGACTGGCGGCAAACCGTGGAGCCGGGGAACCAGCCGGTGAGGCTGATCGTTCGCCCGGAAGACGCTGGCGACCAGTAGGGGGAATTCCGCCTTCCAACCGTCGTTAATGCTAAAATGGTGGTTTAGTAACGTTACTGTCACTTCTATGAAAATGTTTCGACTGGCCGTACTGCTCTGCCTGGCCACGGTTGCGGCCCCTGCCGCGGCTTACATCGGCCCCGGCGCCGGCATCAGCGTGATCGGCTCCCTGCTGGGACTGCTGGCCACCATCGTCGTGGCTATCGGCGCGATCCTGTTCTGGCCGGTGCGCCGCATGCTGAAGCGCCGCAAGCAGCGCGCTGCCCAGGCGGAAGGGCCTGAAATCTCAGAAGACAGCAACGCCTGACCGCCGCCATGGGTCTGTTCGACCTGCCGGCACCCCTGTTTTCCTGGATCGATCAGCTGCTGGCATTCCTGCCGGCTCTGCTGCGCGTGGCCCTGTGGGGCGCCGTCTCCGGCGTGTTGTCCATGTGGCTGTATGCGCTTCTGTCGCGGCAGGACGCCCTGGCGGAATTGAAGGGAGAGATCAAACAATCCCAGGCGGCCATCAACAGCTTCGACGGTGAATTCAACGAGATGTGGCCGCTGATCAGGCGCAGTCTGGGACTTTCCCTGCGGCATCTGCGCCTGGCCCTGGGCCCAGCCCTGTGGGCCGGGATTCCGGTGATTTTTGTCATGGCATGGATCTCCAACCATTACGGCTACATGGCGCCCGAGGCCGGTGCCCCCGTGGAGCTGCGCCTGACGCCGGCGGAAGTCCTGCCCGAAGCGTTGGAGCCTGCGGCGGACCCGGGCAGCTACCGGGCGCCGTGGCCGGCGAAAAGCCTGGAGGTTGCGGCTGACGCAAAACCCCTGTTTAACCTGGATGGGCAGCACCCCACGCCGGTGCTGCATGCGCGGCAGTGGTGGAACTGGCTCATCGCCAATCCCGGCGGTTATCTGCCGGCAGGTTCGCCGCTGGAGCTGGTGGAAATCGGCCTGGAATCCCGTCAGCTGCACACCGTCGGCCCCACCTGGACCCGTACCTGGCCACTGACCTACTTCCTGGTGCTGGTGGTGACCGCGCTGGGCTACAAGTTTCTGCGCCGGGTGCACTAACCCCCCAAAAACGCTAAAGTTTTTGCCGCCGGCGCCGATTTGTGGCATAAGCCTGGGGACCGGTCTGGCCGACCTGGGCGTCGTCTTGGTCAACCGTTCAGGCAACAGGGGGATTGAATCTGCATGAAGCTCAGCATTGCCGATACCGCTCGGATTCTGTTTCCCTATTTCGCTGAAAATTTCCTGGAACAGGTCAAGAGCATCTGGTTCATTGTGGTGTACCTGATCGCGTTCCAGATCCTGGTGCTGGGCTTGCCCATCGTCTACGCCGGCATGATCGGGATCGGCCTGCTGGTGGTGGCCGTAGGGCTGATGTTTTTCATGGAAGGTCTGCGGCTGGGCCTGATGCCGCTGGGTGAGATCATCGGCGCGGTACTGCCGCGCAATTCCTCGCTGCCCATCATCCTGACCTTTGCCTTTATCCTGGGCGTGGGCGCCACCTTCGCCGAACCTGCGATTTCCGTGCTGCGGGCCGCCGGCGCCGGAGTGCGGCCGGACCAGGCGCCGCTGCTGTACAGCCTGCTGAATGATTTTTCCGGCCAGCTGGTGGCCTCGGTCGGGGTTGGCGTTGGCTGCGCCGTGGCGCTGGGCGTGCTGCGGTTTTTCTACGGCTGGTCGCTGAAGCTGCTGATCATTCCCGGGGTGTTGATTCTCAGTGGCCTGACCCTGTTCATGCACTTCGACCCGGTGACCAATCCGATCCTGGCTCTGGCCTGGGACTGCGGCGCGGTCACCACGGGACCGGTGACGGTGCCCCTGGTGCTGGCCCTGGGCGTCGGGGTCTGCCGGATCGTCGGCAGTGGCGAATCCAAGAACGCCGGCTTTGGCATCGTCACCCTGGCCTCCCTGTTCCCCATTCTGGCGGTGCTGCTGCTGGGCCTGTATCACTACGGCGCGGACGACTACTACGGCCAGCCCAACTACCAGGGATCAGCAGCGGTCGCTGATGCGCAATCCGGTCCCCAGGGCGATGCAGCGGGGGATAACACCGCCAGCATCACCCAGGAAGAGTTCCAGGAATTCCTGGCCGACCCCCGGGCGGACGAAGATTACGCCATCGTGTTCCAGGGGGGTGACCCGGTGCTGAAGGACGGTGAAATCGTGCTGACCGATCCCACCGTGGTGTTGCAGAAGATCCCGGACGAAAGGCCGGTCATGGTGGGCGACCAGCAGTGGGATCAGCAGAAGTCCATTGTTGACACCTTCCGCCAGGCGGCCATCGAAGCGGCCCGGGCCATTGTGCCCCTGTGCCTGTTCCTGTTTCTGACCCTGCGGTTCATCCTGCGTGAAAAGATCCGCAGCCTGGATGAGATCACCATCGGCCTGGGTTTCGCCCTGGGCGGAATGTGCCTGTTTGTCATTGGTATCGCCCTGGGCCTGACGCCCCTGGGCAGCCAGCTGGGCAGCAACGTACCGGGGACCTTTGCCGCCATTACGCCCTGGGGCATGCAGGGCGTCGAGCAGCCGCTGTTCGAATCCAGCAATACCGGCAAGATCATCGCGGCGGTGTTCGCTTTCTTCCTGGGATACGGCGCCACCCTGGCCGAACCCGCGCTGAACGCCCTGGGAAACACCGTGGAGAAGATCACGGTGGGGGCGTTCAAGAAAAAGCTGCTGATGCAGTCCGTGGCGTTCGGCGTCGGCATGGGCATCGCCACCGGCGTCCTGAAGATGGCTTACAACATTCCCCTGGCCTACCTGCTGGTGCCGCCTTACCTGGCGCTGCTGTTCCTGACCTGGATCTCGTCCGAGGAGTTCGTCAACTTTGGCTGGGACAGCGCCGGTGTGACCACCGGACCCATTACGGTACCGCTGGTGCTGGCCATGGGCCTGGGCATTGGCAGCAACGTGCCCGGCGTAATTGACGGATTCGGCATCCTTGCCCTGGCCTCGGTCGGGCCCATTATCACGGTGCTGTTCATCGGCCGGCTGGTGGCCCGGCGCCAGGCCCGGGAAGAAATGGAAGCGGAGGCCGCGTCATGAGCGAGATGATCGAAAATCACGCGGTGTCCATCGTCACCGCCGTGCTGCCCCGGCGCAGCAGCGGCCGCGTTATCAACCGGGTTTTCAACGAGGGCGATCCCAGCGTGCTGCTGATGCAGGCCCGGGGCACCCTGGCCAAGGACCGCTGGTATCAGTCCATCCTGCCCCTGGTCAGCCCGGAGAAAAGCATTCTTCAGTTCTACGTGCCGGACTGGGAGGTGGACCACATCATGGAGGAGGTGGTAGACAGCGGCCGGCTGCATATGGCTGGTGCCGGCGCCGTATTTTCAGTGCCCTGCGAAGAGTTTTTTCACAGTTCGGATTTGCAGCTGTGGAGCGGTGGCCGGGAACAGACCGATCGTCGCGACGCCTCCCACACCCTGAAGGAAAACCTCACCGCCATATTCTGCATCGTTCAGCCGGAGCAGAGCGACGTGGTGGCGCGGGCCGCCATGCAGGCCGGCGGCCATGGCCCCATCGTCCATTACTGCGAGGGCCGCGGGCTGCGGGACCGGCTGGGCTGGCTGCGCATCACCAAGAAACGCACCAAGGAAGAGCTGCTGCTGATCGTGGACAACGCCGACGCAGACGCGGTGGTGGAGGCCATGGTATCCGCCGGACGCATTGACACGCCGGGCCGGGGTTTCCTGTTCCGAATGCCGGTGGAGAAAGGCCTGATCAGCATCGCCAGTACCTACGGCAGCGTGCGGCAGCAGGCCAGCATGCAGCAGATTGTCGCCGCCATCGATCAGCTCCAGGGCGGGACCAACTGGCGGGATCGCAGCGTCATCGAGGGTGTCGCCGCCAAGTCGGCGGGACTCAAACTGTTCGGCAAGATCCGGCAGCGCACGGCGCTGGAGGACCAGGTGATCCTGAGCTGCGTGGCGGCACGCAAGGTCACGCCGGACATCATGCGTACCGTCACCCGGGCCGGCGCGCCGGGGGCCAACGTGGCCCAGGCCAAGTTCATCGAAGAGGCCTGCGAAAAGACCAGCCAGGGCGTTCGGCTCACCACCGAGCGCGGCATTGTGCACATCGTGCTGGAACGCGGCCATGCAGAAACCGTGGCCCGGGCCGTGCGGGATTACATTGCCGAACAGGGCCTTACCACCGCCTGCGTTTATACCCAGCCGGTGACCCGGGCGCACACCTACCTGGGGGCCGAGACCGCGGCCCAGGCGTCCTGATTGCCCGCTGGGCCTGTTCTCGACAGATCACAGCTAGCCTTCGGCCGGCGAACTCCAGAGTTCCTCCACCAGCTTGGCTTCCATTTCCATCTGCTGTTCCAGCGAGACCGGCGCCGGCCGCATGCCCTCGGGCGGTCCGTCCAGCACCCGCAGCCCGGAGCGCATGGCCGATTGTCTCTCCGTTTCCAACCCGTCCCACCAGGCCAGGGTGTCCTTCACCGTCTCGGCCAGGGGTCGGAAGGTCATGCCTGCTGCAACGGCAGCCTTGTTGCTGACCAGGTGCACGCCGGTCGTGTCGCCCTCCGGTGATGCCCAGATCGGAAAGAAGGCGTTTTTCTCGGTCAGGGTTTCGGCAGGGACCCATTGAAAGCCGGCGTCCGATTCGGTGATCTCCTTCATGGCGTCCAGCATGGCACCCATGGTCATGGGCTCGCCGGGGCCTACCGCGTTGAACCGGCCGGTGATGTTATTTTCCAGGGCGTGGATGGTGAAAGCGGCCAGGTCCCGGGCGTCAATGAACTGCACCGGATCGTCCGGCGTCCCGGGCACCACCACGGTGCCGCCCCGGGCGACGCGCAGCGGCCAATAGGTCCAGCGGTCGGTGCTGTCCCGGGGGCCAACAATGTAGCCCGGGCGCACGATGGTGGCGCGGCCCGGAAACGCTTCCTCGGCGGCTTTTTCGCACAGGGCTTTCATGGGGCCGTAGGTGGCACCGGTGACCTGCTCCACGGATTCGTCTTCCATGGTCCCCAGCACGTAGTCCTCGTCGATACCTGGCTGTTCGAAGTTGCCGTAGGCGGAAATCGAGGAAATAAACAGGTACTGTCTGGCGGCCTCGCTCAGCAGGCCAGCGGACTCGCGCACGTGGCGGGGCACGTAGCCTGAGTTGTCGATGACCGCATCCCACTTACGGCCCTCCAGGGCCTGCAGCTGGCTGTCCCGGTCCCCGACCAGGGTTTCGACATCCGGGAACAGGTCGGTATTGGTGCGCCCGCGGTTGAACAGGGTGACGGTGTGACCCCGTTCCCGGGCCCGTCTCACCATATGGGGGCCGATGAACCCGGTGCCGCCCAGGATGAGGATGTTCAAACCGCCGCTTTTGCCGGCATGGCTGTCAGCGGCGCTGAGTCCGTGCAGTCCCAACCCGAGCATGCTGGCGGAGGTGAGCTGGATAAATCGTCGTCGGGTGGTCATCACGGGGCTCCTTTGTTCTGGTTTCTATGGGCCCCGCGCGGGCAGGGCCCGGCCATTCTAATGCACGGGCGGCACGCTGGCGGGTGACAAAAGTGCCAGATGGGACCTGTGAAGCTATTTCCCGTTCAGCTCCAGATAGCGTTCGAAGGCGGTCAGGATCTCGCTGCGCCGGGCGACGGGAACAGGATTGACGCCAGCCTTGTTGCTGGCTTCGTCGACCTGGACCACGGCACTGGCGAAGGTTTCCAGATCGCCCACCGGGGTGCCCTGGTTGTCGATCACCACGCGCAGGCCCTGGCCGCCCCTGGCGTTGGCCAGGTCAAAGTCATAGGTCAGCGCCTGGCTGTCGTTAATGGGAAAGAAAATCACGTAGGTGGTGATGGTTGGCGTTTCCACCAGCGCCGCGAAACCTGTTTCGCCCTGGTCGTTGAGAACATCCAGGGTCTCGCGGCCCTCTACCTGGGTGCGGGTGTTGCCGATGGACCAGCTGGTGCCGTTCTGATTCTGGCTGTCGCCGGCCTGGCCGTACCAGGTCCGTACCTCCGCCCCTGACAGCATTCCAAGGCTGCCCACTTCGGCATAGGCGAACCGGATCAGCGGAAAATCCTCAAGGGTCAGGGAGGGTGTTTCCATGTTGATGGCCAGGGCGGGTTGCCCGCCGGTGCGGCCGAACTGCAGCGTGAACTGGCCGACGTCACTGGTGGCGCTGCCGTTTTCCCGGGTCAGGAAAGCGTCGCCCTGGAAAGTGAGCCCGGCGTTGCCGTCGGCTTTTTCGGATATCAGGGTGTAAAACACCGGTTCACCCTGGTTGTCGTAACCGTATACCGCGCCGAACAGGATGCCTTTCTGCACGTCAAAGGCAAAACCCCAGCCGGCCAGGGACGGATTCCAGTACACGCCCTGGATGTCGGAGTGAAAGGCGTAGATCTGGCCGTTGACAGAGGTGGACAGCATCAGCAGCAGCGATGCCAGGATGGTGGTCCGTCGGTTCATTAGCCAGTCCTCTGTGGTTCCTCGAATTTCTCCCTGAGTATAGGCCAACATATTTACCGTTGTTGCTGCGGCCCCTGCTGGATCAATCCCAGGGCATCCAGGTCTGCCCCGCTGGGCTGTTGGAAGACCCGCAGCCCGAACTCACTGCACTGGGCCAGGATGTGGTCGAAAATATCGGCCTGGATCCGCTCGTATTCTCCCCAGGCCGTGGTGCGGGTAAAGGCGTATACCTCGATGGGGATGCCGGTGGGGCCGGGCTGCAGCTGGCGCACCAGCAGGGTCATACTGTCATGTATCTCCGGGTGATGCTTCAGGTAGTTGAACAGGTAGGCCCGAAAGGTGCCCAGGTTGGTCAGGCGCCGCAGGTTGACGTTGGCGGTGTCGGGAATCCGGGCGTTGTATTCGGCCAGTTCCCGCTGCTTGTCCTCGATGTAACCCTTGAGCAGGGCAAACTCCTTGAACCGCTCGACCTCGTCCTCCGACAGGAAGCGGACCGAGCTGACGTCCAGGAAAAGAGACCGCTTGATGCGGCGCCCGCCCGACTCGGACATGCCGCGCCAGTTGCGGAAGGACTCGCTGATCAGCTTATGGGTCGGAACGGTGGTGATGGTCTTGTCCCAGTTCTGCACCTTGACCGTGTGCAGGGCCACGTCGATGACGTCGCCGTCAGCGTTGTACTGGGGCATCTCGATCCAGTCACCCACCCGCACCATGTCGAGGCTGGTCAGCTGCACGCTGGCCACCAGGGACAGGATGGTGTCCTTGAACACCAGCAGCAGGATGGCGGTCATGGCGCCGAAGCCGGTCAGCAGCACCAGGGGCGACTTGTCGATCAGGGCGGAAATCACCACCACGCCACCCAGCACGTAAATCGCTATCTTGGCCACCTGGATAAATCCAGTGAGGGGGCGCTCCCGCGAAATGGGGTAGGTCTTGTAGATGGCGTTGACCGCGCTCAGCAGCGCCCCGAGAGCCAGGGTCACCATCAGCGCCAGGTAGGCCAGCGCCACGTTGCGGATGATGTCCATGACCCGGGCGTCGAGTTCCGGCACCAGCGGAGCTCCGAAGTAGATCACCACGGCCGGCACTGTTTCCGCCACCCTGGCGAAGACCTTGTGCTCCACCAGCATGTCGTCCCACTGACTGCGCGTGCCCTTGGCTAAGCGCCTGACCATAGCCAACAGCCGAGGCCGGATGATGCGATCGGCAATCAGGCCCACCAGCAGCAGGGCCAGGAGACCGGCTATGGCCACTGCGTATGGCGGCAGGTCCGTCAGCCAGGTGGAGATGTCGGAGAACAGTTGTTCCATGGTTCAGGGTCGATTAAATGGGGCGACAATTTTAGCGATGGTGCCTGGAGACGTCATCCTTCCCCCAGACGTTTACGCAACCCCTAGGCGTGAACTCGACCCAGTCGTTGTCCTCCCCCCAAGCGTTCAGCCTCACCCCGGTCGTTATCCTCCCTCAGCTGTCAGCCCCCCCCGCCGTCATCCTGAACCATGTCCCGGACCCCGATCCGGGATCGATTCAGGATCCATCAGAGAGTGGGGTCTGCAAAGCCTTTGATCCAGGCAGTGGTTTGGTCGGAGGTTTCGTTCGAAACACGGCGGCGGCGGAGGGGGTCACTGACGATGGCTTTGCTGTGGTGGAGTGCAGGTGTGAACTAAGGCGGCTTCGGGATTTCAGGTGGATCCTGAATCGAGTTCTACATTCCGTCATCCTGAACTAGATTCAGGATCCATCTGAGATTTGGGTCTGAATAGCCTTTGATCAAGACAGCGGTTTGACCGGAGGCTTCGATCGAACATGGCGGCGGCGGAGAGGGTCACTGACGATGGCTTTGCTATGGTGGAGTGCAGGTATGAACGAATGCGGCTTCGGGATTTCAGATGGATCCTGAATCGAGTTCAGGATGACGTTTTTCGGAGTGCGCCCCTTGGGCGCATGTTGTCTGTAGCCAAAATCCGCAATACCGCTAATCTTCTCGACAAGTACACTAGGGGCCCACTGCAGGGGAAAGCACATGACAAAAAAAATCCTGGTAACCCGCCACGTCTATCCCGAAGCCATTGAACTGCTGCAGGGCTGTGGCGAGCTGGAGTATCACGATTCGTCTTCCGGCCTGGACCGGGACACTATGCTGCGCGCCGTGGCCGACAAGCAGGCCGTGGTGTGTCAGCTCACCGACCCCATGGATGCCGAGGTGATGGACGCCGCGCCGGAGTTGAAGGTCATTGCCAACGTGGCGGTGGGCTTCGACAACATCGATGTGGCCGCGGCCACCGAGCGGGGGATTGTAGTGTCCAACACTCCGGGCGTATTGACCGACACCACTGCCGATTTTGCCTTCACCCTGCTGATGGCCGCGGCGCGGCGGGTCACCGAGGCCGAACGGTTCCTGCGGGACGGTCGCTGGCAGCAGTGGGAAATCGACATGTTCAGCGGCCAGGATATCAACCACCACACCCTGGGTATTTACGGCCTGGGGCGGATCGGTCGCTGTATGGCCCGGCGGGCCACCGGCTTCGATATGCGGGTGATCTATCACGACGCCGTCCGCGCGGACTACGACGAGCAGCTCGGTCTGAAATTTGTCGACAAGGAAACCCTGTTTCGCGAGTCCGACTTTGTGTCCATCCACGTCCCGCTGAATGACGAAACCCGCCACTGCGTCGGTGCGCCCGAGCTGGCCCTCATGAAGCCTACCGCCATCCTGATCAATACCTCCCGGGGACCGGTGGTGGATGAACTGGCCCTGGCTCAGGCCCTGGCGGAGAAGCGCATCGCCGGCGCCGGCCTGGACGTGTACGAAAATGAACCAACCGTGTCACCGGAACTGCTGGCCCTGGACAACCTGGTGATGGCGCCCCACATCGCCAGTGCCTCTGTGAAAACCCGAACCCGCATGTGCGTGATGGCAGCCGAAAACGCGGCGGCCGTGATCAACGGTGAACGTCCGCCCAACCCGGTCAATCCCGAGGTGCTGTAGACGACTTCTGGGGTCAAGACTTCGGGGGTCAGAGTAAAGGGACAGAGTAAATCGCATTTACTCTGTCCCTTTACTCTGACCCCAGAATTCAACGGCTCTCGGCATTCCCTGACAGCCAGTCGGGCGCGATTACCCTACACTGGGCGCGGCAGCCGAGGAGAGGAAATGACATGAGTGCCGTTCGACCGATGCCACCACCCCATACCGCTATCTTTGCCGAGCGCGTCAAGCTCATGGGCACTGAAGCCGCGTTCGGGTTCGGATCAAGAATTGTCGAGGTGGAGCAGTCCGACAACGCACGGGTGATCCGCTGCAACCTGGGCCAACCGGATTTTCCATTGCCAGATCACATCGCCCGGGCCGTGATCAAGGCCATCGAGGACGGCCAGACCACCTATTGTGACCCCCAGGGCATGCCGGAACTGCGCGCCGCCCTGGCTCGCAAGATCGCGGCTGATCGCGGCCTTGAAGAGATTGACCCCGAGCGCGTGGCGGTGTTTCCCGGCGCCCGGCCCTCTATCGGCTTTGCCCAGCAGACCTATTGCGAGCAGGGCGACGAAATCATCTACCCCACACCGGGCTATCCGCTGTACGAATCCTACATTCCCTATGTGGGCGCGCGGCGGGTGCCCATCCACCTGCGTGAGGACCATGGATTCTCGCTCACGGTGGATGACCTGGAACCGCTGATCACCGACCGCACCCGGCTCATTTACCTGAATTTCCCCAGCAACCCCACCGGCGGCGTGGCTACCCGGGAGCAACTGCAGGCGCTGGCCGAACTCATCCTGGAAAAGACCCGGCCCAACGTGCGGGTGTATTCCGACGAAGCCTACGAGGCCATTACCTTCGACGGTGAGGACCATGTGTCCATCGCGTCGCTCCCAGGTATGGCTGATCGCACCATCATTGCCTCGGCGGTTTCCAAGACCTATGCCTGGACCGGCGGCCGGGTGGGCTGGGCGGTTTATCCCAGCGTGGCGGAAGCCAAGGTGGCCCGGAACCTCAACATCAACTACTTCGCCAGCATCCCGCCTTACAACCAGATTGGTACCATCGAGGCCCTGGAGTCCAGCGAAAGTGATGCCGCCATCCAGATGATGGTGGACGCCTTCCAGCGGCGCCGGGACCAGGTGGTCGCCGGGCTGAACGAGATTGACGGCGTGCATTGCCAGCTGCCCAAGGGCGCGTTCTACGCCTTCCCCAATGTGGAAGGGGCGCTGGGCAGGCTGGGTGCCATCGAGGCCTTCGAGCGACTGCCCGCGGAAGTTCGCAGTGACTCCAGCCCCGCTACTCTGTTTCAGCTGTTCCTGCTGCACAAGTACCATGTGGCCACCATGGATCGCCGGTCGTTCTGCGCCAAGGACAGCGAAGGTCAGCATTTCCTGCGAATTTCGGTGGCCACCGGCTCCAAGGACCTGGCCGAGGCCGTGACACGCATCGACGAGGCCTCCCGGGACGAGGCAGGCTTTCATGCATTCGTGAAATCAGGAGTTCAGCTGACGCTCTGAGCCGTTACCATGGGCTGTCGCCTGAAAGGAGGTACAGCCCATGCCGGCACCCATCGTTTTCTTTGATATCGCCGGGCCCGATACGGCCCAGCTCAAGCCGTTTTACCAGCAACTGTTCGACTGGGATATCGGCGATGACGGCCGTTTCAGCGCTCCGGTGATCGCCGCCAGCCTGGACGCCACCATCCGCCAGGACCCCACGGACAAGGTGATCTACATGGGGGTGCCTGATGTCAGTGCGACCCTGGAACAGGCGGCAGCCCTTGGCGGCACCGTGATTGCGCATCGATTCGAAGTCCCCGGTGTGGTTATCCTGGGGCTGCTGGCCGACCCGGCCGGAAACACCGTTGGGCTGGTGGAGATGGTCGGGTCCGAGTTGAAGATTCCCTGATTGTCCGGCTCAGTGCCGTGGATACGCCTGACCCAGTACCTGACGCAGTTGCTGCTTGTATTCGTCCGGTAGTCGTGCCCGGCCAATCATGTCTTCGGCATCGTCACGATCGTAGCGTGACAGGTTGAACGCCAGGTTCTGGTAAGCCTGCATGCGCAGGTCCAGCGACTGGATCTTGCGAATCAGCTTGTCCGCCTCACGCAGTTCCAGGTTGTTGTCTACCAGGGCGGCGATGCCCTGGTCACGCTGCTCACTCATCTTCAGTCCCAGAACCCATTTTTGGGCCGCCTCCCGGTCGAACCGGGCCCAGGGATATACCAGCTGTCTTACCGAATGATCGAGCTGTTTTTGTGCCGGGAGCTGGCCCCACCAGCGGGCTGCCGCGGCCGGGTCAAAATCGGCCCACTGGCTGATCAGGGTTTGCTGAGCCATGACGTATTGCTCGCCTTCCGGCACCTCATCCATCAGTCGCGCTGCCCGGCGCGGGTCGCTTTTCGCCAGGCCGGCAGCAATCTGGCCCACTAAAGTGCCAAAGTTCGGGGAGTCCTCGAACCGCATGACCCAGCGGGCGCCGGCTGCCGGATCACGTTGTGCGTAAACCATGGCGATCATGCCGACGTATGCGCCCCGACCTGCCTCCGGAATCTGCTCGATGTAATCATTTGCCAATTGCAGGTCCATGTGGGCGATCTGCTGGGCCAGGTTCTGGTATGCCCAGCTCTGGCTGACATTGTCCTGCTGCAGCAACCATTCCATCGCAGCCACCGGGTCGTTGTTGCCCCAGTTGGATGCGATGTTGGTGAACGCCTGTTCCCTCAGTTCACCGGCCGGGATTTCATCGAGGTACTCAGTGGCCAGCAGGGGATCGGATAACGCAATGTTGCCCAGAACGTTGCTCAGAGCGTCGGTCCGACGGCGCGAGTGGTCCATGGCCAGCACTACCGCCAGGGCCTCTTCCGGATTCTGGGAGGCGATGGTATTCACCGCCGACGACCATAGTCCGTCCTGCCCGTTATCCATGCGCGCGGCCCAGGCAAGGGCCTCTTGCGGATCTGCCTGGGCCATATGATGAAGGACGCCGTATGCCATGTTACGGCGCTGGTCGGGCGTCAGGTCCTGCATGGATTCCAGAGCGGCCGCTGCGGCCATGGGGTCCGTATTGGCCCAGGTGCTGACGGTGGTGCTGAGGGCGGACTGGCGCAACTGCGGGTTCTCCACGGCCAGGGCACGGCGCAGCGCCTGTTCCGGGTCTGCCTGGGCCATGACGCTGACCGACATTCCCAGGATCATCTGTTGCTCCTGGGAAAAGCTGCCGTCCAGCAGATCAAAACCCGACTCTGGATCCTTCTGCAACATGGTTCCGAGCGCCGCCATGCGGAATTCCCGGGCCAGCCTTGGATTGTTCAGCTGGCTGCTGTACGCCAGGGCGCCCTGGGGATCCGTTTCACCCCAGATTCGACCGATCATCACCACGGCCTCTGCCTGATTGCGGGCGCTGGTCAGTGACATGGCGTGGCGCATGGCCGCAGCCGGATCACTGCGCGCCGTGGTGGCGATGCCGCGCACCGCCACGGCGCTGCGGGCCATGGAGTCGTTGAGGCGCTCGGCGATCTGCAGCATCACTTCTCCGGGCTCGGTTTCGTAGGCCTGCATGATGGCCTGCTGAACAATGCCCTGGTCGTTGGAGGACTCGATCCTGGCGGCCCGCTCGATGGCGCCGTCCAGGTCGTACTTGGCCCAGCCGTTGAACATCACGTACAGGATGTTCACTTTCCGGCTGATGTCCAGGGCCAGCAGGTGGGTCAGGCTGGCGTCCGGATCCAGCTCGCTGTAGCGCAGGTAGAGAATCTGCAGGGCAGCCTCGCGCTCGGCCGGGATGTCGATGCCGATGGCCTCGTCGATGTAGCGCTCCAGGGTTTCCCGATCGGCCCGCCCGGCCATGACATACAGGGCCTCGGTCTGGGCGAAGTCTCCGCTCAGCTGCATGGTTTCCATGATGCTGTCCGGCCCCGGCTGAGACGCCGGTTCCGGCCCGGTATCCGGGCGGGCTGACCCACCGGATTCCGGCTGTGAGGGCATTGTGGTCACGTTTTCTGCCGGCCGAGGCGGAGGAATTTGTGCCGGGGAATCCGCTGCCTGGGTGGCAGGCTGTGCCGCTGGTTTTGTCGCCGCCAGCTGAGCAGGCTCCGGGTCGGCTTTGAACAACAGGTAACCCGTTGCGAGGCCCGCCAGAAAGACCGGAAGAAGGAAATGAATCGGTTTCACGCTTGACCAACCTCAGGCAGATTTCGTCCCTACAGCATAGTCCACAAATGAGGCGGCCCGAAGCTGTTTTCGGGAATTTTTTCTGCCGATCATCGACTACCCCCAGCTGAGTCGTCGCGGTATCGACCCGCCTTGGGCTTCAGAACCACACGCAGTGGCCGAAAACCATAGTGATGACCCCGTTTTCGTCGCGGGGTTCCTGTGCAGCGCGAGACCGGGCCACTATGAACAAACCCGAAATCCCAACCATTGAACCCTCGCCCCATGAAGCGGCGGCGTGGATTTCCCGCTTCAATTTCGACCTGCGCAACAGCCTGAACGCCCTGCTGAGCGCCGCAACCCTGTTGCGGGACACCTCCCTGGACAGCGAGCAGGCGGAGCTGGTCTCGGTCATCGACCACGAGGGTGCCGATCTGCGAATCCGCATCAACCAGTTGATCGACCTGAATGACGTGGAGACAGGCCGGGTTGCCCTGGAAGACGCTGAAATCTTCATTCCCAGCCTGGTCAGTGAAGTGGTTGACCTGTACCGGACCAGGGCCGAGGACAAGGGTCTGGACATCTGGGCCAATATTTCACGAGCGACCGCACGCTGGATCCAGTGCGACCCGGGACGGCTGCGCCAGATCCTGATCAACCTGGTCGAGAACGCGGTGGAGTATTCGGAGTCCGGGCGCGTACGGATGGTGATCGGACGCCAGTCCGGCAACCTGGTATTTTCGGTCAAGGATGACGGGCCGGGTCTGCCGGACGAGATTATGGGGCTGATCAACGGCGAGCCTGAGACCGGAGATGGCCTGGGCCTGGGGCTGGGGCTTTGCGTGGCGGTCAAGGGCGCCCACCTGCTGCACGGCCGGCTGTCGGCGAGAAAGGTCAAGCGCGGCAGCCGCATCGACCTGGTGCTGCCGGCATCGATCTGCATCCAGAAAAAGGATCGGCGCATGACGAAACTGCGGCGCCTGGCGCGCAAAACCCGGGTTTGCTTTGGCAACCTGGCGGCGAGAAAGGACTCCCGGGTGGTGCACGTCGCCTCGGACTGGCGGCTGGACGCCAGGGCCGACGAAAAAATCAGCACCACGGCGGTGCTGCTGGATCCCAAGATGGGCGAGATCAACAAGGCCCTGTCAGAGTCTGATGCCAATACGATCATCGCTCTTTGCACCAGCGACAAGGCCATGGCGCGACTCAAATCTGCCGACCATCCCAGCGTGTTCGTATTTCCCTATCCGGCCTGCAGCTACCGCCTGCTGTGCCAGATCATTCTGCCCCAGTACGAAATGGAGCGGGCCGGCTTTTCCGGTGCTGGTATCGCGGAGGCCGGCGGCAAGCGGGTACTGGTGGTGGACGACAGCGTGGCCAACCAGATGGTGACGGCCAGCATGTGTAAGCACCTGGGCCACCAGGTCACCGCGGTCGGGTCCGGCAGGGAAGCCATCCAGACCGCCAAGCAGATTCCCTTCGACGTCATCCTGATGGACATCCAGATGCCGGGCATGGACGGTATCGAGGCCGCCACGCGCATCCAGCGCGAAGCTGCCCAGGACGCCACGGCGCCCATCATCGCCGTCACAGCCAATACCCTGTCAGTGGACCGACGGGCCTGCCAGGCCGCCGGCATGGTGGATTACCTGGCCAAGCCCGTGAACCGGGACAAGCTGCGGCGCGCCATCGAGCATTGGGGAACCCGCACGCGGACCCTGCGGGACCAGCGGCAACTGCAGCAGCTGATGTCCACCGCGCTGTTTGAGCCCCACGACCTGAAGCGGCTGGAAAAGGAAGTGGACCGAACCATCATCCCGGACATTGCAGACGCTTATTTGAAGGAGTCCCGGGTCCGGTTGCTGCAGATCGAGCTCGCCCTGGCCGAGGACCGCATCGAGGACATCGTCAGCTACGCCCACCCCTTGAAGAGCTCCAGCGGATCTTTTGGGGCACGCCGACTACGCCAATGGGCCACCTACCTCGAAAGCGCGGCCAAGGGCGGTCACCGCAGGGAGATCGAGGCGGTCTTCGGCGACGTGGAGACATGCTTCGAGGAAACGCGCGGGCAGCTGGTCGCCTACACCGAGGCCATCCAGGTCAACGACTGACCCTGTCATCGCCATGGGGCTGCCGCAGCGCCAGCCTGGACACACGCTCCTACAGCAAAACTCAGGAATTATTCAGGCTAAAATGCGGTTTTTCATGGTGAGTTCGTCAGCTCCCGGCCGATGTCCGATCTTCGAACAACCACCCAGTTGCTGGAGCGCGTGGGCACCGGTGACAACCGGGCCCAGGAAGAGCTCATGGAGCGCTACCTGCCGCGCCTGCGCCACTGGGCCCACGGGCGCTTGCCGACCTACGGGCGGGACCTGGCCGAAACCGACGACCTGGTGCAGATCACCCTGATCCGGGCGATGAACCACCTGGAACGGTTCGAAAACAAGCGCCCCGGGGCATTTCTGGCGTATCTGCGGACCATTCTCATGAACGTGGTTCGTGATGAGATCCGGCGCACCACCCGGGCCCCGGACCGAACCAGCCTGGAGGAAACCCAGCTCGCCAGCCATACCTCACCGGTGGAGGCCGTGGTTGGCCGGGACGCACTGGAATCCTACGAGCGTGGCCTGTCCAAGCTGAGCGACGAGAAGCGGCTGGCCGTCGTCATGCGGGTGGAGTTCGACATGGACTACGACGAGATCGCCCGGGAGCTGGAACGCCCGTCGGTCAACGCAACACGGATGATGGTGGTGCGTGCCATCGCTGACCTGTCCGAAGCCATGGCCTGATGGAACATTCTCCACTGGAACAACAGGCCGCTGCCGTGGCTGACGGTACCGGCCTGGACGACGCCGGGAGCGCGACCCTTAGAACCATCGATCGAATCAGCCAGGCCTTTCGCCGCACGCAGCGGGACAAGCCGTGTCGGGACTGCCTGTTCCGATGGCGTCACCTGGAAGCCGTAGAGCTGATTGGCAAGGGTGGGTTCGGTGAGGTCTACCGGGCCTTCGACCCGCTGCTCAAACGGGACGTGGCGCTGAAGCTGGCCCACACCGGCAACAGCGTCGATCGAGACCGCCTGATCGTGGCCGAGGCCCGGCGCATGGCCCGCCTCAGGCACCCCAGCATCCTGGCGATTCACGGTGCCGACCTGGAAGATGGGCGCACCGGCATCTGGTCCGACCTGTTGAATGGACAAACACTGGAGCAGATGGTGGACGCCCGGGGCCGGCTGTCGGCAGCCGACATGCTCACCCTGTTCAGGCCCCTGGCCGACGCGCTGGTCCTGATCCATGATCGCCACGTCACCCACGGGGACTTCAAGCCGGGCAACGTCATGATCCTGGAGAGCGGCGAGCCCGTGCTGATGGATTTTGGCGCAGGCGCGGACCTGCGGACTGTCGGACCCGTGGCCGGCTCACCCATCGTCATGGCGCCGGAGCTGTTCGCTGGAGAGCCGCAGTCGCCGGCCACCGACGTGTATGCTTTTGGCGCCACCATGATGTTTGCCCTGACCGGCCGCTATCCTCTGGAGTGCGACACCCTGGAGGCGCTGGCCGCCCGTCACCAGCAGGGCGGGCCGGTCGATGTCTCCGACCTGCCTCGACCACTGCGTTCACTGGCCAGACGCTGCCTGGCGGCCGCCCCGGATACACGGCCATCCAGCCAGGAGGTGCTGGCGGCGCTGGACGGCCTGATCGATGCGCCGCGGCTGCGTCGAAGACGCATGGCCATCAGCGCCGTGATCGCCAGCCTGGCCCTGGGTCTTCTGCTGAGCAGCCTCGGATTCCTGCGCGCCCAGCGATCCGCCGATCTGGCTAACCGGGAACGGCTCCGCGCGGAGACGACCCTGGGCTTCCTGCAGAATATGCTGGCGGCGCCCAGCCCATATAACCAGGGTCGCCAGCTCACGGTAGAGCGCTTGCTGAACCTGGCCTCCAGTGAACTCAGCCGGCAATCCCCCGGTCGTTTGGAGGAATCCCAGTTGCGCATGATCCTGGGCCAGACCTACCGCTCGCTGCATGAGCTGGAGCGGGCCAGGGCCGAGATCCTGCGAGCGCTGGACCTGCACCGCGGCGATGGCCCGGATGAGCGGTATCTGAGCCTGAGTCTGGACCTGGCCCAGATCGACCTGGAGGCAGGCCAGCTGACCACGGCGGACCAGAGCCTGTCCGGGCTCGAAGATCTGTCCTCGGTGACACTGGGCCAGGATCATCCGATCACCCTCAAGGCCCGCTACCTGAGAGCCATGGTGGCCCGGCGTCAGGGTGACCAGGCGCTGCAGCGGCGCCTGCTGGAGAAGGTCCTGGCGTCAGGGGCGCGCGTGCCAGCAGAAGATCCTCTGCTGAGCAACGCGCAGCTGGCTCTGGCGGAAATCTATCGGGATTCCGGGATGGTGCCTCAGGCGGAGCAACTGGCCAGCGAAGCGTTGCAGTGGGAGATCCGCCAGCGTGGACCCGACAGCTATGGCACGGTGGCCAAGCGGCAAATGCTGGCAACGGTCCACTTTCGCGCCGGCAGATACGACGAGGCGGCGCGGCTGTCCCGGGAAGCCATGGCCACACTGGAGCAGTTTGACCTGGGCGTGACCGCCGAGCTGATCACCCTGAATACAACCCTGTCCGGAGCGCTGTCATACGCCGGAAAGGTGGAGGAGGGCCTGGCCGGCGAACTCGAGTCCCTGCGCATGATCGAGGATTACGAGTTCGCAACGCCCTCACACCGTCTGTCCGTCATCGGCAATGTGGGTGACCGGTACGCGGCGCTCGGAGATTTTGACAAAGCGGTCGAATACACCACCCGGGCCATCGAGCTGGGCCGTCAAAACCTGGGGGCCGAAGCGCCCATGACGCTGCTTTACGAGATAGAGCTGAACGGTCACCTGCTGGCTGCCGGGCGTACCGAGGCCCTGCAGCAGCGAGCTGGCCAGGTATATGATGACGCCCTGGAAAACCTGGGTCCAAGGCACATCCTCACCCTCACCGCAGCGGATTATCGGGCGGCAGCCCTGATGCACATCGGCGAGCTGGAGCAGGCCAGGGAGCTGCTGCTGGGCACCCGCCGGGTGAAACAGGAGACCATCGGCGCCGATCACCCCATGACCTGGGATACCGTCGAAATCCTCATCCGGGCCGAACTGGACCTGGGAACGAAAAGGCCTGACCTGCATGCGCGGGCCAGGCAGCTGCTGGAGCAGCGCATAGACTTTTATCCCCCAGGCCATCGTAAGATCGAGGCGGCGCGCAGACTGGTCGCTCTGACAACGGAGACCGGCTGAATGAACAGTCCTGAACCGCGGCTCTACTATGAAGATCTCCGCGTTGGAGACCTGCGCATTTCCGAAGCGCGGCTGGTCAGCGAATCCGAAATCCTTGATTTCGCAAAGCAGTACGATCCTCAGTATTTTCACACCAACCCCGAGGCCGCCAGGGATCATCCCTGGGGCCAGGTTGCGGCATCAGGCATCCACAGCCTGGCTATCTGGCGGCAGCTGGATCACCAGGTTGCCGGGGACATCCGCTGGATCTGCGGTATTGCCTGGGACGAGCTGCGCTGGAACAAGCCCCTGCACCCGGGTGACCGGGTGAGGGCCCGTTGGGAATTGCTGGAAAAACGCGACTCCTCAAAACCGGGAAGAGGCATCGTGGTGTGCGACTATGGACTGCTGAACCAGGACGACGAATTCATCTTCCGCTGTAAGAGCACCAACCTGGTAGAGCGCCGGGCTTGACCGGGGCTGTGACGTCTGACGGTGTCAGCCTTCGAGCGTGTCAATCTGTTCCAGCTTCCACTGGCGATGCCGGCACATGATGTCCACGGTCTCGTCGATCTCGTCGGTCAGGGTGATGTAATCCAGGTCTTCGGCGGAGATGGCGCCAAACGGCAGCAGGGATGATTTCATCCAGTCGATGAGCCCCTGCCAGTAATCGACTCCCACCAGCACCAGCGGCAAAGGATAAATTTTTCCGGTCTGCATCAGCGTCAGTGCTTCCATCAACTCATCCAGAGTGCCGAAGCCGCCCGGCATGCAGACGTAACCCATGGAATATTTGACGAACATCACTTTGCGCGCGAAGAAATAGCGATAGCTCAGGGAAATATCCTGGAAGTGGTTGGCCGCCTGTTCATGGGGAAGTTCAATGTTGAGGCCGACGGATTTGGTGTTCGGCGCAGAAAAAGCCCCCTTGTTGGCGGCCTCCATCATGCCGGGGCCGCCGCCGGTAATGATCGAGAACCCGTTGTTGCCCAAAGCATGGGCCAGTTCCACCGCCGTCTGGTAATACGGGTTGTCCGGAGTAGTCCGCGCCGAGCCGAAAATCGAAATGGCAAAACCCAGATCGGCCAGGGTGTCGAAACCCTCGGTAAACTCACTGATGATCCTGAACATCCGCCAGGATTCGTCACCCTTGAGATCGTCAATCATCTTTCCTGTCCCCATAGATCACCCGTACAAACTACGCCGCTGCCTGATCCGAGGCAAATCGACAGGGCAGGCGCGGGTCCGGCGCTAGCCGGGGAGCAGCGGCCTTCCTGCCAGGGCCATTGTGAACAGCCAGCCAATCAGGGCCAGTTGAATCACGGCCGCGAGCACAACCAGGGCGCGTGGGCGCCAGTTCAGCCGGTCGCCCAGCAGGCCCACCAGCGGCAGCGTCTGCATCAGGTGGGTGGCGAAGAAGTGTGCGACGCGCAGATCTCCGGCTTCCCGCGACCAGCCCACCACCGGCAGACCGTTGCCTGGGGCTGACGCGGGCCCGACCAGGTGGCTGCCCTGGGCGGACAGGTAGGCAGCTACCGCGAACGTGGCGACAGGGGACAGCAGTAGCCCACTGATGGTCCCCCAGCGCAGCCCTGGCCCGGTGTCGCTGCCTTTCCACCAGATCAGCAGGCCCAGCACGAAAGCGGCCAGAATGAGCAGGATGGCGCCGATGCCCATAAGCCCGTACATCAGGGTTTCCAGCTCGGTCTCGTAGTTGAAGTGTGAGCGGCGGGCCTGGCCGGCTTTGAAGCTGATGTAGCCCTGCTCAAACAGCATGGCCATCACGGCGAGGTAACCGAACACAGACAGCACCGCGCCGCTGCGAACCCGGCGCGGCAGCTGCTGGGCGAGTATGGCAAGGGTCAGAAAATGCAGGAACAGCGACACGGCAAACTTCAACGGTTTGGCCCAGACGTTGACGCCGTCCAGAGTTCTGGGGTCGGCCAGCGACGCGGGCGCAAGCACCAGTAGCAGCACCAGCATCAGCATGGCGCTGGCGATCCATGCCCGGGTCAGGTGGTCGCAGTCCAGGCCGGATAACAGCAATGGCCGCGCGGGAGTCACGGGGACTCGGGCCGTCGGTACAGGGAGCGCATGGCAAGAAAGATGACCAGGCCAACGGGTCCCAGCATGAAGGTGGCGGCGAGAATCGGGACCTGGATGAGCCGTGGAATTCCCAGGTCATCGGCGTTGCGGGCAATCCATGAGCCAATGAACAGATCAAAGGCCAGGTAGTGGATCCAGCCGCCCACGAGCACGGCGTCGTTCTGAAACATCGCGCGGACCTCCTGCACCGATCCGAATCCACCACCGTCGGCGACAAAGATCTGGGGCAGGATCAGCGCTGAATAGACCAGCCCCAGACCGAACGGGATCACGTACTGGGGAACCCAGAACAGCGGGCCCTGGCGACGCGGAATCAGCAGCAGGAAAACCCAGCCGATGAAGGCAATACCGTTGGCCCAGGAGAACAGAGTTTCCAGCGTCAATTCCATCTACGTGCTCCAGCATCTGATGACGTTCAATTACATGAGGGCCGTGTTGATGGCCACGTGAATTTGGGGTCGAAAGCGCGTCATGATCCGCCCGGAGGAGCGCTCCCGGTTGACGTCAGCATCCGTCGTCGGCAGGCTGGCGCAGTGTCCCCGCCGGAGATTGATCCATGAAATCCTTGCTTACACTGCTTGTCCTGCTGACGTTGTCCGCCGCTGCACACTGCCAGGATCAAAAGGCCCTGGTTGGTGGACGCCTGATTGATGGATTCGGCGGAGCGCCGCTGGCCGACAGCGTGATCCTGGTCAACGGCGACCGGATCGAAGCCGTGGGCACCGTGGAGACGCTGGCTGTGCCCGACGGTTACCAGGTCATCTCCACCGAAGGCATGTCAGTGCTCCCGGGCCTGTGGGAGTCCCATGCCCACCTGATGATTACGGGTCACGCCGATTATCCCCACTGGCAGCGCACCTACCAGGGGCGTTTTGCCAGGGAGATCATGCCGGCCAGTGCGGTACAGCTTCTGCTGGCGGGAATCACTTCGGCCCGGGACCTGGGGGCACCGCTGGAGGCCTCGGCCGAGGTCAAGCGGCGCATCGACAGTGGAGAGATTCCGGGCCCCCGGATGTTCATGTCGGGCCCCTTTCTCCAGCACGAGGTGGAGGAGTGGCAGGCCGGCTATCGCTGGGCGGTGAAAGGCGAGCGTGACGCCCGGCAGAAGGTGCGGCAACTGGCCGAGGCCGGCATGGACATCGTCAAGCTCATCGACCAGGACAAGATGACCCTGGAAGAGGCCAGCGCCATCGTGGACGAGGCCCACAAACACGGACTGAAAGTCGTGGCGCATTCCCATCGCCCCGACGAAATCCGGGTGGGGCTGAAAATCGGCGTGGACAACTTCGAGCACACCGGACTGACCACGGCGCCGGAGTATCCGCCGGACGTGATTGCTGCCCTGCGGGAACGCACCGCCACCGGGCGTGTGGCGGGTGGCCCGCTGTACTGGACGCCAACGGTGGAAGGGCTGTGGAACTACACCAACACGGTGGCCAATCCGGAGCACCTGGACAACGACTGCTGGCATCGCGGCCTGTCAGACGACCTGATCCAGGATATCAAGGCATCCATTCAGCATCCCGGACAGCTGGGATATTCCCAGCTGACGCCTCTGCGCAAGCCAACACTGAAACGGAAGATCAACCAGCTGAGAGACGCCGGGGTGGTGTTCCTGGTGGGCACCGACAGTGGTATCCCCATGAAGTTTCACTGTCAGTCAACCTGGAACGAACTGGATGTGTGGGTTCGCATCATGGACATCCCTCCCATGCAGGTGATCCGATCGGCCACTTACTGGCCGTCGGTCATGATGGGGGTCAGCGACCAGTGGGGTACCGTTTCGGCAGGCAAGTACGCCGACATCGTGGCCGTTCGGGGTGACGTACTGCGCTACATCAACCTGCTGTCCAGGGTTGACCTGGTGATGAAGGGCGGGGTGGTCTACAAGCGCGAGGGCGTTCCGGTGGAAGCCAACCTTTAGCCGCGCTGAGGCAGTCGCTACCGGGCGATCCCGGTGCCCGCGAGTCCGTCGCCGAGCATGGGAGCCGTCCCGGATCCCTCCGGTGCTGATGATTTGTTTGTTGTCGTGGTCTTAAGCATGGTCAGTCTTGAAGCTTGATGAGCCCGCCCGGGGCGGGCTCATCGTGCTGGCTCAATCGCCTGTTGTTCCGTCGTTTTCTGACTTTGTCGTAGTTCCGTCGTTTTCTGATTTGGGGGTCGCGGGTTTGGCCTGACATACACCAAAGTACTTGCAGGCTATGGCCTGCCAGTAAGTCGCCATGGTTGTTGTGGGGTTGGAAAAGGACTTACCGGTGGTGCCGTCGTTTTCAGAGGCAATAACGGGAGTGATAGACAAGCAAGCGGCGACGATAGCCGCACGAAATACGCGGTTCATAGGACTTCCTCCTGTTGGATCGTGGGGGTTTAGCTCTTTTCATCGAGCGGTTCTTCGAAGTAAACGGCCACCAGTCCGACGGTGTCTTTTTCCATACCGTCGAGAGTGGCCTCTGCGAGGTCATACAAGGCCCCGATTTCTTGGTGAAAGTCCCGTGCCGCTTCCTTGGTCTTTTCGCGCAGTTCCAGCCGGCGTGAGGAAGGAATGAATCGGCTGAGAACAGTCTGCTGGTAATAGCGATCCGTGCCCGGTTCCGTGGACAGGTTGTTCAGTACCGTGTTGAGAACGCGGTTTACTGCCACCATGCCGGTGACGAAGCGGCGGGTGCTGTCCGCGGGCGAGTATTCAACTTCCAGCAGCCGCAGCTTTTTCTTTTCCGTCCACTCCACCTTGCCGCTGGTCAGGAACTCCTCCAGGATGGTGTTGGGCGTGTAAGAGGTGGTGTGTTCGGCACATAACTCGGTGAATTGCTCCATGGAGAGGCTGCGCGGTGTGCCTTTGCCGGTCATCCACTGGGGCTGGGAGTTCCAGGCGCCCAGGATCTGCGCCTGGGGATTCGACTTGTGCGGAATCTCCGTCAGGGTCGAGTCCAGCAGGCGGGAAGTGTCCTGCCGGGTCAGCCCGGACAGCATGGCGACCCGTGCCTTGGTCGGTTTTCGGCCGTCAATCTGGCCCTCTTCCCGGGCCGCGTCCACCAGGGCTTTCTTGAGGATGTCGACCAGTTCCCGGTAGTTGAAGCCGTAGCGAAGCAGCAGCCGGCAAACCGGGTAGAACACCGAGTACACCGCCTTGCGGATGTGAATACGTGACTCTAAAAAATAATCCTGCTGAAGGGCTGACATAAGGTCCTCTCTTTTGAAGCAAAAAAAGGCTTCAAATGAAAAAATTTTTTCACCAGGGAGTTTTTTTAACACAATCGATCCGGCAATGCATATCCGGAAATGCATCAAAATGAAACAAAACGGCGGCCCGGGTCGGGCCAACGGCGGCAATCTGCCGCTCAGAAATCGGCGGCAGGTGGGGTCAGCGGGCGGTGATTATTCGAAGCTGTCGGAAAAAACGGTGTCGTCGATGGGGTCGATTTCGTAGGCGCCCAGGTCCGGCAGCGGTCCCCGCTCCCGGCCCAGGATGTCTTCAAAAGCGGCCTCGGTGGGGTCGGCGGTGTCCACCGCCTGGGTATTGGATCCGGGAACGCCGTACTGATTGACCAGGGATTCAAAGGCCTGCCGGATGGAGCTGGACCCATCGGCGAAGGTGCTGCCGTTCCACACCGGTACCACCAGGCCCGCCTGGTTACCTAATTGGGGGTCGGCCACGATGGCGTTGGCGTCATCGCCAAACATCACCGCCTGGCCGGAGTCGTTGGGGATAGGATTACCGCCGTTCCAGTACATATTGTTGTCCAGCAGGAATGACGCGGTCTCGCCGGCCGGCGCGTCGAACAGGTCCACGCCACTGAAAGCCTCGCTGCCCATGGTGCCGGTGGGATCAGAATAGATGTTGTTGACGAACCGCAGATTCTCATTGCCGCCAGTGCCGCCGGCCAGAAGCCGCCCGGCGAAACTGCGCGCTGGCATGTCCCCGACCAGCGTGTTGTTGCGGAACACCAGGTCCCGAGACCCCTGCACGGTGAAGGGCGTTCGCATCAGGTCCCCTGAGTTCCCGATCATCAGGTTGTTCTCCACCAGCAGATCGAAGGCCTCGAAGTTGGCGGTGCCGTCCTCTCCAAAGCGCAGGAAACTCTGCCCCGCATTTCCGTTCCAGTTCAAAAAGACATTCCGCCGCACAATGATATCGCTGGCCCCCAGAACCGAGTCATCGTTGCCATTGCTGTCTTTGACCACCACGAAAGAACTGGTGCCTGTGTCCACGGTGTTGAGGAAGATGTTGTCCTGGATCGTCACGCCAATCACGCTGTTGACGTCCATGTGTTCGTCGGATCCCTGCTGGTTGAAGAACAGGTTGCCCTCCACCAGCACATCTTCCGCGCCGTTATTGATCTTCAACAGGTCGTTGTTGGTGCTGTCGTGGATGATGTTGTTGCGGAAGGTAATGCCCGAGACCACGGGATCGGTTCCGCCGGCGCTGCCGCTGACCGCACCCAGCAGGTCCTGGACCTGAATCACCAGCCCGCCGGTATTGTCCGGCGCGTGGGCGATGTCGAACCCCTCGATAGTGATATTGCGGGCGTAGTAGGCGATCAGGGGCGCGCCACCGTTGTGGCGCAGGCGCGCTGCGTAGGGCACCTCGGACATGACAGTGACGGTGCTTTCAAATTCACGCCTGAGTCTTTGCCGACCGTTGTAGGTTCCCGGGCGTACCAGGATAGTGGCGCCCTCGGTTGCGTTGTCCACCGCATGGGTGATGCTGGCCCAGGGGTTTCCAGGGCTGCCGTTGCCGGTCTGATCGCTGCCGCCGGGTGCTACGAAAAAAACGTCCCCGGCCATGGCCTGGGTGACACCCAGCGCGGCGAGCAGCGGGACAAGCCTGAATAAACCAGTGTTCATCTCCCCAGTGTAGAAGTCCTGGGCGACCTCAACCATGATCCGCTTCACACTGCGGGAGATAGGTAGCTTTCACGGTGCCAATTCCGATTGTGCCGGCGTAGTTTGAAATAGGGCTGGATCGCCTGTCGTACGGTGGTCGAAATGGGTGAATCCCTGCATCAGCGCCTGTCCGGGTTCATCGCTGAATTGAGAGGCCGGAAGGTGCTGCGGGCCGCAGTGGCATATGCGGTCGTGGGTTGGCTTCTACTGCAGATCGGGGAAGTCACCTTTGCCCCGCTGCATCTGCCCGATTGGGCATTGACGGCCCTGGTCGTGCTGGTCATCTCGGGATTCCCGCTGGTCCTGATCATCTCCTGGTATTTTGAGCTGCGCCCGCCCCGATTACTTCCGGATTCCGCAGCGGGCAAAAGCGGCATCATCCGCACTCCTCCAGCCCCGCCGGATGACCTTCCGTCCGTTGCGGTATTGCCCTTCGCAGATATGAGCCCGGACTCGGATCAGCAGTATCTGTGTGACGGCGTGGCCGAGGCCATCCTGAGCGCCCTGACCCGCATCGAGCGTCTGCATACCTCGGCCCGGACCTCCTCGTTTCAGTTCAGGGGCCAGTCCATCGATGTTCGTGAAATCGGTCGGCAACTGGGTGTTCAATCCGTTCTCGAGGGTAGTGTCCGGACCGCCGGTGAGCAGTTGAGAGTGACGGCCGAACTGATCAACGTGGCCGACGGGTACCGCCTCTGGTCCAACTGCTACGACGGCGAACTGGGGGACCTGTTTACCGTGCAGGACGAGATTGCCGAGAGCATCGCCAGGTCCATGGTCGAAACGCTGCAGCCTCATGAACAGTCGGCCATCAAGTCCACATTCAGCCAGGACATTCTGGCTTACCAGTATTATCTGCGGGGGCGGGAGTTCTTTAACCGGTTCCGGAAAAAGGACATGCAGTTCGCCCGGCAGATGTTTCGCCAGGCCATCGATATCGACCCCAATTTTTCCCTGGCGTGGGCGGGCTACGCGGACTGTTTTTCCTTCCTGGTAATGTACGAGGATCCCCAGGAGGATTACCGGGAGGAGGCACGGGTGGCGAGCCGCAAGGCCGTGAACCTGAACCCGGACCTGGCCGAGGCCCATGCATCCCGCGGCCTGGCGCTGCTGATCAGTGACGATTACGCCAGGGCCGACGCCGAGTTCGCGGAAGCGCTTACCCTGAACCCCAAGCTTTACGAAGCCTACTACTACTCGGCACGGGCACGGTTTCACCAGGGTCATCTCAAACGGGCCGCCGAGCTGTTTGCCAGGGCCGCGGAGGTCAGTCCGGGCGAATTTCAGGCGCGACTGCTGCGGGTACAGATCCTGCGAGGCCTGGGCCAGATGGACCTGGCCGTAAAAGAGGCAGCAGAAGCCATCGAAGTGGTGGAAAGGCATCTGGAGTGGTATCCCGACGATACCCGGGCCCTGCACCTGGGCGCCGGTTCGTTGATAGTGCTGGGTCAAACGGAGCGCGCCATCCGCTGGCTCAATCGGGCCGTGGAAATCGATCCCACGGATTCCGTGGTGCTCTACAATCTCGCGTGCAATTACGCCACCCTGGGGGATGTGGAAAAGGCTTTTGAGTACCTTGAGCAATCCGTTGAACACGGCACGGTGTCGGCAGCGTGGATGCGCAATGACGAAGACCTCGCCCCGCTCCGGGGGGATCCGCGCTTTGACCGGCTGCTGCAAAACCTACCGCAGCAGGGAAAACGCAAACGCTGGTTCGGCCGCAGGTCCCGGGCAAAAGCAACTTCGTCAGCGGTTGATCGGAGTCACCGCCGTCTGCGCTAACATTGGCATCCTCTGCCGAGAGGAATCCTGCTGATGGAAGGCGCCGACCTGACGACAACCCGCGAGCTCATCGCCCGATCAAACGCGGGGGAAGTGATTGCGCGGGATCTGCTTGCCGAAAAATGCCTGCCGGTTCTCACCCGCTGGGCCCGCGGACGGCTCCCCAAGTACGGGCGCGACCTGTCAGAAACCGACGATCTTGTGCAAATCACCCTGGTTCGGGCCTTAAACAACCTGGAGGACTTTGAAGCGAAGCATCCCGGTGCATTCCTGGCCTACCTGCGAACGGTACTGTTGTCCGTTGTCAAAGACGAAGTCCGGCGCACCAGCCGGGCACGCCAGCGGATTGTCCTGGCCGAAAGCGTACGCCTGCGAACAGCGGAAGGTCCCGACAGCATCGCGGACCTGGAAGACCTGGAGGCTTTCGAGGCGGCGGTGAACCGTCTGCCGGAACCCAAGCGCACCGCGGTGATCCTGCGGGTGGAGCTGGGACTGGACTTTGAGTCCATAGCGCGCGAGCTGGAATGCCCCTCGGCCAATGCGGCCCGGATGATGGTGCAGCGGGCCCTGGCGGCGCTGGTCAAGGAACTGCCCGAACCAGAGGAAAAATGAGCGACAAAAACCAACTCGATTGGTCGGAGATCGAAACCGACCTCGGGGAGAAATCTCCAGCCCTGGACCGGGTGCGTCGGGTTGTTACCCTGTTCGACGATTTCAACAGCCACGAGCCGGTTCAGCCTGAGAGCGACTTCCACTGGCGCCACCTGGAGGTCTATGAGGTGATTGGACGCGGCAGCTTCGGCAGCGTGCACCGGGCGTACGACCGCCAGCTGCGCCGATACGTTGCGCTCAAAATGTTGCCGGCGGGGTCCACCGAAACGCGCACCTGGCTGGACGAAGCGCGCCGGCTGGCCCGGGTCAGGCACCCCAACGTCATCGGCATCCACGGGGCGGAAACCGAGGGGGATTACGGCGGCATCTGGATGGACCTGGTGGAGGGCGTGTCACTGGACCAGCTGCTGGAGGACGGGCCGCTGGCAACCGCGCCGGCCCACGAGGTGGTGACGTCGCTGGCTTCGGCCCTGGTGGCGGTGCACGACGCCGGCCTGGTGCACGGGGACGTCAAGGGCGGCAACGTCATTGTTGAGCCCAGCGGGCGGGTGATCCTGCTGGATTTTGGCGCGGCGGTGGACTTGCGAGAAGGTGATCAACTCACCGCCGCTTCGCCGCTCAGCGCCGCTCCAGAAACCCTCGAAGGTCACCCGGCCAGTCCGGCCTCCGATGTCTACTCCCTGGGGGTGCTGCTGTATCGCTGCCTGGTTGGACAATACCCCTTCCCGGCGGACACCCTGGAGCAGCTGGATCGTGCCCGGCGGCAAGCGCCGCCGCTGGAGGCAATACCTCCGGATTACCGTGCCCTGCTGCGGATGATGCTGGCGACCGATCCCGACCACAGGCCCGATGCCAGCGAAGTGGTGGCTCGCCTGCAGGACATCCTCCAGGCGCCCGAGCAGCGTCGGCGTCGACGGTCCCTGGTTTTGGCTTTTGCCGGCCTCGCCGCGGTAATCGTGGCCACGGCCGCCGGTTGGTATGTGTCGGACCAGGCCCGCCAGACGTCGGAAATGGCGGCCAACCGCAGCCGCGCATCCATGTCCTTCCTGCAGGACGTGATCGGCGCGTCGTTTCAGCGCGGCCGAGGCAACGATGTGCGTGTCATGGATGTGCTGGAGGAGGCCGAGCTGCGGCTGGCAGATGACACCGACGAGTACGTCCGGGCCATGGTGGAGTACACCGTGGGTGGCGCTTACGTCCGCACCAGCCGCCGGGACGACGGCCTGGCCTTGCTGGAGTCCAGCCTGGCCTCACTGAAAGGCATGGATATGCCGGTCAATGCCGAGACGGGCATGGCGGCCGTGCAGCTTGGAATCTTCCAGTGCCAGGGCAGCCCTGAGCGGGCCCTGGAATACGCGGAGCAGGCCTTTGCAGCGGTCCAGAACCTGCCACCGACCCATTCCGCCAACCGGGGTGCTCATAAGATCATGGCCTGCATTGCCCGGACCCGCGGCGACCTGAAGGAGGGCGAGCGCTGGCTGCGGCGGGCGCTGGAGATCTGGCCGGCATCGGAGAAAACCCGGGACCCCGACAATTGGGCCACCCTGGTCCGGCTGGGTGAAAACCTGCGAAGACAGGGCCAGGTTAACCAGGCGCGTGACATGCTGCAGCAGGCCCACGACGGCCTGATTGCGTTGGTCGGAGAGGGCCATGCCGTCACCTCCATGGCCTCCCACGCCCTGGCGACAACGCTCATCGAGCTGTCGGAGTATGAGCCCGCCGCCGGTGTACTGGAGCGAAAGCTGGCCGCCGACGAGCAGGATTCCGGTGTTCAAAGCAGGTCCTGGATTGCCACTGCCAATTCCCTGTCTGTCGTGTTGTCGAAACTGGGGCAACATGAGCGAGCGATCCAGTTGAACCTGCAGGTCATCGAGCGTGCTACCGCGCTCTATGCGGCCGACCATCCCGTCACCCTGGTAGCCCGAAGCGGCCTGGGCATCCGATACCAGCAAGCCGGCCGCCTGGCCGAGGCCGAGGCCGCCATTTCGGATTCCCATGCTGCCACCATGGACAAGCTGGGCCAGGGCCATCGGATGACCCTGATGAACGGCTCCAACCTGGCGGAAGTGATCCTGCTTAGGGGACGCATGGACGATGCTGAAGCGCTGGCCAGGAGCACCGCGACTGCGGCCTCGGAAAACCTGGGTGAAGAAAGCGCCGTCACCGCAGGTGCCCGCGCGATCCTTGCCCGGGCCCTGTGGTCTCGCGGTGAGCCGGATGAAGCCGAGCGGCAGTTCCGCCTGGCCATCGAGTCCGACCGGGCAGGGGGCAGGTCCTCCCTGATGGCGCTGGAAACCCAGGTTTACTTCTGCGACATGCTCGCCCAGCAGGGGCGCGACGATGAAGCCCGGGCTGAACTCGAGCCGCTCAGGGCGACCATCGAGGAAAAGCTGGGACGGGACCATCCGCTATCCGCCAAGGTGGTCGAGATTGCGGAGCGGATCGACAACTGAAACAGGAGCTGTGCGCTGATCGGGCTGGCCGGCCTTTTTTATTCCTGACACTGACTGTTCCGGGAGTGGAAGCATGATCCGAGTCATCACTATCGTTTTGTTGTCCCTGCTGGCCTTGGGCGGAGCCGGTGTGGGTACGGTGTACCTGTTGAGTGAAAGTCAGCTGCGGGACGTGCCGCAAGCGTTGGCCTTCGATCTGCCGATTCCCACTGACGCCGCCGCCATCGAGCGCGGACGCCATCTGGCCAGGACCCGGGGCTGTTTTGGCTGCCACGGGCAGGAGTTGGAAGGCCGGGTCTTCTCCAGCGAATGGGACTGGGTAGACCGGGCGGTGGCGCCTAACCTGGCGCTGCATGCTCGGCAACACAGCAGCCAGGTGCTGGAAAGAGCCATTCGCCAGGGCGTCGGCCATGACGGCCGCGCGCTATGGTCCATGCCTTCCTACAACTGGGTGCACCTGAGCGATTCCGATACCGCTGACCTGATCGCCTTCCTGCAGAACGCGCCGGTGGTGGAAAAAGACCTGCCCTCCCCAAGGCTGGGCCTGGGGATTCGGCTGAGTATGGTGCTGGGCAGAGATACCCACATGGCGGACTGGGCTGCCGATGTGCCGCCACTGCAATTGCGGTCGGACGCTGAGGAAAGCCTGCGTCGCGGCGAGTACCTGGCCATGACAACCTGTAACGAATGCCATGGGTTCGATCTGCGTGGCGCCACCAATGGCGGCGCAATGCCGGACCTTGCCATCCTGGGAGCCTATTCGGACGACAGCTTCAGGACGCTCATGCAGCTGGGCGTTGGACTGGGTGGCAGGGACGATCTCAACCTCATGTCCATGGTGGCAAAGGACCGGTTTGCCTATTTCACGGACCAGGAACTGGAAGACCTGCTGGCATTCCTGCGCACCCTGCCGGGTAAACCCATTCCCCAGGGGGTATGGTGGCGGCAGTAATCCCGGCATGAGGCGGGTTCGAGTCATTCGGCGGGGGACCGGGCTGATATCCTCGTCAGCTTCCGACTTTGCCTGGTTTGGGAGGACGTTTGATGAAAGCCGGATTTGCTGTTCTGATCTTCGGCCTGGTGCTCAGCACCGCCGGTATCGGCCAGACCCTGGCGGGAAAGTATCAGCGCGATGATTGGAATCGGTCGGTGACGGACTGCGATCGCCTGGCTGCGCACCCCAGCGATCCCGAGGCGGTGGCCACCGGCGTGTCCAGCTCAGAGGTAGACCATGACCAGGCTATCGCGGCCTGCCGCGCGGCGGTTACCCAGGATCCGGACAACCCCCGACTCAATTACCAGCTGGGCCGTACCCTGGGGTATGCCGGCCGGTATGAGGAAAGCAAACCGTACCTGGCCAGGGCCGCAGAGGCCGGTTATCCCCAGGCGCTGTTTGTGCTGGGGTACGTGGAGGTGACCGGCTGGGGCGGTCAGCAGGGCGATCCCTGCCGTGGCGGTGAGCTGATCCGGGAGTCGGCCCTGACCGGACGGTTTGCCGGGTTGGTGGGTTTTCCCCACTATGCGCTGCAGGGAAAATTTCACGGGTGTGGCGAGATCCCCCGCCGGGAACCATCCGAAATGCTGGACTTCCTGGCCGAGGCTGCGCCTCGGGCGGCTGACTTTTATCAGCGTCTGCTGGTGGAGCAGTTGACGGCCCGGCTGTGCCGGGAAAACCCCGGTGTTCGCCACCCCCAATGCCCCGCAAAAGGCTGACCCGTTGGGGTGAGCGTAGCCTTCGGCAATTGCCTGAGGTGGGGTTTTCCCTGTAGGTTAGTGGTCCGTAACCCCACGGTCCGCCATGGAAAACCGCATCCAGGTCACGCCAAAAGGCGACTACGTCGAAGTTATCTCCGACGGCGAGAAAGACTACGATTTTGCCTGCCGGCTATGGGCGCAGGTCAGCAGGGTCTGTAACGAGAACGACTGCTTCCGGGTGCTGGGCATCGCCAACACCACCCGGCTGATGTCGCCCTGGGATGCCTTCGATCACCACAAGATCTTTGTCTCCGCTGGCATCGACGAGCGTTACCAGATCGCCTGGGTGGAAACCAATCCCCAGGCGGTCAAAATTGTTCGTTTCATTGAAACGGTATTGATGCACCAGGGGCTGAATATCGGCATTCACGCCAGCGTGGAGGAGGCCCGGGACTGGCTGCTGCAGGGCAGTTCGGTCGATTAGCGGTCCTCGCCTGCCGGATCAGGTCCCGCAGAAAGTCTGATAAACCTGCTCGGTGGGCTCCGGTGGCTGGGTGAACTCCATCCATTGGTCAGCGTCATCGAACGGTGCCGCTAATACCGCCACGAGTCGTTCGAAGGGTCCGAAGTCCTGCTCCCGAATCGCTGCTTCCAGCGCCCGCTCCACCTGGTGATTGCGCGGAATCACCGCTGGATTGCTGGATTTCATCAATTGTGCCCGCTGCGCCAGGTCTCCGGCCACAACCCGGTCCCGCCAGCGCTGCAGCCAATCTTCCAGGGCCTGGGACGGCGGTGGCCCGGGCCAGGCGGCGCCGGAGTCTTCCACCATGTTCTGCGCCAGTTCTGACAACTGGCGAAACGTCAGGGTGTAGTCCGCGCCGTCCGCGTGCATGACATCGAGCAGGTCGTGGGCCAGTCGACCATCATCCGGCCGGGTCTCCAGCAGCCCCAGCTTGCGCTCCATGCCCGCCATCCAGTGGTGCTGAAATCGATTGGGGAAACCTTCGATGACTGCGGTAGCCTCGGCCACGGCCTGCTCCTGGTCCATTGGCAGGAGGGGCAGCAGCGTTTCGGCCAGCCGGGCCAGGTTCCACTGGGCGATGGGGGGCTGGTTGATATAGGCGTAGCGGCCGTTTCGGTCGATAGAGCTGAAGACCGTCCTGGGGTCGTAGCGGTCCATGAAGGCACAGGGGCCGTAGTCGATGGTTTCCCCGGACACCGCCATGTTGTCGGTATTCATTACCCCGTGAATGAACCCCACCAGCATCCATCCGGCCACCAGACTGGCCTGGCGTTCCTGGATTGCCTCCAGCAGCGCCAGCAGAGGCTGGTCGGCTTCGGCGCAGTCCGGATAGTGGCGCTGAATCACCCAGTCGGCCAGCTGGGCCACGGCCGGCTGTTCACCCCGGGCGGCAAAGTACTGGAAGGTGCCTACCCGAACATGGCTTGATGCGACCCGGGTGAGGATGGCGCCGGGCAGGGCACCCTCCCGATAAACGGGTTCACCGGTGCTCACCGCCGCCAGCGCCCGGGTAGTCGGGATGCCCAGTGCGTGCATGGCCTCGCTGACCAGGTATTCGCGCAGCACCGGGCCCAGGGCGGCTCGGCCGTCACCGCCGCGGGAATAGGGTGTTGGGCCGGATCCCTTCAGCTGGACATCCCGACTCCTGCCCTGTCGGTCGGTCGCCTCACCCAGCAGGATGGCGCGCCCGTCGCCCAGTTGTGGCACAAACTGACCGAACTGGTGGCCGGCATAGGCCATGGCCAGGGGCTGAGATCCGACTGGCAGTTCATTGCCGGAAAACAGGGCGGCGTCGGGTGCGTTCGCCAGGCTGGCCAGGCCAAGCTCTGCTGCCAGGCCTTGGTTGAAACGGATAATCCGGGGCGAGGCCACCGGGGTCGGGTCCAGCAGGCTGTAGAACCGACCCGGCAGGCTGCGGTAGCTGTCATTTGTTTGTTCCAACATCCGCCAGACATGGGGGCAGCTGATCAGATTTGGTAGCGCGCGCCGTTATGAATCGTGGTTACGTCACCGTTACTGCTATTGGCGCGGCCCAAATCCCTGCTAATGTCTCCTGATGTAACTAACTGAAAATTATCCTTAATTTTCGCCGCTCGTGGGATGCTCGTGTGGCGCTCGTGTGTTTCTCATGTGTGTTTCGATTGGCCTGACTAGCCTCGTAATCACGCCGGCAGCAACCGGCAGGACACGAGGAGAGAGACATGGCCAAACCTATGAACTTCCGCATCAGGCCGCTACTGGCCGGGATCCTGACGGCAGGGGCGCTGGCGATGATTGGCGGATGTGCCGGAGTCAGCACCCACAGCATGGATACCCGCCACGCCCGCCAGCTTGAGTTCGAAAACCGTTTTCACGCCACCCGGCGCGCCTGCGAGTCTCAGGGCCGGACCATGATCATCAATGCCAGCGGCGGCCTGGGACGGTCCGGTGCGCCCCGGCGAGGCACCCTCTACTTCTGCGGCTAGCAGGCTCGCACAGGTTGCAATTACTGACTAATCGCTCAGGAATTGCAGCCATATCTCCAGGTTCCGGTGTCCAAGCATTATGTGTATGACCATTGGAAGCGGCGCCGCGCGCCACTTCCGACTAACATGGGGTTATGCCAATGCTGCAATCGGAACCTGGGGATTTCCGCCTTGGTGACTGGACGGTTCGCCCCCAGCGCTGCTGCCTGGAGCGGGGCGACCAACAGGTTCGGGTAAAGCCCAAGTCCATGACCGTGCTGGTGGTACTGGCCGGCGCCAGGGGCGAGGTAGTGTCCCGCCAGGACCTGTTTGAAACCGTCTGGCACGGAGGCATCGTGTCGGAAGACACCCTGGCCCAGTGCGTGGTAGAGCTGCGCCGGGCCCTGGGCGACTCGGCCCGGGAGGCCCGCTTCATTGAAACCATTCCCCGGGTGGGATTCCGCCTGGTGACACCGGTAACGCCGCTGGCCAGGGCCGCTGAGCGGCGCATCGGGGTATCCTGGCCCGGGCTCGCACTGGTCCTGGCTGTACTGCTCGGCACCGCGGTGCTGGCGTACCGGGGGCAGGCCCCGGCCCCGGGGCCGCTGGACGGATCGGTCGCGGTGCTGCCATTCGCGGACCTCAGCCCCGACGGCGACCAGGATTACCTGGCCGATGGCCTGTCCGAGGAACTGATCAACCGCCTGACCCGAATTCAGGGTCTGCAGGTCACCGGGCGAACCTCGGCGTTCTATTTCAAAAACCGCGATCGGGATCCCAGACAGATCGGACAGCAGTTGCGCGTTGGGCACCTGCTGGATGGCAGCGTGCGCAAATCCGGCAACCAGCTTCGGATTACTGCCAGGTTGACCAATGTGCAGAACGGATTCCAGGTCTGGTCCAAGACCTTCGACCGGCCGCTGCAGAACGTATTTGCCGTCCAGGAAGAAATTGCCGAAGCCGTGGCGCTGGCGCTGTCGGTGAAACTCAGCGTCGGCAAATTGGGGCGGATGCAGGGTGGTACCGCCAACGTGGATGCCTGGGAAGCCGTGATGAAAGGCAACGCCATGTACCGGGAATTCAGCGCAGATTCTCTGGCCCAGGCCACCGGCTACTTCGAGCGCGCGGTGACCATCGACCCGGGTTTTGCCGTGGCCTGGGCTCAGCTCTCCGACGTCTACCGCAATACCGAGTGGGTACTGGGACCGTCTCCCCGCCGGCAGCAGCAGGCGGAGCAGGCATTGGGGCGTGCGCTGGACCTGGCGCCGGATTCCACCCACGTGCTGCGCAGCGCGGCTTACATGCATATGACCCTGGGCGAGTGGGAGCAGGTGGAGCGCAAGCTGGGCCGCATCCACGCCCTGGATCCCGACAGCGATGCCAAGACTACCGGCGTCACCACGGACTTCCTGTTCAAGGTCGGTCGGGCCGATGAGGCCAGCGCCATCGTCGAGCGGGTGCGCCGGCTGGACCCGCTGCACCCCGGCACCACCATGTTCGCCGGACACCTGCTGGCCATGCAGGGCCAGGTTCAAGCGGCGCTGGATGAACTGGAGCGGGGCTACGCCATGGGCGGTTATCTGCCGCCGCTGAGTGTAGAGGGACTGGTGGTAGCACTGTCCACGGGTGACCCGGCCCTGGTGCGTCGCTGGCTGAAGCGCGCCGTGACCCACGAGCAGCCGGGCGCCCGGGGTGTGCATACCGCCATGGCTCAACTGATCGAACGGCCCGCCGACGCCCTGGCCTGGTTGCGACAGGGGTTCGAAGACTCCACGATTCCGGACTACTACACCATGGTGTGGGCGGGCTACCTGGATGACCCGGAGCTGGCCCTGCAGGCCATGCGCCGAACGCCGGACCTGTGGGGCATCTGGCTGCCGGTCAGCGCCCAGGCGCGGCAGCTTCCGGGATTCCGCCAGCTGATGCAGGATCTGGGTCTGGTGTCCTACTGGCGGGAATTCGGCTGGGGGCGGTTCTGCCGGCCCATTGCTGCGGACGAGTTCGAATGCGGCTGATCTGACCTTCACGCCTTGGTCATTGCTCTGCACCTGTGCGGATCGGGATAATGGGGTCCTGCCAATTCCACAGGCTGAAACGATGAACAAGCTGTTTCACGGCATCGACATCCTGACGTCCACGGCGTCTACCGCTCTGCGCTTTGGCATGGGCGTCAACACCGATCCGGCGACGCTGCAGCCCGATCAGACGCTGGAACTTTACGAGTTCGAGAACTGCCCGTTCTGCCGGCTTGTCCGGGAGGCCCTGACCGAGCTGGACCTGGATGCCATCATCTATCCCTGCCCCAAGGGCGGCCAGCGATTTCGTCCCACGGTATCCAAACTGGGCGGCAAGCAGCAGTTTCCGTTCCTGGTGGACGCCAATCAGAACGTGGCCATGTACGAGTCCCTGGACATTGTGCGCTACCTGTTCGAGACCTATGGCCAGCGGCCGCTGCCGGCTCGCTGGCGGGTGGCCCCTGCCCAGGTGATCGGTTCCTCGCTGTCGGGAATCCCGCGACCGTGGCAAGGTCGAATGGTTCGCGGTTCCCGGCAGCCGGAAAAACTGCTGGAGCTGTACAGCTTTGAGTCCAGCCCCTACGCTCGCCCGGTTCGCGAACTGCTGAGCGAGATGGAGATACCCTACCTGTTACGCAACTGCGGGCGTGGCGCCATCGGGGACTGGGTGCCGCCACCGGTGCGGGACCTGACCGGGATCAAGCCGTCTTCAGGTCTGCGCAATCGCGCGGCCCTGATGGAACGGGCCGGCCGGGTGTCTATTCCCTACCTGGTGGATCCCAATACCGGGAACTCAATGGCGCAGTCGGCTGACATCGTCGAGTACCTGAAGAAGACCTACGGTAAATAGTCGGCGGGTCTGCCTGCTAGGTCAGCCTTTCACGCAGGTCCTTGCGGTAACGGCGGCTGACGGGCACCCGGGCATCGCTGTGCAGACGGGCTTCTCCATCCCCGGTATCGAAGGCGACAATTTCCGCTACCCGGTCCAGGTTGATCACGGCGCTACGGTGCACCCGCTGGAATCCCATGGGCTGCAGCCGCCGGGAAATGCCCGTCATGGTTTCCCGCAGCGGATACACCCTGGACTCCACGTGCAGGTTGACGTAATTGCCGTTGGCCTCGATCCAGTCGATGTCCTCAACCCGCACCAGGAATTCCTTGCCCAGTTTCTTGATCAGGAAACGGTCGGATATCGTTTCATCCGGTGAAGAGTCATCTCCGTCGGATAGATAACCGGCCTCACCCTGCAGCCGGCGCAGGATGAACCGATACAGATAGATCACCACCAGGATCATGATGTAGCTGCGAAAGTCCTTCAGATACTCGTAGCCGAAGTTGGCCCACCAGTCCGGCCAGTAGTACCCGTGGTCCGACCGCAGCAGCCGATAGGTGAATACGCGGGCCCAGTACATCCCTGCGACGTGCAGCAGTGAGAACACCAGGGAAAAAGCAGCATGGGCCGGAACGCTGCGTTTCCAGCTGGGCAGGCCGATAGGGAAGCGGCGGTCAAACCACAGGATCATGGGAATCAGCACACCCTGCAGCGCCAGGCTGGTCCCTTCCCACACCACGGGCTCCCAGCGCTCAACGCTGGACTGTATGCGGCTGTGTTCGATCCAGACGATGGCGACATTGGTCACGAAGGCGACCAGCAGGTAGATCAGCCAGCCGCTCACCTCAAACAGGCGTCGGTTCTTCAGGTAGGCGTCCAGCGTCATGCCGTCAGTTCGCTCCCGTTCTGCGGGTCCATGCTACCTCGAATGGCTGCCGAGACCGCAACAGCTCGTCCCTGGAACCCGCCGTTTGTCCCACCTGACGGTCGATTCGACATACTACGCTTCCAATATCAGCCCGCTAAGGAGACATTGGAGCCATCAGAAGCTGCAAGACCATCGCCATGACCCACGCCTCCGACACCCTGCTTTCCACCCGGCGACGCCACGACATCGACGCCCTGCGGGTATTTGCCTTCGGCTTGCTGATTCTTTACCACGTGGGCATGTTTTACGTGGCCGACTGGGGCTGGCACATCAAGTCCGCATACACCGCGGAATGGCTTCAGCTGCCCATGCTGGTAGTCAACCAGTGGCGCATGCCCCTGCTGTTCCTGATCTCGGGCCTGGCCATGAGCTTCATCTGGGGCAAGTACCCGGCCTGGCGGCTCGCAGGTAAGCGGACCTGGCGGCTGCTGCTGCCCCTGGTGTTCGGCATGGCGGTGATCTGCGCGCCCCAGGCTTATTACGAGGCCGTGTCCAAAGGCGCCATTGAGCCGGGGTTCTGGGAGTTTATGGCGCGGTACCTGCGCCAGGGCGAGTTTCCGGCCGATGCCTGGGGCGGTGTCGAAATTGCCACCTGGACCTGGACCCATCTGTGGTACCTGCCGTACCTGTTGAGCTATACCCTGGTTCTGATTCCCCTGGCCGCAGCCTTTCGGCCTGCCGGTGGTTTACTGCAGCGGGGCCTCAAGCTGATGCGCGGACCCTGGCTGATCCTGCTGCCCATACTGCCTCTGATGCTGCACGGGCTGTTCATCTATCCGCATTTTCCCGAGATGAGTCACGCTCTGTTCGACGACTGGTACTCCCACGCCATGTATTTCACGTTTTTTCTGTACGGGTTTCTGCTGGGCCGTAACCCCGGTGTGTGGGACGAACTGAAAAGGCTGCGCAAGTTGTTTTTTGCCCTGGCAGTGGTGTCCTTCACAGCCTACTACGGCATGTTCAACTGGCTGCCCGACGACTCGGTTCCGCGAGGGGTGGAACTGCTGGTCATTTACCTGAATCGCTGGCTGTGGGTCATCATGGTGCTGGGCTGGGGCTATCACCTTCTGAACCGGCCTCGCGGGTGGCTGACCTACGCCACCGAGGCGGTCTATCCGTGGTACATCCTGCACCAGACCCTGACCATCGTGGCGGGGTACCACCTGTCAAAGCTGGCACTGGGGCCGGTGATCGAGCCCCTGCTCGTGCTGCTGGCCACCTTTGGCGGTTGCTACCTGCTGCACGAATTCGTCATTCGTCGGGTGGCGTTGCTGCGGCCGCTGTTTGGCCTGAGTTTCCGCCCTCGAGAACCCGCATCCCCTGGGCCGTCGTCCCCGGCGAAGCTGAGCGCCGTGGACGCCTGAGACGGCCGGCGATCTGCCGGACGGGCCTATGGTCTGCAGCCGGCGCGGGTCCCCTGGCAGGTTGGCTGCGACGCTGATGTTCCTTGAACAGTCCCGTGACCATCCTGGCTTTGGGCCGGCCAGGACTGCCGGTCAGAGGTCCCCGCCAGCCGATGGGGTGCCGCGCAACTATTGACTTTGCCGGCGCTGGCTGGCGCAGTAATGGCCTGCTCCGGCATGAGCCACCAGGAACCATGACGCCCGCCGCCTACCTCATCATTTCCCTGCTGATATCCAGCCTGATGCTGTGTGCCATTTTTGTCATGGCCTGGCACAGCTTCGGACGGCCGCGGCACGCCCTGGCCTGGGCCGCTGCGTTTCTTTTTGGCGGTATCCAGTGGGGCATCAATGCCCTGTCCGATCGCTTTCCCAGCCACGATGCCTACTGGCTGGTGGCGGTGGCGACCGGGATCCTGGTGGTATCACTGGCGCTGGCGGGTTTCCTGATGTGGTCGGGGCGCAAAGCCGGGCTCTGGTCGCTGGTTGCCGCTGGGCTGGTGGTCTGGGGCGGCGTGGCCTGGTTCAAGCTGGGTCAGCCCCACCTTGGGCTCAACATGTTCATTGGCCCCGCGTACGGAGGCGTGCTGTGTTGCCTTTGCGGCGTCATCATCTTCAATCACCGGGATCGGGTTGCCCCGGCTGAAGCCGCTGCCGCCGTGGTTTTCGTGATGTTTGGACTGTCCCAGGTTCTGGCGGGCAGCCTGGCGCTGATGCAGGGTGTCACACCCGATCCCTACTACGCAGAGTTGTACAGCCGGGTGAACTTCCTGGCGCTGCCTGCGGGCTATATCGGCATGGGGCTGTTCACGGTATTCCTGCTCGCCTCCGATCTGTCCATGCAGATGAAGGCCCTGGCCAATACCGATGCCATGACCGGGATTTTGAATCGTCGCGGCATGGAGCAGGCTGCCAGCCCGCTGATTGAAAGGGCCATTCGCTATCAAAGCCAGCTGGCGCTGCTGGTGTTTGATGTTGACCACTTCAAACAGATCAACGACCGCCTGGGCCACGGGGTCGGCGACCAGGTGCTGGTGGACCTGGCCCTTTACCTGTCGCGCACCCTTCGCAGCAGCGACGTACTGGCGCGTTTTGGGGGGGAGGAGTTTGCCATCATTCTGCCGGATCAAACGCTCCAGCAGGCGGTGGAAACGGCTCAGCGCCTGCGCCAGGGCATTGAAGACCTGGACTTGCCGATCCTGCCGGACGCCAGCGTCACAGCCAGCGTCGGGGTGTCGGTCCTGAGCGAAGGCGACCGCAGCCTGGACGACCTGCTGCGTCGGGCTGACCGGGCCATGTATCGATCCAAGCGCGGCGGACGCAACCGGGTGACGGCTGAGCCGGCCACCGCCGCATAATCAATCCTTCAACCGATCACGTCCTGGAATAGCCTGAGCCAGTTCCGTCCCAGCAGCTTCTCGATGTCACTGCTCCGCCAGCGCCGCTTTTCGAGCATCCCGACCAGGGTGCGGAATCGGTCGGGGCTGTCCAGTTCCGGAATCCACGGCGGCCAGCGCACCTCGTAGCTGGGCTTGAAGTAGCCGAGCCGGGGTTCGTACCAGTTCTCTTTGGTGGCCCAGGGTGAAATGCCCTGGGGCGGAAAGTCCGTAGACAGGCCCACCTGGTCGATTCCGGCCAGATTAACGGCGTGCTCGATGTGCGCCAGGTAGTGCTCCATGGTGGTGTCGCCGCCCGGGTCCGGGCCGATGAAGTAACCCAGGGCGATGATGCCGACTACCCCGCCTTTGTCGGCGCAGGCGCGAATCTGCTGGTCGGTCTTGGCCCGGGGATGGGGTCGCAGGGCATGGCACATGGTGTGGGTCATGGCCACCGGTTTGCTGGAAAACCGGATGCCATCCAGGGTGGTCTGGTCACCGCAGTGTGACAGGTCGATGAGCACTCCCACCTGGTTCATGCGTTCCACCACCGCCACACCGAAGTCCGACAGGCCGGCGTTGGTCCGCTCCAGGCAGCCGTCACCCACCAGGTTGCGGGCGTTGTAGGTCAGTTGAAAGCCGCGCATGCCCAGGCTGTGCAGGGCGTCAATGTTCTGGACCTCACCCTCCAGCATGGTCGAATCCTGGAAGTTCATCAGTACCGCGGTGCGGCCGGACTCCCGCGCCAGCTCAAAGTCTTTTGCCTCAAGTGCAGGCAACAGTTGATCCGGGTGCTGTTGAATCCGCAGCTGCCACTCCAGCAACGCGTCGATGGCAGTCTGCAGATCCTGCCGCGGCAGGCTTTCCACGATGCCGGAGTAGTTGGCCTGGCGCAGCGCGGCGAACACCGATTCATCCCAGTCGCGGCCGAAACACAGTGCATCGATGACGAGGGCCTGGTCATACAGATTCACAGGTGCCCTGCTGGCACGGGCCTGGGATTCCAGCAGGCCGCCGGCCAGGGCGGCACTGCTGGCTATTTTCAATAGCTTGCGGCGGCTGAAGGTCATTGGCCTTCTCCTTCACGAATGGTCACGGTAAACACCCCAAAGCCGTCCAGCCTGGGATTGTCGATCTGGCGCACATAGCGGGCGTCTGCCATCTTGATGACGCGCTGGCCCCGGCCCACTTGTGACACCGAGTACGGGAATCGTGCCCAGTGCAGGAACCATGCGCCATCCCGGTCCTGCCGCGCCAGCTCCAGGTCTGCCGGGTCGCCCCGGGCGATGGTGAGCGGATCCATTGCGAAAGTCGGCGAATCGTTCAAACGGTAGGTGGCGAAGCGATACTCGTCGGGGTACTCCAGCACCAGATCCCGTCGCAGCGGATTCAGGGCCACCGGCGAAGCCATCAGCCGGGTCGGCGGGTTGCTTTGCAGTTCCGCCAGCGTGACCCGCTCGGCCTGCTGGGTGATTGCGAAGTTGGCGCCGACGTAGGCGGTCATAGTCAGCAGCGCCAGCACCGCGGGCCGGCGCAGCGCGGGCTGGTCCCCGCTGGCCATCCGGCGGGTCAGCAGCAGCCCGGTGGCCAGGATCAGCCACATCATCCAGTCCACGATAAACAGGGTATCGCCGTAGTACCACTGGTCCACCATGGGCATCAGCCAGCGCATGCCGTAGGTATTGAGCCAGTCGAGCATCGGGTGGGAAACGACGCCGATGGCGGACAGCAGCAATAAACATCGGAAGGAGGAGTCGACGCCGTCCCGGGCTGGCCGCAGCCGGCTCAACGCCAGCATGAGCAGCGCCAGGATCACGGGCAGCACAACCAGGGCCGGAAGCCCGTGGGTGATGCCGCGGCGGAAACCGTAAGCAGCGGCTCCGCCCCAGAACATGGCGGCCACGTCGATGTCGGGCAGATTGGCGGCGATGATCAGGGTCGATCGGCCAAAGCGCGCCTTTTTTTCCAGGCCTGTGCACGCCAGCGACGCACCCACCAGAGTGTGGCAAATGGGGTCCATGGTGATGCGAATGGTATTACCGGGTTCGTGAACGAACCAGGATTACGGGGGGTCAATTCCGCCCATCGGGGTCATGCCTGCGCTGGGAAATCCGTGTCCAGCGATCCGCGAGCACCGGTGCCCGGTCCGGCTTTGACCAGGGGCAGACTGCTATGCAGATGGCGCAGCCAAAGGTCTCGGCGAAGTAGGGCATGCATCGGTCAAAGTCCACGTACCATTTGTGCTCTCCCCGGACCAGCACCTTGTCGTTGCCGATGGCGTCTACCGGGCAGGCGCGGACGCACACCTGGCAACCGGCGCAGAAATCATCTGCCCCGAAACGGTCTTCGCCGTCGGCCACCAGGGGCAGGTCCGTGAACACCGCCGACAGACGGAACCGGGAACCCAGCTGCCGGTTGATCAGGCTGCCGTGTTTGCCCAGTTCGCCAAAACCACACTCGATGGCGGCGGGCAGCAGATTTACAGGCCCCGCCAGGGGACCGCCCTTGGGCTCGGCCCGCCATCCCCGGGAACGGATCCAGTTGGCGGCCGGGCGTGCCACCACCCAGCCGTAGGTGTATTTGTCTACCACCTCCATGCCGGCAGTGATTTCGGGCGCAGTGGCCAGCTTGTCAAAGTCCATGGCCACACCCAGTATCACCATCCAGGGATAGTCGAAGTCATACCCTTCAAAAACCCACTCGTCTTGAACGGGGATGATGCCCACCAGGTCGGCGCCGGCATCCAATGCCAGCTGCCTGATCCTGTCCGATGCGTCCGCCGGGTCCACCTGCTGCTTTTCATCAGCAATGGGTGGCAGTTCCACATTGATCACTTTTTGACGCTCGGTTCTTTTTTCCCGTAGTTCCGGCTGATTCGCACCCTGTTTCCAGAACCAGTTCTGAAGTTGACCATGGGGCTGGGTATCCGGGTCGTGCCACATGATGCGGGAGGGTCGCCGCATCCCGGCTTCCCCGACGCCGTTGATTTTGTTGCCGGAGATATCCGGCCAGCACGCCATCTGTTCCGGGCTTGGCGTGAATGGGGAAACTCGATTGGGGGATCGCTTGCTCATGGTGGTTGGGCGCCATTCTGCCACAGGCCTGGGTCATGCCCATGGTGGCCCCGGCGGGCCAGCGGGTCCCGTGGCGTAAATTCTGGCAGAATCTCGCATGTTGTCTGGTGGAAAAATAAATCTGGAGAATGACATGGATTGGAGTCGCCGGAGTGGGTCAACCCTGTTGCTTTTTCTGATGCTGGCGGGCAGTGCCTGGTCAGCGCCGCCGGAATTTACCTGGATCAACCAGTTTGCGGGTTACCCGGAAACGTTGCTGCGAAATGCCGCCCCCTCAGCCAATGGATTTGTCGGCGCAACCGGCGCACGCACCATTCCGGTGCCGTTCCGCGCCCCCGATGGCTCCCTTGAGTGCCACGTGCTGATTCGCTATGAGAACGGCCAGTGGAGCACGACCGGGGACGTGGGCCCGAGTACGCCCGGTGGTGACAGCTGCGCGTTTTTGTCGGGCAGCGTGCCGTTCAAGGACGTGACGCCATTCAACACCAGCATCTGCGTGGGCGGTGACTTTACCGGTCTGGGCCCGGACGATCTGAATTACTTCGCCTGCTACAACGCCGCCGGCCAGTGGCAGCAGATCAACGGGCCAGGCAATGGCCCTAACGGTTCGGTGGAAGTGCTGGCCTTTGACGGCACCTTTGTTTACCTGGGCGGCAGCTTTACCCAGGTGGATAACGCCATGATGCCTCCCACCTCTGCCCGACGGATCGTCCGCACCAGCGGCTTGAGCTGGGACACGCTGGACTCGGATAACGTGGGAACCAGCAACGGCGTCAACAGCACGGTAACGGCAATTCTGCCCTCGGTTTCCTTTGTCTACGCAGGGGTGGGCTCGGGCGTGCGCCAGTGGAATCCCAGCGCAAATGACAAGTGGACCGACCTGGGCAGCAGCAATACCCTGAATCCGGTTCGCGACATCGAGATCAACAACACCCGGGTGGCGGCGACTTCCAGCGTGTCCACTCTATGGGGCGGTCTACCGGCCGGCTCCGTATCAGAGTACGACGCCGGCACCATGGAGTGGAGCGCCGTGGGCAGCAGTTCCGGAGTCAATACCGGTTTTGGTGCGCTGGCGGTAGCCCAGGGCTTTTTTCACGCCACCGGCGATTTCACCGGGATTGACGCCGATGCCCGCGGTATCGCCCGCCTCAACGCATCACTGGAGTGGGAAGCCGTTCCTGACTCTGATGCTCTGGGTGACACCCCTTCATTTACCGACCTGTTCCGGTTGGGCGGCGAAATCTGCGGCGTTCAGCAGGGATTCGGCACCAACCAGCTGTTCTTCAGTCGTGGCGTCGCCTGCAATGACGGACAGCGCTGGCGTGGACTGGCCCAGGGCATCAACGGCCAGGTGCTGGATATCATCAGGTACAACGGCGCGGTGGTGGCCGGCGGCGAATTCTCGGCGGCCGGTGACGAGTTGACCAATTTCATCGCCGAGTACCGCAATGGCGATTGGGCCCCCCTGGGTGGCGGCCTGGTGTTCACCGGCGCCACCGGGTCAAACCCGGGAGACGTGCGCGCCATGGCGGTCTACCAGGGCGATCTGTACGTCAGTGGGTTATTCAACCAGGCCGATGGACAGGACGCGTTCGGCCTGGCTCGCTGGGACGGCCAGAACTGGAGCTCCGTAGGCGAGGGTCTGAATTTTCCCAACGATCCCCTGCTGGTCTGGAACGACCTCCTGGTCGTGACCGGGACGACACCCTCGGGGCTGGGCCCCATCCTGACCTGGGACGGCAATAACCTCACCGAATTCCAGGACCTGCCGGGCTTCCGGACGCCCACGGCCATGGCCGTATACCAGGGTGACCTTGTTGCGGCCAGCGTGCAGGGCGGCGTAGCGGTGCTGGAGCGCTGGAACGGCAGCGCCTGGGAGACATTCACCGACAACCTGCAGCGCGGCCTGGGATCAATCAACACGCTTCTGGTCCGGGACAACCTGCTGTATGCCGGCGGTCGGTTCAACGGACAGGTGGCCGTATGGGATGGCACGGCATGGTCGGACCTGGGTGCCGGCCTGGAAGGCACCAGCTTTGGGGTAGAAGACCTGGTGTTTGCGGAGGATGCACTGATTGCCACCGGCTGGTTCGACAGCTCAGACGGGACCAGCCTCGAAAAGCTGGCCTACTTCGACGGTCAGCAGTGGTATCCCCTGGGGCCAGGACTGTTTGCCGAATTTACCGGCTCCAGCGGCCTGACGCTCATGATCGACGGCAGTACGGTCTATCTGGGTGGCCTGTTCCAGCAGGCCGGAAACGTCTGGGCCGAGAACATCGGCGCCTTTTCTATCAAGCTGGAGACCATCTTCGAGAGCGGATTCGAAGCCCAGTAGGCCCCAGGTCAGGATTGACCACGGGCCGCCGTTAGACATCACGCTGACGCCCGCCGGCAGGCTGCGGCCGGTCGCGCCCAGGCAATTGGCCACGGGCTTGTGGCACGAACGTCCGAAACTGGTATTCTGCGGAAGAGCAGGGTTGACAGCGACGCAGGCCAGGACCGGGCCATCGTCCGGCAAAAGCCGCGTCGCGCCAGAGACGGGATGTGGCTGATGAATGAGACCAAGGCAAATCGGTGCCGTACGCGAACGGCGCTGACATGGGTTATAGCACTGCAGGCGCTGATTCTTTCGACATTGGGGCCGGCATTGCTGGCCGGCGAATTTTCGGTGCCTTCTTTTTCCAAGGTGTTTACGCCCAACACCATGGGCCCGGGTAGTGTCAGCACCATTACCTTCACCATCAACAACCAGAACCCGATCCCCGTGGCCGGGCTCTCGTTCACGGATAATCTTCCAGTCGTTCCTTCCTCGCTGCTGATCGCTGATCCCGGCAACCCGTCGACCAGCTGTGACATGAGTGACGGCGGCATCCTGAGCGCCCCGGACGGCGGCAGCACTATCAGCCTGTCCAATGCCCGAATCGGCGCGGGTCAGACCTGTACGGTGACCGTGGACGTCACAGCAGCAACGGTGGGTGTTTACACCAACCCGGCGGTTACCTTGAACACGGAAATCGGCAGCCGGCAGAGCCTGCCTATCGATCTGACCGTGTCCTCCGGACTTCCCGGTTTCACCAAGGGCTTCTCGCCGTCCACGGTTTCGGTGGGCGGTCGAAGCACTCTGACCCTTACCATCGACAATACAGCGAATGGCTCCGGCCTCGCCCAGCTCAGCTTCATTGACGTGCTGCCGTCGGGCCTGCTGATCGCGGACCCGGCCAACGCCTTCACCGATTGCGGTAATGCGACGTTTCCGCCAGAACTGACCGCGCTGGCAGGAACCAGCCTGATTAGCCTGGGCGTCGGTGCATTCCTGCCCACCTTTCCTTCGCTGGCTGCCGGTGCAGCCTGCGTCGTCAGTGTTGACGTCACCGCCAGCACCGTGGGTGAGCTGGACAATATCAGTGATGACCTGCTGGTGGGTGGGGTGAGCGCCGGGATCGCCAGCGCCACGCTGACGGTTACCGCTCCGGCATTGGCCATTCGCAAGTCATTCGTGGACGACCCCGTGCCACCTGGGGGTGCGGTGACCCTGGATTTCATCATTGACAACCTCGATCGGAATTTCCCAGCCACCAACGTCGCATTCACCGATGACCTGGGTGCCGTACTCCCGGGCCTGACTTTCGGCAGTCTGCTGTCTAATGATTGCGGAGGTAGTGTGACCGGCGCCGGTGGTACCCTGATTGACTTCAGCGGCGGCGCCCTGGCCGCTGAGTCCTCCTGCAGACTGTCGGTCAGTCTCGATGTGCCGCCCGGGGCAACGCCGGGCGCGTACACCAATACGACGGGCAGTGTCAGCGCCGATATCAACGGTGATCTGGTAACGGGCAATCAAGCCACGGAACTGCTGTTCGTGGAACCCATTCCCACGTTCACCATGCAAATCCTCGAGGCGGGAACCCTGGCGCCGGACCCGGTGATCAATGCGGGAGACGACCTCGTTCTCAGGTACACCATCGCCAATACCAGCTCGACGTCCGCAGCCACCGACGTCACGTTCATCGACGAACTCACCGACGCCTTCATCCCGGGAATCGGGCCGTCCGGCGGCTTCCTGCCGTTTCCGGTATCAGTGACGCTGCCGCCAATACCCGATCCGCCTTGCGGGGACGGCTCGTCGCTGGCGCTGGCGTTCATTGATACCGATCGGCAGGGGCTGCAGTTGACCAACGGTGTCCTGCAGCCCGTCGCAGGCATGGGTATGTCCACCTGTCAATTCGATGTAACCGTCAGCACGCCGGGCACCCTGCCTCCGGGGCTGTATGAAAATTTCACCGGTCCCGTGGAAGCCACCGTCGACGGTGCCACCCGGCTGGGTCGGCCAGCCAGTGACACGGTGACGGTGATCGCGGCGCCGAGCCTGAGCAAGGATTTTGTCGATCCGGTCGGTCCGGGAGTCTCCACGACCTTGAACTACACGCTGAGCTACCCGGCCGATGCCACGGGTAACGCCACCGATATCACCTTTACTGACGACCTGACGCCGCTGGCCGGGCTGGTGGCCACCGGCCTTCCGATTGCTGGCGCCTGTGATCCGGATGGGCCCGGCCCCATTCCCGGAACGGGCACGCTCAGTGGGTCCGCCGGCGATACCATGCTGGCCTTCGTGGACGGTACGCTGCAGCCGGGAGAGTCCTGCACAATCAGCGTGGACATCGACATTCCCGCTGCCGCGGCGTCAGGCAGCTATGCCATTACCAGCAGCATTGTCAGTGCAACGGTTGAAGGTGTCAGCGCCACCTCTCCGGCTGCTTCGGACACGCTTGACGTGTCAGGCCTGGTGTTCACCAAGGAATTCCTCGGCGACCCGGCCATTGCCGGTGAGACGCTGACCTTGCGATTCACCATCGACAATGTCCATCCCACCCTGGACGCGACTTTGTCCCCTGCCCCCGCAGCATTCACAGATGAATTGATTAATGTTCTTTCGGGGCTTACCGCAACCGGGCCTGCCACGACGAACGAATGCGGCGGAACCCTGACCGGAACCACCATTCTGGCGTATGCCGGCGGGTCCGTGCTCAGCGGTACCAGTTGCCAGATCGAGGTGGAGGTGCTGGTGCCCCCAGGCGCAGCCGACGGAGTCTACAACAATGTCACCAGCGCTTTGCTTGCCGACCAGGGTGGTGGCGTCCTCATCGATCCCGCCGTGGACACGCTCACGGTGGACTCCGCCCGGTTGGCGCTCAGCCGGGAATTCACTGACGATCCGGTTCCGCCCGGGGACCCGGTCACCCTGGAGTACACCCTGACCAACCTGGACGCTGACCTGCCCGCGACGGACATCGATTTCACCGATGACCTGGGCGCGACGCTGGCTGACCTGACCTTTGACAGCGTACTGTTTGACGACTGCGGCGGCACGGTGAGCGGCATCGCTAGCGGCCTGGTTACGGTGGACGGGGCCTCGCTGGCGGGCGGCTCGTCCTGCACCGTTCGCATCAGTGCCGGTGTGCCCGCCCTGGCGGCGGCCGGCGTCTACCCCGGCACGACCAGTGCGGTGACCGGCACCATGAACGCATTGCCGATAACCGGCCCGGCGGCCGCCGGAGAGCTCGAGGTAGTCCAGCGGCTGGACTTCAGCAAGGCCTTTGCCGCGCCCGTGTTACCCACCGGCACTGTCACCTTGACTTACACCATTACCAATCCGGGCGTGGACGCCGCCGCGGGCCTCGCATTCACCGAGGACCTGAATGCCGTTCTCCCTGGCCTGGTGGCCAGCAGCCTGCCGGCGGTTCCCTGTGGGGCGGGTTCGGCACTTACGGGCACATCCTTTCTCACCTTCAACGGCGGGGATTTACCGCCCATGGGATCGTGTTCGTTTGACGTGGAAATCCTGGTGCCCGTGTCAGTAGTTCCGGGCGACTTTGTCAGCGCCTCCAGCCCCCTCTTCCAGGGTGGTCTGCGGATTGCCGACCCGGCCAATGCGACACTCCAGGTCATTCCGCTGCCGCCGGCGTTTGCCAAGGACTTCGCGCCGGCACTGGTCGGGCTGAATATACCCTCTACGCTGACCTTCACCATCGACAATTCCCAGTCCCTGGTGGCGGCACCCAACCTGGACTTCACCGACAATCTGCCGGCCGGCATGACCGTGGCGACTCCTCCGGGTGTCGCCAACAGCTGTGGCGGCACGTTGACCGCGGATGCGGGTACCAGCGTGATTTCCCTCAGCGGCGGCAGCGTGGCGGACAGCGCATCCTGTACAGTTGCCGTTGACGTGGTCGCGGATACGGCCGGTTCACTGGTCAACGTCAGCGGTGATCTGACCTCCGATTCCGGTAACAGCGGTTCAGCTTCGGCCACACTCACGGTCAACGGTGTCCCGCCGAGGGTTACCGGCATCGCCATTCCCGGCGGCCCGCTCAACACCTGCGACAACCTGCGGCAGGAGTTGACCGAGGTCACCATCAGCATCGTGGATGACGGACTGGTGGCCAACGCCGACGATCCGGCCAATTACCGGATCATTGCGGCAGGCCCCGACGGGGATTTCTCCACCGACAGCTGTGCCGTGCTGGGAGACGACCAGCCGGTGAACATTGACTCGGTGCTGGCCGTTGGCACGGATTCCGTACAGGCAACCCTCAGCTTCCGGCCGCTGAATCCGGGGCTGCACCGGGTGGTGGCCTGCGACAGTATCGTGGATGACGCCGGCAACGCCCTGGACGGTGACAACGATATGCAGCCCGGCGGCAGTTTCCTGGTTCCGTTTTTCCGGGCAGACCCGTTCAACCTTTTTGAAAACGGTCATTTTGACGACTGCCCGGTTACGCTGGATCCGTGGACTACGGTTGCCACACCACCCAATGGCATCCTGCCGGGGCAGGCCGGGGTGGACGATTCCGATGGTTCGCCCGTGTCGGCGTCCCTCAGAATCTCCCACACGGTGAGCGGCCAGAGTGCCATTGCCCAGTGTGTGCCCGTCCGGGGTGACGCCCGTTACCGGCTGTTCGGCCGCTACCGCTATGACGCTGCCCCCCAGGTGCCCGGGACCCTGACCCGAAGCTGCAGTTTCTTCAATGGCCCGAACTGCGCCGGTAGTGGGCTGGGGTCGATCGACCAGGTCATACCCCTGGGTGACCCCGTCGGCGTCTGGTTGAAGTTCGAGGCGCTGATGCAGTCGCCAGGCAATGCCTCCTCGGTTGAGTGCGAATTCAGCCTGCAGGATCTGGGTGCCGATCCCAACCTGGAGTTGTTTCTGGACGGTCTGATTCTGCTGGACGCGTTTCCGATCTTCCGTGACGGCTTCGAGACCGCTGAGATGGTCGAGTCCGGCAATTGATCCATTGCCCCGGCGGCTTCGGCCGCCGGGGTCCTTCGCAGGTCAGTCTCCTCGAATCCAGTTGCCGCGTGGTGGTTTGCTGACGCCCTGTCCCCTTGGATACAATGACAACGCTGTCAAACCAAGAGATTTCGGGGATGTCATCCAAAACAAACGCCGTGCCGGGCATTCGCTTCGGCAACGCGATCTGCTACTCGGGATACCGTGAGAATCAGTCGCCGCTGAACCGGACCTATCCGAGCTACGAACAGGTTTGTGAGGATCTGCGGATCCTGGACCATCACTGGCAATACCTGCGTCTCTACGACACCAGCCGTCATGCCGAGCTGGTGCTGGAGGCCATCCAGCAGGAGGGCTTTGACTTCAAGGTCATGCTGGGCGCTGACATGTGGGCTGAACAGAGTAATCCCGGTTGTCCCTGGGGGGCGAACTTCTCCGAGGATCGGCTGGAGAAAAACCGCCGCCACAACAGCGACGAGATCGATCGGATGATCGACCTGGCGGCGCGCTTTCCCGACGCCACCTTCGCGGTTTCCGTCGGCAATGAGGCGACGGTGGACTGGACCGATCACATGGTGCCGGTAGAGAGCCTGATCGGCTACGTGCGACGGATCAAGAGCCGAATCAATTCGCCGGTGACCTTCTGCGAAAACTACGTGCCCTGGACCCAGAAGCTGGAGCCCCTGGCCGCGGAGCTGGATTTCCTGTCCCTGCACAGCTACCCGGTGTGGGAGTACCACACCATCGAGGGGGCGCTGGACTACACCCTGCAGAACTACCGCAGCGTAGCGGATCACTACCCGGACAAGCCGGTGGTCATCACCGAGGCCGGCTGGACCACCAACTCCAACGGCCGCGGCATCGAGCCCTGGAACGCCAACGAAGAGTTCCAGGCCCATTACTACAGCCAGATCATCGACTGGAGCCGGGAACGAGGGGTGCTGACGTTTATCTTCGAAGCCTTCGATGAACCCTGGAAAGGGTCACCCGATCCCATGGAGCCGGAAAAGCACTGGGGTATATTTAACGTTGATCGCACGCCCAAGCTGGTGATGCAGGAAATCTACGAGCATCTGAGTCCAGAAGACCAGGGAACGGCCGCTTTGCGGCCTGGGGAACGCGCTTCGCGCTAGGAAACGCACGCTTCGCGTGCTGGGAAACGCTCGCTCCGCTCGCTAGGGTTTCGGTTTTTCATTTCCCAGGGCGCGTCAGCGCCCGTTCCCCAGACCGCGCAGCGGTCGTTCCCCAGCTCACGCAGTGAGCGTTCCCCGCGCGCAAGGCGCGACTATCAGCCAAGGGGCGCAGAGTGATAAAGCTGCGCCACCAAAGCGATGTGTGCCGCCGAATGCGCGCCAATGACCACCCACAGATTGCGCCCGCACAGCAGGAACGCGAATCCCCACACGGCGCCCATGATGAAAGTCATCAGCATGCCGCCCATGCCCCATTGAAAGTGTGCGCCGGCAAAAATCAGCGCCTGGACCAGCACAGCAGTCGTGCCCCCTGCGGCATTCGCTCCGAAGAACTCTCTCAAGCGCTGGACCAGGAATCCGCGGTAGACAATTTCTTCGGGAATCGCCGCCGTCAGGGGCAGCAGCAGCGCCATGGTCAAGGCGGCGGAAGAATTGCCGCGTATGTGGTCATAGCGGGACATGTCGGGCTGGGGAATTTCAAACCAGTTGGACAGAACCACCGGCACTGCATTCTGGGCCATAACGAACACCACGAAGATTCCCACCACCCACAGTGGAAAGGTCCACCATCGGCGGGGGGGCTTGAACCCCAGGTAGGAAAACCCGCCACCTCGGACCCTGGTCAGAACAAGCACTGCGCCCGCGCCCGCCAGCACCCCCAGCAGGCCCCGGGCCTCCTGGCCCCAGGGCAGTCGATCAGACAGCAGCAATTCCAGCAGGAAGGCACCCACGGAAACGCCCATCACCAGGAGGATGTCCAGCAGCGGCTGGAGGCGGCTCCGAACTGATGGGTTGTTAGCTGCCGAAGTCATTGGAAATAACGTTGTTATTGAATTAAAATAACAACGTTTTATGAAGAAAGTCAATACCAAGGAACGCATCAAGCGGGCTGCCCTGGACCTGTTCGCACGACAGGGATTTGCGGCAACCTCGATCGCGGCTATCGAAAAAGGCGCTGGGCTGGCCCCCAGGGCGGGAGCGTTTTACCGGCACTTCGACAGCAAGCAGGCCCTGTTCGAGGAGCTGGCCCGGGAGCGCATCACCGAGACACCGGAAGGATTTGACCTGAAAGGCCTGCGGTCATTCGCCGACACCCGGGCTGAACTCATTGCCCTGGCGCGGCGTTTCGAGGAAGCCAGCGAACGCCAGCAGCCCTGGCTGCGCCTGATCGAGGAGGTCCGCCTGACCGACGCTGGTCGGGAATTCGAAGCGAGGGCCAATGCCGAGATGCTTGAAGCACTGACCGAGTGGGTGCGGACCAAGACCGCGGGGAAGGAGCTGGATCCAGGACAGGCCGCGGCGCTCACCATGAACGTTTTTGGCGGCTGGCTGTTTTATCTGACCAAGCGGCAGCAGGGGGTTGAGTTGGCTTCAGTGGAGCGGGACGTGATGTTGAATGGCTGGGCCTCGGTTTGGGCGAAGGTGTTGGACCAGGGAACGGCCGCATTGCGGCCTGGGGAACGCGCTTCGCGCTAGGAAACGCACGCTTCGCGTGCTGGGAAACGGGCGCTGACGCGCCCTGGGAAAAAAAGAAACCAAAACCCTAGCGAGCGGAGCGAGCGTTTCCCAGCACGCGAAGCGTGCGTTCCCCAGACCGCCCAGCGGTCGTTCCCCAGCTCACGCAGTGAGCGTTCCCCGCGCGCAGAGCGCGCTAGAAATACTTCGGCGCCCCGTCCTTGTCCCAGATCCCCCAGTACGCGCCCACGTCCCCTTCGGCGTCCACTTTCCAGGTCTCGTCGAAGGCGGAGAAGTAGAACATCTCCAGGTCGTCTTCCTCGGCCCACTGGAAGGCGTCGACCAGGTACTTGATGGCGTTCTGGTAGGAGGGGACAGCGCCGCGGTCGGGGGTGCCGATGTTGGGCCAGCCGGTTTCGCTGACAATGACCCGCTTGCCGTTGGCCACGTTGATCGCCCGTCGGTACATCTCCTTCATATACAGCAGGGCATAGTCGGCCGGACAGCCTTCCCAGAATGGATAAAGGTTGGCCAGGATGACGTCGCAGGCTTCGGTGATGCGGGGATAGTCCTCGAATTCGAAGTAGGCGTCCACGTAGCCCACCTCGACACCCGGTGCCGCTTCCCGCGCCTGCTGGATGTACCCCAGCAGCTCGTCCTCGGAAAGCTCGCCGCGCAACAGCACTTCGTTACCCACGGCCAGGATGCCGGCGTGCCCTTCCTTGGCCAGTTGGATGGCGTTGGTCATCTCCTCGTCGTTGGTCTCGCGATCATCGTCCAGCCATACGCCCACCATGGTCTTCAGCCCCATTTCTGACGCGATGCGCGGGATCAGCTCGTTGCCCTTGGTGCAGGAGAACGATCGAATCCAGTGCACGTAAGGCGCGATGATGGACAGCCGCTCCCGAATCTGGGCTTCGCCCAGTTCCGTATTTGGACCCTGGCCTTCGACATAGGGACTGAAGCACAGGCCGTGGACCTTGTCGTCCAGCAGCTTTTTGACCAGCGCACGCAGATCGTCGACGGTCAGGCTGGACAAATCGATGCCAGCCAAAGACATCTTTCTTTGGTAGTAATTGGACATGGGAAACCTTCTTTAGTTATTCGGTAAGCAGCAGCTCGGGTCCGAAGGTGACGCTCAGGCCGCGGATCCGGCCGCTGCGATTGAACAGTTCGCTGCTGTCGGCGGCCGAAAGCTCAAGGCCCTGCACAACCTGCTCCTGTCCGTCATGCCGGCGCAGGGTGATTTCGGACCCCCCGTCTTCAGACAGGCGGTAGATCACGGGAACCTGGCACCAGGTGAACGCGAGACCGTCGGCCGGCACGGTCAGATCCTGCCACTGGTCGTCCACGTCCAGGTAGCAGAACTGCTGGGAGTCAGCGGTAAACTCCCGCCGGCGCAGCAGGGCCGGCTGAAAGCGCGCACGGCCGCCGGCAACCCGCACCCCAAGCTCACCGAAGCGGGCCAGTACCTCTTCTTTAACCTGACCCGTCATGCCGGGCTGCCGGGCGCCGGCGTGGCGCGGGGTGTGGGAGTAGGGATCGGTGGGAAACGCTCCGTATTCCTGGGGCGTCTTGTTGAAGCCGATACCCTGGCGGACCCGGTAGTACATGCTGCCCAGGCGCCGAATCACGCCGGGGTCCGCCCCGCTGTCCAGCGCAGCGAAGAAATTTTCTTCCACTGCCAGCAGCAGCTTGGAAACCATGTGCCAGTAAATTGACCCCAGGCCTTCGAAACCGAACATGGTGCCGGAGCGGCCAGTGAATTCCCGATGCCTGAAGATCTCCTCGTACAGGGCGTGAATGGGGTCCCGGGCCTGCTCGACCTCGTCGCCGTAGACATCGCCCAGCCAGTTCAGCTGGGTTTTCAGATCGCCGGCGTTGGCGAAGTCCGCGCTGAACCGGTAGCAGCCGTCAGCGTCCCGAAGCACGATCCGCTCGTCACCCGCGGCAACCATCTTCTGCAGCAGCGGAATGGCCTGGATCTGGGCTTCGCTGACCTGGTTCTTCTCCAGGAATCCGGGCAGTTCGCGGTCAGGATAGAGCATGAAGCTGTTCTGGTCGGCCCGGTAGACGCTGCTGTCGAACAGGGCCTCAAGAACGCTCAACACGGTTTCAGGGCTCAGCGCACCGGCGCTAAGCGCGGCCACCTGTCCTTCCAGCATGGGATAGAGCGTATCGATTTCCACTCCGTCGTCGGTCAGGTGCAGCAGGTTATACGCCTCGTACAGGCCGTCCTCGCGATGGTTGTTGCCAATGCTGTAATCGATAGCGGCCAGCGCATCGTCCAACATGGCGCGAATCCGGTCGGCCGGGCAGGCTTCGGGCCGGGACAGGGCACCCTGGCGGTAGACCGTTTCCCGGTAGTCGCTGGCGGCCTGGCCCAGATCGGTCAGGACCCGCAGCCGCTGCTGTTGATCGACGGAACCCCCGTCCAGCAGCGGCCGAGCGGCCTGCAGCACCGATGCGGTCCGCTCCAACCACTCGTTCACTTCGCCCGACAGATCGAAGCTGCCGGACTCCTCGGCCAGCAACTGGCCCATGAAGCGGACATAACGGCGCATGTAGTACAGGGTGACCATGGACAGGCCATGCCCCACCAGCGCGTTATTGGCATCGTTCCATTCCGGCCGCTGGGTGTTCAGCCAGATTCCCCCGTCGATCACCAGGTTGCCCAGCTTGCTCAGCAGGGGTACCAGCAGTTTTTCCAGCAGGTTGACCTGGAGCACCTGATCGTCGACCAGCACCAGCTTGCCGTCGGCACCGATGCGGGTGACCCGCTGTTCAATCCGGTCGGCCAGGTCCTCGTCGAAGTCGATGGTGTTCTTCGGGTTATCCAGCAGCGCCTGAAATGGCCGGATCCGATACGGCACGTTGGCATAGCAGAACAGGGGTTCGCGCAGCATGCCCTGGAGCTGGTCCGGGTGGAACTGGCGGGACAGCTCCAGCAGCTTCTGCAGGTAGATGATCTGGTGGTCTCCCCAGTAGCCGATATAGCTCCAGGGGTTGTCCGGCTCCTCGACTTCCCAGTCTATGCCTTCCTTGGTGATGCGATAGGGATTGTAGCCATCCATGGTGGAGGCGTTGACGAACTTGGCGATGACGTTTTCGATAAAGCCGGGATAGCTGTAAACCAGCGCTTCCCAGTTCTGGAAGATATCCCGCCAGTTGCCCTGGTAGGACAGCAGGCCGTTGCCGAATTCATCTTTCAGCCGGATGGCGAACTGGTTCCATGGCCGGCTGGGGTCGCCGTGGCGCCGGCCAAAGGTTATGGGCAGGTACTCGCCCGCAAGGCGCTGCAGCTGGCTGTCCCCGTGCTCACGCACCTGGGCCATCAGTTCCCCAAACGGAATCTGCTCCGGCAGGCTTTCCAGCAGCGACTGGTTGCGCTGGTACACCTCCTGGTTGAAGTGCGCCACGGTAGTGCTGAAATCGGATATGGACACGTTGTAGTGATCGTCGAACACCCCGCCGCGCAGGATGTTGAACAACACGTTGGCGTAGTGGTGCACCGACACGTTTTCCTCGCCGGTGACCTGGAAGCCGTCACCGCCGGCCATGATTCGGGCCAGCCCGTCACTGCCGGCCTCGATGGAGCGGGAAAGGGCTATGTCCAGATCCGCGGGGCTGCGAAGCTGGTGGCGCAGGGCCACCACCTGGCTTTGGCTTTGTTCCAGGTTGGCGACCATGCGCCAGCGCTGGCTGTTCCCGGCGGCCAGCTCCAGCGACTGATTGACCAGGTAGGCGGCCCGGATGCCGCGCTTCATGGATTCCTGGTGAACCGGTTTGCCGGCCTGGAAGTCGCGCAGCTGCTCGGAGGAAACCAGCACCTTGCAGTCCTCCAGCCCCAGGCAGAAAACCGTGGTGGCCTTGAGCGACTCGCAGGGCTCCGCCCGGTCGCTGATGCCCGAGTACAGGGTCAGGTAGGCCAGTCCCGTGGCCGGGTCCAGTTCGGACCACTTATAGGCGTCCACCAGGTTGCTGGAGTTGGTCTGGGTGAAGATCGGTGTGCCTGCCGGCAGGATGTTCTGCAGTCCGTCCAGCAGCTCGAGGCGCAGGGGGATTTCACCGAAGTTCTCCAGCTCGCACTCGCGCACGAACCCGAATTCCTGGCTGGTGCACCAGGTGTAGCGAAACGCCAGGCCGAGATCGTGGTTTATCTCCTCAAAACACAGCTTGTTGCCCAGCAGGTTTTTGTAGAGATGGCGGTTGACCGAATACAGACCGTCCTGGGCGTGATTAAACGGCTCCCAGTATCGTGCTCCCTGGTCGCCATGAATCCGCAGAATGGTCCTGCTTCCAGAGTGCTGCGCGCTGTCGTGGATTTTGTCGACTGTGACATAGGGAAACAGTGCCGTTTCCGGTGACACGCGTCCGGCGGTGAGGCCTCCTGTCGAAGAGACAAACAGCCAGTGATCATCGCTGGATATGACGCTGACAAAAAACGGCAGCATCTGGTCGACATTGCGAATACCGTAGTACCGTTCACCGGCGAAATCCATGAACTCACCGCCCACGGAGCCGTCACGGGTCACGCGACCCGACACCTGTTCTATTGCCGCTCGGCTCATTGAGTTCCAGCCTCCAATTCCCCTTTCCCACTCCATCCACGATTCGCCCCGCCGGCCTCGCATCACCAGGCCGCCGGGACTGAGCACCGTGGAAGACTGACATCTTAATGCGCAATGACAGCGTTGTCATCAGCATGGCGTCAATGGCGCCGGGCGTCCTCCAGGTAGCAGACGAACTGGGTGTGTGTGACTTACGCGCTGGCCCGACTGTGTTTGAGATGCTCTTCCATCTCTATGATCATCTTCGAGTCAATGCGATAGAAGTAAATCGCAATCACGCCGGATATTGCGAGAATCGCCGGAAACACGCTGAACATGAGTCGAATGCCCTGCATCGCCGTTTCCGTTTGCACTTCATTGGCCACGAAACCGAACCAGCCAAGAATGATCCCGGCGATGCCGGCACCGACGGCCAGACCAAGCTTGTGCGAGAACTGCACCGTCGAGAACACCAGCGCCGTGGTGCGCCTGCCAGTCTTGTACTCACCGTAATCGGCAGTGTCCGCATACATCGACCAGACCAGGGCTGGCGTGGGTCCGATGGCTAACGTTCCCAGGCAGTTGACGAGAACCATCAGCCAGAACTGGTCGGGCGGAATAAAGAAGAACACGGCCATGGATATGGCGTTCAGTAACGAGAGCCAGATCATCAAGCTACGTTTTTCGAACCGCGCGCTTAGCGTCTTGGTCAGCGATACGCCGATCAGCATGAACAGCAGGCCGGTCGACATGAATACAGCGGTCTGGTCAAAAATCAGGAAAAGCCGTGTGCCGTCGTCGCCCACGTAGTACTTCATGTAATAGAGAAGTGTGCCGTTGCGCACCGCGACGTTCATCAGGGTCACGATGCCGGCTATGAACAGCACCCGCCACGGACCGTTTTGCCACAGTGCACCAAAGTCTGATTTGAAGTTGGAATCCGTCGGCGGCGGTTTAATTCGCTCCTTGGTGGTTGCAAACGTGATCCAGAAAAGCGCGATGGAGAGTGCGGCAAAGATCGCCATGGTGAGCTGGAATCCGAGCGCCTCGTTGTCGCCGCCGAGAATGTTCTTCAGCGGGGTGACAAAGGTACCTACCAGCCAGCCGGCCGCGAACGCACAGAAAAAGCGGTAGCTGGCGACCTTGGTGCGTTCCAGCGAGGATGGCGAAATGACCCCCATCAATGCGGAGTAAGGCACGTTGATCGCCGTGTACGCCAGCATCATCAGCGAGTAGGTAACGTAGGCGTAAATGAGTTTGCCCGTGTCGCTCAGGTCCGGGTTGGCAAACATCGCGTACCCGAGCAATCCGTAGGGAACTGCACCCCACAGCAGGTAGGGTCTGAACTTTCCCCACCTCGAATTGGTGCGGTCTGCAATCAGACCCATGATCGGGTCGCTGGCCGCGTCGACGATCTTGGTGACCAGGAACATGGTGCCGACCGCGGCTGCCGTCAGCCCGAAAATGTCGGTGTAGTAATACAGCAGGAACACGTTGAAGGTTGCAAAAAAGAAATTCGACGCTGTGTCGCCGAGGCCGTATCCCAGTTTCTCCCGAAATCGCAGCGGTGCGCTGTCAGATGCCACGCGGTGCCCCCCTTCTTGATATTTTGAGCGTGTTCCACGCATCGTGTATCATATTGACAGCGCTGTCAATTGTGGCAGTGTGTGGGTAAGGGTCACATCCTGGCGCCTTTGACATGGCCCTGGCTAAGGGATCGGGCGATTCATTATTGGATAGAGCAACAAAAATTGCCGCGGGCTGCGGCCTATGGTGGTTGTTGACTATGAGTGTCAGTTCGGCGGGCGCACAACAGCAAACGGCTGATATTGACGAGCGCGTCGCAGCGCTGCTCGCGCAGATGACCCTGGCTGAAAAGATCGGTCAGATGACGCAGCGCAACGCAAGTTTCGGCAATCCGGTCGACTACCTTGGCGATCGACTGCGAAGCGGACGACTCGGTTCAATTCTCAACCTCGCCGATGCCGATGTTGTCAACGAGCTGCAGCGGATTGCCGTCGAGGAAAGCCGCCTCGGCATCCCGTTGCTGGTTGGGCGCGACGTCATTCATGGCTTCGGCACGATAATGCCGCTGCCCATCGGCCAGGCCGCAAGCTTTAACCCCGACGTGGCGCGTGATGGCGCCCGGGTCGCCGCGCGAGAAGCCGCCAGCGCCGGGATCAACTGGACCTTTGCGCCGATGATCGACATTTCCCGAGATCCGCGTTGGGGCCGGATTGCTGAGAGCTACGGAGAGGACCCCTATCTCACCGGCGTCATGGGCGCCGCGACCATCGAAGGTTTTCAGGGTGACGATCTGGCGACCCCGGGCACCATCGCCGCTTGCGCAAAACATTTCGCGGGCTACGGCGCCGCGGAAGCCGGTCGGGACTATTCCGCAACGTATATTCCCGAGAACGAACTTCGCAATGTCCACCTGAGGCCCTTCAAAGCGGCAGCGGATGCCGGCGCCGCAACCTTCATGACCTCGTTCAGTGATGTCAACGGTGTGCCCGCGACGGCAAACGACTTTCTTCTGCGCAAGGTTTTGCGCGATGAGTGGGGCTACGAGGGATTTGTGGTCAGCGACTGGGATTCGATCCGGCAACTGCAGACCCACGGCCTGACTGAGAACGATCGCGAGTCCGCCTTCCAGGCCGTCACAGCCGGCGTTCACATGGAAATGGAGGGGGACGCGTACTTCAATCATCTCGAGTCGCTGCTTACCGACGGCGAGATCGACATCGCAGCCATTGATACGGCCGTACGCAGAATCCTGCGCCTGAAATTTGAACTTGGGCTTTTCGACAACCCTTACACCGACCGCGCGGCGCTGCCTGCCATCGGCAACGAAGACGCACTGGCGATCGCTAAACGGGCCGCGCTCGAAAGCGTCGTCATGCTGCAAAACAAAAATGCCGTGCTGCCCCTGGATGCGCAGCAGCTGAAATCGGTTGCCGTCATAGGCCCGCTCGCCGACAAGCCTTACGAACAGCTCGGAACCTGGGTATTTGACGGCGATCCGACCCTCAGCGTGACGCCGTTGTCTGCTATCCAGCAGTTCGCGGGCACTGACCTGACGGTACGCTATGTCGAGGCAATGCGTAACTCGCGCAGCCGAGTGGGGCCCGGATTCGATGAAGCTGTGGCAGCGGCGGCCGCCTCCGATGCGGCATTGCTGTTTCTCGGCGAAGAGTCGATTCTGTCTGGCGAGGCGCATTCACGTGCTGACATTGGCCTGCCCGGCGATCAGGTCGAACTGGTGCGCCGGATCCGTGAGACCGGCAAACCTGTCGTCGCCGTGATCCTGGCCGGCCGTCCGTTGACGCTGGCCAACATCATTGACGAGGTCGATGCCATCCTTTTCGCCTGGCACCCCGGAACCATGGGCGGGCCGGCCATCGCCGACCTGTTGTTCGGCGTCGCCTCACCGTCCGGAAAGCTGCCCGCGACATTTCCACGCATGGTTGGCCAGGTACCGATCTACTACGCCCACGGCAACACCGGCAAGCCCCCAACAGCCGAGACCGCCACACTGATTGACGACATCGAGGAAGGCGCGTCCCAGACGTCGGTAGGCAACGTGGCCTATCACCTCGACGCCGGCTTCAAGCCGTTGTTTCCATTCGGCTACGGTTTGTCGTACACCGAATTCCGTTACGACAACATCGCGCTGAGCGCGAACGGAATTGAACCTGGCGACCGAGTCGTCATCAGCGCTGATGTGACGAATGCCGGTGAAATTGCCGCTGAAGAGGTCGTGCAGCTTTATGTCCGCGATCTCGCGGGCAGCATTACGCGACCGGTCAGGGAGCTGAAAGGCTTTCGCCGCGTAGGATTAGCGCCGGGGCAGACTGTCAGAATTGAATTTGAGTTGCACACTGACGATCTCGCGTTCTATGGCCGCAATATGCAGCTCGCAGCGGAACCGGGCAGTTTTCACGTATGGATCGGCGGCAGCTCCGAGGCTGACCTGCAGGCCAGCTTCAGAATTGACAAGTCGAGGTGACTAAATGAGTAAGTGCAGGGCTGCACAGGTTTTACTTTCCGTAGGGCTTTTCCTGCTTGCGTCGACGGCGCACGCGGAACCCGTGCCAGTCGAACTGCGGCAAGTTGACGGCCAATGGGAGCTGTTGCGCGACGGCGAACCCTATCTGATTCGAGGGGCAGGCGGCAGCGGCGACCTCAAGCGCCTGGCTGCGGCCGGCGCCAACTCGATTCGCGTCTGGCATACGGACGGGGCTGGTCCGGTTCTCGACGCGGCACATGCGCTCGGCATGACGGTGGCCGTCGGAATCTGGCTGGAGCATGAGCGCCACGGCCACTTCGACTATAGCGATGAGAAGCAGGTGCGTGAGCAGTGGGAGCAGGCCCGCGCTGCCGTTTTGAAATTCAAGGATCACCCGGCATTGCTCCTCTGGGGCGTCGGCAACGAAATGGAAGAATTCGGATCCGGTGACGATCCTCGCATTTGGGCTGCCGTCAACGACGTTGCAGAGATGATCAAGGAACTCGATCCGAACCACCCCACCATGACGGTGACAGCCGAGCTGGGGGGAGGCCGCATCGAGTGGGTGCATCAGCGCACTCCGGCAATCGATATCCACGGCGTCAACGCTTACGGCGGAGCTGCGTCTATAGCCGAGAGGATGCGCAAGGGTGGTGCCACCAAGCCTTACGTGATCACCGAGTTTGGTCCAAGAGGCCCCTGGGAATCAAAAACCACCGACTGGGACGCGCCGATCGAGCAAACCAGCACGCAGAAGGCCGACTTCTATCGGCAGACGTACCAGAAGTCGGTTCTCGACAGTCCAGGCATGGCGCTCGGCGCCTATGCGTTCCTGTGGGGTAACAAGATGGAAGGCACCGCGACCTGGTTCGGAATGTTGCTCGATGATGGCTCGAAGTTGGGGGTAGTCGACGCCATGACAGAGCTGTGGTCTGGTGAAGCACCGGCTGACCTGGCGCCAACCATAGAGCCGGTGACGGTCAGTCCCGCGTCAACGGTCCTTCCCGGTGGCGAGGTATTGGCCACCGTGGCCGTTTCCGATCCGGAAGGCGAATCCATATCTTTGCGTTGGGCAGTGCGGCCTGAATCCGGTGATTACGCAACGGGCGGCGACTTCCGAGAGGCCATTCCCGATATAGAAGGCGTTGTCATGGAAGCGAGTGGTTTATCCGCAAAGCTGCGGATGCCTGACAAACCCGGTGCATATCGCCTGTTTGCTTATGCCAGGGATCCAGCGGGGAATGCCGCGACGGCAAACATTCCGCTACTGGTGAAAGAGCCGCCGCGGAGTCAGTGAGCGACTTCAGCCCGGCGCCAGGCCCGTTGCCTCTGTTACCCCGTATCGGACGTCCAACCGACACATTCGAAACAAAATTGTAACGAAAGATTGACAGGGTTGTGAGAATGCAGTACAACCGTGACAGCGCTGTCATTTGGTGCTTGACGAACGGTTTGGCCTCCAGCAGGATACGACCCTGTCGTTAACAAGGCGCATCGGACGGCCCGCGCCAGGGTTTGGGTGCGGGTCACGTTCAAAGCCATAGAGCTGACCTATCGAGGGGAAAAATTACTATGCAAACGAAATTGGTGAAGAATCCGTTGGCGGCTGGCATAGCACTGGCGTTAGGCGTTGGTGGAGTCAGTCAGGTCCGCGCGCAGGAGACCCCACAAGAGGTCGAAGACCCTGCGATGCTGGAAGAGGTCGTTGTTACGGCCATTCGCCAGTCACTGATTTCCGCACAATCACTGAAAGAAAATTCGGACACGTTTGTCGACGGCGTGACGGCACAGGACATTGGCGCGCTGCCCGACAGATCGGTCGCAGAGGCGCTACAGCGAGTTCCCGGCGTCAACATCTCGCGTTACAAGAAATCGACGGACCCTGATCGGTTCTCCGTGGAAGGCGCCGACGTCATTATTCGCGGCCTGCCGTTTGTGCGTTCCGAACTGAACGGGCGCGATGTGTTTTCGGCAACCGGTGGGACCGTACTCAGCTTCAACGACGTTTCCCCCGAGTTGCTCGGCAGCGTGCTGGTCTATAAAAACGCGACCGCAGACATGATCGACGGCGGCATCGCCGGTACGGTCAATCTCAACACGCGCAAGCCGCTGGATACCGACGGTGTGAGAATTGCGGGTTCTCTCGAAGCCAATTATGGGGACATTGCAGAAGAGACGTCTCCCACACTCTCGTTTTTGGGTTCAAACGTCTGGGAAACCAGTGGCGGGAGAATTGGTTTGCAGCTGGGCTACGCACAGTCCGAGCTGGTGACCACCTCTAACGCGTCGCAGGTTACTGACCCCTGCTACCGCGACCCTGCATTGGATGCCGGCTGTATTCGAGTCACACCAGTGACTTCAGGTGGTGTTGGCAGTGATTTTAACTTCACGCCAGAAACCTTCCCACCGAGCGGCGCCATTGTGGTTCCCAAGGGGGCCGGTGTCAGAACGACTGGCTATGAGCGTGACCGCAATGCCGTCTCGCTGATCGGCCAATATGAGACCGATGATGCATCGCTGCTGGTCACGGCCGAATACCTGCGGGCGGACGCGGAACTGTTCGTCGACGAGCACGCTATTCTCGCGCTGGTTAACGACGACGCCCTGTTTCCGGTGCCCGCAACCGGAACCAACTGGAACTTCGCACCCGACGGCAGCTTCCAATCCGGCACGCTTTCCCAGGTTGCCTGGCGCGGTATCGACAACTGCCTCGATGGCTCACTCCTGCCGCCCGAAGGCCTTGACCGACCCTGTAACGTACAGATCGGCATTCCTACCGAATTGCTGCGATTCCAGCGTCAGGATGACTCACTCACCGAAGACTTCTCCCTGGATATCGCCTGGACACCCAACGATAACCTGACGGTGAACTTCGCCGTACAACAGCTTGAATCGGAACGGTCTGAAGACGGCATCATCGGCGCTATGTCAACTTATTCGGACATCTTTCTGGACATGAGCGGTGAAACGCCGGATGTGCAGTTCATCACGCCGATTACCACTGACGGATCAACCGATCCGAATTATTTCACCAACCCGGACCGGACCTACTATTCGTTCCTGCTGGACAGCCAGATTGAGAACGAGGCCGATATGACCACGGCCGCCCTGGATTTCGACTACTACTTTGGTGAAGAAAAAATCATCAAGGGTATGAAGTTCGGTGCCCGCTGGTCAGATCGCAACCGGATCACCCGCGACAACCGGTTTGCCAACTGGGGCCTTCTGTCAGCCCCCTGGAGCGGATTCACCCCGGCGACCTACGTTAGCGAGCCGACCGGGGACGTTTCCACCTACGCCCAGGTGTATAATCCGTTTGCTGACTTCCAGCGAGGCGAAACTTCGATTCCTGTGCAGAATGGCGCTGCCATTTTCTACGGCGGTCCGGATTTTCTCGGAGAGTATTTCAACGGTACGACCGAGCAGCAGGCCAACGACATTATCGCCTTGAACCCCTTCGGAGACTGGGGCAATGCCTGGGGACCGGTCTATAACCGCGACAATTTGGTTAACGGGCCTTTCACAGCCGGTGAGATCTCGGATGTCAGCCAACAGACCGAAGCGCTTTACCTGCGTTTTGATTTCGGCTTTGAAGGAGACCGCCCGATCTCGGGTAACTTCGGTGTTCGTTACGTCGAGACAACCGTCGAATCCGATGGCCAGATAGGATTTCCGTTTGCCCCGCCGGATCCCTCGTTGTGTAATCCGGAAGTGATCCCCCCCGGCGGACTACCCGGTTTCTGTTCCCTGTCGCCCGCTCGCGAGGCGGAGTTCCTGTCGGCGTTCACTGGAGAGACCATCGCGGATGACGCTGACATCGAGTTCAGCCACTGGTTGCCCAGCCTGAATGTCCAATGGCGTGTGCAGGACGACCTCCTGCTCAGGGCGGCGGCATCCAAGGGCATCTCCCGACCCGATCTGGCCGCTTTCGCTACGGGTGGTGCGATTTTCGACAACACCAACGCCCTGCGGGACGAAGGTACGTTGGAAACAGGTCCATTGTTTGCACTCCAGACCGGCAACCGGCTTCTGGAGCCGGTGGAGGCCTGGAGTTATGACCTGTCGGCGGAATGGTATTTTGCTGCCGTTGGCTCCTTGACCTTCACCCTCTTTAAGAAGGATTTTGAAGCGCTGATCACCAACGGTGCAACCATCAGGACTTTAACCAGCGACTCTGGCGCATCAGCAGTCACCGAGATTCGCGGGCCGGCCAACGTCGACGAAGGCACCATGGAAGGGTTCGAGGTTACCTACCAGCAAACCTTCGACATGCTGCCTTACCCGTGGAGCGCGTTCGGCGCCCAGGCAACCTATACCTACATCGATGCTGAGGGATTGCTGGCACCGACCGACTCCACGGCGCGCAGCCCATTCGCCGACGGGCTTTCGTTGCCAGGGGTTTCAGAAGATACGGTCAACCTGGTTGCTTTCTTCGAAAATGAATCGATATCGGCCCGCCTTGCCTGGAACTGGCGATCCGAATTCCTGATTACGCCGAGAGATGACATCTTCCCGTTCTCACCCATCATTGGTGAGGACACGGGACAGCTGGACGGTTCCATTTTCTATACCTTCAACTCTCAACCCTTCGGCATCACCAACATGCAGATCGGGCTGCAGGTGGTGAATATCCTGGACGAAGTCACCCAAACGTCTCAGATTGTCGATTTTGACGGCACGACGTTCCCGAGATCGGCATTCAGGAATGACCGGAGATACACCGTGGCGTTTCGTTTCAATTACTGACGATCGGCCTCGGAACCACCGAAATCAGCCGGGCTTCCTGTGACCAGGGAGCCCGGCTTTTTCTTTAGGCCTGTGCGATAGTGACACGAGACCTGATTGGGATTGGCAAAGCAGCGTGTCGGCGCATTAGACTACTGGTGAAGCCGCCAATGCGCGTAACAGAAGAGCGAACCAAGTTTGAGCATTAAGAACATAGTCATTGTCGGAGGAGGCACTGCCGGTTGGATGACGGCAGCGGCATTCGCCCGATTCGCAAGCAAGGGCCTGGCCAACGTGACGGTGGTCGAGTCCAAGGATATCGGCATCGTTGGGGTCGGCGAAGCCACCATTCCCCCGATTCTCGGTTTCAACAAACTCATCGGCATCAATGAAGCCGAAATGATGTCCGCCGTCGGGGGGACGTTCAAGCTCGGAATCCAGTTTGTCAACTGGGGCAAACAGGGCGACAGCTATTTTCACCCTTTTGGAAATTACGGGTATGAAATCGAAGGCGTCGCATTTCACCAGATCTGGCACAAGTTCCGAAGAAATGGTGACCCTCGGCCCCTGTACCTATTCAACATTGAAACCCTGGCAGCGCAATACAACAAGTTTGCCATCACCAATCCCAACGCCCGGGCTGACCTGCCTCCGGTCAACTACGCTTACCATATCGACGCCGTCAAGTACGGCCAGTATCTGCGGGCGTTCTCCCAGTCCCTCGGCGTCAAGCGGATTGAGGGCCTGATTGAAAGCAGTTCGTTGAATTCGGAATCCGGCTTCGTTGAATCCGTGACGCTGAAAGACGGCCAGACCATCGACGGCGATTTCTGGATCGATTGCTCGGGGTTTCGCGGCCTGTTGATCGAGCAGGCTCTTGAAACGGGTTACGAGGACTGGACTCACTGGTTGCCCTGTGACCGGGCCTGGGCAGTCCAGTCTGAGCAGCCGGGCCCCCCGCTGCCCTACACCAGGTCAACGGCGCATTCGGCGGGGTGGCAATGGCGGGTGCCCTTGCAGCACCGCCTTGGAAACGGCCATGTCTTCTGCTCGCAATATATGTCCGACGACGACGCATTGGACATTCTTCTGAAAAACCTGGACGGTGAACCCACGGTTGAGCCCAGGTTACTCAAGTTTGTCACCGGGCACCGCAAGAAATTCTGGAACAAGAACGTTGTGGCCATCGGTCTGTCGTCCGGATTCATGGAGCCGCTGGAGTCGACGTCCATCCATCTCATTCATTCGGCCATCAACAAGCTGATGCTGATCTTTTCGCTGGATGGGGTGCAGCCGGACCAGGAGAAAATATTCAACAGGTTGGCCCTCAAAGAGTTCAACAGGATCAGGGATTTCCTGGTCCTCCACTACAACGCCACCACCCGTGACGACAGTGACTTCTGGAACTACGTCCGGACCATGGATGTACCGGAGACACTGACGGAAAAAATGGAGCTGTTCAAGCTGAACGGGCAGTTCTTCCGGGAGGAGGATGAGCTGTTTACCGCGACCAGCTGGGCCGCGGTCATGCTGGGGCAGGGTATTCAGCCTGGCAGCTACAGTCCGCTGGTCGACGCGCTGAACCAGGAAGCATTGGCCAGGGAAGCAGCCGAGATGGAGAAGTCGATCAAGTTCGTCGTCTACCACATGCCCAGCCACGCCGAGTTTTTGCAGAAATACTGCCCCGCTGCCTTACCGGCGGCGTGATCGAACACGCTTAAGTAGTGGTCTCGCGAGGGTGCACGCTGACGAAGAAGTTGAGTGTCAGCCTGCCTTTCGAAAGGTCATCGCTTAGCAGTTCTGGATGGGCAATGTGCCCGCTGTGGGGCGCTTCGCCGTTGTAGAAAATCAGGCGGTTGAATTTGGCCGGTACCACGGTCAGCAATTCAGCAAGGTCATTGGATTCGGTCATGTACCGCGGTGGTTCATTGAAGATCTCCGATGCCTCTTCAAGATACTTGAGCGAAGCGGCCGGATCATGCAGGAACAATCGCTCCGCCTCTGCGATGACCTCGGGTCTGGTCCACCGATAAAACCCGGTCCCGCCAAGGTCCGGGTCTCGGAAAAGATAGATCACGCCGGCGTAGGTCCTTCGGCCCTGGCTCGCGCGGCGGTCGATATGACACATCCGCTGCAAATGTGACAACTTTTCGGGAGCGACGGTGACGTTGGACAGGCTCGCATTGAGTTCGATCCCGGCACGGTGAATCGGGAAATGCCGGCTCAGCTTCGAGCGAACGTATCGCCTCAGATCTTCCAACTGGTGGTCGCTGATCGCCAATCTCGGACCCGGCGGGATGGCCATCCAGGCAAACCGGGATGCGTGTTCAACGGCGAAGTCCACCAGGGATTCTGGATCTTCCAATGCGTCGTCGACGACTGCACAGGATCGCCCCGCGCCAATCTCGTGCAGGCGAATCTGTGCGTCTGGATTCAACCGAATAGCGGACAGGTCTGGCTACTCCTCACCGTGTTGCGGCATTCTAAGTGGCGGTACCCAAGGGCCACAAGCCGTCATTGCTTTCATTCGATTGGCACGCCCTGTCTTGTTCCGTCTATGCGTACAAACTCCTCATCATCCTGCATTGGTTCGAACGCAGCGATCAACTTGTCATACGCAGGGCCGTCGATCCAAAGCGAGTCAGTCCTGGGGCTTTCGCTGCGCTTCAGGGCTCGTTCCCGCGCAGTCCGTTGCGGGCAGGAAACGTCATAAAACTTCGCCGCCGCCCCAAGTGAGCGTGCACGATGTCGCGCCTCATCCCTTGACTCGCGGGTCCAGAACCCGATGTCCAGGATCACATCGGTCCCGGCGGCAATGACCCGCGAGGCCTCGTCCCAAATGAGACGCTCCACCTCGACCCGATATGCGCTGAACTGTTCTTCCGGCGGATTCCACCCGTGCAGCCTGACCATCCATTCATCGTGTGATAGACGCACGGCACCGAGTTCCCGCTCGAGCTTTCGCGCAAAGGTAGTTTTGCCGCTGCCGATAAATCCATGCAGCAAGTGAGCGATTGGCTTCATAGCGACTCAGTGGGAGCAAGCTTCGCGATGAAGGTCAGGAGCCTCTATCCGCTGCTATTCCTGCCAGTACTCATGTTTCACCCAGTCAACCTCCATTGTCCATGATGGCATGGTCATGGGTGAGTCATTGATCTTGGCAAAATTCAGCACCGCAAAGAGGGGTTCGGGAAACAGATCGCCTTCCCCTTCATTGCGATAGATCTCCTCGCCATCGAGGCGGAAAACCAGGTCGCTGCCCTCCCACTCAACCGAGTATTCATGGTATTCCGCCAGGGTGGCTTCCTGGACCAGCATCAGCTGTTGCCAATCGCCACCGCCGCAGTAGCCGAGACTCTTGATGGCGCGCGCGGCGTAATGATCGGGGCCACCGTCGCTGTGGTGTTCAAAAATGTCGATCTCTCCGGAGCCGGTCATGGGCCAGCACACGTTTTCGTCCTCTTCCTCTACCGGCGGTTCGTTATTGTACGCACCCAGCAGCCACCAGGCAGGGAACATGCCGGGCTCGCCGCTGTTTTCAACTCTCAGCCTCGCAGTCCATCGACCCTTGATGAATTCCTTGCGGTTCTTGGAGGCGAGACGGCCGGCCACGTATTGCGTATCCGGCTTCAGCTCTCCCTGCTTGTTCATGTTGTCGCAGGGGCGCTTCTCGCCCAGGTCGACGACCCGAAGTTTCAGGGTGCCGTCGCTGACTTCGCGGGTGTTGTACGCACCATCGCGCACGTAACACTGGTCTTCGTCGTTGACCCACAGAAGCTGGTCTTGCCAGTTTTCCGGATTGAACGTGTCAAAGTCGTCGAAAAAGCCAACCTGCCAGCCGCTTGTGGGCGGCGGAGGATCCGCCTCGACCTGACTGTCAGGAGCTTTCCCGCAAGCTGACAAGAGCAAGCCTGACAAGATGAGGAAAACGCGCTGTCTCATAGCAATTCCTGGTCCTATACTTGGGACTTGGCACTCTAGCAGTTGCGAACCTGTCGTTCACCAAACGTGAGATTCGACCTGCGCGAGGTGTGTAGACTGTCCCGTTAACAGCAATGATGCATGGAAGAAGGTGAAAGCTTTGCAGACGATGCAAGAGCGGCATGGTGTAGATCGAGAAACTTTCGAGAACGAAATCCTGCCCGCGAACCGGCCGGTCGTGCTGAGAGGCCTGCTCAATGACTGGCCCGCAGTCCAGGCATGCCGGCAATCGCCGGCGGGCGCGGCCAACTACTTGAAGCGATTCGACACCGGCAGCACGTTGAACGCATACGTTGGTCCGCCGGAGATCAATGGCCGGTTCTTCTACGCTGACGACTTTCAGCGGTTCAACTTCGATTCGAAAGAGGTTTCACTCAGCCTCGCGCTGGATACGATTGTATCCCTGGCTGAGGCATCGCCCCCGCCGGCAATTGCTCTGCAGGCCATTGACCTGCCAAGCCTCATGCCGGGGTTCCCTGTGGCCAATGTACTGCCATTGGTTGGCAGCGATGTCACGCCGCGAATATGGATCAGCAGTCCGTCGATCGTCGCACCGCATTTCGATACCTATTACAACATTGCGTGCATCGTCAGTGGCCGCCGGCGATTCACCGTTTTCCCGCCCGACCAGGTCAGCAACCTCTATATTGGACCGCTGCTGACCACGCCGGGAGGCCCGCCCATCAGCGTCGTGGACCTGCGAAATCCAGACCTGGATAGATTCCCGAGGTTCGCCCAGGCGCTCGAGTCGGCTCAACAGGCCACGCTCGAGCCGGGGGATGCGATCTATATACCGGTTCTGTGGTGGCATGGAGTGGAATCGCTCGAGCCGCTGAACGTGCTGGTCAATTACTGGTGGAACGATGCCGAATCGCTGAACCGCGATCCGATGCTCGCTATGATCCACGCCATGGCGTTGATATCCGGCCTGGACCCTGTGGAGCGCGACGGCTGGCGTGCGCTGTTCGATCATTTCGTATTCCAGCGACACGGCGAGCCTGGAGCCCACTTGCCACCGGATCTGCGAGACGTGATGGGCAAACTATCACCGGCGGACAGGGATCAGGTAGTGGCTCTCCTGGCGAAACGCATATAGTGCCGTTGGAAAAGCCGGCCTCGGGCCGCCTCGATCAGCAGCTGCCTACTGACCAGTCCGTTCCCATTACCAGCGGCCCAACCGCTGAGCCAGCCACTCCGGATAAACGGTCTGGTCGGTCCCATGCAGTTCGGCCATGCTCCACCACTTCAGACGCAGGATCGGTTCCGGCGAGCTGTTGTGCACCTCCGGCTCAACGCAGTCCAGCCGCACCAGGAAATAGCGTTCGTTCTGGCACACCGCCCGGCCATCCAGCTCGAAGGTGAAGGAATAGGTCCACAGCTCCTCGCCCACCGTTGCCGACAGGCCAGTTTCCTCGGCCAGTTCGCGCAGGGCCGCCTGCCGGTGGGTTTCGCCGGGTTCCAGCCCACCGCCCGGCGTCGCCCAGTAGCAGCCGGTGCCGCGGCGATATTGGCACAGGAGTAAATGGTTTTTTAAATCCAGGATGACCAGCCGCGCGGCCAGTCGCTGGCGCGGCTTATCCATGGCTCCAGTTCTGGCGCAGGATGGCGTAGAGCGCCAGGTCCTCGTAGCGTCCCCATCGCCGGGTAGCCTGGCGCGCCAGTCCCTCCCGCTGCATTCCGGCTTTTTCCATCACCCTCCCGGATGCCGGGTTTCGCGTCAGGTGCTGGGCGGCAATTCGGTTCAGCCCAAGCTGGTTGAACCCGAAATCCAGCATGGCGATGGTGGCCTCGGTGGCGTAGCCCTGGTTCCAGTACGTTTGACCGATCCAGTACCCGAGTTCCGCCAGATTGAAATCCCGGTTGATGGTCAGCGCGATGGCGCCGATCATCCCTTCCCGGGGAAGGGTAATGGCAAAGGTGGACCTGGTGCCGTCCAGGATCTCAGCCGCGATAGCATTGATCCAGGTCTCCGCCATGCCGTCTTCGTAGGGGTGCGGAATGTTCAGGGTGGTTTCCGCCACGGCGTGCACCCCCGCCAGCTGTTGCACCCGCGGTGCATCCGCCAGCTCCAGGCGCCGCAGGAGCAGGCGTTGGGTTTTCAGAGTCGGTTCTGTCACTTCAGTGTTCCGGGTGCTTCAGCACAACCTTGCCAATGGAGCGGCCACTGCGCAGGAACTCAATGGCTTCCAGCGCCTCATCAAATGGAAATACCCTCCCCACGTGGGGAGGGTCGATGTCCAGGGCAAGGGTTTCGTCCATCATGCGCTGGAACAGCGCGTTGTCCTGCCACAGCCAGATCAGGTTAAAGGCCATCACGGATCGGTTGGCGCTGACCATCTGCAGCGGATCGTAGCGGGGCCGGGTGAGATATTTCCAGGCGGATGACAGGTAACGCGGCCGCCGGCGACCGGGCGTGTACTGGGCGGCGCCATACACCACCAGCCGGCCCGTGGGCGCCAGTGCATTGAAAGACTGCTGCTGGATCTTCCCTCCAATGGCGTCCAGCACCAGGTGCAGCGGCCGGCCGCCCAGTACGCTGTCCAATTGCTCCGCAAAGTTCGCGCCGCGCACGATGACCTGGCCAAATCCACGCTCGGCGAGGAATTCTGCCTTGTCCGGGCTGCTCACGGTGCCGATGGCTTCAGCGCCCAGGGCCCGGCTTATGGCCATGGCCTGGAGTCCAACGCCACCGGCGGCGCTGTGCACCAGCACAGTTTGTCCGGCGCCCAGGGCACCCAGGCCCCGCAGGGCGTACCAGGCGGTCAGGGTCTGGATGGGGAAGGCGGCGGCCTGCTCGGGCGTCCAGTCTTCGGGCACCAAACGCAGCTGGGTCGGTGGGACATCAACAGTTCCGGCATAGGCGCCAAATCGAATGCCACCCATGACCCGCTGCCCTGGGGCGAAATCGCCTGCACCTGGACCCACCTCCAGCACTTCACCGCTGAATTCCAGGCCGGGGATGAACGAGCCGTCGGGGGTCGCCGAATAGAGCCCGGTAAGGGCGAAGATATCGGCGAAGTTGAGTCCCGTTGCCAGAACCCGGACCCGTACCTGGCCCGGTTCAACAGGCTCCAGGGACTCTTCCATCAGTCTGAGCCGATCGATACTGCCGGCTTTTTCGATTCTCCACACCTGGCGATTCATCGATACATTATGAAGCACCAGCGCCATGGTTCCGATGGCGCGGTACTTGCATCGAAAACTGGCCTGGCCAACACAAAGAGCGAGCCATGAACCCAACAACGCGACTGCCGTCCCTGCGTTCCCTGCGAGCGTTCCAGGTGGCGGGCAAACACCTGAGCTTCAAGAAAGCGGCGGACGAGCTGTTTCTAACGGCATCCGCGGTCAGTCACCAGGTCAAGAACCTGGAGGCATTCCTGGGATTGGAGCTGTTTCGCCGCAGCACCCGATCCCTGGAGCTCACCCCGGCGGGCCAGACCTATTTCCGCTTCCTGGACGGTATGTTTGCCCGACTTGAAACAGAAACGCACCAATTGTGGGCAGAATACGGGCGCCGCATGATTCGCCTTTGCGTGCCGCCGTTTTTCGCCAGCGAGGTTCTGCTGCCCAAGCTGAGTGATTTCCAGGCCGTCATGCCCGACACCGATATCCGGGTCAGCACCCAACCCAGCCTGATGCAGGAGCACCCAGCAGAGGTTGATCTGTCCATCCTCCTTGGTAATGGCGATTGGCCGGACCTGGTCACTTATCCCCTGTTCGAGCGACAGCTGGTCGTCGCTGCCGCGCCGAAGCTCCTGAAGAAATTCGACGCGTCAACGGAGCGCAGCCTCGACGGTCAGGTTCTGATCGTGCACGAAAACCGGCCCAATGCCTGGAGCAACTGGGCCGCGGAGCGCGGCGTCGAGCCACCCAGGGCCGGCAAGATCCTGCGGTTCGATTCCATGTCGTCGGTGGTCCAGGCGGCGGCCCAGGGACTGGGCTTCGCCATCGTGTCCTGGCCGTTGAGCCGGAAGTGGTTCAAGTCCAAGGCGTTGGCCAAAGCCTTCGACCAGCAGTGGCATACCGGCGAACATTTCTACCTCGCTCACCGCCCCGACGATCCGGAGCGCCTGGACATCGTCAGCCTGATCGACTGGATCCTCGAAAGGTTCAAAGAAGACGCATGAATTTTTTTGCCCCCTGGCCCCCAAAAAACCCGTTTGTTGGATTTTCCCCGTCTGCCTAACCTGTTCCCGTCTTTCGAACAGCCAACAGGAGACGAGAAATGAGCAAGTTCAATATGGTAGCAATGGGGTGTGCCCTGGCACTGTCAGCCGCCGGCCTTGAAGCCGCTCCCGTCGAGGACGGCATGAAGGCCTGCGCTGACGCCACGGTTCAGCAACTGTCCGAAACCCGCCGTGTCTCAACGGACTACGCCCTGGACAAAGAGGCCAGTGATATGGGTGAGCGTGGACGCCTGCGTTCCCGGGACACCTTCCACATGGATGTCCGCAGCGCTGACAGCGATGAGGTCGTAGCGCGGGTGGACTGCGTGGTCAACCGCAATGCCGAAGTGCTGGAACTCAACGGCCTGCCCCTGGCGGCAGCTGACGCCAGCCGGCGAGCGGTCACCATCGACTGACGTCATGCAACAAGGGTCAGTGCAGGCAATGCGGTAGTGTGCCTGAGTGTTTGCCTTACTCCGCCTGCACTGACCCTCACGGCAAAGATCCGGGCCCTTAGCCGGGCCCAGCGTGTAAAAAGGGTCAGTGCAGGAATTGTTCTTAGTGTTTTCCCCACTTTGGCCTGCACTGACCCTGATCCCACTCGGCTACGGGAGAAATCCGCCTGGGGTGACGGCCTGAGTCCGGCCGCAGTGATGCGGCCGCCCATGCAGCGACAGGGACTCAGTCGTCACTGTCATCATCATCGTCATTGAGTTCCTCGATTGCTTCGCCAGCGCGCTTCCAGGCGTCCTTGTATTCCTTGATCGCCTTGTCGAAGTCCCCGGCTTCCGCCTCAGCCCTGGCCCTGGCCAGCGCGTCTTCGGCCTTGTCGATTTCCTTCAGGGCGTCCTTGCAGGCTCCGCCGCTGCCGGCAACACAGCCGGCGGCGTCCGCCGCGGCTACGGCCTGGTTGATGGCAACGTCAGCCAGGATGTCGTCGGCTGTGATCAGCAGGGCGATGACCTCGACCACCGTCTCCACCACCACCGGATCGGTTGAGGTGCCGCCACCTGAGTTGCCATCGGAGTCGGAGTCATCGTCTGAATCGCCGTCTGAATCGTCGTCATCATTGCGGTTCAGCCCTATGAGCCTGCCGAGTTCCCTGACCGCCTTGCGCTCCTCGTCGAATACCTTGTTGCCCCTGTCGGTCAGGTGCTGGTCGTCGACCCAAAGGTCGTCTGCCAGGCTCTTCTCGATATTGCCGATGGCCTTGTTGATGCTCCTGTCGGTCCCGGAGTCATCGCTGGGCAGCAGCGCCGACAGCAACTCGATCGAGCCCCGCTTCAGCGGCCGCGGCGCGGTGAAGTCGTCGCAGGCGTTACCCAATCCGTCGGCATCGAAATCCAGCTGATCCGGATTCGCGATCAAGGGACAGTTGTCGTCCACGTCAAGCACGCCATCGTTGTCGTCGTCAGCTTCGCAGGCATCACCCTGGCCGTCGCCGTCGGTGTCCTCCTGCAGCGGGTTGGCGTTGACCGGACAGTTGTCGGCGGTGTCGCCGATCCCGTCATTGTCATCGTCGCCGTCGCAGACGTCGCCGCGCCCGTCGCCGTCGTTATCGGCCTGGTCGCTGTTGGCGATGGCGGGACAGTTGTCCAGTTCATCGGGAACCCGGTCACCGTCCAGGTCCAGGGAACCGGTGGTGAATGACCAGTAGTCGGTACGGAAGGTGGCGTCGGCCCCATTGTTGCTGATCACCGCGACGACGACGCTGATCAGTTCACCGTTGCCGCCCCGGGAGGCTGATACAGGATCAAACTCGCCGTTGCCGCCGAAGTTGAACGAATTATCATCAAAGAAATCTGTCAGCGGGATGGACACCAGTTGCCACCCACCCCCGGAAACCGCACAGGGGCCCGTGGGTGAGATCACGCAGTTGAACTGGAACTCATCGTCCTGGCCATCCGGCGGGAAGGAAATGGTGCCGTCGCCGTTGTCGTCATCCTGCAGGTTGATTTCCAGCAGGTAGTCCTGGTCCCGGCCAACACCATCGATGGCATCCGGATTGATCCAGAAATTGAAGTGGGTGGTGGAAAAGAGGTCCACCGGATTGGAGCGGCCGAATCCGCCGAAGAATCCGGGCGCGCCACCTGAACCCCAGCCGCTTTGCAACGAGGCTGCCCCGCCCAGGGTTGGCGGTAGATCGTCGAAGTTGGGATCAATGCCCCCGCCGCCCACGGCGCCACCGAACACAAACCAGCCGTTGGCGAACGGATTACCGTGCTCCATATCGTCGAACACCACTTCCTCGGGTTCAACCAGGGGGCCGTTGCTGGTGATGGCAAAGTAGTCGAAGTCCACCTCAACAGTGGAGCCATCGGCGCCCTGGACGCCAGCGACCACGATCACAACCTCGTCCAGCTTGCCGTCGAAGGTGCCGTCACCGCCGGTGAACAGGTCGGTGAAGGAGTTCAGCGGGGCGCTGATCAGGGTCCACTGGTCGTCAAAGGCGGAGCTGGCAAAAACGCGGTCCAACCGGAAGCTGTCTTCCTGGCCGTTGGTCCAGCCATTGCCGTCCAGATCTTCGCGGATGGTGATTTCCAGCGTGTACTGGTCCACGGTCGCGTTGGACTGGTTGAGGACCCAGACGTTGAACCAGGGATTGACCGGCGTGGCCACCTGGTCCGCTTCCGGAATGTTCTTGAAAGCGCCGCCATAGAAGCCGCTGGCAGTTCCCTGTCCGCCCCAGCCGGTGCTGAAATAGAAGTTGCCTTCCTGGGGTCGGTCGCTGAGTGGGCCACCGCCACCGCCGGCGGCGTTGCCACCAAAGAAACCCCAGTCGGAAGTGTCACCGTCTTCGAAATCGTCGAACACGACCATCTCCGGCGGCGGTGGGTCACCAAAGGTCCAGTAGTCCGTGCGGAAGGTGGCGTCGGCGCCGGAGTTGCTGATCACCGCGAACACCACGTTGATCAACTGGCCGTTGCCGCCGGCCGATGCGGGGAACGGATCCAGCACGCCGTTGCCGCCGAACAGGAATGAGTTATCGTCGAAGAAATCGGCCAGCGGGATGGACACCAGCTGCCAACCGCCACCGGTGACTGCGCAGGGGCCGACCGGGCTGACTACGCAGTTGAACTGGAACTCGTCATCATCGGGTGCATTGATGGCGCTGTCGCCGTTGTCATCTTCCTGCAGGTTGATCTCCAGCAGGAAGTCCTGGGTTCGACCTTCGCCGTCCGTTGCGTCCGGGTTGATCCAGAAGTTGAAGTGGGTGGCACCTGTCAGGTCACTTGGGTTGGTGCGTCCGAAGCCTCCGAAAAAGCCTGGTACCCCACCGGAGCCCCAGCCGGTGTCCAGTGAAAACACACCGCCGTCCTGGGGCGGGAGGTCAGCGCCGTTGGGGCCGATTCCGCCGCCGCCGACGGAGCCACCGAATGCGAACCAGCCGTTGCCGAACGGGTTGCCGTGCTCCATGTCGTCAAACACGATGCCGTCAGCAGGGCCGGGATCCGGAGGCGCTTCGCCAATAGTGATCTTGTTGATATTGAAGTCATCGTCCAACGCCTCAATGCGCAGGGTCTGGAGGCCCCCGGTGAAGGTGATGTCTTCCACTGTCACGGTGCGCCAGTTCTGCCAGCCGCCGGTGCCGTCGAACAGGATCGGTCCGGTGATGTCGACCCCGTCCAGTTCCAGCTTGAGCGCGCCGCCGTCCAGGTTGGAAGCGATACGCAGATCGACGTCGTAGGTGCCGGCCGTCACGTCAACGGTGTACTCCAGCCACTCGCCGGTGAGAATGAAACCGGCGTTGAAACCGAAGCCGGTATCGGTTGTGCCTTCCAGGTCGACACCTTCCGCCGCGCGGTAGGCTCCGCCCTGGTTTTCGGGATCAGCGTCGTTGTACGCAATGCCCTGGCCGCCGATGTCGTAGTTTTCCACCTCGATGGTCCCGGGGATCGCCGTGGGAGTCATCAGGTAGGGCGCCTGGGGACAGCCGGATCCGACCATGATATCCACCGGATCGGAGGACGCGAGTACACCCTCATCGTCCCTGGCCCGGGCGGTCAGGGAATAGCAGCCTGCAGCCACGCTGGGCACGGTCAGCTCAAACGGCGCGGAGTCGTCTTCCCCCAGCACCGCGTTGTCCTGCAGGAACTGGACTTTCTGCACGGCCCCGTCGTCAAAGGCATCAACGGTAATGGTGATGTCGTCACCCGGGACCAGGGCGTCAAATTCGGTGGGGCTGGTGATTTCCACGAAGGGTGGATCGTTGGGCACCTGGTAGACACGCACATAATCCACCACAAACTCCTGGGGGAACACGGTGGTTGCGTCCGGCGGTCCGGGCAGGTTGCCGCCCACGGCCAGGTTCAGCAGCAGGTGGAAGTCCACGTCGAAGGGGGCGGGGAAAGGCCCACCGGTGGAAAACCAGTCTCCTGCGCCTCTGCGCGCGTACTCAAGGCCGTCGATGTACCAGACGATCTCGCCGAACTTCCACTCCATGGCAAAGGTGTAGAAACCGTCGTTGAAGGTGCCGGTGCCCGGAGGCAACACGTAGTCCGTAGAGGAAAAGATGTTGCCGGGAAAGGAAGCGCCGTAGTGGATGGTGCCGAATATTTTGTCGGGCTCGCTGCCGATGTATTCCATGATGTCCATTTCGCCGCTGGCTGCCCAGGGGCCGTAAATGGAGGTATCCGATGACAGCATCCAGAAGGCGGGCCACAGGCCCTGGCCGATGGGCATCTTGGCGCGCATTTCGAACCGGCCGAAGGTCCAGTCGCCTTTGCCCAGGGAGCGCATGCGTGTGGAGGTGTAGTTCAGTCCGCCCACGGATTCCTCCCGGGCGGTGATGGTCAGGAGTCCGTCGGCGACGCTGGCATTGTCGGGTTGGTAGTACTGCAGTTCATTGTTGCCCCAGCCGCCGGGAAGGCCCACCTCGGCACCGTCGCCGAGCTGAAAGGTCCATTTGGAGGTGTCCACCTCGGTGCCGTCGAATTCGTCGGACCAGACCAGAACACAACCCGGCAGCTCAACGCATTGTGCGCTCGCCGACGGGGCCCATCCCATAGAAAACACCAGTGAACATGCGGCCAATGCCGTACCGGAAAACACGCGAACGAATCCATGCGCCATGAAGCGGCCCCTCAGCGTTTCAGGCGGCTTTTCCGCCTGGAGTCAAGAAAACCCGGGTTGCACTGTCGTGAGATCCCCTCCCGATGACAGCGTTGTCAAAATACTGGCCGTTTTTTCGTTTGTCAAACGACCGGACGAATTGGAAGGTATTTCTGAGCGGGCCCGTTCTCTGGTTGGACGTCCCCCAGGCCGGTGTTTCTTGACAACGCTGTCAGGCTGCCGGAGCATAAGACGCGGGAAGCAGAGATCGATCCATGGACGCCACCAACAACACCTACCACCGCGCCACCATCGACGATGTGGCTTCGCGGGCGGGAGTTTCCATCAAGACCGTGTCCCGGGTGGTCAACAACGAACCCAACGTTCGCCCGGCAACCCGTGAAGCGGTTTTGCAGGCTATCAAGGATCTCAAGTACCGCCCCAATGCGTCCGCACGCCGCCTGGCGGGCAATCGCAGCTTTCTGTTTGCCCTGGTTTATGACGATCCCAGTGCCTACATCAATGCCACGGCCAACTACATCACCAATGTCCAGGGCGGCGCGCTGAAAAAGGCCCGGGAGGCGGGATACGATCTGCTGATTCATCCCTGCGACTACCACGACCCCGGCGTAGTGGATGAAATCCGGGTGCTGGTGGAACACTCCCGTATCGACGGGTTGCTGCTGACGCCACCCCTGGCTGAAGTCAAACCCATTGTCAGGATGCTGCGTGACACCGAGACGCCGGTCATCCGGGTATCTCCGGGCAAGGTGCGGGGCTATGACGCGGTGGGCACCAACGATCGCGAAGTCAGCGCCGAGATGACCCGCTATCTCGCATCTCTGGGACACGAACGGATTGCGTTCATCCGTGGTCACCCCCACCATCGCGCCCTGGCTGGCCGCGAGCAGGGCTATCTGGACGGCATGTCCCAGAGCGGACTGCGGGTGCAGAAATCCCTGGTCCAGCAGGGGGACAACTCTTTCGAGTCCGGGGTGGAAGTTGCCAAGCGGCTGCTGCGCATGAAGAACCTGCCCACCGCAGTCTTCGCCGGCAATGATGACATGGCGGCGGGGGTGCTGCAGGTAGCCGGCGGTCTTGGCATCAAAGTGCCCGAACAGTTGTCGGTAGCAGGATTCGACAACGTCCCGATTTCGCGCCAGGTGTGGCCTACGCTGACCACCATCCACCAGCCCACTTTTGAGCTGGCGGAGAAAGCCACGGAACTGCTGTTTCAGCTGATCCGGGGCGAAAAGCTCACCGGGCGTACCCAGATCGATTCAAGCCTGGTCATCAGGGACTCTACGGCGCCACCCCGGGAATAGGCCGGGCTGGACGCCTGGTCGCGGTCCGCAGTGTTCTTTCTCTTCCAGAGATTGGCTTCCGGCAGCCGCCACAGCACCGCCAATACCGCGTAGATCAGGATGGTAACGGCGCCGCCCAGGGTGGCGAGGTCCCAGGGCCAGCTCTGGCTCGTGCTGACTTGTTTAAGCAAACCGACCCAAACTGCTAAGCTGCGCTGGGAGAGCCGTGAAAAATGGATTCCGGTGGATGACAACTGAGGTATTTGTACTGGGCGGCGCCCAGACGGATTTCGCCCGCAACTGGTCTCGGGAAGGCCTGTCCCTGTTCGACCTGTTTTCCAGCGCCGTGCAGCAGGGCCTGGCCACCACCGGGCTGGAGGCCGCTGACATCGAAGTGGGCCACGTGGGCAACTTCGTCGCTGAGCTGTTCACCGGCCAGGGCATGCTGGGCGGGTTTTTCGGCCACGTGCACCCGGATTTCGCCGGCATGCCAGCGAGCCGGCACGAGGGCGCCTGCGCTTCGGGATCACTGGCGGTGCTGGCCGCCATGGCGGATCTCCAGAGCGGTCGCTATGGGTTGGCCTGCGTGGCCGGCATCGAACTGATGCGCAATGTTCCGGGTCAGACTGCCGCCGAGCACCTGGGTGCGGCCGCCTGGGTGGGTCGGGAGTCCCTGGACGCCACCTACCTGTGGCCCGCCCAGTTCTCGGACCTGGCCGAAGAGTACGACCGGCGCTACGGGCTGCGGTATCAGCACCTGGCGGAAATATCCAGGATCAATTTCGACAACGCCAGTCACAATCCCAACGCACAAACCCGCAACTGGGTGTTCAACGAGCAGAGCTTCACCCGGGACGACGAGGCGAACCCTGTCATCGAGGGATGGATGCGCAAACATGACTGCGGTCAGGTCACCGACGGCGCCGCGGTGGTCTTCCTGGCCAACGCTGAGCGAGCCCGGGATTACGCCAGGACACATGGCCTGTCCCTGGACAGCATTCCCCGCATCCGTGGATGGGGTCACACCACGGCACCGCTGATGCTGCAGACCAAGCTCCGGGAAAGCGCCGACCAGGAATACGTTTTTCCATGGGTGCGCAAGGCGATCACCGACGCCTACGCCCGGGCGGGACTTGCCGGCCCCGGGGAGCTGGACGCCATCGAAACCCATGACTGCTTTTCCATCACCGAGTACATGGCGATCGAGCATTTTGGCATCACGCCACCGGGTCGGGCGTGGACCGCCATCGAGGAAGGCCGGGTCGCCATGTCCGGCGACATCCCGGTCAATCCTTCCGGTGGCCTCATTGGCCTGGGCCACCCGGTGGGCGCTACCGGCGTGCGCATGCTGCTGGACGCCCACCGCCAGACCAGCGGCACAGCTGGTGACAACCAGGTCGACGGGGCCACGACCGTGGGCACCTACAATGTGGGCGGTTCGGGAACGACCAACGTCTCTTTTATGGTAGGGGTTTGAGTGTCTGACCGCTCAACCCAGCGACCGTAAAAACATGAGTCATCGTCGAACGGATTTTCTGGGCTCCTGGGAGTTGCGGGAGTGGCGAATCGAGTACGCGGACGGCCGGCTGACCCAACCCTTTGGAAGAAATCCTGGCGGTCTGCTGATCTATTCAGACCACAACATGTCGGCCACCATCCAGGGTCCGGACCGGACGCCTTCGGAATCGGACAGCCCACGCGAGGCGGAGCAGCAGCAAAAGGCGGACTGGTTCGACAGCTATTTCAGCTATTCCGGTGACTGGTGGCTGGAGGGTGAAGAAATAGTCCACCATGTCACCTGCGCACTCAATCCCGGCCTGCTGGCAACCCACCAGCGGAGGTTGGCGAGGTTTGACGGACGCGGTGAGCTGACGCTGTCTGCCCTGGAAAACCTCAGTGACGGATCCAGCCGTCGACATGTACTGGTGTGGCGGCGCGTGGATGATCCCACCTGATCTCACATCGTCATCTCGAACCACCACCGACGTGATCCTGAGCGGGAACGCGCTATATCGCCCTTGCAACCTCGCCGGTGGCCGGGTCAACGGCTTCGGCGACCTCCATCTCCAGGTCGCCCAGCTGAACAAACTCTCCGCAGGCCGAGCACGCCATGGCGGCATGCAGGCGTTCGCCGCAGGGCTGGTGATTCATGATCAATGGAGGCCCCTCGCCGTTGGACAACCAGCGGTCGCCCCACTCCATCAGGAACAGCAGGATGGGATAAATGTCCCGGCCCTTCTCCGTGAGTTTGTAGGCGTAGCGAACAGGGTTCTGCTGATACTCCTGGCGGATCATGAAGCCCGCCTCCACCAGTGCCGTGAGCCGGTCTGACAGGACATTGGTGGCCATCCGGGTGTCTTCGCGGAGTTCATCGTAGCGGTTCATGCCGGTAAAGATGGAGCGGATGATCAGGGCGGACCAGCGATCGCCGATGACCCGGGAGATATCGTCAAACAGGGTGGTGGGTCCCTGCTGCTGATCCCGGGTGCTGCGGCGGCGGCGACTGTAGCTGGCCACCATCAGCCCTTCCCCCGGTCCCAGCTGCCAGCTGGTATCCCGCGGGTCGATAAGCTTGCGGCAGCCCGAGCACACCGGTTCAGGTGAGGTTTCCTGTCCGCAGGCCTTGTGCCGCAGCCGTATGTCGACCTTGCCTTCGGTGGTGCCCCAACGACGCTCCCAGTGCAGCAGGGACAGCGCCACCTCGTACAGGTCGCGAAAACGCTCGGTGGCCCGGTACTCGTAGCGCAAGGGTTTCCGGGAGTAAGCGACACGGTCCAGACACTGGTGCTCCACCAGTTTTTTCAGGCGGTTGCTGACCACCGTTCGCAGCAGGCCGGTTCGCTGCTGAATCTCGTCGAATCGCCTGGCGCCCAGCCACAAGCTCTCCAGGATCAGCAGGGTCGGGGTGTCCCCGACAATTTCCAGGGCACGCCAGATGGAGCAGGTGCGGGTGTAGGGTTTGCTGCCCATGGCGCTTTTTATACTGTCTGGCCGCAGCTTTGCAAAGCTGCCGCCAGCCTCACAGGACCGCCTTACCCGGCACGGAGACACACAGCACCCGACTTGCCGGTTCGGTCATGGACAGCGAGAAAGGCATCTCCGGCGGCACCACGCAGGCATCACCCGTGGCCAGGGTGATGTGACCCGCTTCCCGGTGAATCGTTGCCTGCCCCTCCAGAACCACCGCCAGGAACAGCTCTCCACCATGCTCTGCCGGCCGGGTGGCTGGCTCGCCGGTTCCGCGCAGAACCGCTACCTCCACCAGCCCGTCGGTGGCCTCGCCAATGCCGGTGTCGAGCTGCTCCAGTCCGGGGCGATCCCATGGCGTCCACCGGGCTTCGGAGGCCTGGAACCGGACGAACCGCTGGCCGCCGTACTTCTGTCCCGGGCGTATGTCCGGTGTCGGCAAATTCATTCCCGGATCGGTGCGGGTTTCGTGTTCCGCCGGGCATCCCACTTCGATCACCTCCAGTCCCCCCGAACTCTCCAGCACCCGGTGTCGGATCCCCGGAGGCTGCAGCACGCAGTCTCCGGCTTTGAGTACGAAGGGGTCTCCCTGGTCCTGGTAAACCACCCGCACCCAGCCTTTCCAGCAGTAGATGAACTGGAACCGAACCCGGTGGAAGTGAACGTAGTCGGGTACCGGGCCGGCGCTGTCGATGCGGATGTGGGAGGCAATGAACCGTCCGCCCTGGCGATCCGGAACCAGGTCCCGATAGGCCATGCCGGCCCGGCCGGTGATCCAGCTGCGCTGATCCATGGAGCTGTGAACGAAACGGTGTTCTGCTGGCGGGACGCTCACCGGTGGATTGGCGGGCACCCAATGAATCCGCGTGCCGTTCGGGGCGACGCTCTCCGCTGTGGCGGGGCTCGCCACGGCAATCCTGATGGTACCCGGGTCTCCCGTGGCTTCCCGATCCAGCCGGATTCTCACACCGTGACCGCTGATCACAGCAACCCGTGGATTGTCTGCGGGGAAAATCTGGGCCAGGGAAAAACCGAGGCTGTCGACAAAGTACGCCAGCGTTCCGGCCAGGTCGGGGCACGGCAGCACGATTTCGGCCAATCCATCCGGGGAGTTCATGGGACAACCCTAGCAGACCTGGAGGCGTCTTAGCCAAGGCACGGGGCTGGTCATGATCACGCGGGCTTCATTTCATTTTGAGACGATTTGCATATCGTTCAGTGGAAACCCTGGCCATGAAAGTCGGCGTCTTCAGCAGCAAACCCTACGACATCGAATTCTTCTCGCGTTTCGGCATCAACGCGGGTTTTGAGCTGGATTTCCTGGAGTCCCGACTTGCCCCCGAGACGCGGACCCTGGTTTCGCCCTACGACGCCGTCTGCGTGTTCGTGAACGACGTTATTGATGATGCAGTGCTGACCATGCTGGAAGCCTGTGATGTGGGGCACGTGGCGCTGCGCTGCTCCGGCTTCAACAATGTGGACCTGGACCGGGCAAAACAGCTGGGCATCAGCGTATCCCGGGTGCCGGCCTATTCGCCCCAGGCGGTGGCCGAGCATACGGTGTCCTTGATCCTGACCCTCAATCGCAAGCTGCACAAGGCTTACAACCGCGTCAAGGAAGGCAACTTCAGCCTGGACGGCCTGCTGGGTTACGACATGCACGGCAAAACGGTGGGCATCGTGGGCACCGGTGCCATTGGACAGGCCACCCTGCGCATCCTGATGGGATTTGGCTGCCAGGTCATTTGCGTGGACCCGTACCCTGCCGATGCCGTTGAGCAACTGGGCGCCCGCTACGTGAACTGGAAGACGCTGCTGCGGGAGTCGGACATCATCAGCCTGCACTGCCCGCTGACCCGGGAAAGCCAGCACATGATTGACGCTGCCGCTATCGAGCAGATGAAAGACGGAGTGGTCCTGATCAACACCTCCCGGGGCGCCCTGGTGGACACCCGGGCCGTGGTGGCGGCGCTCAAAAGCCACAAGATCGCCCAGCTGGGACTGGACGTATACGAGATGGAATCAGAGCTGTTTTTTCAGGACCGCTCCTGCGAGGTCATCCAGGACGACGTTTTTCAGCGCCTGTCCACCTTCCACAACGTCCTGATCACCGGCCACCAGGGTTTCTTCACCTATGAGGCCATGGAGCAGATCGCCAAAACCACTCTGGATAATCTGCAGGCGTTTTTTGCCGGGCAGGTGAACCAGCAGACATTCATTTGACGCTGACACGCTGGTGGCCCGCGATCTCTGCCATGGCCTGGTGGAATCGGCGGGCGAATGCAGCGCCGTCCATCAGCAGTGAGCCCTCCATGCCGGGCCGAATCTCCTGGCGCAGGGCATCCAGCCTTGGGGGGTCGCCGGCGAAGTCTGCCGCGATTTGCTGATAGTCCGTGGCGTCCTCGGCGACCAGCGCTTCCAGGCCCAGCCCGCGAAGAAAGCTGGCGGTGACCCGGCTGCGGTGGGTGTCACCCTCCAGGGCGATAACCGGTACCCCGCACCAAAGCGCCTCGCAGCTGGTGGTGGTGCCGTTGTAGGGAAATGGATCCAGGGCGATGTCGATTTCCGCGTACCGCTGGAGATGATCGGACTTGCCGGCGTCCCGGCCCAGCAGCGTCAAACGGCCCGGATCGACACCGCGGCCGGTGAACCTGAGGTGGAGCATGGACAGGGTTGCCGGGTCGGACAGCGCCCGGGTCTTCAGCAGGAGGCGGGAACCCGGCACCGCTTTGAGGATGCCCGACCAGCAGTCCAGTACCGAAGGCGACAGCTTGGCCAGGTTGTTGAAGCTGCCAAAGGTGATGTAGCCGTTCTCCAGCGCCGGGGCCGGCGCCACCGGCGGCGCCTCGGGCGGCGGCTGGTAGCAGCAGAAATGGCCGTCCAGCCGCAGCAGTTGTTCGCTGTAGCGATCGTCATGGTCGCCCGGAGGATCGGTCAGGTGGTCAGTCAGTCGATAGTCCATGGCGTCAAGGCCCGTGGTGTTGGGGTAACCCAGCCAGGTCACCTGTACCGGCGCCGGTTTCATTGCAAACAGCGCCAGCCGGTTGCCGCCGGAATGCCCAGACAGGTCCACCAGGACATCGATGCGATCGGCCCGGATCTGCTCGGCCGCAGCCGGGTCGGGCAGGGCGTGGATGACGCGCCAGTGGGCGCAATGGGCTTTCAGGCGCTGACTCACCTGATCTTCAAAGCCGTGGTTATAGTAGACGTGTACATCGATCTCGCCGGGATCCAGGTGACGCAACAGTGGCTCGATGAAATAGGCTACGGAGTGCTGGCGCAGGTCGCCGGAGACCAGGCCCACGCGCAGTTTGCCGCCAGGTTCGGGTGCTCGGGCTTCGCCCTGTTGGCCGTCCAGTTGGGCACCAGGGCTGCGGTGGGCCCTGGCCAGCTCTGCCTCATCGATATCGTCCAGGTAATTCATGGCCATCAGCCAGTTGCTGCGCGTGGCGCGGTCCCCCGGCTGGAGGTCCAGGGACCGTCGATACAGGGCCATGGCTGCGGCGGCATCTCCGCGGTCCCGCTGAATTCCCGCCAGGCTGGCAATGATGGATGGGTTGTCCGGTTCCAGTTTGTGCGCCCGCTGGAACTGTTCGAGCGCCGCTGACAGCTCCCCCAGGCGGCGCCGTATCGTTCCAAGATATCGGCGGGACTGTACATGATCCGGCTTTGCCGCCACCACCGCCTCAAAATGGGGTGCCGCTTCAATCAGGCGGCCTCGCCGATAAAGCAGCGAGCCGCATTTCATCCGGGCGTCCAGGTCCCCTGGGGCGAGGGTCAGACCTTGCTCGTAAGCCTGGACGGCCTGTTCCGGCTGGTCCAGGTTTTGGAGGCACAGTGCAAGGTTGAACCATCCATGGGGTGCGGCGGGCTCCAGTTCCACCAGCTGCCTCAGTGAGGTCGCCGCAGCCTGAAACTCTCCTCGCATCATGTAGAGAAGGCCGAGGCCCTGGCGATAGGCAGCCGCCGCCGGCGCGGCAGCAACTGCCTGCTGCATCAGCGCGACGGCCTGGTCGGTGTCACCGGCTTGCATGCGGCAGACGGCCAGGCCGTACAGGGCGGCGTGGTGGCCCGGATCAGTTGCCAGGAGCTGCTGGAAAAGTTCGGCGGCATCGGCATGACGGCCACTGTTTTGCAGCGACTGCGCCCTGTCCAGAAGCCCGGCCGCGCCCCCACCTCGCCGTTGCCTGCGCTCGCAACAGTGCTTGAATTTCCTGCCGCTGCCGCAGGGGCATGGACGGTTGCGGTTCATCGATTGTGGTTCCCGGGACGCGGAGGCTGAATTCTAGCCTAGATACAGTGCCTGCCGTGTTGAGCGGGCACAACCGCCGCCGGCGCGTGGGTTCAACGATTCAGGTCGGACTCAAATCCCATCGCCGGAGAGGGGCGACAATGATCGTTGTCATAAAGCCGGTATTGATTCTTGCCGTCGGTCTTGGCCCGGTACATGGCCATATCCGCTTGCCGCAGCAAGGTCTCTGCATCGGCTTCGCCGTGTTGCGGATACAGTGTAACGCCGATGCTGGCCGAGACTCTGAGAGGCTTGTTTTCGTAGCTGACGGGTTTGCGCACACACTCCAGCAGCCGCTGTACCGTGGGTATGAAGGCGTTGGGGTGCTTCAGGCCGGTGAGTATGGCGGCGAACTCGTCTCCGCCCATCCGGCACAGGCTGTCCACATCACGCAGGGCGTCGCGCATGCGATGGGCTGTCGTGACCAGGACTGCGTCCCCGGCCAGGTGGCCATGGTTGTCGTTGATGGCCTTGAATCCGTCCAGGTCAATGTAGATGACCGCTACCGATCCACCCTCGCGGCGGCAGTGGCTGAGGGCAACCTTCAGCCGGTCCGCCAGCAGCATGCGGTTGGGCAGGTTGGTCAATGAGTCGTAATGGGCCAGGTGTTCGAGCTCCTGCTCATGGACTTTGGCAGCGGTAACGTCTGAAAACAGTCCGACGAAATGGGTGGGCCTGTTGTCGGCGTCCCTGGCCGTGGCAATGGTCAGCGCCGACACGTAGGGCGTGCCGTCTTTGCTTCGATTCCAGATCTCGCCGCGCCATTGGCCCGTGGCCAGCAGCGCATGCCACATCGCCTGGTAAAACTCCGAATCCTGGCGCCCCGAGCCGAGGATGTTCGGGTTCTCCCCTATGACCTCTTCCCGGCTGAAGCCGGTGATGTGGGAGAAGGCCGGGTTGACGTCAATGATGTTGGCATCCAGGTCGGTGATCACGATGCCTTCGCCCGAAGACTCGAAGACGCTGGCCGCCAGTCGCAGCTGGGACTGGGCCTGGCGGTGCTGGGTAATGTCCCTGATCACGAATGTCACGGCCCGGCGATCGCCGCTGTAGTTTGGGATGGCAGCGGTTCGGCCTTCGAAGTGGTGCTCCCCGTCGGCAAGATCCAGGGAATACTCCAGCAGCTGTGACTGTCCGCTGGACAGGGTCAGATCAATCATCTCCTGGAACCGGGCCGCCTCTTTCCCAGGAAAAAATTCACGCTGGTTCCGGCCGAGGATCTGTTTGGCGGGTATCAGCAGCAGGTCTTCCGAGGGCGACAGGACTTCCAGGAAAATCCCATTGGGGTCCAGCACAAAAACAAGATCCGGCATGGCCTCCAGTAACGCGGACTGGCGCTGCTCGCTTTGCACCAGGGACTCTTCGATCAAACGGTTTTCGATGGCTGCGGCACGGAGAAAAAGCACCAGCACGCAGCTGGCGCCGGAAAACAGCTGGACATAGACCAGGGTCAGGTTTCGCTCGGCAGCCAGGAACAGGCTGTTGACCGAAAAGGTGGACAGAATGGCGGTACCGGTGAGAACGATGAGCAGGAACAGCACGTAGGTCTGATTCAGCCGCATCAGTGCCCAGATCAGGGCCGGCGCCAGCAGGAATGTGGCCATCCACTGGGTCAGATCGAATCCGCCGCCGAAGAACCCCAGGTAGCAGAGCAGCGTTACCACGGCGAAGTTCATGGCCGTTTCCCGGTCCATGGGCTGGCGGGCTTCGTCGCTGCCCAGGGCCATCAGGAACGGCGCAAGGACAACCACGCTGACCGAGGCGCCGGTCCACCAGGTCTCCAGTGTGTACAGGAAGCTGGTCCAGGGCACGAAGCCGGCGGTTGCCAGGCCGGTCACGCCGAACAGGGCGCTGATCAGGCCACCCAGGACGACGCCAAGCAGCAGAAATATTCCAACGCCCCGGAGGGAATTCAGCGGGCTGGCAGGACGGGTCAATCGCCTCACCCACGCAGCCATGACCGCGGTTGCGACCACGTCACCAAAACCATTGGCGGTTCCGGCAAGCAGGCAGTACAGCAGGCCCGACACGGAGCTGAAATCCAGGTAGGCAGAGACGTTGCCCACGAACGCGCCGAGGAAGATTCCGGGCCAGATCCAGCTGCCGCGCACCATGGCCCAGGCAAACATCAGCCCTGACGGCAACCAGATTGCGGTCACGTTGCCGGGGGGGATCGCAAACGCCTGGCCAATTCGCGCGGTCAGGAAGTACACCAGCGCCACAGCCAGTATCTCAGCGACCCGGTATCCGTTTCGCCCAGCCAAGGTGGACACCGAAGGAATGGTCCTGTTACTGGTAAACTACCGTACCACAGTAATCTGACGCATTCCGTGATGTCCCTCATTGCCAGGGGGGTGCGTCAGGCAGGAAACATTCATGAAACGACGGTCTTTTCTATCCGGCGTGGCCGCTTCGGCGCTATTGCCAAAAGCCGGGCTGCTGCTGGCTGAGGGCGGTCCATCGACCACCGAGCTGGCCCGGGACGAGACATTCTGGGCAAAGGTGGCGGCCCGGTACGACCGCACGGATGGAATCGTCAACCTGGAACACGGGTACTGGGGGAAAATGGCCCGACCGGTACAGGAGGCGTACCTGTCTGCGACCCGCATGGTCAATCAGCAGAACTCCTACTACGCCCGCCGCGAATTTGACAAAGATGCCTTGGCCGCCCGTGACCGCATTGCGGGCGCACTTGGGGTGAATGGCGATGAAATGGCCATCACCCGTAATGCATCGGAAGCCATGCATAACCTGCTGCGACAGCATCGCGGCCTGGGTTCTGGTGACGCCGTGCTGTACGCCGACGTGGATTACCCCAACTTCAAAGCCACCGTGGCCTGGTTGGCCGAAGCTCGTGGTGCCCGCTCCATCGAGCTGAAAATTCCTTCCCGGGCGGACCAGGATATGCTGTTCACGCTGTACCGGGATGCGCTGGACGCGAATCCGGACCTGAAGGTGATGCTGGTCACTCACGTCAGTAACCAGCACGGTCTGGTGTTGCCTGTCGCCCGGATCGCGGCGGAGGCGAAAAAGCGCGGCGTGGATGTGATCTGCGACAGCGCTCAGTCCTGGGGGCTGCTGGACTATCGGCTGCCCGAGCTGGGCGTGGATTGGGCGGTGTTCAACCTGCATAAGTGGATTGGTGCTCCAGTGGGCACCGGAGCCCTGTATATGCGTCGTGGCTCCCTGGAGAAAGTTGCACCCTATCCCGCCATGAAAGACCCGGAAAACACCTCTACAGAGGCCCGGGTGCACCTGGCCACTACAAACTTCGCAGCCATCCTGGCTATCCCTGACGCCCTGGATTTTCACCTCTCCGTTGGAGCCGCCAACAAGGAGGCGCGGCTGCGCTACCTTCGCAGCCTGTGGACTGCGGAAGCGCTGAGGATGAAGCACATCGAAGTGCTGGGCGGACTGGACGAACCTTCCTGGAGCGGCCTCGCGTCATTCCGCCGCGTTGGCGAGTCCAGCAGGCAGGATGCCATCGATCTGCAGCTGCAGATGGAGAGAGAATTCGGCATTTTCACCGTGGCCCGCCACGGCCTGGCCAGCGGCAGCTGCGTCCGGATCACGCCCCAGGTGTTCAATACGCCGGCCGACATGAAGAAGCTGGTGTCCGCGCTGCAGGCGTTATGACAAAAAGATGCAACTGCGGTGATGCGTGGCTGACAAAGACGAACAACGGTTGATCGAGGCCATTGCCGATGGCAAACCGTTGCCCGACGGTGACGGGACGCCGTCGTCGGGCATCAAAGCGGTGCAGTCGCTGGTCGAGGCGTTTCGAGGCGCATCGTCGGAGGACCCGGTGAGCGGCAACCTGTTCCGTTGGCGCCACCTGCAGGTCATCGAGGAGATCGGGGAAGGCGGCTTCGGCAAGGTCTATCGGGCCTATGACACCGTGCTCAAGCGCGACGTGGCCCTCAAGCTCGGCCGCGATGGCGAACGCGGCGCCAACCTGGTGGCCGAGGCGCGGCGCATGGCCCAGCTGCGACATCCCAATATCCTGGCCATCCACGGTGCAGACCAGTCCGATGGGAAAGCCGGCATCTGGTGCGACCTGTTGTCTGGTGAGACCCTGGAGCAGATGCTGGCGCGTCATGGCGCCCTGGATGGTGACCAGGCCCTGGCCATTATCGACCCGCTGATCCAGGCCCTCAAGGAGATCCACTACGCGGGATTGACCCACGGGGACATCAAGGCCAGTAACATCATGATCCAGCCGGATGGTCAACCGGTACTGATGGACTTTGGCGCCGGCGGCAAAAGTGGGGCCAGCGCCGCCGTCTCCGGATCACCCATGGTGATGGCGCCGGAGCTGTTTGACGGGCAGCCTCTGACGCCGGCCAGTGATGTGTATTCCCTGGGGGTGTTGGTTTACCTGATGCTGACCGGGCGTTATCCGGTTGAAGCCGACTCCCTGGACCAGCTGATCCAGCAGCTCGGGGAGTCCCGGCCGGATTACAGCCCGATTCCCAGGCGGTTCAGATCCCTGGTGGAACGGTGCCTGGCGCAGCAGGCGGCGGATCGGCCAGCAGCGGCTGACCTGGCACAGGAACTGGCGCAGATTACGGCGCGGCCCCACCGCCGCCGCCGTGTGCTGGTCGCCACTGTGGTGATCATGAGCCTGGTCATCGCGGCCGGCACGGTGATTTACAGCCGGTTGGCGCCTCCGGTACCGTCCGTGGCCGAGATCGCTAAACCGGAAAACTCGGTGGCCGTGCTGCCCCTGGAGAATCTCAGCGATGACCAGGAAAGCCGCTTTTTTACCGATGGCCTGTCCGAGGAGATCCTGCACCAGCTGTCCGGTTACCGCGACATGCACGTGGTGGCCAGGGCCACTTCGTTCGCCTTTCGCGATGCGGAGCTGAGTACCAGGGTGCTGACCGATCGCCTGCGGGTGCGTTATCTGCTGATGGGCAGCGTGCGCACGGACGGTCAATCGCTTCGTATCAACGCCCGTCTGGTCGACGAATCCTCCCAGACCCTGTGGAGCGAATCCTTCGACGGCGTGATGCAGGACGTGTTCAAACTGCAGGAGGACATTGCTGCCGCCGTGGCGCGGCGGATGTCGGACACCATTGCTGGCAGCTTGCGCGTCGCGGACACTTACCAACCCAGGGTCGAGGCCTACCAGCAGTTTCTACTCGGCCGGGAGTATGTCCGGGCCAGGTCTCCGGGGTTTGAAGCTGCCGCCATGAAACACTTCGACAGCGCCGCCAGGCTGGATCCCCAGTACGCGGCTCCCCTGGCGGGGCGGGCCATTGTGTTTCACCTTGCCCCCCAGCGCGCTGCACTGGCGGAAGATCGGGGTTTCGCCGCCCGGCAGGCCCTGGACGCGGCACTGGCGCTGGATCCGGACGATCCATATGTGCTGGCGGCCCAGGGCCTGGTGCTGACCATTGAAACGGACTACCCGGCGGCGGAGAAAGCACTGCGGCGAGCCTACGAGGCAGACCGCAACCTCGCCGGAGTCCCCACCTGGCTGTTCAATGCCCTGGTGCTCCAGGGCAAGACCGCTGAGGCCAACCAGGTCATTGCGGAGGCGTTGGCGCTCAACCCGCTGGACCCCCGCATGGCCACCAACCTGGCCAACCGGTACAGCGAGGAAGGCGAATTTGAACTGTCGGAGAACCTGCTGCTGCGGCTGCTGGACCTGCCCAATCCGCCGCAGCCGGCCTATCGTCAGCTGTTTGACATCTACGGGAGCTACGGAAAATTCGACCGGGTGATCCAGGCCGGAAAACGCTGGATCCTGGCCGAGGCCGACGCCGGCGCCAATCCACATTTTTACATGTCACATGTGGCCTATGGTTACGCCCGGCTGGGTCTGTTCGAACAGGCCGAGACCTGGCAGTCCCGGGCTGAGGCTGTTACGCCGGTAGACCCGTTTACGCTGTTGCGGCGGGTCTACATCGCCCGTCTGAGAGGCGACACGGAAACCATGGAGCGCCTCATCATGGGCATGCTCCAGGCACCCGGAATGAATCTCGAGCGGATGCCTCCATTTGTCGCCCGGATCGTTGGCGCCGTGCGCGTGGCGCGTGAGGATTATGCTGAGGGCATCGCAGTCATGGAGCCCACGTTCGGCTGGGACCGTCCCATGCCTTACGATCTTTACGGCATTGAGCTGATGCAGGTGCTGGCCTACGCCCACCAGCAGCTGGGCAACCAGGAGCGCGCCAGGGAGATCCTGCTTTACGTCGACCAAGGCCTGGCGCATCAGCGCGACTCAGGCAAGGGCGGCCCGGATTTCGAGGGACTGCAGGCCATCAACCATTCTCTGCTGGGAAATGGCGATGCCGCCATCCAGGCGTTCCAGAACGCCTACGACGCGGGCTACCGCCACTACTACGCCCTGGCCCACGATGACCGGGTGAAGCCACTCCGGGCCGACCCGCGCTTTGTCCAATTCATGGAATCCATGCTCGCCGACGTGGAACGCCAGCGGGCCATCGTCCAGGCCGAGGACGCCCGGGACCGGTTCTGGGAGCGGCTGGAGGGCCGGTTGGCGGGGGATTAGATGCTTGTTTGTCCGCAAGATCCGCCATCCTTGGCGGACTTGCGGTCGGGAATCGAAAACGCGGTTTCCGATTCCCTCACGGCCTTCGGCCGTTGGCACATCCCTGTGCCAATGGGCTCGGCTCCCACTCTCCCGCCCCTCCGGACTAGCGGAAACCCCGATTTCGCGGAACGGCTGCAAGTCCGCGTAAGCAACTATTGGCAAGGTAATTGGCATCCCTAATCTGTGCTATCGCCCACTTCGGGGTGGCGGATCTTGCGGCTAATGACTCCTTGCCCTCTCGAGCAGCGCCGCCGCCGACCGCGTCTTGTGATGGTCCGGCCCCGACGTTTCCAGGTAGTGCTCATGCACCGCAGCCGCCAGTTCGGAAGCGTTCTGGCCTGAGGCCAGCAGCGCCTCCACCCGGTAGCGCTGGGTATCCCAGGTAAAGGGGTTGTCGGCGCCGAACTGATCGGTCTTTGCCGCCAGGATCGTGTCCAGCAGGGCCAGGCCCTGCTCAACGTCTCCCCAGCGCACCAGGGACGCGCCGTAGTTGTCGCCGGAGAACAGCGTGTACAAATGGGTATCTCCCACCACCCGCCGGTTGTTCTCGTAGGTGGCCCGGTTGTGCTCCAGCGCCTCGCTTCCGCTATCGAGATACAGCAGGAATTCGCCCAGGTTGCTGGCCACCAGCAAAACGCCCGTACTGTCCGCCCCCATGGTTCGCTGGCCGGTTTCCAGGGCATTGCGGGTCACCTCGGTGGCCTGCGCGTATTCTCCCCGCTCAAAATAGAGCGCGCCCAGGTTAATGAGGATCTGAATGGTCATTATGCTGTCCGGACCCATGTGCTCCCTGGACAAGGCCAGCAACTCCAGAGTCTGGGTCAGGGCTTCCTCGGTGTTTCCCTGGCGGCCCATGGCATCAATCAACATCGCTGTTATGGGCATGCGTTCGTCCGACCAGCCTGGGGCCAGTTGTTCCAGATAGGCCAGGTTTTCACGGGACAATGCCTCGGCCTCGGCGTATCGACCGAGCACCATAAGTACGGTGGCTGTCTGATGTCGCGCCCGGATTGCGCCAACCCCCTGCTGACCGCCACCATGCTCCACGTACCAGGCCAGTGCGCGGTTGGCATATTCCAGGGCCAGGTCCATCTTGGCCTGATCTCGGTAAATCCCGGCAAGGTTGAGCCAGAGTCCGGCATTGGCGTGGTGGCCGGACGGTAACCCGGGATCGGCATCATTCACCCGCAACAGGAGTTCCAGTGCCCGGTTCTGATCACCCTGGTGTTCAGCCAGCGTGCCGTACTCAAGCTCGATCAGCAGGCGTTGGGTCGGTTCAATGGAAGGATTGTCACGGGCCAACTCGCTGATCTGTTGCAGTGTCGCAGCTGCCGCCTCGAATTCCTCGCGGTTGCCTTCCATCTCCGCCCGCATCAACAGCGCATCAATCCGGTCACCGTCGTTGTCCGCCTTTTCAAACGCGGCGTTCAGCTGGATTCCGGCCTTTTCATCCTGGTCGATGGATTTGTAAGTCCGGCCCAGAACATAGTGAAGCCCGGCCGCGATGGCTTGGGGCAGGCTGGTTCGTTCGAGCTGCCGGGCGGCGTTGTCCAGGACCTCCGCCACCCGGACTTCAGTGCCCTGGCTTTCCAGCCGGGGTGCTTCCAGCATATCCACCACAAAACTCAATGAGCTTTCGGCCCGGCTGCGCTCAGCGTCAGCCTGCTGCCGGGCCTTGGTGGTTTGCCACAGCCCAATCGAGGAGGCCATCAGCGCAGCTGACAGGCTGAAAATGATGGTGCCGATCGCAAGCTGTCTGCGGCGTCGTGCTGGGGCCTCAGCGATGCGGTTCAGCTGGCCGAGGATTCTGTCGGCGCTCGGCCGTGATTCAGCATCCGCCCGAAGGCAATGCTGAATCAGGCTGCGCAGCTCGCCGGGGAGCGGGCTGAAATCAATGTCTGACCCGGCCTCGTGTTTAGTGGACAGCTGATCGATGTTGTCTGCGTTCACCGGGTAAGCGCCGGTCAGGGCGTAGTAAAGCATTGCGCCAAAGGAGTAGACGTCGCTGGCGCTGGTCAGCGCATCACCCTGGAACAGCTCCGGCGCCATGACGATGGGCGATCCCAGCACCGCCTCACCCGGCACTCCGGATCCCGCACCAAAGTCCATCAGCACCGGCTCGCCATTGTTTCGGATCATCACATTGGAGGGCTTGATGTCGCCGTGGGTCAGGCCGCGCTCATGAATCAGCTGCAGAGCGTCGGCCAGCAGGGCAGCCATCTGCAGGACGGCGTGACTGGTAAGGGGCCCGTCGCGCTCGATGCGCTGCTTCAGCGTGTCGCCTTCGATCAGGTCACACCAGATGCCGGCCATGTCGTTGTCCCGATCAGCGCCGTGGATGGCCAGGATGTTCGGATGGCGCAGGCGCGCCATGCGCCGGGCCTCGGCGATGATCAGGTCGTTGCGGGCACCGCCCCGTTCCGGTCGCGCCAGCTTCAGCGCAACCCTGCGCCGCAGGACCGAATCGTAGGCCTGGTAGACCACGCCGAAACCGCCCTCGCCAAGCTGGGATTCCACCTTCAGATGGCGCCACTCGAACAGCGGCTCGGGCCGGTCTTCGCTGGACGAGCGGCTGTTCCGGAATGCCTCGGCGATGGCGCCCAGGAATCCGAGGTTGCGCTCGGCAGCACTGCCGGACTGGGTTACCTCGTCCATGCTTGCGCCATCGGCCAATGACCCGGCCAGGCGCTCCAGCTCGGGGTTCACGTCTTCATGGCCTCGGCCAGCTCGCCCAGGGCGCGCACGATCATCATGCGGGTGGCGTCGGCCGAAGGTCGTTCCAGTTCGTCGGCAATGTCCTGGTAGCTCATGTCAAACTCCAGCCGCATCATCACCGCCAGGCGCTTTTCCTCCGTCATCTTTGACAGGGCTTCTTCGTAAGCATCCAGCACTTCCCTTCCCACCACGTTTTCCACCACCGAGCTGTCCGCCTGCAGACCTGACACCGAGATAGACAGGTCCAGGGGTTTGCGATCGCCCCGGCGGATCTCGTCGCGCAGGGCATTCATCAGGATGGTGCGCAGGTAGGCCAGGAAGGCCCCGGGCCGGCGACTCTCGAATTCATCCAGCCGGTTCAGCGCCCGCAGCAGTGTGATCTGAACCAGGTCGTCGGTTTCTGCCAGGTCCCGGCCACGGCGGGGCAGGCGCCCGTGGGCCCAGCGCGTGAGCCGGGGCAGGTATCGAGCGATCAGCGCCTCCCGGGCGGCGGCATCGCCTCCGGAAATATCCCGCAGCAGCTGGGTAGTGGTGGTCAGGTCAGACATGGCCTCTCCTAGTGGCCAAAGTCTACCAAAGGCGGATAAACGCGACACCGGAACTTGGTCACGAGACCATTGGCCAACCGGGCGCGGCCCGGGTAGGCCGGAGCCCCGCCAAAGAGCCCGGCGAATACCCCGGAGCAGGGTTGGCTCAGGGCGTCTCGAAACTATCGCGAAACAGGCGGTCACGTTGCGCACTCCTGATAGGAATGATGTCGGTAGGCGCCGATTCCTGCAGGCCATTGCTGATGGAGACGACCCAGTAGTCGTACTCAGTTCCCGGAATTACTTCCAGGTCGGCAAAGCCGGCAACGGTGCTGAACCCAGCCGACAGCGGTGGTTCGCCGCCGGTCTGTCGGTACACCCGGTAACCCGTGATCCGGGGATCTTCGGCGGCCTCCCAGCCGAGAAAGATGCTGCCGCCTGCGGGCGTGGTGGAGGCCACCAGGCCGGTTGGCGCTTCCAGTTCGCCCAGGGTGACCACGAACCGGTTGTTGGCGACAGTGGCCTCAGAGATTGCCTGATTTGGATTGACGGATATCACCAGGTCCCGGGTCTGGTCTTCGCTGAACTCGGGTGGCAGTTCCACCTGCAGGATGACCTCCTCGGGCATTCCAGAAATCATCCCCGGCAGGTCGATCTGGTCAGCCATGATCATCCGGCCCCTCCCGGCGTCCCATTCCGCCACCACGGACACCGGATCCAGGGTCCGGGGCCCCGCATTGCGCACCCGCACAGTCACATCGATCTGGCCCCCTTCCAGGATGAACCCGGCTGACGGGGTGGCGTCCAGGATTTCCAGGTCTGGCAGATTGGGTTTGATCATCATGTTGACCTCATCGCCCATGCCTTTGAGCGTTACCCCGGGAACCGATCTGGTCTTCAGCCCCATCTTTTGGAATTGGGCTGCTGGCGCTGCGTTGAACGTCGCCGCCGCCGTCATCAGCGAGTTGCTGAGTGGTTCCATGACCGCGTTCACGTAGACATCGGCCACGCCATCGGCGCTGATCGCGAGGGGGTCGGAACTCACCGGCAAAGAGAACTCGGGCAGTTCAAAGGTGTTGAACGATGCGCCGCCGACTCCAAGAATCACTTCCGGTGGATCGGTTGGCAGGACTTCGCCGCTGACTCCCAACTGGCGGAAAACCGTAGTGACGTTGTTCAGACCATCCACCATCACCCGGGGTCGCTCCACGTAGACATTTCGCCCGATGGAGTCGGTGTAGGGCATATCGGCCCACTGGCAGCTACCGGCGATACACTGGGTGGCCCGGGCATATCGCAGCATGCGGCGGGATCCGAGATAGGGGTTCTGCCCTGGTTCCGGAAGGCTGAAAGCGACCAGCAGGCCACCGTCAGGCGTTGGGGTGGCGAAGGGTGACGCCAGACCCAGTGGTGCCTCCATCACCTCCAGCGGGCCGGCCGACTCGTCCAGGAAGCGGTAGAACATACGACGCTGATCCACGTTCATGCTGATGCCGTCGGGTTGGCCGTCGTCGTCCAGGTCGTCCTCTTCGAAGGTGATGGCGGGATTCCGCACCCAGACCACCACGGGTTGACCGAATAGGTACACGGGGCTGGGCTGGCTGTCCTTAGCCGTGCTGGTCGAGTCGAGCTCCTCCACCGGCGACCAGCCCATACCGTCGAAGCGGGCCGTCATGATGCGGTAGTCATGACGCGTGTAGTCCTCGTTTACGGAAACTTCCCAGGTGGCGAGGACTTCTCCCGATGCGGGGCAGGCTGAGTTGCCCTGCATACACGCAGCCATCCGCAATCCTCCCTCGCCGCCCAGATCGGACAGCACCATGGGGTCTGAAAACCCGTTTTGATCAAACACCCGGTACATGATGCGCTGCTCCGCCACGCCGGAAACCATGTCGCCGGCGAGCCTCAGGGTTTCGAAGTCACTCTCGTTGAGCCGGCTCTCGGCCCAGGCCAGGACAAACTTGCCGGGCGCGTAGTAGGCAATTTCAGGGTGCATGGCGCCGGGCCCGGTACCCAGCACCGCGCTGTTGAACTGCTGGCCAGCCTGCAGCAGGTTGACCTGGAAATCGCCATCGCCTCGCGCAAACGCGGTGGCGCTGCGGCCGAGGCCATCGGCGGCCAGGGCGATTCGACCCACCACCGGCGGCTCCGGTATCACACGACCGGTCAACATCTCCCGCGCCTTGTTGACCGTGCAGCCGACACCCTCCTGGATGTCGTCGATGAGCGATATCGTTTCACTGACTTTCAGACAGAACGGGCAGGGTCCCAGGCTGGCCTCCACTCGTGCATCCAGGTCGAAGGTGAAACACGGCCCGACCTGGGTGGGCAGGCTGTTCTGCAGTTCGAACACCATGCCAAGGGCAAACGTGGAGATGGCTTCAGCGGTGGCTTTTACCAGTCCCACCATGATGGTGGCGTCCAGGAAGATAACCACTTCCGCCCCGGCGTTGGCTTCGGTATTGAGGTTGATCGAGGGGCGAAAGTCGGTGAATTCCATGCAGCCGCCATAGGCCAGGTTGGCAAAGAACCCAATGGTGACGCCCAGGGTAAGGTCAATCAGTGGGGGCGCGCCGATCACGTAGAGAAACAGCGGGAACTGACCGGTGTCGAGAATATTGATGACTTTCTGGTTTCCGCAAGGGTCCCCGCCCTTGGTTGCGCTGCCGCCAATAGGCACCAGGCCCTGGGGAATGGTCTCAACGCCCATGACATTGTCCGCGTCGGTGTTTGCCGCCGTGGTGGCGGTGCCAAAGCTGCGCTTGCGCCCGGCCGACCCTTCCGGTGTTCGGGTTTCGGTCAACATGGCAATCGCAAGGTTGTCGTTCTGCAGCGGTGGGATGCCCAGGGGCAGGGCAGGCGTGCTGGCGTCGTCAGTGAACAAGGGGATTTCGTCGGCGGACAGGGTTTGCTTTTTCGGACTCCACCGTATGACCCGGTTTTCCAGGATCTGGTCGTCTCCTATCCACGAGGGCCCGGCCGTGATGTTGATCTGCAGGTCGAGTTTCCTGGGCTCACCGTCGAAGACCTGTTGCCCGGTGATGGTTCCAAAGTAGCTACCCGCCGGCCAGTCCACCAGTTCCGGGATTTCGGCGGAGTAGTGAATGGTCGATGCCGAGCAGACCTGGCCGCCAATATTGGGCGGCATTGGCCGAACGTACAGACCGTTGGGACCCTGCAAAACCAGCTGGACGTTTTGTACCTGACCCAGCAGCCCCGGAGAGTACGGCAACTCGATCCGCGGCACCTCGTTGAACACCAGGTTGGCGCCGTTACGGTCCGGATAAGAGACCAGTCCGTTGATCTCCCAGTAGTCAAAATCGCCGTTACGAACCTTGAACGCCGGCAACAGGCCCGGGATTTGCGGCGGGGCCAGGAATTCAGCCTCATCGTCACACACCGCCAGGGTGATCAACTGTTCGTCATCCGGATCGAAGGGAATGCTGAACGTCAGGTTTACCGGATCCAGGTAGTTCCAGTCGTTGTTGTCGTAGCTGTACTGCATGGCGAAGCGGCGAACCTTGCAGTCGCCGCTGGACGATACGTCGGCGTAATTCAGATGTGCAGCGCTGACGGATACCGCGAATCGTAGATACTCAGGAACCACGGTAGGGTGTGAGACCGCACCAATCTTGTACCCGATCAAGCTGGCCTGGTGAAAGATCTCCGCCACCGTGGTGTTGAGATCCAGGGTGTAGCTGAAGCGACCCTGCGCGTCCGTCAGCCCGTTGCGCAGGGTGACAGGGCAGCCGGACAGCTCGTTAGTCTCGAAGTATTCTGAGAAACTCTGGGAGATCTGGTTGAACCCCACCACGCCCGATGCCGCAGCCTGGGCAGTCACGAAGTCATCCACGAATTCCTGGTAGGGGTCATAGCCGGCAATGGGTGCCTGGTTGTTGACCGATGGAACCACCTCGGCGCCGACAATGACGATGGCATCCTCGATTCCCACGTCCAGGATATTGCGAACGCGCATGTTGATGGTCTGGAAGCCGTTGAAATTGTTCTGCTGGGCCACGGAGTAGTCGCCCACGGTGCCGACAATAATGGTTCCGCTTTCGCCGGTAGCCGGATTGTTGTAAATGAATTCCAGGGTGGGGTCTTCAGTGCCGCCGCTGTCCGCCGATGGAAAACCCGATAGAACATTCGGTGAGAACAACTCGGCAACAAACCCGCCGTTGGCGTTGAGGTAGATGGGGGTCGGATTGACCGGCATGTTGGTGCCGTCCCCTGCTTTCCAGGCTATCTGGCCCACGAAGTCAGCTGCATCCTGGCCAGCGGGCACTACGACCCGGCCGCTTACGGTGAATGGCTGTCCAATGACGATGGGCTCTGACGGCAGCACCACATCCGTCAAGCTCACCTGTTCTTTCGGATGCTCCTGGTAGTCGAGAACAGCGGTGGCCCGGCCGGCGATCAGGCTGCCCTGGTAGGTGGTGGCTTCCAGCTCAAGGGCGGCCGTGCCGCCCAGGTCCAGGAATGGGACGGTGACGATGTCGCCCAGCATGCTGCCGTCGAAGTCCAGCGGACCCAGCAGGATCTGCCCGTCCAGGCGGATCTCCAGCCGGTTGCCCTTCATGCCTGCCAGGGACAACTCGATCTCCTCTCCGGCAAACGCTGAACGCGGCGTCACATCCAGGCTGAGTGGGCCCGTCATGGTAAAGGGAATGCGGGCAGCAACGCCCAGGGCGCCGGTCACCACCAGGTCATAGTCCCCGGCCGGCGCATCCGGCAGGGTAGCCAGGGTGGAAAACCGGCCGTCGGGGTCGGTGCTGACGGGGTCTGCCAGGACAAACGACCCGGTGGTTCGGCTGGTCAGCGTAATGGCGTAGTCGGCACTGCGGGCCAGCGCATTGGCAGTCACCGAGACAGCGCCGGCGGGCTGCCCCTGGGAGGGCACCACGTCTACCGTGGCCTGGGCGGCCAGTGAAAACACCGCCAGCAGCGGCCACAACACGTACTTCATCGATCCAACCTGATTCAACAGTTCTTTCCCAACGCAACGAACCGGACCGCAAAAACCGAACATGACCGGTCTGTTCGGTTTGGCCGGCTCCGCGCGTTGACCCACCTGACAGGAGCGAAAAAAGCCCGATAAGAAATCCATGAAACCCATTGCCGCCGCCCCATCCTGTTGAGCGGCTCCCTGGTGCAGGCCCAGTCCCCGGCCCAGTCCAACGGTACCGAGTTCTTGCTGGACGCCGGCTCGATTTCCGGCGGCGCTGGTTCCTCATCGGGTGGCCCATTCACGGTCTCCGGCACCATGGGGCGCCCGGAATCCAGCACTATTCCGAAAACATGCGGGTAAAGCTCTATGTGTGCGCTGTGCGAACCTGCACAGCGGGGACAATCCGTCAGTTGACGAAAACTGGCTCAGACCAATCCGTTTCCGGGTTCCCAAGATCTCCGGGACTGGCGATCAGGCGCCTCCGGCAGGGCGAGCTTCCCATCGTCACTTACTTTCACCCGGTCGCACGTACGCCTCGAGTGTTCAGCTGCGCTGATTCCATCGACTGTCTCCGCGCGAATTGGTAACACGCAGACGCAGTCATTCACCTGATAGAATTCGCGGCGGTGCAGCTTTGTGCGGTTTTCCCGCCCGAGGCATTTCCTTTCGCAGATTCCACTGGCTTGCAAGGAGCAGAGCATGATTGTCCGACTCGTTTCCATCGTTTTCCTTCCGCTGATTCTCATGGGTTTGCCGCCGGCGGTGCAGAGCGACGCCCATGGCGCCCAGAAAGCCGTCCTCATCACCGGCGCCTCCAGTGGCATCGGCCGCATGGCGGCAGAACGTTTGGCCAGGGCCGGCTACTTCGTCTACGCGGGGGCGCGGAAACAGGCTGACATGGATGCACTGAATGCCATAGCGAACGTCAAGGCGGTCCGGCTGGATGTGACAGTGCAGGAAGAGATTGACGCGGCGGTGGACCTCGTGCGCAAGGAGGGGCGTGGTCTGTGGGGACTGGTCAACAATGCCGGCGTCAACCTGATCGAGCCGCTGATCGAAGTCGACGATTCCACCATGGAGTTCATCTTCGACGTCAACGTCTACGGGGTGATCCGGGTGACCCGGGCGTTTGCGCCGCTGATCATCGAGTCCAAGGGGCGCATTGTGAATATCAGTTCTATTGCCGGTGTGCTGTCCGGGGGGCTGACGGGCTACGGCCTCTACGTGATGAGCAAGCATGCCGTGGAGGCCTTTACCGACCAGCTGGCCTGGGAACTGGCGGGATTTGGCGTGAAGGTGAGCGCGGTGGAGCCAGGCAACTTTTCCTCCCGCATCGGTCTCAGCCGCTGTGCCCGGATGCTCAAGCATCGCGACAAGAGGTCTTACCGCTACTTCCAGGAGCAGATGAACCAGTATTTCGAAGACTGCGAAACGCGCATGGCTGATCCGGAAAAGACTTACGGGCCCGAGCCTGTTCCGGTGGCTGCGGCCATCGAGCATGCGCTGTTCGATGAGTCACCCAAGGAACACTACCTGGTGGTGGGCGACCCCTTTGAGGCCCAGATCACCATCGGCAAGCTGCTGGAGGAACTGGTCCACATGAACCATGACCACGATCACAGCTTCAAGCGTGAAGAGCTGATCGAGATGCTGGATTCCGAGTCGGCCATACTGCGCGGGGAAAAGCCCCGGGGCATGCCGGGCGAACGGTAAGCCGCCGCCTCAGTATGCCCGGGCAATACCGGTGCAGCCACGGCGCGGCCTGAATCACCAGTCGACGATGGGTGGCACCATGTGCTTTGTTCGGACGGCCGCCAGAACTTATTGAATCGTCGGAGCGCTGCCCCCAAGTACCAGCAACTGGACAAGGATTTCAGTAATCGTGGGTTGGCCTTCAGATTTGGTGTATTCCTCTGCGTAGACTTTCCCGATGTCAGGTCTGCCAGCTCTAACGCTTGCCAGGATGGCCATGGCGATCAGGTCGTCGCGCACCTTGCCTATCTCCAACCCATCGAACTGCTGCGTGATGGAATTCAGCAGGGCGGGCCAGTTACGGGAGGCCAGGTGCTGGTAAACCGCCATTCGCTGAGACACCGCCTCGCATTCGGTCCAGTAACCTGAACCCCATAGCCGGCTGGCGGTAGCCACCGGCAGAAACGGAATGGAGTCCGTAGCGTACTTGTGCACAGTGCTGAGCCACTTTTGCTGGTTCTCCGCCAGCAGGCTGCAGTCTTGCCCGGTAGACTGAACCCAAAACAGACTGGCACCGGACCGGTCGCGATTAAACGCCCGTTCTGCCAGATTGCTCGCGTCGACAAATTTTTTGGCGGTTACCAGGGCCGGTGTCAGCACCGGCTTGTCGTTGCCAACCCAGTCCGCTTCTGAGGTCAATTCGGCTATTGGCAGTGGCGAATCAACTCTCAGGTTAACAAGGCTCGTCGCAATGTCCCGGCGAAAGCGCGCTCTGGGGGCGTGCAGGGAAAGCAATGGGAAGAAATCGCTATTCGGGCTGATGGCATACTGCCGCCACAGTGGGCTGAGCAACGCCCTGTTGCCCACGTACCGAATCTGCAGATCGGTCAGGGTCTGAATTCCGATTTCCTCGAGTTCCGCCTTGAGGGCGGGTTGCCCGAAAACGCGACTTGATAAGGTGCCCCACTGCTGCTTCTTGCTGGCAATGATGATCAGGTCAGTTTCAGCGCCCTTGAAAACCGCGTAATCGCCAAAGTGAGGCTCCAGCGCCAGAAACACCGTTGCGATGAGGTCTTCGCTGATCTCATAGGCCTGGATCCATTGGACCAGAAGACCGTCGTCGTCCAGGTAATTGCGGATCAGTTCGTAAAACTCGATGCTGAACAGGCCGCCCACTCCGCTTACCCACGGGTTCGATGGTTCAGAGATAATGAGGTCGTACCGGGTACCGGTGCGTTGGAAAAACGCCTTGGCGTCATCGATATGAATCTTCGATCGGGCGTCGTCATAAGCCAGGTCGTTGCGCGGGCTGAACAAACGGGCACCCTCGACCATCTGGGGCTCAATCTCGATGGTGTCTACATTCTCCACCGTGGAATCCAGCAGGACTGCGTGGGTGGTCAAGCCTGATCCGAACCCAATGATGGCTACGTTGTTGGGGTCAGGATGGATGGTCAGCGGCAACGCTGCAGCAACCACCATGGTGGGCTCGTCTCCCGCCATTCCCAGCTCACCGATATGTATCGAGGCATCGGGTTTGCCGTTGGTGGCAATGGTCCGTTCGTTGTCCTTGGTGTAGACGGAGATGGTGGACGTTCGGCCGTGCCGGATGAAGTCAATCTGAGCGTCACCACCCAGCTCCGCGAAACCGTGTCGGAAGGTCCCCGAAGACAGGTTTTCATTGTCGAGTTTGCCAAACGCGAATAAAGCGGCAACGGCCAAAAGGCAAGCGCCAGACAGCCGGTGGATCCCGGGGCTGACCGTCATCAGCTTGCCGGCGAACACCAGCAGTACGATGCCGAGCGCCGCGTCGATGAGTGCACCCAGCAGCAGGCTCCCCTTGAGTCCCAGCAGCGGCAACGCCAGGAAGACCGCCACCACAACGCCCACGATGCTGCCCAGGGTATTGGCGGCATAAATATGGCCGATACTCCGCTCCGAGTGATTGCGCGAAGCCAGCGCGTGTGTGAACAGGGGCAGCGTCATTCCGGCGAAAAACGTCGCCGGGAACATGATCATCAACGCGATGACGCTGGTCACGACCAGGTACAGATCGTAACCGGAATCAGTCTTGTCCAGGGCGTTGTAAAAATACGAGACCAGGTTGAAGGTCTCATTGAACAGCGGCAAGGAAGAAGCCGCGGCCACCGCCATGAGCAGTTGAACGACACCGGCCACCGCCAGTACATTCTTGATTCGCTTGAACAGGCTGCGCACCACCAGGCTGCCCACCGCGATCCCCAGGATGAAGGCCGACACCATGAGTTCGAAGGAATGCAGCGTGCTGCCCAGGGCGAGGCTGAGCAGGCGGATCCAGACGATTTCGTAGATAAATGACGCCGCGCCGGTCAGGCCTGCAGCCAACAGCACGAACTTGGAAAGTGAGTCCAGCGGGATCTTCTTCGGTTCGCTCTGGCGGTGTTCGTAGGCGTTGAGCACTTCGCTCGGTACCTTTTCCGGATCGATGGTGCGGCCGGCCAGGTACAGGAACGCACCAATCAGAATGTTGATAATGCCGGCCGTCAGCAGCGTGCCAGGCAACCCCACGGCGGGAATCAGAACAAAGACGCTGACCAGTGCGCCCATGGAAGCGCCGATGCTGTTGGTGAAATAGGAGATGGCAATGGTGCGGCCATCGATGGAAGCGCCCACCTTGGTCAGGGCCTCGGTAAACAGCGGGAAAGTCATTCCCAGCAGGATGCTGGGCGGCAGCAGCAGTGCGGCGGAGAGCAGGAAACGCAGGGTATTGACCAGCAGTGCGCCGCCGCCAGGCTCGATGAACTCCTTGGTGGAGTAGACGAACAACCAGTGAAATACCAGAGCGGCGACACCAATGACCAGCTCAAGAATGGCATAGAGCTGGAACGGGACGGATTCATACCGGCCCACCCGGGACCCGATGTATCCGCCAAGCCCCAGGCCACCCATGAAGATCACCAGAATTGCGGCCTGGGCGTAGGCTGCATGTCCCAGGAAATTGCCCAGGTAGTGGCTCCAGACCGACTGGTAGACCAGCCCCGTCATCCCCGACAGGAAAAACAGCAGCAGGCCGAAAACCTTAATTTTGCCGAGACCGGACGCTCTCAAGTCGCTGGACTGAGACATACGCGGAGTTCCCCCATAAAAACGTTACGGCACTATATCGTGGAACCCATTGCCCAACCAATAAACAAATGTGACGGAGGTCTCAGCCAGGGAATGCAAGGCTTGGAGCATGAATCTGTGCTGTCACATTGGGGGCTCAGGCTGCTGGTACAGGGCCTGCCGCCCAGGCCTGGCGCTGTTCCAGTATCCCCAATGGCGGGTGTCCGGACGCCAGGCAGAGGACGTCGATATCGTTGATGGCGGGTCTCGCCCCGGTCCCTCTTCCTGAAGCCCGGGTGGCACTGCGTCAATCAATCAGGTCCCAGGGCGGCCGCTCCGCGAATCGGTCGATCAATCCGTTGATAAAGGTAGTGACCTTGTCGGACACCTGGCGGTGGAAGGGATAGATGGCCTGCAGGGAACGAGGCGGAATGGGATAGTCAGTCAGGATGGTGCGCAGCATGCCCTCCTGCAGGTCCGGGCCCACCATGAAATTGGGCAGCGCCACGATGCCCAGGTTGGCCAGGGCGGCTTCCCTCAGGACTTCGGGCTCGTTGCAGCAGATGGGGCCGCTGGGAATCACTTCGTGGCTGCCCAGCACCCACTTGCGCCCGGTCAGCGAGTGACCGAACTGCAGGCAGGTGTGATCCAGCAGGTCTTCGGGTGTTCCGGGTTCGCCGTGTTTCCGCAGGTAGTCCGGCGAGGCGCACACCAGGATGCGGATGGGGCAGATATCCTTGATCACCAGGTTGGCCGCGTCGGAATCGTTGCTGATGCGGATGGTCAGGTCGTAGTCATCTTCCAGCAGGTCGATGAAACGGTCGGTCAGGTTGAGCTGGACCTCGACTTTGTCGTACGTGCTGATGAAGTCACACAGGTAGGGCCCGATATAGCGGGTACCAAATGCCAGCGGCGCGTTGACCCGCAGTCGTCCCACCGGGGCGTCGCGGCCGGACGAGGCCTGGGCCTCAGCCTCTTCCAGGTCTTCCAGGATCTTCACGCAGCGCTGGTAGAAACGCAGCCCGGCGTCGGTTGGGGACACCTTGCGGGTGGACCGCAGCAGCAGCGGCACGCCCAGGTCATCTTCCAGGTACACCACGTACTTGTTGACCGTTGCCCGGGTGGTGTGCAGCTTGCGCGCGGCGGCGGCGAAACCGCCGTTTTCAACCACCTTGCAGAAGTAGCGAATGGCCGTGAGTTTGTTCATGAGCCGAAACGTGCGTTGTATTCGATCAGGATTTGAGTGTAGCCACTGTATGTGAATTATGTGCGATAGTTTTTTGTTCGCTTCCAAAATCGAAACGCTGGCGTTCCGGATTGGTCTCTTCAGGGAAAAGGCACATGGGTCCAAACTAACCCCATCACATCACTACTGAGGAGCAAAAAATGATCAAGCGAGCTGCTGGCGAGCGAGGAACGGCGAACATGGGCTGGCTGAACAGCAAGCATACCTTCTCCTTTGGCCACTATTACGATCCCCAGCACATGGGCTTTGGAGATCTGCGGGTGATCAACGAGGACCGGGTCATTCCCGGCGCCGGCTTCGACACCCACGGCCACCGGGACATGGAGATTATTTCCTATGTGCTGGAAGGCGCGCTGGAGCACAAGGACAGCGAAGGCAACCATTCCATCATCCGTCCGGGTGAGGTGCAGCGCATGACGGCGGGTTCCGGCATTCGCCACAGCGAGTTCAATGCCTCAGAGACCGATCCCGTGCACTTTCTTCAGATCTGGGTCCTTCCCGATCGCGAAGGCCTGAAGCCGGGCTACGAGCAGAAGGAGTTTCCGGAGTCGGAAAAGCGCGGCACGCTGCGCCTGGTGGCATCGAAAAACGGCGATCTGGGCTCAGTCACGCTGAACCAGGACGTCAACCTGTTCTCCGGCCTGTTCGACGGTGATGAGAGTGATCGCATCGAACTCAATCCCGGCCGCAAGGCCTGGGTCCAGGTGGCCCGGGGAGAGGTTGAGGTCAACGGCGAGCCCCTGCGTGCGGGTGACGGCCTGGCCGTCACCGACGCCAACGTCATCGAGGTGAGCAAGGGCCGCAACGCCGAGGTACTGGCGTTTGACCTGCGGGCTCACTGACCGCGCAAGATCCCTCAGCCGAGAGCTGAGGGATCTTTCCTGACCAGTTCGTGAAAGGCCGAGTCGGCCGGCAGTTGCTGGCCGATGACCAGGTCACGGTGCACCATGACACCAATGACCAGGGCGCCGAATTCCACCACGATGAGGAAGCCGAAAATGCTCCAGGCAGTGTTCCGGCGTTCCTCAATAATCCAGTCTGCGTGCTGTTCACCAAACAGGACAAACAGGCAGAAGCAGATGAACAGTAGAATCCAGATGGTGGCCACGCGCACGCCGTGTTCGACTACTGAATTCCAGAAAAACTTGCCGCCCTCGCGCTGCCACTGGAGTACGTCTGGCGCAGTGCGGTAGACCAGGTCCCCGATCTGGATGACGAATGCCCAGATCAGCCCGCTTTCCAGCAACAGATCCCAGCACTCCGCCCAGGCCGCCGGTACCCGGCTCCAGGAGAAGTCACCCTGGTCTACGGCCAGCACGATGGACAGGACCAGTGCCCAGATCATGGTCCACACCACGGCAGCCACCGGCCGGTTGCTGGCTTCGCCAAATGCCGGACAGGTGATCACGGTGCGGCTGAGCAGCAGCGCCAGCCAGCGGATCATCAGGAACTCAGCAACCAGTGGCAGAAGCAGAAAGCCTGCGGGGGGGTCGAATCTCAGGATGGCCCGGCCCAGCAGTCCGAACACCACGCTCAGGGCAACCAGGCGAACCAGGATCGAAATCCAGTCCGAGCGGACGTTATGGCGGAACGCGCGTTCGATATCGCCGTCGGTATAGCCGTGTGCCATGGCCGTTACCCATGTCGCCCTTCCTACTACTACTCAACGACGCGGGGCGGCGGAACGAACAGAAGATGTCCCGGGCGGTCAGTCCAGTCCGACGTGGCGCAACGCCTCGATGGGCGGCGGATCCCACTGGCTCAGGGGCACATTGCCCACGTACCCCAGGTCAGCGCGCCCCTGGCGAGTGGTGTAGAAGGCCATCATGGTGAGGGCTCGTATCCTGTCGAAAAACCGGGCGGCCTGCTCAAACCCGGGTTGGGCATCGGGCTCATGGCAGATGTCGTCGCAGATGGCGGCGTACTGGGCTTGGTCCAGTTCGCCAAAGTCTGAGCCAAAGCGACGGGCGGATTCGTCGTGCAGCCAGCCGATGCCCGCGAGCACCAGTTCGCGATCCTGCCGCATTGGGTTGTAGGGAGCGCTGACCCACTCATCGATGAAATGCTGCGCGCCCAGTTCGTCGGCCCCCGGAGATTTCTCATCTGCCGGGATGATCAGGCCGCACAAGACGCCTAACGTGGCCAACTGGGTGTCGGACAGCGTCAGTTCCCACGGGATTACCGGGTTTACCAGGACGGGGTCGGTGGGAGTTCCGGCGGGACCTGCCCCGGATCGCCCGCTGTCCGCGACCGCAAGATCTGCCGGGGCGGAAGCACAGCCGGCCATCAGTCCGGGAGCCGCGGCGGCTGAGGCCACAATCTTCAATACCTCCCGTCGCGCCAGTCGCTGACTGTAGCTCATGTCAGTTCTCCCGTGTTCATTCTATCGAGGATATAGTCACAGGCCCGCCACGCAATGGCCATGATGCTGAGCGTGGGGTTCTTGTCAGCGTTGCTGACGAAACAGGCGCCGTCGGTGACAAACAGGTTGGGCACCTGATGGGATTGGCAGAACTGGTTGACCACGGACCGCTCCGGATCTTTCCCCATGATGGCGCCGCCCACCTCGTGGATGATCTCGCCGGGTTTAGCGATGGCGTCGGCGCCGTTGTCGTGCACCGTGGTGGTTACGGTGCCGCCCATGGCTTCGATGATGTCCCGGAAGGTGTGCTGCATGTGGCGGGCCTGGTTGAGTTCGTGCTCCGACCACTTCCAGTGAAACTTCAGGGTTGGTATACCCCAGCGGTCCACTTTGCCGTCCGGATCGATCTCGCAGTAGCAGTCCTCGTTGGGAATCATCTCGCCACGGCCAGCGAAGCCCATCCCGGTGCCGTAGTAACGTCTCGCTTCTTCCTTCAACCGCCGGCCGTAGGCGCCACGAGTGTGTTTGGCCAGCCCGCCGAAGGTCCAGGCGTCGGGCATGCCGCGGCCGCCGCCGAACTCGATGTGATAACCCCGGGCAAAGTCCAGCTGGCCCCTGGCTTGTTCCTGGTACAGCCACCAGGGCATGTACAGGTGCATGCCGCTGGCGCCGTCCTGGTTGTGGGGCGGCATGTTCTCCAGGGCCGGAATGCGGCCGCCGGTCCAGGCTCCCACGGTGTCCATGACGTAACGACCGACCAGGCCGCTGCCATTTGCAACTCCATCCGGGTACCGGTTCGATCTGGAGTTGAGCAGAATGCGGGCCGACTCGCAGGCGCTGGCGGCCAGGATCACCAGCCCGGCTTTGGCATGCCGGTCTTCGCCGCTGCGCTTGTCCACGTAATGCACGCCGGTGGCGCGACCCCGGGCGTCGGTGGTGACCTCGCGCACCATGGCGTCGGTACGAATGTCCAGGTTGCCGGTGGCCAGTGCCGGCGGTATCAGCACGGTGGTGGACTGGAAATTGGCCTTGATGGAGCAGCCACGTCCGCAGGGGGTGGCCCAGAAGCAGGCCGCCCGGCTGTTCATGGAGTCCCGCAGCACCCGCTGGGCCAGGGGGTTGCCCGGGAACAGGCGTGCCGGCCATCGGGCGGCGTCCTGGCGTTGGGACAGGATGGCCAGGTGGGCCGGAATCACCGGGATGTCCAGATGGTCCTGGCAGGCCTTCCGGGTCAGCATTTCGTGGACCCGGGGTGCCGGGGCCGGCAGCAGCACCCCCGGGGATGAGTTGGGGGTGTTCTCCAGGCCCTCGTTGGAACCATAGACGCCGATCAGGGCCTCGGTCTTGTCGTAATAGGGCGCCAGGTCGTCGTAGTCCATGGGCCAGTCAAAGCCCAGGCCGTCCCGGCTGCGCGGCTTGAAGTCGTACGGACCCATGCGCAGGGAGATACGGCCCCAATGGTTGGTGCGGCCGCCCAGCATGCGCGACCGCCACCAGAGAAAATCGGTTCCCTCAGCGCTGGCGTAGGGTTCTCCCGGGACCTGCCAGCCGCCGTCTACCGTAGCGTCGTAAAAGCCGAATGGCTTATCGGGCGTGGACACGCCCCGCAGGGGTGCCTGCTCCGGCGTGTGGAACATGGGGGTTTCGGTAGTGGGGTCGTAATTCCTTCCGGCTTCCAGCATCAGCACCCGAATACCGTGTACCGCGAGTATGAAGGCCGACATCCCGCCGGCGGCGCCCGAACCGACGACGATCACGTCATAGCCGGGGCGTGATTCAGCCACTAATCCAGACGGCGAATCCGAATATTGCGGTACCACACCGGATCGCCGTGATCCTGCAGGCCGATATGGCCGGTGCGGGATTTGCCGTATTCCGGCCAGTCAGTGAACTTCGAGTCGTCCACCAGGGCCTGCCACTCGGGTGATCCAATGGTGTACTCAACCATCAGTTGCCCGTTCAGCCAGTGTTCGATGCGCTCGTCCTCGACCTTGATACGCGCGGCATTCCATTGGCCAGCAGGCTTCACCACGCCGCGCGGCGCCGGGTGGAGGCCGTAATTGGCGCCGGCGGAGGTCAGGGGGTCCTTCCCGTCGCGATGCCGCTCGTCATCCAGCACCTGCATCTCCGGCGCGCTCATGTAGATCTGGTCTGCCCCCAGCGCGGCCAGGTAGAAGATGCCGGAGTTGCCACCCTCGGAGATTTTCCACTCCAGGGAAAGCTCAAAATCAGAAAAAGTCTCTACCGTCACCAAATCGCCACGACCGGACGAAAAGTGCAGCAGACCATCCTCTACACGCCAGCCATTGGGCACCGACTGATCATGATAGCCGCGCCATCCGGACAGGGTCTGGCCGTCAAACAGGGGTTGCCAGTCGGACGAGCGGTTGTCGCTTCGCGAATCGGCCTGGCATCCAGCCGACGCCGCGGTGAGTAGAAGGGCTGCCGGAATCCAGCCTGGGCAATTGGTGATCATCTTGCTCCCCTCGACGGATGAAGCGCTGAGTATAGCCTCTGGGTTCACCGCACATCGACTTGTGCCATCATTTATCCTGACATTTTCTCAGCCGGCGGCGGCGCGGCGGGTTCACAACAGGATAAGGACAGATGGCAATGGGGGGTGGTCAAGCTGAACAGTGGGGATCTCGACTGGGTTTCCTGTTCGCGGCAATCGGTTTCAGCGTGGGGCTGGGCAATATCTGGCGGTTTCCATACGTTGCCGGGGAGTACGGCGGCAGCGCCTTCCTGTTTGTCTACCTGGCCTGCGTGGCCTGTATTGGCGTGCCCCTGTTGATGACTGAACTGACCATAGGCCGGCGTGGCCGCGGCAGTCCGACCAGGGCAATCCGTGCGGTGGCACGGGAGTCCGGAGCCAGTCCCGCCTGGGGGCATGTCGGGACCCTGGCAGTGATCTGTGTGTTTATCATCCTGTCCTTCTACACCGTTATTTCGGGCTGGACGTTCGACTACTTCGTGCGTTCGGTACTGGGCGACTTCGAAGGGATCACTGGTGAAGAATCAGCAGGCGTTTTTGCCAGCCTGATGAACAACCCGGGGCGCCTTCTGTTCTGGCACACGGTGGTGAATATTCTGATCGTCCTGGTCGTCCGCCGGGGTGTCCAGGCTGGCACAGAGCAGGCCGTAAAAATCCTTATGCCCATGTTGTTTGTCGCCCTGGTGATCATGGTGATTTACGGCGCCGTCGAAGGTGACCTGGGGGGCGCGTTGGCATTCATGCTGGAGCCCGATTTCTCCAAGATCGGCTTTAAAACGCTGATGGTGGCCATGGGTCAGGCGTTTTTCTCCATCGGCATCGGCATGGCAGCCATGATCACCTTTGGTGCGTACCTGCCGAAAGACTATTCTATTCCGGGTTCTGCCGTGACCATCGCCCTGGCCGATACAGGGGTTGCCATCATCGCTGGATTTGCCATTTTTCCGCTGGTGTTTGGTTTTGGATTGGAGCCTGCCAGTGGCCCTGGGCTGGTCTTCCAGACCCTGCCCATCGCCTTCGGTGAAATGCCGGGCGGACAGTTCTTCGGCGCGCTGTTCTTTCTTCTGCTGATTGCCGCGGCAATGTCATCCTGCTTTGGTGGTGCCGAGGCCGTGGTCAACTGGGTTGACGAGCACTGGGGTATCGAGCGGCACAAGGGTGTGCTGTACGCGGGGAGCGGCGCCTGGCTCCTGGGCTTTCTAACGATCATGTCCTTCGGTGAGTGGTCTGACTACTATCCGCTGGATTTCATTCCGGCCTTCGCGGGAAAAACCATCTTTGACACCCTGGATTTTGTTGCAGCCAATATCCTGCTGCTGGTGGGTGGTTTTTTGACCGCGTTCTTTTTTGGCTGGCTGGTACCCAAGTCCCTGAAGCTGGACGAAATGAGGCTGTCTGACGGGCCGCTCTTCAATTTCTGGCGGGTGATGATCCGGTTTGTCGTGCCGCCGGTTCTGCTGGTCTGCCTGGTCATGGGGATTGCGGAGTGAACGAACTGGATTGGCGCAGGAGGGAAGTTTCTACCTGGCGGTCATCAGGTCGTTGAGACTTTTTGACAACTGTTCCACGGTGAAGGGTTTGTTCAGTAACCCTACATTGTGCTGGCATTGCGCGTCAGTCATCACGGCCTCGTCGGCGTGTCCTGATATCAACAGGACGCGCAGGTCCGGTTGTGTGGACAGCGCGCTTCACTGGCTGGCTGTACGCCGTCTTTCCCGGCCATGATGAGGTCGGATACCAGGATCTGAAAGTCATTGCAGCCATTGTTGAGCAGTTTCTCTGCTTCTCCGCTGGACGCCACTGCCGTGACTTCAAATCCGCTGAGAACCCAGTGTACACCTCAGGAAGTTTTTCCCGATGCGTAACTGAGGGGGTGAATGGTGTGCCCGAACCGGCCAATGCCGTGCGATCCCTCGAGCCGCTGTAAGCGGCATGAGATCGCTACCGATGCTCGTCCAGGAATCTCCGAATTTCCTCCAGCAGCGGCAGCGCAGTCGCAAATGAATCCTCACCGATCTGGCGCTGCAGCTCGCCCATGAACGGTGCAATACGCCGGATTCCCTCATTGCGCATGTCCCGACCTGCCTCGGTGAGACTGACCAGCTTGCCTCGGCCGTCGGCCGGGTCGGGGTCCACGCGAACCAGCCCCTGGGCCTCCAGCCGGGTCACTGTGTTGGTGATGGCGGCGCGGGTGACCTGCAGCGCATTAGCCAGGCGGGCCGGGCTCCACTGGCCGCCCAGCCGTTCCAGGTGGTGAACCAGGATAAAGTGGGACATTTTCATATCGCCGGGGAGCACGCTTTCCAGCCGGGCCTTGGACAGCTGGTCGATGATGCCGAGCTCGGTGAAAAAGCGAAACATCATCGGGTCGCCCTGGCTTTTCACGGTCATGCGGTCTTTATCCTTGTCGATAGCGGCCAGCGAGGCGCCGGTTTAACGGCGTCGGCGAAGCCTATGCGTGCCAGCATCTGGACCCGTTCGTCGGGACCCCGGGTCAGCAATCCGTGTGCTTCGTCATAATAGGGTTGCATGGCCGCATATTCCTGCAGGGCCTGGGACAAGGGCTGCATGGCCAGCCCGGAGGCTTCGACCTGCAGCGCCTGGCGCATGTAGGCGCGACCGGCGGCAAGCTGTGCGTTGCGGGCGTTTCCCCTGGTGCTGATCCAGACGAACCCCATGGCGGTATTGGACTGTTCATCGGCCATGTCCAGGCCGAACCTGAAGGCGTCAGAGGCAGGATCCGCCAGCTGATCCCGGCTGATCATGCCCAGCAGGCTGAGGCCCTCCAGCAGGGGTCCACCCAGGTAAATGCCGTCAGGGCTGGCCTCGATTTCAGCCTTGCCAATGCGCATCAGGCCCACGCTTTCCTGGTGCGCCGTCGGATGGTTGAACTCGCCGCGCATGGCCAGTCGAGTCAATTCCCGCAGCTTTTCCAGCAGCGGCCCGCGGTTGACGCCGTCCACCAGAACACCGGGTCCGGCGATTTTTTTGATGGCAGACAGATGCTGATCGCTGACGGGCCGACCGAGGTCATAAGCATTGCGATTGGTGCGGCGATTCAGCGCAAAGGCAAACAGCGGATCGGGCACGGTGCCGGTGTCGGCCGTCAGCCTGAGCGCGGCAATGGGGCGCTGATCCAATCGATCTTCGGGCGCGCCATCGGGGAACACATCAACGTCGGCCCTGAACCCCAAATGGTTGGCAGCCAATGAGAACAGTTCAATGAAGCAACCCAGGCCAATCACGATCTGCCGGTCGAAGGGGTCCGTTGCCGGCAGCAGTCGTTCCAGGTCACAGCGCAGCACCGCTTCGGATTCGCTTTTCAGTTCAACCATCCAGGGCTGCCGATTGTGAGGATTGGGTGCCAGTACGGCATAGGACAGCGCATTTCGCATGGGGTCCTGGTAGAGCGACCCCGCCTGGTTCCAGGGCGCCATTGCGCGGGTCGGCGACCGCGTGGCGATGAACGCTCCGGCACCGATCCCGGTGGCCGCCAGGATTACGCCAGACGTTCCAGCAATTTTGAGGAATTGGCGACGTCTCATCAAAGTAGACTCCAAATCTAGTTAAACGTTAAAGTAATAATATAGTTTAACGTTAAATTAGTCAAGGTCTCCATCCCGCTCATGCTTTGTGTGAAAACTGTCGGGTGGCGTATATTGCAGGTAGCAACCGGGAGCGGGTTTGATGAGTGGGCCAATCGGGGATCTGCAAAACACCACGGCACTGCTGAAGCGATATCAGGGCGGCGATTCCGGTGCTCGCGACCAATTGATCAATCGCTACCTGCCCATCCTGAGGCGCTGGGCCCGCGGCCGGCTGCCTCGCTACGGCAGGGACCTCTCGGAAACCGACGACCTTGTGCAGGTTACCTTCATTCGCGCATTAAATAACCTTGAGCGCTTTGAATCCACGCGGCCCGGTGCCTTTCTCGCATACCTCCGCACCATTTTGCTCAACAACGTGCGGGAGGAATTGCGCAAGTCAGGGCGGCAACCGCACAAGGAGGAATATTCCGATGCATCGCCAGGTGAATCGCCAGGCTCGGTGGTGGAGCAGGTCATCGGGGCTGAACTGGTCGAAGAGTATGAAGAAGCCCTGGAAAAGCTTCGTCCGGAAGAACGCGAACCCGTCATCATGCGGGTCGAATTCGGCATGACCTATCCCGAGATCGCTGCGGAACTGGGGAGCCCCTCAGCCAACGCCGTTCGAATGACCATCAGTCGCGCGCTGGCCAAGCTGGCCAAGGTCATGGGTAATGAGTAAAGACCTCCTGGACCTGGCCGGCGCCGTGGCCGATGGGCAGACGCCGGACTGGTCGGAGATGGGGGGTGACGCCACTGCCCGCAACCTGCAGAAGATCCAGCGCTTGTGTGCTGCCTTTGGCGAGGCCCGGGAAGAAACGGCATCCGGTGGGCAGGTGCCTCATTTCAAATGGTGCCACCTGGATGTCTTTGAGCTGATCGGCAGCGGCGGATTCGGCGAGGTTTATCGCGCCTACGATCCGGTACTCAGCCGCGACGTTGCCTTGAAGCTGCGTCGCGCCTCGGGCGCTGATGCCCTGGACCAGACCATGATCCAGGAGGCGCGTCGGATGGCCCGGGTGCGCCACCCCAACGTCCTGGCGGTCCACGGCTCCGACGTGGATGGCGGCCGTGCCGGCATCTGGAGCGACCTGCTGGATGGCCAGACCCTGGAGCAGTTCCTGGCCGGCGGCCACACCCTGGCGGTGCCCGAGTTTCTGGACCTGACCATCCCACTGGTATCGGCGGTGGCGGCCATTCACCAAAGCGGACTGCTGCACGGAGACCTGAAAGCGGGCAATGTCATGCTGCAGCGTCAGGGCCCGCCGATCCTGATGGACTTCGGCGCCGGCGCGCACCAGGAAAGCGAGTCCCAGGAGGTTGTTGCCGGCTCGCCCCTGATCATGGCGCCGGAAACCCTCGACGGCGGACAGCTGACAGTGGCTGGCGACATCTATTCCCTGGGTGTCCTGTTCTACCGGCTGTTGGCCGGCGAATACCCGATCCAGGCCAGGGGAATCGAACAGCTTCGCGCGGCCCACGAAAAGGGCGCCGAGGTCAACTACGAACGGGTGCCCGGCGCCATGCGTTCTCTGTTGCGGCAAATGCTGCATTCCGACCCCGACAAGCGGCCCGGAGCGGAAGAGGTGGAGCGGGAACTGGTGGACCAGCAGCAGCGGCCTGGGCGGCGGGCCCGAATGGCCGGCATTTCGGCCATCATACTTGCGCTGGCGGTTGGTGCAGCCCTGGCCGGGGGCGGCTACCTGCGGGCCAAGGCCGCCGAGGAAGCGGCACTGCGGTCCAAAGCCGAAAGCGACTATTCACTGCAGTTTCTCCTGGACCTGCTGGCTTCACCCCGATTCACACGGCGCGGCGCCGACGTCCGTGTTTATGACCTGCTGGAGGACGCCCGGCGGGAACTGCAGTTTTCGCCGCCGCAGTCGCGCTACCGACGGGCCGCCATGGCGTCCATTCTTGCTGAGACCTACTCCAGCCTTGGAGATCACAGCGTCGCGGAAGAGCTTTTCGACCAGGCCCTGGCGGTGTACCGGGAGGAGGCCTGTCGATGCCGCAATGACCTGCTGCTGACCCGTATTCGGTATGGGATGAATGCCAACCGTGCCGCAGACTATGACAAAGCGGGATCTTTGCTGCAGTCGGTTTACGAAGAGGTGACCCGCTCGCCGGGTGCCGGGCCCAAGATCCGCATGAATGCCATGTTTGGGCTGGCTGAACACCTGCGCACGGTTCGGCGGGAGGCGGAAGCGGCGGCGCTGCTGGAGAAAGCCCTGGTGGTGGCCCAGGACGTGGATACTCCGGAAATGATGCCGGCACAGATTCGTCTGCGACTTTCCAACATCCTGATGCGTGAGGACCTCGATCGGGCTGAGCGGTTGGCCCGGGACGCACGCGACTGGCTGGAACGCGTTGGCCAGGGCAGGAGCGGTTTCAGTCTGGATGCCAACGGATCGCTGGCCGTTGTGCTGATCGAGAAGGGTGAGTTTGAGCAGGCTGAGCAGTTGCTGCAGGAAAGCCTGGCCATGGTGGAGCAGCGAAAGCCGGTGAATCAGCGGGAGCTGTTCGCAATCCTGGGCAATCTCAGCGCCGTTCAGGATCGCCGTGGTATGGCCCAGCAGGCGTTCGAGACCAACGCCCGGGCCCTGGCGGTTGCCGAACAGGCCGGACTGACCCGGAACGCCAACTATGTGAACCTCAAGATAAACCGCGCGGTACGCCTGCAGGAGCTGGGCCGCTATGACGAGGCGGAAGCAGGTTATCGTGAGGTATTGAGAGACGCTTCAGAGCGATTTTCCCCCGATAACACATTCGCCCTGCTGGCGCGCTCAAACCTGTCCGATGTCCTGCTGGTGGCGGGGAAAAACGCTGAAGCGGAAGCCGTTGCCCGCGAAGCGCTGGAAAACAACACCCGGGTTATGGGCGAAGATCACCTGTTCTCCCTGTTCGTCAGTGATGTCCTGGCCGCCAGCCTGTGCCGTCAGGGCGACTGTGAGGCGGCGGTGGAGATGCTTCGCGTGACCCACCAGAAAAAATCCGGCAGTTTCGGCGAAGACAACCCCTACACCCATGACACGGCCTATTTCCTCGCCGAGGCGCTGATCGGAACGGGCCGGGCAGGTGACGCAATACCGCTGCTGGAGGGCGTGCTGGAGAATCGGCGTGGCGACCTTGGGGCAGACCACAAAAAAACCCGGGAGGCCGAAACGCTGCTTCAGCGGGCCCGGTCTGACTAGGAGGTTGTTGAATAAGCCATGGATGGGTTTTTCAACGTCCTGCTGGCTATTCCCGTGACTCTACGAAGATCCGCTTTGCCATGGCCTGCATGTGCCGGATGTACTGGCGGGTTGACCACCCGCACTGCTGGGTGAGGTTCTCCCAGTTGGGGACCAGCAGCAGGGTCCACAGGGCATCGATGGCCTTGGGTCGGGTCCAGCCAGCGGCCAGGTTGCCGTCGGCGTGCAGCGCGTCGATGGCAGCCCGGCACCCGTCCCGCATGGCAATCATGCGATCCTGCCAGGCCGCAGCGGCCGCTTCATCAGTGTGCTGGTCCGCCATCAGCGCCCTGGCCATGCCGTAGATCTCGGGAATGTAGTTGCCCCAGAACTCGATATACAGATCAAGCCGCTCCACGCCGCTGGTGGCAGCCCGGGACGGTGCCAGCTTGCGGTCCACATCCAGCTGGTCGCCGGTATACCGGATCGCGGAAACCAGCAGTTCGGTGCGGGATTTGAAGTGCAGGTAGACCGCCTGCCGGGAAATCCCGGTCGCCTTGGCAATGTCACCCATGCGAACCCCGCGGCCGCCGGCCTTTTCCAGGGTTTCGATGGTGGCCTCAAGGATCCGGGTTCTGGTGTCGGTGTTCTGACTTGACATAATGTCAATGTTGGCCCGTGGCCGGCGACCCGTCAATGGCTTCTGGTCATGAGCCCGGTGCAACTGGCATGATCCCTCGAGGAGGTGAGTCACATGGCCCATTGGATCGCACTGTCCCTGGCAGTGGTTTCGACCTTGCTGGCCCTGCGCAGCGATCACGAGGCGGCCATAGGTGTGGCCGCATTGAACCTGCTGGGACTCAGCATGATCTTCCGGCCCGGCTGGTGGACTTTCTGGCTGCCGCTGGGGTTCTGGGAGCAGTTGGCGCGGGACAAAGGCAGCGCGGACCAGCAGGGCGCAGCTATCGCATTTCTCGGTTGGATCGTGCTGATGCTGGTGTTGATTCTCGCAATCCAGCTTTGAACATCCGGACCGGTTTCGGGCTATTCAGCGGGCTCCCGGCTCATCAGCGCGACGGCAATGGCCAGGGGAATGAGAAACAGGATCAGGTTCCAGGCAGCAGGTTCGCCCGGAAGGATTCCCATTGAGCCGAGCTGCTGCAGGGTGCCCGCCAGAAAAACCGCGCCCACGATCAGCGCAAGTCCGGATTCCCGCCGCAGTGTTCCGTCCGCCGTAATCAGTCGCCACAACAGGTACAGCGCCCCGGCCCAGGACATGATGCTGCCGATGATCAACTCGGTACCCAGCAGCTGTCGAACCCTGTCATCGGGCAACAGGCCAACAAACGGGGATACCAGCGCCGCCGCCAGGGCGGGCATGTAGAGTGCGATACGCCAGCCGTGGGCAACGTTGCCATGGGGGTAAATCAGCGCCAGGTGCAGAAACCCGCCGGCGGACAGCAGGGTGCAGGCCATGTAGAAGAACAGCAGGGGCAGCTCCAGCTCCGGCGTCACGCCGATGGATCCTCCCCAGTGAATGCCGCTGCCAAGGCAGTAAACCACGAACACCAGGGACCACCGGCTGGGCGCTCGGTTGAATGTAATGACGCCAGCACACAGGAAGAACATGCCCAGCAGGAGGTTGGGAATTCTCAGCATTTCGGGAATGTCGATGTGGCTTGATGGCCAGAACAGGGAAACGGCGCGCCACAGGACGACCAGCGGCACACCCGACAGGATCCATACCGGAAGGGATCGTGTTTGGGTCATGTGCATCGCCTCATTTTTGCAGCTCTCCTGTGCTCATCCTACTACCCGGTCGCCGGGCAGCGCCCCTGCCTAAGGGTACACGCCCATCGCCGGAATGGTCTCCGGGTTTCAGTCCGCGGATCGGATCATCAGAAAAGGGACTGGGCTTTGACGCAGTGTTGACTTAGGTCCACGGGACCTTCACAGGCGTTTCACCGGACCCTCATGGGCGGGTTGCTGCAATCGCGCCTCCCCCAAAACTGATACAGAGAGATCTGAAATGCGCTACTTGATTGCAACCGTACTGTCTGTCGCCTTTGCTGCCACTGCTATTGCCGGTGGTTACGGCGAAAAGTCCAAGGGTTACGCCAAGAAGAAGGACATCGTTGAGACCGCTGTTGCGGCTGGGTCCTTCAACACCCTGGCGGCCGCTCTGACCGCTGCCGGCCTGGTGGATACCCTGCAGGGTGAAGGTCCTTTCACCGTGTTTGCCCCCACCGACGAAGCCTTTGCAGCTCTGCCGGAAGGCACCGTTGAGAACCTGCTCAAGCCCGAGAACATCGACCAGCTGCGCGCTGTCCTGACCTACCACGTAGTGGCTGGTAAGGTGAAGGCCGCTGACGTGGTCAACCTGACCGAAGCTACCTCAGTCCAGGGCGACACCATCGCCATCACCGTGGCTGACAGCGGCGTGAAGGTTGATCAGGCCAACGTGATCACCACCGACGTCATGGCCAGCAACGGCGTGATTCACGTGATCGATCAGGTGATCCTGCCTGCTGAGTCCTGATTGAGGATTCAGCACGATTGCGAAAAAGCCGGGCCCTGAATGGGCCCGGCTTTTTTTCGCGGGGAACGCTCACTTCGTGAGCTGGGGAACGACCGCTGACGCGGTCTAGGAAACGCGCCCTGCGGGCGCTGGGGAACGCGCGCTCTGCGCGCTGGGAGTTAAATCCTCAGGCGGCCCGGCATGATCCCTCGCAGTGGGTCAAGCCGAAGTACTCAGAGAATCTGCTCTTCGTCGGAGATGGATCCCAGCGCGAAGCGCGTTCCCCAGACCGCGTGAGCGGTCGTTCCCCAGGCTGCTAAGCAGCCGTTCCCCAGCTCACGAAGTGAGCGTTCCCCAGCGCGAAGCGCGCCTTGTCAGGTCAGAACTTGTCTTCCCGCAACACCTGCACGTCACTGATGTAAATAATCATCAGGAAGTTGTCAAAGTAGCGATCGCGCAGGTAGGTTGCGATCTCGGCGGCCCGCTCCTCGTCACAGATCACCTCCAGCCTGATGTTTCCGCTGGTTGACCAGTCCGCCTGGCGCACGCCCCGGCTGCCCCGACCACGGGCATTGACGATGGTATATCCAGTAGCGCCCAGATCGTCCAGCGCCTCGCATAGTCGTGCCTCGAGGGCGGCCTCGGTCACAACGGTCAGGAGTTTTCGCGAAGTCGTATCCATAAGCTTGTCCTTACTGGCCGTGCAGCCACTGGGCGATCTGGTAGTACAGCGGTATGCCCAGGAATATATTGAACGGAAATGTTACCCCCAGCGAGGCCGTTAGCGAGAGGGCGGGATTTGCCGCCGGCACGGCGATACGCATTGCCGCCGGCGCGGCAATGTAGGAACAACTGCCCGCCAGCACGGCCAGAAGGGTGACGCCGCCGACGTTCAGCCCCATCATCCAGCCCAACCAGGCGCCAGCGGTGGCCAGGGGAACCGGAATCATCACGCCCAACAGGACCAGGAACAGCCCGTGGTTGCGCAGGGTCCTGGCCTGGCTGGCGGCAATCAGTCCCATTTCCAGCAGGAACAACGCCAACACGCCCTTGAACAGGTCGAAAAACAGCGGCTCCAGCGGCTGCACACCCTCGGCCCCTGCGACCCAGCCGATCAACAGCCCCCCCAGCAGCAGCACGATGCTTTTGCCCATGAATATTTCGTGGGCCAGCGGACCCCAGCGGGTTCCCCCTTGGAACCCCCGGGCGAGCAATATGCCCACCATGATTGCCGGCACTTCCAGCAGCACCACGAACAGCGGCAGCTGCGGATCGAAGGACTGCCTCTGGGATTCCAAGAAAGCGACGCCCACCGCGTAGGTGGCCACGCTGACAGAACCATAATGCGCGGCGATGGATGCCGCATCGGCCCTGGGCATGCGACCGACGAACCGAACCAGGGGAAAGATCACCAGGGGCACGGTGAACCCCAGCAGCAATACCAGTCCAATCTGGGGGATCAGGCCGCCGACCGAATGCTCGGCCAGTTCCACCCCGCCTTTGAGGCCGATGGTCAGCAGCAGCACCATGCTGAGCAGGTCGTAGACTGCCGGTGGCATGCGCAGATCTGATTTGAACAGCCCTGCCAAGGCCCCAAGCAGGAAAAACAAAATGACCGGATCCACTATCCCTGGCCCCTTCTATCAAGATTTCTCTGGTTGGTCCGCGAATTTCGATTCGGCGAACAGGTCGCTGCGGGCGGCGGCGGTAATCTGTACTACCGATTCGTGTTTGAGGCGCCGTTCAGAGGAAATGGCATAAAAGTGTTCCCTGATGGCGTCGGTTCGCCCGACGACGCTCATGCGGTACATGCGACCGATTTCGCTTTCAATGGCCGAGGGTGCGGCGAACAGGCCGGTCCCCGCCTCACCAAAGGCCTTGAGCAGTGCGCTGTCGTCAAATTCGCCGACAATCTTCGGCGTGATGCCAACGGCGTCAAACCACTCATCCATGCGTCGACGCAGGGCGGAGTCGTGAGACGGCAGCAGCATGGGCTGCCCATCCAGGCTGTCCGGGAAGCCGCGGGCAAGGCGGCGGGCGCTGCTGCGGGGCCCAAAAAAAGACAGGTCGCTGTCGCCCAGCTGGTGATGATAGGCGCGCATACTGAGGCCGGTCGGGGCGCGCTGGTCGGACAGAACCAGGTCCAGTCGATGCACCGCCAGTTCCGACAGCAGTTGTTCCAGCGGCGCTTCCTGGCAGCGCACCCGCACCGGGTGCTCACCTTCCAGCGCCGGCGCGATGATTCTCTCGGCAATCAGCTTTGGCATGGAGTTGACGATGCCCACTGAGAGTACCTCGGGGGTTGTGGTCTGGTGTCCTCGGACCACGTTGGCCAGTTCAGCGCCGACGTGAAATATCTCGTCCGCGTAGCCGAATACCAGGCGGCCCATCTCGGACAACACCAGTCGGCGACCCACGCGATTGAACAGCGCCTGGCCGACGTCTTCTTCCAGCAGCTTGAGCTGGCCGCTGATGGTCTGCGGGGTCAGGTGAAGGATTTCCGCTGCCTTGGCAATGCTGCCCTCACGGGCAACGGTCCAGAAGTATTGCAGGTGACTGTAGTTAAGGTGCCGCACTGATTCGCTCTGCTTGATCGTTCTGCCGATAAGACCTGGCGGGATTATATTAGTTCGATAAAGACGAATCAAAGTGTCGGATACATCGACTGGATCTGATTCTTGAAATCAGTAGCCTTTGCTTCAAAACGGACCCAAGGAGCCCGATCAGGCATGAATATCACCCTGCAGAGTCAGAGTTTTTCCATTACCGAAGGCATTCGTAGCCACGTATTCGATCGATTCCGGGATGCCTGCGGCCGCTTCAGCAGCCGCCTGCGCAGCATCGAGGTGTATATGAAAGACATCAACGGTCCCAAGGGTGGCATCGACAAGGTGGTGGTAGCCCGGGTCCGGCTGGTCAGCGGTGAACAAACCCTGGTGCAGACCAGCCACGAGGATCTTTATGCGGCCATATCCAAGTCTGCGCGCTGCAGTCGCAGGGCCATCAAGAAAGAGCTGCGCAAGCGCCGGGAAGTGCTGCGCCGCTCTCCCAGGTCGGTGGCCAGTTCACTGTCTCTTGACGGAGAGACTGCGTAACTGGCGGTGCTATGAGCAGTGTGACCATCCAACAGCCAGCCTTGCCAGAGGACGCGCCGGCCCAGCGCGGCCTGCGGCGTCTGCTGGAGTCCCGGGGATTCACGGCCTTCATCACCACTGTGATCGTGGTCAATGCCATCACCCTGGGCCTGGAGACCTGGCCGGCCGCGGTCGCCGCCACGGGTTCACTGCTGTACGTGATCGACCGCGCAGCGCTGTGGATTTTCACGCTGGAGATTACGCTGAAACTCTGGAGCTATCGAAAACAGTTTTTCAGCGACGGCTGGAACTGGTTCGATGCCATCATTGTCGGTCTGGCGTGGCTGCCTGCCAGCGGACCCCTTGCGGTGCTGCGCGCGCTGAGGGTGCTGCGGGTGTTGCGCCTGCTGTCGGTTGTGCCGCAGATGCGGACCGTGGTGGGGGCGCTGTTTTCGGCGCTGCCAGGCATGGGCGCCATCGTTTCGGTGCTGCTGCTGGTGTTCTACGTGGCGGCGGTGATGGCGACGAAGCTGTTTGGAGCAGCATTCCCCGAATGGTTTGGCAGCGTGGGCGAATCCATGTACACCCTGTTCCAGATCATGACCCTGGAAAGCTGGTCCATGGGTATCGTGCGGCCGGTGATGGAAAGCTATCCCCTGGCCTGGGTGTTCTTTGTGCCGTTTGTGGTGGTGACCAGCTTCGCGGTGCTCAACCTGTTCATCGCGCTGATCGTCAACTCCATGCAGACCCTTACGGCCGGCAACCGCGAGGAGGCCCAGGCCGCAGAGTCCCTGGCCCATTTCGAGCGGGATGCCCTGATGGCCGAGCTTCAGGGGGTGCGCCAGGAACTGGTAGAGCTGCGCCGGTCGATCCACGGAAAATCCGATACCGGGTCCTGATCCAGGAATTACAACATCGGGTTTTTCGAACTTTATGAACCGATAAACCCGCTTTTATCGAAGTCTTACCCGCTGCAAAATGCCGCCCAGATTTGACGAATGGAGCAACCGACATGCTGGATTTCAAGAAAATGTTGAACGGCGTTTCCGGATCCGGAGTAGCGTCGGGCATGGCTGGCGGAGCGATCAGCGGAGTCCTCGCCGGGTCCCTGATGAGCAAGAAGGGTCGTAAGACTGCCAAGAAGGTACTCAAGGCCGGTGGCCTGGCGGCCGCAGGCGCGCTGGCCTGGAACGCATACAGCAGTTATCGTCGGAATGCGGGCCAGAGCGCAGACCAACCTGCCCAGGCGGGCCCCCAGGCTCACGGCGGTGCGCCCGCCCCCATTGTTCCCCGCAGCCAGACCGAGCCGCGGTTTCAAAACCTGGAAGCGCGGCAGTTCGAGGCCGTTTGGCAGGAAGAGTCCGACGACAGCCTGCTTCTGATCCAGGCCATGATTTCCGCCGGAATGGCAGACGGCCAGCTGGATCGAGCTGAGACCGAGAAAATTTTCCAACAGGTCAACCAGATGGAGCTTTCAATGAACCAAAAAGCCCGCGTGCTGGGCGAACTTCAGAAGCCCATGAGTGCTTCAGAAATCGCAGGCCGGGTGCAGCGTCCGGAAACCGCCATCGAGGTGTACGCAGCGTCGTTGCTGGCCGTGGACCACGCCTGTCCGGAGGCGCGCCAGCATCTGGATACGCTGGCCCAGGAACTGGGTCTGCCGACTACCCTGGTCGACTCGCTGGAGCAACAGGGTGGCCAGCGCCCTGCTCCGGAGATGGGATGGCTGGAAGGAGATGCCTGGGATCAGCAGCGCAACTGGGCCTGACACACAGGCCTGACGATCACACGACGGAGCCCGCCGCCATCCGGGAGAGTCGGGAATACGGTGCCCCTACTTCCCCCTCTACGTCCTTCTCGACTCGTCTCCGTCGTAATCCTGACCGGCGCTCATGCGCCGGTTTTTTTTTGCAGGGACAGTTTACTTAATCGCCCAGGCAATTAGGTAATCTGTCCCTTTCGGCCTATCCCATCAAGGTTGGGGTTCTCTCACCAACCTGACAGTCTTGGCGTCGCTGATTGAGGCGGCCTGCACGGCACCGCCATCAAAGTCCACACTCCAGGCCTGCCCTGGCTGACCAGTAACCGTAGATGAGGTCCAGGTCTCGCCGCCGGGCGCTTCGGGAAACACCAGTTCATTGAGTGCCGGGCCAAAACAGCGGTCCTCCACCAAAGCGCTGAGCTCGTTGCGATTCGGAACGCGCCAGTCGGATTGGCCATTCTGGACATCAGCGGTCTGCAGCGCGGCCTCCCAGCTGTATTGTTGTGCACTGCCGGTACAGGTACTGCCGGTCCAGGTCTGGCCCAGTGCGCAGCGCTGCCAGATCAAACCGGTCGGAACATGCAGGACCGTGCCGTCCATGCCGTCTTCGAAGTCGGATTCTGGAGTGCTGGCGACAATGTCCGGGTTCTCATTGCCCGGCCGGCACTGGGCCAGGCTGACCTCTGCCGACGCAAAAACCAGCAGGCCCGTGACCAGGGCCAATGACCGTTGCTTTTTATTACGTCCAGTCGGATGCATTACTTCACCTCCCTGACCAGCCTGACCCGCATCGGGTTGCTCTTGGATGTGGCCCCCAGCGAGCCAGTATCAAACTGGACCCGCCAGGCGGCACCGGAATCAGCCGCGACTGGTGTGTTGGTCCAGGTTTCCCCGCCACCCAGCGGGAAGTAGTCCGTGCTGATGGCCGGGTTGGAATTGCCGGCGTTGATCAGGCTCATCAGCTCCTCTCGAGTGGGCAGCCGCCAGTCGGTCACGCCGCACAGGCGCAAATCATTGATGGCGGTGACCAGGCCGTCAATGTCGCAACGGCTGCCGGCGCAACTGCCGCCGTCAACCAGGCCGGGCTGTCCGCCATCGATCTGTATGTCGGGCTGGTACCAGCTGTAGGTATGCTCGAAATGACCTGGATCCACAGGATCATCGACTTTCACCTCCCACATCAGTCCGGTCTGCGCATCTACCACGCAGGACCAGCCCAGGGCATCGTCCGGCAGAATCTCACCGTCTGGATCGATCTTGGTGTAGTCAAAACCGGCCGGGCCGCCGCCCAGTTTCTCCAGCTCGCCCGCCGCGGCCAGGGCATCGCGGCCGAACTCGGCATCCTGCCCCGGCGCATCCGGCGTCGGGCAGTTGCCGCCGCTGCACTGGGTGATGCCGGTGTCACCGATCTGCCCCAGGGCGCATCGAAACACGGTAGCCGGGGACCGGCCCGATTCAAAATCGCCCCGGAACAGTTCGCAACCGAGAACGGCATCCGGTTCCACTGGCTCAATGGCTTGTTCAATCTCCAGCCGCACGTCGTCGATAGCTGCAGTGGCCACGGTGTCTGCTGAAGAGCCCACCAGTGCGACCACCAGGGTGAGCTGCTCACCGGTGGGGACCGTGTCCAGCGGGATTCGAAACTCGTCGCCGACGTAGGTCGTGCCGGAGCCCAGGCTGAATCCGCTACCGGTGGCCACCGAACCCGCCGTGGCCGTGGTGCCCTGCTTCCAGGTGGACACCGCGCTGAATCCGCTGCTGCTGGTGATGTGCACTTCCAGCGCCTCGGGGATAAAGCTGCCCGTCGAGCCGAAAACGGGCTCATCGGTCACCCGCAACAACAGCGCCTGGAGACCTTCGGGCACACCGAACGTCTGCTGCAGGCCTGCGTAGAAGGCCCCGCCCTTGGACAAGCGTGCTGCGCCGTTGTCTTCGACGACCGAGCCATTGGTCACCGCTGCCGGCGGCGAGACCTCAGTAGTCCATCCGGTCAGACCCTGGGAGAAATCGCCATTGGGCAGGGGCTGGAAGACGGTCTGAGTGTTCCCGGCGAGAAGGGCTGTCGATGTCAGCAACAGGGTGGCTGTCAGCAGCGATCTGGGTTGATTGACGTTATTCATTGGAAGGCCCCCCATAGGAAGCGCCGCACGGCAGCACGTTGCCGGACAGGTTGCCCGCCAGTGTTGAAAGCAGCTTTTGCACGTCTCCTTCAAACGCCGCCACAACGGCGGCTTGCTCGCCACCGCCACCCGGACTGGCCAGGCCCTTGGCGATGTCATCGCAGATGAAGATGGCGTATTCGAGCGCAGATGACGCACCGCTGGGGTCCACTTTCCCGACAGGGTCGTTATCTGCGTACCGGTAGTGCCAGGGTTCAATGCTGTCGTCGCTCAGGAAGCGGCCTGTTTCCGGGTCGTAGAGCCGCAGTCGGAAGTAGCCCAGGCCGCCTGGCACATCGAAGTCGCGACCGGTGAACCGCACCGGATCGTCCAGCGTGGGATCAGGACCCGCGAGCTGCCGGCCGAAAGCGTCGTAGCGGAACGTCGCCAGCGCTTGACCGGCATTGTCGACCTGATGGCGGATGCTGCCGACCTGATCGGCAAGCAGCCAGCGGATCTGCCCGCCAATCTCCAGGGCCAAGGGTCGATCCGGTCCACGCAGGTGCAGCTGGCGCCAGACCACCTGCCCCGAGTCATCCAGCGCGATAATGGGATTCGGCCCGTCGAATACGTAGTGACGGATGACGCCATCACGATCAGCGCGCACGCGCTGCTGGGATGACGAGTAACCGTAGCTCGCTGTAGACACGACCTGGTCGCCGGCGTCGAACTCGGTGATGGTTACCGGATTACCCCGTGCGTCCCGATCGATTACCAGGCGGCCACCGGGACCGTCTCTTTCAACCAGGCCACCGCGGGCGTCATAGACATAACTGTTGACGCTGTCTCCGAGTAATTGGTGTCCACCCTGCGGCTGCTGGTAGCCCAGCGTTGCCGTAATGGCGCCGCCGAAGTCGCCGGTACGTGTCAGCCAGTTACCAGCGCCGTCCCAGGCAAAGCCCTGGTCTCCGGTGGCAAATCCCGGCGGATGGTCAGCCGAAATCAGCCAGCCCCGGCCGTCATAGACGTAGGCGTGGGTGCCATCGTCGTCGGTCATGCTGACAATCTGGCGCAGCGCGTTGCGCTGGAAAAGGATTTCTTCAATCAGTGAAGTATCCGGCCGCCTGTGGACAATGCCGGAGAGCGTGGTCGGGCATGAGTCGCATTGGTAGTCCAGAGTGGTGACCGGTCCCGGCTGGCTGTCGTCGAGGCTTGCGAATCGAGCCAGGCGCGTGGGCACTCCGGTGTTGCTGCTGTCGATGACCACGCGCTTGGATGCCACGCCGATGCCCGACTGGCGGGCCTCGACCAGCTGGTTGAGGCCGTTGTAATCGTATTCCGTCAGGCCACCGAAGGAGTCCTCCAGGGCAGTCACGTTGCCACTGGCATCGTAGGAATACTCGATCCACCAGTCCGGTGCAGTCGACGAGCTGTGGGTCATGCGGCGCACCCTGCCATCAACTGTGTAGCTGACATCAACGGTGGAATCTGACCAGGTCAAGCGGGTAGTGAGGCCCGCGACGTCACTGGTCCAACTGATACCTGACGTGCCAGCGCCCGGCCCCTGCCAGGTCTCCCCATCGGCGCGGACCCCAGCGTCATAGCTGAACTCGCGGCGTACGCCATCGCGCTCGGTCTCGGCGATGATTTCACCGAATTCGCTGTATTCGCTGGTGATCTCGCCGCCCAGGGCGTCCACAAAGCTCTGCAGCTTGCCTTCCGGGCTGAAGGTCGTGCCGATACGTTCACCGACGGGGTCGATCCGACCCGTCTGCAATCCTCGTGTGTCGTACTCAAAAGTGACCGTGCCGCCCACGGGGTCGGTCCGCTCCAGGACCCTGCAGGTGCTATCCAGTACCTGCTCGATGCAGTTGTCGAGTCCATCGCATTGACGGATCCATTCTTCGGGGCCGTCACAGGCTCCCCAGGTCCAGGTCACGCGTCGACCATCCGGTTCGGTAAGGCTGGTGCGGCGATCCTCGTCGTCCCAGGTGGTGAGGGTGATGCCGCCGTCGGCATCGGTGTATTCTACTTCGCGCCCCGAATCGTCGTAACGCCAGGCCTGCTCAACGAATACACCGGTTTCCACCTCGTCCCGGCGAAGTATCAGTAGCCCGTCATCGTCGTAAAAAAGCTGACTTTGGAATCCACGTGGATCAATGACCGTTTCGGACGATCCGTCCACGACAAACTGGAACTGCGAGCAACCCGCCAACGTCACGGGGTCGGCGTCTCCCGGGCAGTGCGCCACCATTCGGCCCTCGTCATCGAATACCATACGGGCAATGGGATTGCCCAGGGGATCCAACATGGCAGTGATGTGATTTGGCCAGTCCGGGTCGTCGTAGGCGTAGGTGCTTGTCCCGCCGGCCAGGTCGGTGGCGCTGACCAGGTTTCCGTCTGTGTCATAGGCGTAGACCAGCCGGCCCAGTTCGGTGCTGCCATCCTGATCGATCAGCGCAATGGCGGTGATCCGGCCCTCAGCATTGCGCTGGTAATCGACGCGCGCGCCCCACGAACTCTGCCAGCCGTCAGGCCCCGCGGTAAGAATGCCACCCTGGGGGTCGCGCACCTCGATGAGACCGTCGCTTTCGCTGAACACGTAGATGATCCCTTCTTCGGTTTCCAGTTCGTAAAGGCTCGGGTTGTAGGGGATCACATAGTCAGCAAATCCTGCGCCGAGCTGGTACACCGTCTCCGGACTATCCACCGCGCGCAGCTTGTCCGATACGCCGGAATCGGGCTCGAACATCACATTAAACTGGAATGCGGCGGGGAACGCGGCCGGCGTCGGGCTAAAGGTAAAGCCCACCCGTTCGCCATCCGGCTTAACGATGTTGACCCGTGTCTGGCTGGTAAACGGCTCGGCCGCAAACTGGGCAAAGCCCTGGGATCCCGGGGGAGCGTCAGCGGCTGAATCCGTCACGCTGCCCGCCAGGACCAGGCGCCAGCCTGGGCCAAAGTCATTTTCCGAATTGCCCAGCGGACCGGCGTCCAGGCTGTCATAGGCGCGACCAATCACCAGTGGGAAAGCCCCGAGCTGCAAGCCGAGGTCCTGCAGGGAGAAGGCCACCCGGCCGGGCTTGACGCCGGTGCCCGCTGACAGGGGCACTGCAATGCCACCGGACTGGGCGCCGTCTTCCGCCAGGATGTCGATGAAGTAATCGCCACTCTGCACCAAGGTCGGATCAAAGCGAGCCACCTCGGCATCGCTGACCGCGCCGGTACCAGTGGCAATAACCTCTGCCACACCGGTTTCGGCGTTGCGCAGGGACACGGTCCAGGTCAGCACTGCCGGCGTGTTGTCGTCGATGCTGGCAACGATGGCCACCGGTGCGTCGTGGGTGGAGCCCGGCAGTGGTGACACCAGGGTCACCACCGGGGCCTGCTCGTCGTTGCAGTCGGCCACGGTGAGGGACGCGGCGGCCTGGGCCGTTTGGCCGCTGGGGTCTTCGGCGTCGGCCAGGGCCGGGAAGACTCCGCTGTCGGCTGGCGTCCACAGGCTGCAGCGCGCGGCATCCAGCGTGCGCGGCGTGCCGTCGATGGTCAGGGCAACGCTGGCCAGACCCACGTTGTCGCTGGCCTCCACGCAGACCGATACGGGCTCACCGCGGCAGGCTGGGTTCCGGGTCTGACGAATAGCGACCTGGGGCAATTCATTGTCGCTCAGCAGTTGCAGGTTGTAGGACAGCTCGTCCCGGCCGCCCCAGCCATCGGTGACTTCCAGTTGTACCGGGTAGGTGCCCGGCGTGCCGCCGGTGGTGACCCAGTGCAGCCAGCCCAGGCTGGCGTGCAGAGTCATGCCGGTGGGTCCGTCAAGCAGTCTGAAGGACAGGAAGTCGCCATCGGCATCGGTGGCCAGGATGCGGGAGCTGTAGAAGGCCCCGGCGGTCACCGAAGTGGGTGGTGTGGTGGTAATCTCCGGCGGCACGTTGGCGCCGCGCAGGCGGATGGTGAACGCCTGGCTTGCCACCGCTCCCTGGGGATCTTCCGCCTGCACGGTGACCGGTACCTCCGGTGGTTCGGAGCCGTCAGGCAGCCACGCAATGGCCCCGCTGTTGGGATCGATGGTCATGCCGGTGGGTGAAGTCTGCAGGGTCCAGGTCAAAGCCCCAAACTCGGGATCGATGGCCTCGGGGTCATAGGCATAGGGCGAGGCGGTCCGCGCCGTGAGTGGAGGGGTGCTGACGAAATACGGCGACTGGTTCGGCAGATCCGGCAGCACCTCCAGCTCGAAACGCTGCAGTGCTTCCTGGCCATTGGAATCCACGGCCAGCAGCTCCACCACGTGTGTGCCCAGGTCGGGGCCGCCGGGCACCCAGGTCAATTCTTTGGACATGGTATTCAGGGCCATGCGGGCGGGCGCCTGGGTCAGGCTGACCGCAGGTGCCTGGAGCTCGGAAGACGTCACCCGATAGACGTAGCGGTACTGCACGCCAACTGCGGCATAGGTGATGGGTACGCTGCTGAAGGCCGGTCCCGGCGCGATGACTGCCGGTTGGCCGACGTACAGTGTCCAGGCCTGGGTGGCCTGGCCGCCGCGCCCGTCGTCAGCCAGCAATACGATGCTGTGCTGTCCCGCTTCGGACGAGGCCCAGGCGACGGCGCCGGTGGCTGGATCAACCGTGACGCCGGTGGGGGCGGCCTGCAGGCTGAAACTCAGGGTGTCACCGTCCAGGTCCGAGGCCACAGCGGCGTAAGCATAAGCGGCACCGATGGGGCTCTGGTTCGGCGGTGAGGTGGTGAAGACAGGCGGGCTGTTGAACGCGCCGGATTCCACCCGCACGGCAAAGCCCTGGGTGGCGGTGGCGCCACGCCCGTCGTCGGCGGTGATCACCACCTCAAAATTGCCGATCTGTGCTGGCGTCCAGCTCAGCCTGCTGTCCTGCAGCAGCATGCCTGGAGGTGCGCTGGTCAGCGCCAGGTTGACGTTGTCGCCGTTGCCGTCGGTCACACCGACGTCGTAGCGCCACGGCTCACCCGTTGTGGCCCGGTTCACCGGTGCGCTGGTGAAGTAGGGCGGCTGGTTGATCGGCGCGATCCAGCGCGGGGTGAAATCGATGGGCTGGCGTTCATCGTTGGAGAAGGCCAGTTCCCGGCCCATGGAGAGGGAGGCCGCACCCAGGCTTTCGTCCTCAGGGACCACCACTACGTAGGGCTCGCCCTGGGGGGTAAAACCGTCCGCATTGAGCAGTCCCACGGCGGCATCAACGTCGTTGCCCACGGTCATCAGCACCGGACCCGGCACCGACGGACCCGCGTTATCCGCCTGGACATCCACCAGCAGCCGGTTGTTGCTGATGTCGAATGAGGTGGAGGCAAAGCGGCTTTCCAACAGCACCGAGGCGTCGGCCAGGTCAGCCCACGGATCGTCACCATCGCCGCCGCCGTTCAACGACAGGGTCAGCGTGGCCTCGCTGCAGCTGTCCTGGGCCCGGATCTCGAAGGTGTTGCTGCCAGATTCCAGGGCGACCACGGTGAAGAACGATCCCGATGCATCCAGTACATCCACGGACCGGCCGTCCAGCAATACGTTGCTGATGGGCTGAGCAGGCCCAACCGGAATGACCCGGCCGCTGATCACCAGGGGAACCTCCGAGGGCAGCAAAGCGCCGGACTCGGGTGACAGCTCAACGATGCGAGGCGGCACCGGCACGCCGTTGGCCAGCACGCAGCCTGGATCGCGGTCGGGCGTCTGGGTACGGTAGGTATTGTGAGTCTCCCAGCTGTTCTCCTCGGTAAAGGGGGTACTCCAGTCATTGTTGACGTTATTGATGTGATAGTTGTGCTGGTTCCAGACCGGCCGCGAGTCCACCCAGCGGCCGGTGTGACCAATCACGAACAGGCCGTTGGCGCCGGCGACCACCACCTCGGCCTGGCCATCGTTGTCCACGTCAGCCAGGGTCGGGTAGTCCAGCACCGTGCCGGAGCCGGTGTAGGGTTCGTTGTACAGCCGCTCACCGTCGGCACCGTTGAACAGCAGGAAGCCGTCGGTGGCGCCGTTCCACAGAATTTCCCAGGCGCCGTTGCCGGTCAGGTCCTGGGCCGCTACCCCGGAAGCGGATGCACTGTTGTCGGCCACTTCCTGCTCCCACACCAGGCTGCCGGCGGCGTCCAGCACCATCAGCAGGTGGTCGTTGACCACCAGGCCGGCGTTGATGGCCGACGCGGTGACCAGGTTGGGCTGGCCGTTGCCGGTGACGTCGGCCACGGTGACCGGGCTGGGCCGGTAAAGGTCGGTCCGGTTGGTCGGGTAGCGCCACAGCAGGTCGCCGTTGTCTTCCAGGGCCTCGATGACGTGACCCCAGTTGATGAGGACTTCGGCGCTGCCGTCACCGTCCAGGTCGGCAATGGCCGGGCTGCCGAAGGCACCGGCACCGCCGATCACGACGATGGGGTCGGGCAGATCCCGGCTCCAGGCCAGGGTGCCGCCGTTGAAGACGTCAATGACCTTCAGCGTCCAGGTCTCGGCGATCACGATGTCCAGCACGCCGTCGCCGGTCAGGTCGGCCAGCACCGGCACGGTGGGAAAGTCAGTCCCCAGCGGCTCGGAGAATTGAACGTTGCCCAGGTGATCCAGCACGTAGATGGCGTCACCCAGGGCCGAGATCACGATCTCGGGTTCGGGGTCCAGGTCCATGTTGGCCACCGACGGCCCACCCCAGGCCAGGTCCTGGCTGGCCAGGTATGACTTGACCGCGGTATTGCTCCAAAGCAGTTGTCCATCGGGCCGGAAGGCGAAGGTCCCTTCCTTTCCGCTGACAATGATCTCGGCGTTGCCGTTGCCGTCCAGGTCGGCCAGTGCCGGTTCGGCGGCGGGACCGACCAGGTCGCTGGTCCATCGGATCGGCGAGCCGGAGCCGGCGTCCTGGCCGTCGCCGCGGTAGACGTAGAGACGCCCGTTACGGCCCGGGGCAACCAGTTCCACCACGCCGTCGCCATCCAGGTCGCCGACGGCAACGGTAGAGACGAAACCCGTGGCAGTGCCGCCAGGCAGGCTTTCCAGTCCAGTGGTGTCAAACCATTCCACCTGCGGGGTGTAGGAGAAGGTGTCGGCCGGGTCAACTTCGAAGGCGTCCAGCAGTGGCGTATCCCCGCCGTTGGAATCCAGGAACACCTGGACGGCGTGGGCGCCCTCGCCCAGGCCGGTGAAATGCAGCGCGGTGGGCTGGGGGCTGAACGGGGCCGTTGGCGATAGATCGAATATGCCCTGGTCAACACCGTCGATGATTACCTGCAGGGAAGTGTTGTCGTCCTGGTAGGCCAGCACGGTGAGGTCTGTTCCGGTGAAGTTGAACCAGGCGTTGGTGTCGGAACTGGTGAACGCGGACAGCAGCCGGTCCTCCCGGGCATACTCGTCTGAGTTCTCTCTCCAGAACTGCCGACGGCTAAGGTGAATCAGCCCGGGCGGGGCCACGTCCAACCGGGCGTCGTACCAGCCGTCGCTGACCGGCTGACCGTCCCAGACATCCATGTAATCCGGCATGACCGGACCGGTGACTACAACAGCCTCCACGGAATGGGATCCCGGCGTCAGACCGCCAAAGGTAAACAATTTGGCCTCGTTGACGCCGCCCGAGGTATCGAACACCCCCTGGGAGACGCCGTCGATGAAGATTTCCACCGTGCCGCTGGTGGCGGTGCTGCGAAAGCCCAGCGACACCCACTGACCGTCGAAATCCAGCCGCCAGCTGTCGCCCTGGTTGCTGCTGCTCAGGTAATAGCCCCGGCTGACCTGGAGGTCGGAAACCTCGGACCAGCTCTGGGGCATGGTGAGTCGCGGTTGGCCGTTGTAGCGCAGCGATGGATGCCCCTCTTCGTAGCGGACGATGCTGGGAGCAGCCGGCGCAGGACCGGGCGGCGCCACGGCCGGAGTGGTGACCAGGTCGACGCTGGCAGCATCTCCGCGGATCTGGCGGATTTCAAGGATATTCGGACCTGCCCCGAAACCGTCGAATGAGAGCGCTCGCGGGCCCTCTTCCTGGGCGTACATGTCCTGCAGGCCCTGGGACACCCCGTTGATGCGGATTTCCACGTCCTGGTAGCTGAAACGGGTCCAGCCCTGCCAGGTCACCGAATCACTGGAAAACGCCAGCCAGGCGCTGCTGCCCGGTGCTGAGCTGGTGGCCAGGTAGCTTCCGCCGCTGGCCGAGGGTGAGGTGGAGCGACCCCATCCGCGGCTGTGGATCAGCCTGGGGTCATCGTCCTCGAACGCCCCGTCGGCCAGGGGCTGACCATCCCAGACCTCGAAGTAATCCAGGGTCATGCGGGCACTGCTGGACGCGGGCGACGCCGTGCCCAGGGCCGTGATGGTCACGGTATGGGGGCCGGTCCCGAGGTTGGGGTAGTAGCGGCTCAAGGTATCGGTGGACCGGGTGTACAGGTCCACCGTGTCCACCACCGTGCTGTTGATCGCGATCTCGGCCTGGCCGCCGAAGCGGTCGGTGACGAATCCAATGCCAAGCCAGTCGCTGTCGAAGTCGAACTGAACAACATCGTCCTGGGCCGCGGAGTAAATCACCTGTCCGGCGCTGGCCAGGGAGGTGTTGATATTGGCTACCTGCACCCAGCTGTCGCCTGACCGGTTGTAGGGCACGCCGTTGTACAGAACTGAGGGGTTGTCGGCCTCAATCCGCGCCACGCCGGTGACCGCTGCCGGGTCGGTGAAGGGCGCGCTGCCGGGTGTCGACAGCCGGTCGATGGTGACCGCGTCCTGGTAGGACACGATCTGCAGAACGTGGTCTCCGGCGCCGAACCCCTGGTAGGAAAACACCCGCGGTTCGGCGGCGTTGAACAACACGGGCTCGTACAGGTCGATGATGTCCAGTGGAATCCCGTCAACAAACAACCCGGCACGACCGGCGCTGCTGAAGGCCACGGTGTGCAGACTGAAGCTGTCACCGGCAAACGGGAACCAGGCACTGCCTGTGCTGGATCGGAAATACTGGCCGCCGCTGGCGCCAGCATAAGACACCGCGGTCCAGCCGTCGCTGAGCAGGACCCGCTGGTCGTTTTCCTCGAAATCCCCGTCGGGCAGCAGCGTGCCGTCGCCATAGTCGGCGTAGTCGAGCTGGACGCGGTTATTGGAAGCCAGGGCATTGGCTGTGCCGGTCACTACCAGGCTGACGGTGTGAGGGGCGTTGGCAAGGCCGTCGAAGCGCAGCTGAACCGGCGTTTCCTCGCGGCGGTACAGGTCGAACATCCCCTGGCTCACGCCGTCCAGCAGGATCTCCACCTCGCCGCTGAAACGATCCCCGATCAGCCCAACGATGGCCCAGCTGCCCGCAAAACCGAGCTCAGCCGTGTTGCCGGCGGTAGCGCTGCGGGTATGGCTGCCGCCACTGGCGCCTGCCAGGTTGACCCCGGCCCAGGCGCCGGTAAGGGTCCAGGCGGGGTCGTCCTGCTGCAGACGGACATAGGTCGGGGCAAATACGGTGGTCTTCAGCCCGTCGGTTGGGGTCACCGGTGCACCGGGTGCGTCTGACTTGGTGTCGGGTGGCGCGGCCGGGCGCTGATTGGGCGCGGCTGTGGGCACTGCCGGCTGCTGTCCGCTCTGGACCACCCCGATAATCGGTGCAAAAGCGCTTTCGCCGTCCGGGCCAGGACCCGCCTGTGCCCTGAACAGGACCATCAGCAGCCCAATGGCCAACACGGCCCGGTGTTTTTTTTCCGACATCACCAACATCCATACTCCAGATCAATCGCGTTTGCCCAGTAACGCACCGTGCGGGCGCAAACAGGGCCACATGGATGGGGATAACGAGATGCTGCGACCAATCCGGACAGGCAGAACGCCCCGTTCACAGCCTCTGCACCGCCCGCGCCAATAATGGCGACATGGCACAGCCAACCCAAATCGTCTGGTTCAAACGCGACCTGCGGGTGTTCGACCACAAACCCCTGGCGGCCGCGCTCGCCCGTGGTCCGACGCTGGCGTTATGCATCATCGAGCCGGAGCTGTGGCGGCAGTCCGATCGCAGCGGCCGCCACTGGCGGTTCTGGCGGGATGCCGTGGCGGATCTGGATGAGGCGTTGCGACAGCTGGGTGGGCGTCTGACCGTGCGTATCGGCGAAACACTGCCGGTTCTCACCCGGCTGCAGCGGGAGCACGGGCCATTGGCACTGTGGGCCCACGAAGAAACCGGCACGCTGTGGACCGACCGGCGTGATATTGCGGTGCGCCGCTGGTGCCGGGACCAGGGAATCGCCCTGACCGAGTTCCGCCAGTTCGGCGTGTTCCGCCCACTCAAACACCGCAACAACTGGGCCTCGCGCTGGCGCCAGCAGATGCGGCAGCCCCTGGCGACGCTGCCGGCGACCCACAGCTGGACGGTGGCTGACAGCACTCCGGGGTGGGAGCATTGGCAGCCATCGATATCAGGCGAGCGTGTTGGCGGGCCGGAATCGACCATGCAGCTGTCGGGGCGGGCCCAGGCGGAATCGGACCTGACGTCTTTTCTCACCGAGCGTGGGCGAAGCTACAGCACCGAGCTGTCCAGCCCGGTTTCGGCGGAATCAGCCTGCTCGCGCATCAGCGCCCACCTGTCCGTGGGAACGATATCCATCCGCGAAGCGGCCAAGGCGACCTGGCTGCAGCAGGACAAGCTGCAGCGGAAAGAGTCCTGGCCGCGCTCGCTTAAGGCGTTCGAGGGTCGGCTTCACTGGCACTGCCATTTCGTTCAGAAATTCGAGAGTGAACCGCGCATCGAGTTCGAAAACCTGTCACGGGCCATGGACGGCATGCGCGAAACGGAGTTCGACGATGATCTGTACCAGGCGTGGGCCGCCGGCCAAACCGGCTATCCGTTTGTCGATGCGTGCATGCGCTACCTGCGCGACACGGGCTGGATCAACTTCCGCATGCGGGCCATGCTGATGTCTTTTGCCGCCTACCAGCTGTGGCTGCACTGGCGGCAGCCGGCCCTGCACCTGGCCCGCTGTTTCCTGGACTACGAGCCGGGTATCCACTACTCCCAGGTGCAGATGCAGTCGGGCACCACCGGCATCAACGCCACCCGGATCTACAACCCGCTGAAGCAGTCCCGGGACCAGGATCCGGACGGCGACTTCATCCGCCGCTGGGTGCCCGAACTGGCTGGCGTAACGGGTGACTGGATTCACGAGCCCTGGCGGATGACAAAAACCCAGCTGGACCAGGCAGGCGTGCATATCGGTCGGGACTATCCGCGCCCGGTCGTCGATCATCAGAAAACCGCGGCAGCGGCACGCAAACGCCTGGCCGGGTTCCGGTCTTCCAGCGCAGCCCGCCAGGAGAGCTTCCGCATCATGGAAAAGCACGGCAGCCGGCGGCGCAGGTCCCAGCGGACCAGCCTGGGTGGATGACCATGGACAGCAAGATATGCCAGTCCTGCGGCCGGGTCATCGAGCCGCGCAAGAAATGGGCGCGGAACTGGGAGGAGATCCGTTATTGCTCCCAGCGTTGCCGCCGCCGGCGTCCCGGCCGACGGGATCGCGAGCTGGAGTCGGCGATCCTCGGGCTTTTGGCCCGCCGCAAGGGCGGGGCGACCATCTGCCCCAGCGAAGCTGCCAGGGCCTGCTATGGAGAAAGTGACGATGGCTGGCGCGAGTTGATGGAGCCGGCCCGCTGCGCGGCCCGGCGCCTGGTGGCCCGGGGAGAAATCGACATTTTGCAGCGGGGACGTATCGTTGACCCGTCCACCGCCTGTGGCCCGATCCGGCTGCGGCTGACCAGGGAATCCTCATGAGTGAATTCAACACCGTGTCTGGTTCTGCGCCATGGCCTGCTACCCGGGAGGCCGGGCTTCAACGCCTGCAGGCGTTCCTGCCCCGGGCCGGCCGGCATTACGCCGCCCAGCGCAACTTTGACCACGGCCCGGACCGCCGGGACAACGTGTCCGGGCTGTCGCCCTACCTGACCCATCGCCTGCTGGGAGAGTGGGAAGTGGCACTGGCGGCGGCCGACAGCCATGGCACGGGCCCTGCTGAAAAGTTCATCCAGGAAGTGTGCTGGCGCACCTACTGGAAAGGCTGGCTGGAAATGCGGCCCCAGGTCTGGGGGGAGTACCTCGCAGAGCTCGAGCACGACCGTTCCCAGCGGCCAGCGCGGGATATCGGGCTGGACAAGGCGACAGCCGGCAATACGGGCATCGAGTGTTTCGACGCCTGGGCCAGGGAGCTGGTGTCCACCGGCTACCTGCATAACCATGCCCGCATGTGGTTTGCCAGCATCTGGATTTTCACTCTGAAGCTGCCCTGGACCCTGGGCGCCGACTTCTTCTACCGCAACCTGCTGGATGGCGATGCTGCTTCCAACACCCTGTCCTGGCGCTGGGTGGCAGGGCTCCAGACTCGGGGCAAGCATTACCTGGCCCGGCCTGACAACATCGCCAAGTACACCGGGGACCGTTTTCCCCGACCCACCGGTCTGAACCTGGACGCTGAAGCCCTGGAGGATACGGGGGCGGCGCCGCCTGCGCGGCTGGACTTGCCGAAAGCCGCAGCACCTGCTGACCGTTGGGGGCTGCTGCTGCTGGACCACGACCTGATGCCCGAGTCCATGCCTCTGCCCGGCCCCGCGGTGGTCGCCGGCTGTTCGACTGCCCGGCTGCGCGGGGCGGAGGTGTCGGCCCCGGTGATCTCGTTTTCGGAATCGGCGGTCGCCGATGGCGTCAGACGGTGCCAGGACCATTTCGGGCTGGACGGGTCCAGCTGTAAAACGCTGTCGGGACCGGAGGCCATCGCCGACTGGACGCGGCACCATCGATTGAACACCGTGGTGTGCAGCTATGTGCCGGTGGGGCCGATGCGGGATCGCCTGGCGGAACTGCGGCAAGACCTCAAGGACCAGGGCTGCCACCTGCTGGAGCAGACCCGGCCCTGGGACGAAACCGCCTGGCCCTTCGCCACCAAGGGGTTTTTCCCGTTCAAAAAGAAAATCGGAACGATTTTGGCGTCAGTCAGCGTCTGAAGCGGATTCCAGCAGTGCGGCGGCCAGCACTTCGCGGGCCTTCTGCAGGGTCCCTGCTTCCGGATTGAGCACCCGCTCTCCCAGGAGGACAGCCTGGCGGGCGTTGCTTTCGGCGGCCTCCGGGTCGCCTCGCGCCAGCTGCAGCCTGGCGTAGGCCACCATGGAATCGATGACATCAGGGTGATCTCCACCCAGCGCCTGCCGGCGTCCGGCCAGCGCCTCTTCCAGGTAGGTTGCCGCGGATTCGTGATCACCCTTCGCCAGGTAAAGCTCACCCAGGTTGTGCACCGTATTCAGGGTCTGGGCGTGCCGGTCTCCCAGGATCTCCCGGCGCCGGTCCACCAGTTGCAGGAACAGTGATTCCGCCTGGTCCACCTGGCCGACCTGCCGGGACAGGGTGGCGTAGTTATGCAGCGCGCTCAGCACCGTGGGGTGTTTATCCCCCAGGTGACCCCGCTGGCCAAGGTAAACCTGCTGAAACAGATCCAGCGCCTCGTCGAGCCGGCCCAGGGCGTAGTAGCCATGTCCAACGCTGATCATGGTGGTCAGTGCCTCCGGGCTGCCTTTGCCGCTCAGTTGCTCCACGATCTCCAGCTGGATCAGGTCCATCTCCAGGGCCCGCTCAACCTCGCCGGTTTCGGCATAGGCTATGGCCAGGTTGTGCAGGGTGGACATGGTGTCCATGCTGTCGCCCAGCACGCGCCGGCGCCCGTCCAGGGTCGGCTCCAGAATCTCGATGGCCTGCTGGTAGTTGCCCATGTACAGGTGAAACCGGGCCTCGGCGTGGCGCGCCGCCAGCGTGCGGGGATCATCCGCGCCCAGTATCTGCTCCAGCTGGCCGGACGCAGCCGCGGCCAGGGTCACGCCGGAGTCCGGCAGCCCAAGGGACAGGTAAGTTGATGCCACGGTCTCCTGCACGGTGGCCAGGACCAGCGGATCCAGTTCCGCATCCGCCAGCCCGCTGGCGGTCTGGTCCAGCAGGTCGCGAACGGTGTAAGCCTCACCCTGGGACCGGGCCGGGTCGGCCGAGGCCAGCATGTCCTGGAAAAAGCCCAGCACCTCGGTGGCCCGCCGGGTTTCCTGCTCAGCCAGGGTCCTGGCTTCATTGGCGCGGATGGCCTGCACGGTGGCGAATCCGGACAGGCCGGCCAGGGCCAGGATCACCGCGGCGCCGGCGCCCACGGCCAGGCGATGGCGGCGCAGGAACTTGCCCACGCGGTAGCCCAGCGTGTCGGGGTGCGCCACTACCGGCTGCCCCGACAGGTAGCGGCGGATGTCGGCGGCAAACTCGGCGGCGCTGGCGTAGCGCCGCTCCGGCTCCTTGCGCAGGGCCATCAGCACGATGGCGTCCAGATCGCCCCGCAGGGCTGGGTCACCACCGGCTTCGCTGGGCGGCAGCGGCGGGCGGCTGCGAACGGTGTCGATCACGTCCGGCAGCGCCAGGCCTTCCAGGGACAGCGGCAGCTTCCCGGTCAGCAGCTCGCAGGCCAGCACGCCCAGGGCATAAACGTCGCTGGCGGTGGTCACGGGCTCCTGGGCGAACTGCTCCGGGCTGGCGTAATTCGGCGTCAGGGCGATCTGGCCGGTGATGGTGAGGCCGGGTTCGTCGCTGGCTTCCAGCATGCGGGCAATGCCGAAGTCCAGCAGCCGGGGCTGGCCCGAGTCGTCCACCAGCACATTGGCCGGCTTGATGTCCCGATGCACCACCAGGTTCTGGTGCGCAAACTGCACCGCCTCGCAGATCCGCAGCAGCAGCTCCAGCCGCGACTGTCGGGAAAGCTTCTTTTCCCGGCAGTATCGATCCACCGGGATGCCGTCCACGTACTCCATGACCAGGTAGGCGGCATCATCGTCCAGCGTCCCGGCGTCCAGCGGGCGGGCAATGCCGGGGTGGTCCAGCCGCGACAGCAGGCGGGCTTCCTGGGCAAACCGCTGCAGGCGCATGGGATCCCCGGCGGCGGCGCGCACCAGCTTGATGGCCACCACCTGGTCCAGGCGGCCGTCATCCCGGCGTGCCCGGTACACCGTACCCATGCCGCCCCGTCCCAGCCGATCCAGCACCCGGTAGGGGCCGATCTGGGTCAGGCCCCTGGAGCCGGACTGCTGAAGATCCACTGCGGGGCGCTGGAGAAACTCCGGATCGGATTCCAGGCTGGCCAGCAGGGACTCCAGCTCGTCTGCCATGGTCGGGTCGCTTTGCTGGAGTGAGGTCAGGGCCTGGCGGCGGTCGGCGGGAGCCATGTCGGCCAGGGCGTCAAACGCCGTGGCGATATCCTGCCAGTCGGGATTCTGGCCGTCCTTGGGCGGGTCGTGATCCATGCCGGGCAGAGTCTAGCAAACCCCCGGGATTCGTTGTGGCCGGTATCACCGATTCCATGGCCAAGGGTCGCAACGTCGCGCCGGGCCTTGTGGTGCGCGCCCTTCGGGAGACCCCAACAGGACCAACACCTGCGTTGCATTGCTTGCCAAGGGCCTGCCATTGCCGGCGCAATGCGCCTTGTTTTTGGCCCTGTTGGGGACTCTGATATTCAATGAATTAACCAGACAGGACACTATAATCAAGGGCCATTGCCGCAGGGACGTGCCGTCAGTGTCGCCTTCTGAAGACCCTCAATCATCATTGACCGAGCTGCTCAACAGCAACGACGAGGGCGGTATGGATGCGGTGTTTGAACAGGTCTACGGCGAACTGCAGCGACTGGCCCAGCACCACCTGAAATCCGAACGGCCCGGGCATACGCTTTCCGCCACCGCCCTGGTCAACGAGGCCTATCTCAAGGTGGCTTCCCAGGACCGCGCCCGCTGGGCCAACCGGGCCCAGTTTTTCTCCGTGGCCAGCACCGCCATGCGGCGTATCCTGGTCAACCACGCCCGGGACCGTACCCGGCAGAAAAGGGGCGGCAAAGCCGAGCGGGTCACCCTGGAGAGCATCGAGGGGTCCGGCGACCTGGTCAGTGAGGATCGCTACGAGGAGATACTCACGGTGGATCGGCTGCTGGGCGGGCTGGCCGAGGTGGACGGCCGAGCTGCCCGGGTGACGGAGTGCCGCTACTTCGCCGGCTATACCAACGAAGAGACCGCCGAGGCCATGGGCCTGAGCGTGGTGACGGTCAAGCGTGCCTGGCGCCTGGCCCGGGCCTGGCTGGCGCGCGAGCTGTCCCAGGAAAACCAGGGCCCTGAGCCCTCCGGGGCCTGAGCAACGCTAACCGTCGGAATGCCCCGGGGTGGTTATTCGAATCGTCCCATCCTTCCCTTAGCTGAAAACAGAGCATGACCGGCCTGTCCGGATTCCTTCCACTCTCCCGTTAATCACACGACGTGACCCTCATTGTGCCCGGACGGTGCGTTACCGGGGGAACGGCAAGAAACACTGATGGAGACGGCCATGCCACGGATTGAAAACACTCGCACCAGTTTGCTGCTGGTGTCCTCCTTTCTTAGCGTCGCGCTGGTTGCGGTGCCGGCACGGGCGAGCTGCCCCATTGATCCGCCCCCGGATGCCTGTGACAACAACGGCCAGTTCGTGGGTGGGCGCTGGGACCTGTCCCAGTTCACCGGGACCTACACTGTTTCCGGCAGCGAGGTGTTCCGGCCGTTCCTGGAGGAACCTGATCTTTCGGACGACTACCAGACCAGCGGGTCGCTGTCTGTGTCCATGGACGGTGGCGCCGATGAAAATTACCTCGACGTGGACTGTGACGGCAATGTCACCGGCCAGTTCAAACAGCGGTACCAGGGCAATATCGACAAGACCGAAATGGTCTCTTACTACAACCCGGAGTTCTGCATCCAGTCGCCCCAGGACATGAACTGGACGATCCTGGTGGAGCGGACCGTAACCGTCAACGGCCAGGTGTCCGGCTTCGGCCAGCTGGACGTGGACCTGTCGGTAGACACGGCCACCATCGATGTCAACGGCAGCCTGGCCGCCAGCTTCGACTGTGTGTTTATCAGCGGCTCCATGAGCGTCATGGATTTCGATATCTCCGGCGACACCGAGCAGGTTCGGCTGTCCGGTGGCTACGACCCTGACAATGGCCGCTTCGCGCCGGAAATCACTACCCTGAGCGGAAAGCCATGGATTGACGATATCCTGCACCGGGTCAAGCTGAACGGTACCCACGAGTTCCAGGACAACACATTGAGCGTGTCTCCCAGCCTGGACGGGGCGTCGGGCGGCCAGGCGGCCCTCCAGGAATACAACACCTACCTGATCCAGGACGCGGTCGCGGTCAGCGGCAACACCAGCGCCGAGGGTGAGCCGAAGACCCCGGCCATCACCTCCATGGAGCTGCAGGAGCCGTCCCAGTACCTGCAGGATGTCAACGTCGACACCCAGGTGATTGCCGAGATCGACTGGCGCGGTCAGGCGCCGGGACAGGTGGAGTTTACCTACGGCGGTACCACCGAAACCGTGTCCGGCGGGGATTCGGTGACCTGGGATTTTGACGCCGGCGAGTCGGGCACCACCATCGAGGCGGTGGCCATCAACGGCAGCGAGCGCTCGGAGCCCTACACCATCAACGTGCCCAAGGTGACGGTACCCGGCTGGGCCGGATCCTCGTCGGACTGGAGCGGCAGTTCCGGCATCCAGTACGAGGCGTCCCTGAACTGGCCGGTGTCGCTGGAGACCACCCGCACCATCAGCACCATTGATCTGTTCACGGGGATCTGGGGCATCTCGGGCTCTGCCTCGTCGGAGTTCAACGCCAAGGCCAATTCCAATGGCTCGCCGGGATCCGGCGACATGACCACCCAGGCCCAGTTCAGGTTTGCCGGCAGGTCGACGGACCTCAGCATGGAGGGGCCCAACGAGACCACCCTGAGCTGCGACGAACTCAGTACCACCGGTTCGGCCACCGCCACCGTCAATATCCCCCCGTGGCAGAAAACTCTGAGCCCGGCCAGCCTGGTGCCCGGCCTGCAGGCCGGCGCCTGCGCCCTGAGCCGGGTCCTGTGCGGCGTGGTCAACAGTATCGGCATCAAGGCCTCGGCCGAGGTCACGCTGGAAGGTACGCCCACCTACATGGGGCAGGGCAGTGACATCCGCTGGGACGGCGGCAGCCTGGGCGGAAGCATTACTGGCAAGATCAGCGCTGGCGCCAGCGTGCCGCCGCCGCTGTCTTCGGTGGCAAGCGTGGAAATCTACGGCAGCGCTACGGGCTGCCTGGAATTCCAGGTCGCCCCGGACATCGAGCTCACCAGTGTTGGCGGTACCCTCAACGCCGGCGCCAGCGCGACCTTTTTGGGCAGCACCTCCAGCACCGAGACCGAGGAACCGTTCGGCGACGGCTGCGGCAAATCCTGGCTGCTGCCGGGTGCTTTCAACGACAAGGGAGTACCTGCCGGCTGGGTCCCCGCGGACGGTCAGCTGGCCATGGCGGCCACGGAAATCGGTGGAGCGCTGGTGGGCATCGCGGTGTGGAGCGAAACGCCTGCTGGCCAGGCCAGGCCCCTGGGCGACATTGTCTACCGGTTCTATCGAGATGGTGCCTGGAGCCCCATACGCCAGTTGACCGGCGCGTCCGGTTCTGACATCGCTCCCTCGGTTGCGTTTGACGGTAATGGACGGGCGCTGGTGGTGTTTCAGCGCAGCACCATCGCACCACCCGGCCCCATGGGTGACCTCACCGGGTTTGCCAACGGCTATGAGCTGCACTGGGCGCTGATCGACGGCGGCAGCGAGCTTTCCCTGGACGAAGGCCAAATCACCGTCAACGCGGCCCACGACATGGGCCCGCGTTTACGCAGGGACCGGTCCGGCGGTCTGCACCTGTTCTGGCAACGCGTTTCCGGAGTAGAGATCAGTGGCACTGCAGGCAGTCCGGTAAGTCTGATGGTGGCGTCCTGGTCCGGCAGCAGCTGGGCCAGCGAAGTCGCTGCGGCGGCAGGACTGTCCGGCACCTTTGGCTGGTCACCGGCGCCTCTGTCGTCTGATCGAATGCTGATTGGCCTGGTGCTGGACACCGATAACGATCTGGCGACAGATCAGGACCGGGAACTGTTCCAGCTGTCCAGTGAGGGCGGAATCTGGGGTTTGCCCCAACAGGTCACCGATAATATCGTTGCCGACGATGCCGCTCTTGCCACTTTTGACGCCAGCGCCAATCCGCTGCTGCTGTGGCGCCGTGGCAATGAAGTACTGGAGGTTCGGGGCGATCCTTTGGCCGGCCCGACCCCTGCCTTCACCACGGCAGACCCGGCCATGGACGATGGCATCAGCGCCGCGTTTGCTGCGGGGTTGGTAGACGCCAATGGTGGAGCGGTCGTGGTTGGCTGGACCGAGGGTCTGGCGGTCCACCTGGCCGAGGAAAGCGGATCTGGCGGATGGGATTCCCCGGCCGTTCCCTTCGCCACCGGCGAGAGTGAGGTCGTCCATTTCCTGGGTGACGTGGACGGCAGCCGGGTCGTGGGCTACGCGGTGCGCGAATTTGTTCCGGGCAGCACCAGCCTGGCGCCGGTGGTTTTGCCGGCGTTTGCCGATCTGGGCGGCGGCCTGGGCAGCGACCGGGTATTCCGAAACGGGTTTGAATAAGGAAGCGGGGGAAAGCGGTACTGCGGCGGGCTTGGAAGTCCGTCGCATGATCCCTGGACCCCATAAATAGAACAGCTAGGTTTGCCGCGAACTTCTGCCTGAAAATTTTGGTTACCATGACTATGCCGGTGGATTTCCCGATTTCACCCGCGACAGCGAATTACGGGCAACCATGAAAAACATCGCACAGTTCATATTCATGCATGGTGCCGCGGTGGCGGTAACCATCATCCTGCTTATCGACCTGGTGCGCGGTTTGAAGTCAGCAGTGGCGGCTCGGTGGGCCAAAGTCTTCAAGTGGCTGGTGGTCGTGGCGCTGTCGCTTTGGCAGGTGGCCTGCTGGCACGCCGAGGCGAGTTTTGATCGTGCGTTTAGTGCTACACCCGGCGGTTGGGATTACAAACCGGGTTTCATCATCCTGCTGCTGGTTTGGATGTTGCACCAGGTGGTCATCCACCTGTTGAAGTGGCGTAGGCAAAACCGTTAGCGGCTAGGGCTGCCTCAGAGTGGCGTGGACCAACGCGCGCAGTTCATCCTCGTAGCAGGCTGTTGCGTCTTTCATCAGTTTCCTGCCGAAAATCATGGTGAGAGTCGGCTGGGAAACGGCAAAGTAATGGGCAGCGCCAAGGAACTGGTAAACCCTTGCCAGTGCCCGGGGACGGCTGAGCCCAGGCGTGTCGCTTGCCGCCTGGATCGTGCTCACCAGTTCCTCCAGATAGGGTTTCAGGTACCAGTTTCCGGCTTTTTCGGCACGCTGCTCGTTGTCCAGCAGTTCCCGCATGATCAGCCGTGCTGAAGTGTGGTCACTCAACTGCGCCCGGTACTGGGCCAACACCATTTCCTCCAGCTGGGACTGGGGCGTATCGAACTGATCACGGATGGTCTGGGCGTCTTCGGATATACGGATCGATATGGCTTGCAGCACCTCTCCATAGAGTTTTTCCTTACTGCCGAAATGATGCAGCAGCGCCTGTTTTGTCAGGCCCAGTTCGCCTGCGATATTGGCAATGCTGGCGCCGTAGAAACCCTTCTCGGCGAAGATACGTTCGGCGGCCCTGAGCAGGTGCTGCCTGGTCGTCGTGGTCATGACCGGTCACCGGTTGCTGCTGTCATCACTTGACACCTTACCAGTTGGTAAGTACAGTCATCAAATAACTTACCGAACGGTAAGGTACGCTAACGGGACATGCCAATGAATCAGCACATGCAGATCGAACTGCTGCAGGAACTGGTGGACCTGCACCAGGCCAAATCCCAATTCCTGGATGAATCCTGGGAAACCGTGTCCGTTGACAGGTACCTCGATCACCAGACCTTCGAGCGCGAGCAGCAAAGGATATTCAAACGAGTCCCGCTGATCGCGGCCCACGGCAGTGAACTGCCGGACCCTGGATCTTTTTTGACCCGAAAGATCGGTGGCAAGCCGCTTCTGCTGGTAAGGGGTAAGTCCGGTGGTGTCAGTGCATTCCTCAACGTCTGCCGTCATCGGGGCGCGCGGCTGGTGGGTGAGGACTCAGGCTGCAGGCATCGATTCAGCTGTCCCTACCACGCCTGGACCTGGGACAGCGCCGGAGATCTCGTGGGCGTCCCTCACCAACAGTCCGGGTTTCCGAACCTGGAGCGGGAACAGTTCGGATTGCACAGGGTGGGGTGCAGCGAGCACGCCGGCTGGATCTGGGTGGCGCTGTCGGATACCCGTGACCCGGACGTTGCCGCGCACCTGGGCCTAATCGAAGGCGAATTTGATGGGCTGGGCGCGGACGGCTGCGAGATCTTCGATGCCACCACCCGGGACATCCACTGCAACTGGAAAATCCTGGTAGAAGGCGGGCTGGAGGCTTACCACTTCCGGGTTGCCCACCGTAAAACCATCGCGCCGCTGTTCCTGGACAACCTCTCGTCCTATCGTTGCGTCGGTCGACACATCCGGTCGGTGCTGCCGCGAAGTACCCTGGGGGAAATGGCTGAAACCGCTACGGAGTCCTGGGACATCCGCAAACACTCAAACGTGCTTTATTCGCTGTTCCCGAGCTCCCAGTTCCTGGTGCAGGAAGATCACTTCGTCTGGATCCAGGGTACGCCACTGGCGCCCGACCGCACGCGACTGCGCCTGGCTACCATGATCCCCACCACTGCCAACCTGCCCGAACGGCAGGACTACTGGCGAAAGCACCATGCACTGACCCTGAGAACGCTGGATGAGGACTTTTCCCTGGGCGAGAGCATCCAGCAGGGGCTGAGCAGTGGCGCTAATTCACGCCTGAATTTCGGCCGGTTTGAAGGCGCGCTTGCCCGGTTCAATCAGTTTGTCGACGAAGCCATCGCCAGCTGACACCGCTAGCGGCAGGCTTTCATGGCCTGACGGTGTGCCTTTCCCAGTTTGTTGGTCTGGGTCAGAACGGTCGTGAAGCCTCTGCCACCTTTTTCTGCCTCGCTGCGCACGGCGTCATCCCAGGCATCACCCATGGGGGTGCCTGCTGCCTTGGCTTCCAGGTAGCGACTGCCGATCCCCGCGTAAAGCGCGTAAGCATCATCTCCCTGGTCAGCCTTCAGTTTCTCCGATGCACACTCGCATAGCTCGGCCGGTTTGCCGGTGTCCAGGCACATGTCCATCACCCCGTCATTCGCCGCCAGGGCGGCCCCCGGGAGTCCCAGGGCAATTACCGCAGCCGTGGCCAATATTTTTTTACGCATTCTTTCGTCTCGTATTCCCTCGATGCGACAGGATAACAAAACGGAAATGCTCACCAGCGGCGCTATACTGCCTGCGCCATGAAACCCTCGACCTTACGCATCGGCCGGCGCTACCGGCCCAACCGCCTGGCGGACCACTACGACGTCATTGTCATTGGCTCGGGCATGGGTGGCCTGACCCATGCGGCACTGTTGAGCGAGCTTGGCCAGAGGGTCTGCGTGCTGGAGCAGCACTACACGGCGGGTGGCTACACCCACTCCTACGAGCGCAACGGCTACGAGTGGGACGTGGGGGTGCACTACATCGGCGACGTCGGGGCCCCTACCCGGACCCGCAAGATGTTCGATTTCCTGAGCGAAGGAAAGCTCCAGTGGGCGCCTATGGACGAGGAGTACGACCGGTTTTTCATCGGCGACAAAGTGTTCAACGCCAGGGCGGGCAAGCAGGAGTTTCGGGACAACCTGGTCGGCCAGTTTCCGGAGGAAGCGCAGGCCATCGATGAATACCTGCAGCTTCTGCGGCAGGTAGGAGATGGCCTGGCGGCATTCAGCACCGGCCGCATGCTGGCGCCCTGGCAGCGCACCCTGGCGGGGCCGCTGTTGAAATGGAAAACGCCATCGCTGATGTTCCGCAATACCCACGAGGTGTTGTCCGAGCTGACCAGCAACCCCGACCTGATCGCCACGCTGTGCGGCCAGTGGGGCGACATGGGCCTGCCGCCCAAGCAATCCGCCTTCATGGTGCACGCCATGATTGCCCGTCATTACCTGTATGGCGGTTTTTATCCCGTGGGCGGTTCCTGGCGCATCGCCGAATCGATTATTCCGAAAATCCAGGCCAGCGGCGGGGAGGTGTTTACCTATGCCCGGGTCGAGGAAATCGTGGTTGAACACGGTCGGGTGACGGGCGTGCAGATGGCTGACGATCACTTGATTGCCTGTGACCGGGTGACGTCGTCCGCGGGCGTGGCCAACACCTTCGGCCATCTGTTGAGCGATGAGGTCACCAGGTCTTACGGCTATGACAAGAAACTGGATTCGGTGGAGCCCAGTTTTGGCCACCTGGGCGTTTATATCGGTCTCAAGGGGACCGCCGAGGAACTGGGCCTGCCCAAGACCAATTTCTGGATATACCCCAGCAACGACTACGACGCCGACGTCGAGCGCTTTGTCGCCAATGGGGACGCTGAGTTTCCCGTGGTCTACATCTCGTTTCCCTCGGCCAAGGACCCGGACTACGAGAATCGCCACCCCGGCACCGCCACCATCGAGATTGTCGCTCCAGCGCCCTACGAGTGGTTCGAATCCTGGGCGGACAAGACCTGGGGCAAACGCGGCGAGGACTATGAGCGGTTCAAGGCCGAGCTGGGGGAACGGCTCATGGGGCACCTTTACCACAGGCTGCCGCAACTGGAGGGCAAGGTGGACTACTACGAGGTCTCCACCCCGGTCTCAACCAACTGGTTCAGCGGCTACCAGCGCGGCGAACTTTACGGCCTGGCCCACACCAGCGAGCGCCTGCAGCAGGACTGGCTGCGGCCCCAGACACCCATCAAAGGACTTTGGCTCACCGGCCAGGACATCCTCACCTGCGGCGTCACCGGCGCCATGATGGCCGGCCTCATGACCACCACCGCTATGATGGGCGTTCGGCGGATGACGCCGGTAATGAAGAAGATTTTCGGGTAGGGGCCATCCATGACCATCCAGGAACTCGGCAGCCTTGGGGAATTCATCGCGTCCATCGCGGTCCTGGTGACACTGGTCTACCTGGCGATTCAAGTCAGGCATGCCAACGTTCTGGCGAAAGCGCAAACCCGCGAACGGATGGTGGAGCAGGCCCAGCAGGAGGTATACAAGGGCTTCATTGATAACCCGTCTGTGCTTCGTTCCCTTTACAAGCCGGAACCGCTGGAGGAGAAGGAGTGGATTCAGCTATCCGGCTGGGTGCTGGCAGCCATGCGCCAACGGGAATACGAGTATTTCCAGATGAAGGACGGCAACATCGAAAAGGAAGTCTGGGAAGCTTATCGAGGTCTGATTACCATCCACCTGGGTAGCGCCCGGATGAGAAGGTGGTGGGATGAATGGGGACACGTTCCATTCAACGGCGAGTTCTGCGCCATGGTGACCGAGTTGCTCGACGCCCAAGCTAACCCGCATTATTTCGAAGGGCTCAAGGCGCTGATTGCCGACCGGGTCCCGGGCCCGGGGGGTGCCCCGGGCAGCGCCGCGGATTCAGAGGCTCATCGACGCTGACTCTGCAGGATTTCGAAATGTTCTCGGCGCTGGCGCCGGGGGGGACGCCAAGCTAACATCCCGCGTTGCCCGTTTGAGACCATGACCCTATGACCTACTGCCTGGCCATCAAGCTCGAGGAAGGCCTCGTGTTCTGCTCGGATTCCCGTACCAACGCGGGGCCGGACCAGGTGGACGTCTATTCCAAGCAGCACATTTTTCTGGATTCCGAAGACCGGCAGATGGTGCTGCTGAGTGCGGGCAACCTGGCCACCACCCAGGCGGTGGTGTCGCGGATGGGGCGCGACCTGGCAGAGCACAGCAGTCCCAACATCCACGATATGCACTACCTGTCGGATGTGGCGGATTACGTGGGCCAGATCAGCCAGGAAGTCCAGAAGAAATATGCGCCGGATGGTCCGAAGTCGGGGTTCAATCCCAAGGCGTCATTCATCCTGGGCGGCCAGATCAAGGGCAGTGAGCCCGAGCTGTTTCTGATCTACCCCGAGGGCAATCACATCCAGCCGTCGCGGCGGAACCCGTTTTTCCAGATTGGTGAAACCAAATACGGCAAGCCGATCCTGGACCGGATCCTGGAGCACGAAACCCCTCACGAGATCGCCATGCGCTGTGCCCTGGTGTCCATGGATTCCACCATCCGAAGCTCCGCGACGGTGGGGCCGCCCATTGAGATCATGTATCTCAAGCGCGACCAGTTTGGGGGCCCCGCCAAGTCCTACAGCCTCACCCGCAACGACCCCTACCTGGTCAAGCTGCGCGAGACCTGGAACCAGAACCTTTTGCAGGCCTTCAGCGAGCTGCCGTCGATGGCGGAGATGTTCGAAGGCGATTGACCATGGCGTCCACGCAGGCCAGCTTTTCCTCGATGGCCGGCGTTACCACGAAGGGGTAGGCATCAGCCAGCCCCATGCTGCGGTTGAGCTCGTTGAGCGTGATGCTGAGTTTCCGCCAGTGGCCAATGGCCCCGCGAAAATCACCCGGAGCCTCTGGCAGTCCATGATCAGCCGCGGTCTCCAGCACGTCGTGGATCTGCAGGTAGTGTCCCCAGGTTTCCGCCCAGTCTTCGCTGGGGTGGGCGCTGGCGTAGGCGCTGATGTACCGGGTTTCCCAGCCGTCCGGCGGGCCCTGCTGGTAATGCCGATCCAGGGCGGTCGCATAATCGCTTTCGAAGTCCCCAAACTGGTCGCGAAGTTCGGCGACGTAGTCGCCCAGCATGGAGAAATAGTAGTGGCCGGATTCGTGACGGAGGTGGCCTAGGACGGTGCGGTACCCCTCTTTCATCTCTACCTTCATTGCCTCCCGGCTGGCGTCGTCGGTTTCCAGCGTGTTGATGGTGATGACGCCGCCGGCAAACCCCGTGGCCACGAACGACTCGGGGTAGCGCACAGCGTCGCTCCGGCTGTCCTCCAGCAGGTCGAACAACAGGCCGTTTTGCTGGTCCGCATGGCCGTTGTTGATGGGGAGTCCCAGGCTCAGCAACGTATATAGCAAGCGTTTCTTGGCCCGCTCGAAGCGGTCCCAACGCTGCAGGTTAAGCGGGTTGGATAGATCGGGAATCTGGCGGTTGAACTGACAACCCCAGCACAAGGCCTCGCCTTCCTGGCACAGCCAGTTGCAGACGCCGTGGTCTCCACCGTTTTTACAGGGGATAAAGGGTTCGGCGGTTTGCTGTCCAGGCAGTCGCGCACGCATGGTCAGCGTGGCGGGATCGAAACCCAGGTCGGCACCACAGTTAATGCAACGGTGATTGCTGAAGTAAACGGGATGACCGCACTGGCAGTGAAACACCCGCATGGGCTAATCCTCCAGCGGAGGGAACCAGGTGTTGGTGATGCCGATGTGCACCTCGCCCAGGCTCAGCTGGAACTGGTCGATTTCCCGGTGCACCTCCTCCATTGACAACTCGGCCCACTTCACCCCGGTTACCTGCCGGGCCAGTGCCCTTATCTGCCGCATCAGCTTCAGGTGGGCATCGAGCCGGGCGGCGGATTCTTCCAGCCGGTCGATGCAGTAGGACAGTGACCGGGGAAACATCCTGGCGGTCATGATGTAATCGATGACCTCGCCGCCGGTGACCAGAGGGCCGACCTCGCGGCGATATCCCGACGTGGCCGACAGCGACCGCAGCAGGTTTCCCCACAGCAGTGGCAGTTCACGGATCGCCAGATGGCTCTTGCGGCCGATGGCGGCCGTGGCCACGTCCATGATCCGGCTGGTCATGTCACAGCGCTCGACCAGTTGTCCCAGGCAAATGAACCAAAAGCCATGGTCCCGGACCACCGTGGTGCGGATGGCGCCGTTGAGCTGCTGATTGCCGGCGATGATCTTTTCCAGGAACTCGAACCGGTGGCGGCGGGCGATGCCGTGGGAGGCATTCTCGCTGACATAAAGGTTGAGCTCGTTCATTACCTCCCAGGTCTGCGCAGGCAGCACGTCCCGGGTGGTGCGGACGTTTTCCCGGGCGGCCTTGATGGAGGCGAGTATGGAGCTTGGGTTGTCCTGGTCGGCCAGCAGGAACTTGATCACGTTGCGTTCGGTCAGGCGCTTGTAGCGCTGGTGGAAGGCGTCCCGGGCGTCGATGGTGTCGATGAGGACTTCCCATCCCGGCTCGGACCCCACCGGTATATCCAGAATGAGGTGGCTGTAGGCGTTGACCAACCGGGCGGTGTCCTCCGCCCGTTCCAGGTAGCGGGCCATCCAGTACAGGCGCTCGGCGACTCGGGAGAGCATCATTCAGCTATCCCCCACGATCCAGGTGTCTTTGCTGCCGCCGCCCTGGGAGGAATTCACCACCAGGGAGCCTTCCACCAGGGCAACGCGGGTGAGACCGCCCGGTGTGACCCAACTGTCCTTGCCCTGCAGGATGAACGGCCGCAGGTCGATGTGCCGCGGGGCGATATCGCCGTCGCTATAGGTCGGTGCCGTGGACAGGCGCAGGGTGGGCTGGGCGATGTAGTTACGCGGATCTTTCTGGATCAGCCGGGCCACCTTGCGGTGCACCTCGGGGCCGACCTTGGGTCCCACCATGATGCCGTAGCCGCCGGATTCGTTGGCGGGTTTGACCACCAGCTTCGGCAAATTGTTGAGTACGTACTCCCGGTGGTCTTCGCGCATGCACAGGTAGGTTTCGACGTTGTCCACCAGCGGCTCTTCGTTGAGATAAAACCGCACCATGTCCGGCACGTATGCGTAGATCACCTTGTCATCCGCCACGCCGCCACCAGGTGCGTTGGCAATGGCCACGTTCTTCGCCTTCCAGGCACGCATGAGGCCGGGCACGCCCAGCATGGAGTCCTTCCGGAAGACCTCGGGATCGAGGAAATCGTCATCGATGCGCCGGTAGATCACGTCCACCCGGCGCGGGCCCTTCACGGTGCGCATGTAGACGCAGTCGTCGTCGTCCACGAACAGGTCGCTGCCTTCCACCAGTTCGGCGCCCATGCCCTGGGCCAGGAAGGCGTGCTCAAAGTAGGCCGAGTTGTAGATCCCGGGGGTCAGTACCGCAACGCAGGGCCGCTTGCCGCGGCGCGGTGCGATGGAAGCCAGAGTGCTGTAGAGCTGGGTAGGGTAGTCGTCAACCGGCTGCACGCTGTAGTTGCGGAACAGCTCGGGCAGCACCCGCTTGGTGATCTCACGGTTTTCCAGCATATAGGACACGCCCGACGGCACCCGCAGGTTGTCCTCCAGCACCAGGAACCGGCCGTTTTCATCCCGCACCAGGTCGGATCCGCAGACGTGGGCCCAGACGCCGTGGGCCGGCCGCACCCCACGGCACTCCGGCCGGTAATTGCCCGACTCCAGCACGATGTCCGCTGGAATGACATCCTCCGCCAGGATGCGCTGCTCGTGGTAGATGTCATCGATAAAGGCGTTGAGGGCCCGGCTGCGCTGCCGCAGCCCCACAGCAACCTGCTCCCACTCGTTGGCCCGGATCACCCGTGGGATGATGTCAAAGGGCCAGGCCCGGTCGATGTTTCCCGACTCGGTGTAGACGGTGAACGAAATCCCCATTTCCCGGACCAGCAGTTCCGCCGACGCCACCAGCGCAGCCATCTCTTCCCCGTTCAGGCTCTTCAGGCTGTTGACTACCCGGCGGGCTGCGGTGCGGGGTTTTCCCCGGTCGGTGATCAGCTCATCGAAATACGGTGTGGACCGGTAGTCTTCCCACTGACTCCTCACGGCAAGAGCTCCTTGGCCTGGGTTCCAGAACGCAACGGCGTCTAGTATGCCATCTGGTCAGGGTATCTGGCGCGCATTGGGTATCCCGTGCTCACAGTGTCCCGCTGCGAAACCCTCTTCAGATACCCCTTTACTCCAGGCCCCCTAAAGATTACCGCCGCCAGTCCGATCTAAAAGGGCAAGGTACGTAATAAGAACCGGGGAAACCGGCTGCTGCCCGACGCGTGGATGCCGGACCCGGACGCAACCGGGGTTCATCAAGTGATTGCTGCAGAACAGACCTACCTCCACTATTTTGCCAGCCGCCGCGGAGCCAGCCCCCTCGGTCGGGCCATGCTGGTCAGACTGGGGCTGGCCACATGCCTGGGCCTGGCCACCAGCGCGGCGGGCGCCAGCCAGTCGGACAACCTGGACGTGCTGAAAACGCTCAGCCTGGAAGACCTCATCAACGTAGAGGTCACCATTGCCAGCAAAACACCAAAAAAGCTGTCCGAAGTGGCGGCGGCGGTATTTGTGATCACCCCCGAGGACATTCGGCGGTCCGGCGCAACGTCGCTGCCCCAGGTGCTGCGCATGGTGCCCGGCATGCACGTGGGCCGAATCGACAACAGGAACTGGGCAGTGGGGATACGCGGCTTCAATAGACGGTTCTCCAACAAGCTGCTGGTGCAGATGGATGGCCGCTCGCTCTACACGCCCCAGTTTTCCGGGGTGTACTGGGACGCCCAGGATTTTGTGCTGGCAGACATCGAAAAAATCGAGGTGATTCGAGGGCCCGGCGCAACCCTGTGGGGCGCCAATGCCGTAAACGGCATCATCAACATCATTACCCGGTCGGCCCACGACACGGCGGATTCTTTTGTCAGCGCCACCGCCGGTGAGCACAACCTGGAAGGCGTAACCCTTCGGCACGGCGGACGCTTCGGCACCAGCGGCGCCTATCGGGCCTATATCAAACGTGTAAACCAGGACTCACCGTTCGAAAACCACGTCGACGGGGTGGACAGTGACTACCTTCGCCGGCAAGCGGGCTTCCGGATGGACTGGGGCGACCACACCCGGGAAAGCTTTACCCTGCAGGGGGATATTTATGACAATCGGATTGACCAGCAGGCCACCAGCTTTTCCCTGTCGCCACCCTACATCGCAACCGCCCCGGGCACCTCGCCCTTCGACGGGGCCAACCTGCTGTGGCGTTGGAACAGCAGCCTGGAGTCCGGGCGGCAAAACACTCTGCAGGTCTACTTCGACCGCAACCAGCGGACGGAAGTCAGCTTTTCCGATCTTGACGGTGATTTGGCCGGCACCAGGGAAACAATCGTCGATTTCGACTGGCAGCAGTCTGTGCCGTTCGAAGCCCATCGGCTGGTGTGGGGGCTTGGGTATCGCCGGTCGAAGACCTCGGCGGGCGTCGCCCCTTCGGGAGAGCGCAGTGATCACCTGTTCAGCGCTTTTGTCCAGGATGAGTTCCCATTGACGGATCGGTTAACGGCGACCGTGGGAACCAAGCTGGAGCACAACCAGTATTCAGGATTCGAGGTGCAGCCCAGCATACGGGCGCTGTGGAAACTGAACGAGGTCAGCAGCCTTTGGGGCGCTGTTTCGCGAGCCGTTCGGACACCGGCCCGGTTGGAGCACGACGTCTCGTTTATTGCATCACTGCTTCCGCCCTCCTCGGAGCTCAATCCACTGCCGTTTCCCGTGCTGCTGCCATTCGAGGGCGACTCGAGCTATGACAGTGAAGAGGCGCTGACGGCGGAGTTCGGATTCCGCACCCTGATGAGCGAGACGATTTCGCTGGATGTTGCGGCCTTTGCCACCGAGTATGACCAGCTTGGCAGCATTGAGATCCAGGAGCCTGAACTGTTCCTGTCGCCGCCTGATCCCTACGTGGTGGTTCCAACCGTTCCGGACAACAGGCTGTCTGCTTTCACCTACGGCATCGAGACCGCAGTGGACTGGCGGCCCAGTGACCGGTGGCAGATCCGGGCCGCCTACAGCTGGCTCAGCGTGGATGTCGAATTCAATCCTGATAGTGCTGACGTGAACCAGGAGGCGGCGGAGGGCCAGGCGCCGGAGCACCAGCTGTCGATCCGTTCGTCCGTGGACTTCGGTCGTGGGGTCAGCCTCGATCTCTGGCTGCGCTATGTCGATGAATTGACCAATATCACTCCCAACCTGGTGGGAGAGACCACTTCCATTGACAGCTATACCGCCATGGACGTTCGACTGGCGTGGCGGAGGTCTTCGAACCTGGAGCTGTCGCTGGTTGGCCAGGACCTGTTGGGCGCCCATTCGGAATTTGAGTCCGAGTTCGTCGGCGGCCCACAGCTGAAACTTGGCGCCAGCTATTACGCGCGCCTGGAGTGGCGGTTCTGAACAACTGATTCGGGCGCCCACCCCGGCATGAAACTTCATTCAACAGTCCTTGGGATTCTGCTGATGGCGGCAGCCGCCGGCGGCTGGCCGTTGCCAGCCGGCGCCAACGGCAACCAGTTTCAGCAGTATGACGTGGTGGCCGTATTCCTGTTTCGCTTTGCCCATTTCATCAGCTGGCCCGAGCAGAGCTTCGCGAGCTCGACCAGCCCATTTCGCTACTGCGCCATGGAGGGCAACCCGGTTTCAGCGCCACTGGAAGAGGTCCTGGAAGGGGAACATTCCGGGCAGCGTCCCTTGGTGTTTTCATCCATAGGCAGGATCGAGGAACTGGACACCTGTCACATGGTGTTCCTGTCCGAGTCTGATCGAAAACGGGCGCCAGAGATCATTGCCGGACTCAGCCGCCGGAGCGTTCTCATCGTCACGGATGTGGAAGACTACATGTCCCTGGGCGCGGTCATTCTGCTGAAGTCATCCGGTTTGCGGCTGCGGCCGATCATTCGTCCGGAAGCCGTGCTGGATGCCGGATTCAAGCTCAGTTCCAAGCTGATGGGAATTGCGGATACCTGGACTGGGTGACGGCGCTTACCCCGATTCCCGCCGGGGCAGATGACGAAGGTAGGTCTCGGGCAGATCGCCAACCGCGGGAATCGCCGCCTCGATGCGGGCAACCAGCCCGGGCAGGTCGACCCTTCCATCGCGATTGGTCTGCACCGCGATGGTCAACCCGCGATGGCTGTAGTGGGCAACGTGGCTGCGATAACCCGACCAGCGGCCCCCGTGGCCGAAGGATGAACCGTCATTGCGCACGAACAGGCCGTAGCCATAATGCCAGTCCGGCTCGTCCGGGTTTTGCCATCCGCCTTCGATCATCTGCCGGAGCAGCTCCGGCCACTTCAGCACCAGGGCTGAGTAGAATCTGACCAGCATGGTCGGGGTGGTGATCAGGCCGCCGCCGGTCCACTCCGACCGGGGGTCATACTTCATGCGGCCGTCACGCTTCAGCGAGTCGGACCAGGCGATATCGGGAAGCGCGGACTCCACCTGAGGATGGATATCCTTGAGCTGCAGCGGGTCCAGGATTTCCTCCTGCAACAGCTGGTAGTAGGGTTTGCCCGCGGCCGCTTCCAGGGCCCGTCCAAGCACCAGGTACCCTGCATCGGTGTACCGATAGCCCCGACCGGCAGGGTTCAACGGTTTTTTGCCGGCAACCAGGCTGATGAGTTCTTCAGGTGTGAAGTACGCGCTGCCCTGACGCAGCACCCGCCAGACCATCTTTCGCTGAAACGCCATGGTACCGGGATAGTCTTTCAGGCCGCTGCTGTGGGACAGCAGGTGGCGAATGGTCATGCTGTCAGCATTGGGCAGTGCCTGGAACCACTGGTGGTCGCCCAGCCATCTGGATACGCGGTCATCCAGGGACAGCTGGCCGCGCTCCGCCAGCAGCAGGGTCAGCAGCGCAACGAAGGTCTTGCCGGTGCTGCCGCCGGGCATGCCGATGGTATGGTCCAGGGCCTGGCTTGACGCTTTGTCAGCTGTGCCCACGGCCGCCTGGATGATCCGGCTGTCCGGCAAACGGACCGCCGCACGCAGGCCGGGCATTCTTTTCTCCGCCCGTTGCGCTTCGAGAAGGGCCTCCAGCGTGGTGTCGTCAAAGGCCGGGGATGGATCTGCCAGGGCGATGGCCAGGAGCAGGAACGCGGCACGGATCATGGCGGGCTTCCAGTGAGATCGTACCGGCAGGCTAGGCGTGGGACCACCCGAATACAAGCTTGGCCAGGTTGGTGGCAGCAGGTGATACCCTTGGTTGCGACCGGTGACCATTCGTCTTCGGCTTATTGAGATTCGAGCGGCGCCGTAATGTGGATTTCTTCGGAGGCTCATCGTGATTAAACGATATTGCGCCCTGTCTGCGCTGCTGTTTGCCGCCGTTTCTCTGGCCCACCTTGCCCGGATTGTTGCCGGCTGGACGGTGGTGGTAGGGGACGTAAGCATCCCCATGGTCCTGTCCTGGATTGGTTTCCTGGTGCCCGGAGCACTGGCAATCTGGGGTTTCGCAGCCGCAGCCAACGGCTGAATCCCTGGTGACCTGTGTAAAACTACCCGGGCGCGCCGGCATTGACCGGCAGGGAACGCTCAACAGTCAGTGCATCAGTCACAACCAGCGGGAGGATCCGTTTTGCGCTTGAGAACAGTTTGCCTGGTCAACCTGTGCTACCTGCTGCTGGTACTTCCAGCCGGTGCGGATTCATCGGGCGTGGTCACCAGCTCCAACTACATCCAGGCGAAGGATGGAACCCGGCTGGCCGTTGACGTTCACCGTCCGCTCAACGCCGCTGACCAGAAGCTGCCAGCCCTGCTGGTACTGACGCGGTATCTCCGCTCGTCCATCGACCCCGTCACGGGCAAACTGAACCCTGCCTTGAGTCCGCTGGATCGACACCTGCTGGACCATCAATACGCGATCGTGAAGATTGACGTGCGAGGCAGCGGTGCCTCCTTCGGTACCCGCCCGGCGGAGTACGGCCCCGAAGAGGTCCGGGACGGCTACGCCATTGTCGACTGGGTGGTTTCACAGCCCTGGTCCAACGGCATCGTCGGCGCCTATGGAACCTCCTACACGGGGACCACGGCCGAGCTGCTGACCGCCGCTAATCATCCCGCGGTCAGAGCGGTCATTCCGGGCTGGTCTGACTTTGACGCCTATACCAGCCCGGTCAGGCCATACGGTTTGCTGGCCAGTTCGTTCCTGTCTGCCTGGGGCCAGCTGGTCGGTTGGATGGACAGCAACAATCCCGCCATGGGCAGCCAGGTCAATCCCGTCGCCGACGATGCCAATGGCGAGCTGCTGGCCCAGGCCCTGCTGGAACACCGTGACAATCCCGATGTGTTCCAGCTCGCAGTGGCGACTGAGTTTCGCGACGATGACCTGGGTGGTGCAAGCTGGGCGGACCTGGGCCCGCTGCACTACCGGTCCGCCATCCAGCTTTCAGCCGTGCCCATGCTGGTGCTGGTGAGCTGGCTCGACGCCGGTACCGCTGATGGCGCGCTGTTGCGCTTTCAGCATTTCAGCAACCCGCAGAAGCTGGTCATTACGGCCGGTACTCACGGAGGAGAGTTTCACGCCAGCCCGTACGCCGTGGGTTCGGAGCCGCTTCCCCCGGTTCCAAGCGAACAGCAGCAGTTCGAGCTGCGCCGCCAGTTTTTCGACCGGCACCTGAAAGGCATCCGCAACGGGGTGGATGACTGGCCCGCTATCCGTTTTTTTAATCTCGGCGACGAGCAGTTTTACCAGACCGACGCCTGGCCGCCGCGAGGCACTCGCAACACGACATTCCACATGAGCTGGGGTGGCGGGCTCACGCCCGAAGCCGGCGCCGCCGAGTCGGGCACTGATTACTATTCCGTGGATCGCAAGGTGAATACCGGCGAGGGCAACCGCTGGGCCGCGCAAATGGGACGCCCAATCCTCAATCTGGATGATCGGGGTTACATGGATTCCCGCATGCTGACCTACACGACAGCACCCCTGGAGGATGACCTGCAGCTTTCCGGGACGCCGGTGCTGCATCTGCAGATGAGCTCGGACCGGACAGACGGCATGGTACTGGCCTACCTGGAAGACGTGGATCCCCAGGGTCGCAGCCGTTACCTGACCGAAGGCGGGCTGCGCCTGATCCACCGAAAAGTGGGAACCAACCCTTACTTCGATACGCTGACGCCCTATCACTCCTTTGCCCGGGCTGATGCGGAGCCAATGCCGCCCCACGACATGGTGCCGGTCAGCTTTCAGCTATGGCCCATCTCAGCGCGGATTCGCAAGGGCCATCGTCTGCGCCTGGCGCTGGCCGGTGCCGACGACGCGGTGTTCGATCAGCTTCCGCCGGACGGCAAGGTCAACCTGACTGTCCTGAGCGGCGGTGCCAAGGGGTCGCGGCTTGTCCTGCCGGTGGTGGAGGCCAGCCTGCAGCCTGATTGGAGTTTTGTCCCTGCACCGGTTACTGAGCCGACCCCAGACCCGACTCCAGAGCCAAACCCTGAAGCGGCCCAACCCATCCAGGAGGCCCCGCCCCCAGCGGTGGTTGAAACCGTTCCGGCCCGGTCGGACGACACCCTGGCGGCCGAAGAGATCGCCTTTCTGCTGGATGCATTGGGGAACAGCCGCTGTACCTTCATCCGCAATGGGCGACGACACCGGTCCACTACTGGTGAGTCCCACCTGCGCTCCAAGTACCTGAAGGCCCGGGAGTTCGCCGGCACCGCCGAACAGTTCATCGACCGCATCGCCAGCATCAGCTCGACCACCACAAAGGCCTATCAGATCAAGTGCACGGGTCGGCCGGTGGTGGATTCCAGGGACTGGTTTCTCGCCAGGCTGGAGGAGTATCGCGCGGAACGTTGATTCATAGTTCCGAGGTCGAGGTTGACCTATACTCAGACCTACCAGCAACGGGCGCGAGGATCGGTTTCATCGGGCAGGACAGTCACGAATCTGGGAGTGGGCCTGGTCCGGACGGCAGCAGTCCGGAGGTCGATGCCCGCCTGCCCGATCTCTATGATGAGCTGAAGCGGCTGGCCCGCTACCACATGGCCCGGGAGCGTGCGGGCCACACCCTGCAGACCACCGCACTGGTTCACGAGGCCTACCTGAAGCTTTCGTCCAGTTCGTCTCTGGCATTCCAGGATCGCGCCCACTTTTTTGCCGTTGCCGGTCAGGCCATGCGCAGAGTCCTGGTGGACTGGGCGCGGTCCCGCAATCGGATCAAGCGGGGCGCCGGCGCCGAGCATGAATCTTTCGAAGATATTCACGGCGACCTGCATCCCCAGCCTGAGCAGCTGCTGCAGGTGGACGCCGCGCTGGAGAAACTGTCCAGGAAAGATCCCGGCATGACCAACGTAGTGGTGCAGCGGTACTTCGTCGGGCTCTCCATACCGGAAACTGCCGAGGCGCTGGATCTTTCCGAACGTACGGTCAGCCGCCAATGGGCCGCCGCCAAGGTGTGGCTGGGAAAGGAGCTGAGCGATGAGCAGTGACTCGCGCTGGGATCGCATGTGGTCGCTGTTCGGCGAAGCGGCGGTGCTGGAAGAAACCGAACAGCGAGCACACCTGGACGACGTCTGCAGCGACGATCCGACCCTGCGGGTGGAAATCGAGAAGCTGCTGCAGGTGCGGCAGGACCCCGACGCACTGCTGGAAACTCCGGCTTTCGGTCAGGAGCAGCGCGGCGCCGACAATCCGCGGCAGCTGGTTGGGACCCGGATTGGCCCCTATGTCCTCACCGATGTCCTGGGCGCCGGCGGCATGGGTGTGGTGTACGCCGCCTGGCAGGGCGCGCCGCTGAACCGCCAGGTGGCGGTCAAGCTGATCAAGGCCGGCATGGACAGCCGGAACGTGATTCAGCGGTTCGACGCCGAGAGAGAGGTGCTGGCGCTGATGCAGCATCCCGCCATCGCCCAGGTTTACGACGCCGGCAGCAACGACCAGGGGCGTGCGTACTTCGTCATGGAGATGGTCGATGGGCCAACCATTACTGAGTTCTGTGACACCCACAAGCTGGATGTGGACCAGCGCCTCGTTCTGTTTGAGCAGGTCTGTGACGGCCTGGAGCATGCCCACCAGAAAGGGGTGATACACCGGGACATCAAGCCGGGGAACATCATGGTCACCGGTTCAGTGCAGGACTGCCGGCCCAAGATCATCGATTTTGGCATCGCCAAGGTGCTTGGTCCTGATATCCCGGATCAGCGAACCGTGGAAGGCATGCCGATCGGCACACCCCAGTACATGAGCCCGGAGCAGGCCCTTGGCGAGCGGGACGGCATGGACACCCGCAGCGACATCTATTCGCTGGGGGCGTTGCTGTATCGCCTGCTGTCCGGGTTCCATCCGCTGGACGACGATATTCCGTGGGGGGTGACCGGCAAACAGCTGCACGACATGATCTCCAACGCCAGGGTGGTTGCGGCGAGCCGGCGCGGTGGGCCTTTTTCAGATCGCCTGCGCGGTGACCTGGACTGGATCATCCAAAAAGCCATGGCACCCGAGCGGGACCGACGATACAGCTCGGTTTCCGAACTCAAGAGCGATATCAACCGCTACCGGGCCAGTATCCCGGTTCTGGCCAGCCCACCGCACCTGGGTTACCGCATGAAGAAGTTCGTGGGCCGAAACCGACTGGCCGTCACTGCGGGCGCCGCTGTGTCCCTGGCGCTGGTTTTGGGTATCGTCGGAACAACGCGCATGGCGCTGGAGGCCCAGCGCCAGCAGGAAATGGCCGAGCAGAGCCGGTCTGTGGCCCAGGCCAACGCGGAAAAATCGGATCGCGTACTGGCGTTTCTCACCGACATGCTGATCAGTGCCGATCCCTGGACCTCGGATCAGGGGCCCGTCACCGTAAGCCGTATGCTGGACCAGGCATCCGAGGGCCTGGACCGGTTCGACGATGATCCTGAGGTTCGCGATGCCCTGGTCTCTCTGCTGGTCAGGAGCTTCAACGGGCTGGGGGAAGCGACCAGGGCCGAAGGACTGTTTGACCGGGCCTATACGGACGGATTGCCGCCCGTAACCACCATGCGCCAGGTGGAAGACCAGGGCCACTACGTGTCCATGCTGCTCCGGGCGACCCGCTACCAGGAAGCGATGGACCTGGCCGAGCGCCTGCAGCAGAAGAGCCTCGCCCTGGTGGGGCCCAGCCACGAGCAGACCCTGCAGCTGCAGCGCCTGACCGGCAACTCCATGCTGTTTCTCAACCGCTACGACGACGCTGAAGTCGTGCTGCGGGACAATCTGCGCCAGGCGCTGACCGTGAGCGACCGCAGCCGTGAGACGTTCGAGGCGCGCCAGCTGCTGGCCTACGTCTACTCGGTGCAGGCAAAGTGGGAGCAGGCGCTGGCCCTGCAGACCGAGGCCATGGAGGACAGCGTCGCCATCAACGGGGCAGAGAGCCTCCGTACCCTGCGGCTGATCACCTCCCAGGGTGATCTGCTGTACCGCATGGGCAAGCTCGAGGAGGCTGTAAGCACCTACCAGGATGTGATCCCCAGGATCGCCGCCCAGGCCGGGGCCGACCATGAGCAGGTGTTCAGGGCACAATCCAACCTGGGCCTGATCCTGATCGAGCTGGGCCGGTTCGAAACCGCGATCGCCGTCCTGGAGCCGGCCCTGGATCAGCGTCGGACCACCCTGGGGCCCACCCACGGTAAAACGCTGAATACCGCCGGCCACCTGGCTATTGCCTACGCAGGAACCGACCGTCAGCAGGAGGCGGAGGCACTGCGGATGACCATATACCAGGAGCGCCTCAAGCAGGGTGGGGTAACCGACCTCGACACCTTGCGCGCATTGTCCGACCTGGCCCTTACCGACCTGAACCTCGGCCGGCCCGTCCAGGCCGAGGCGCGGCTGCGCCAGGCCTGGGCCGGCCTGTCCGAGTCCCAGGGCGAAAGCCACCAGTACACCCTGTCAGTGACTCTGAACCTGGCCCGGGCGCTGTCCGACCAGGGCCGCTTCAGCGATGCCTCCGCCTTGCTGGAGGAGCAGCTTCCGGGGTTCGAAAAGACCTTTCCCGCCGATCACTGGATGCACCTGCGATTGAGCATTGAGCGCGGCAGAGCCCTGTCGGCAATTGGTGAAGCCGACCTGGGAATCGAATTGCTGAACTCCGGTCACAGGGCCCTGAACCAGCGATTCGTGGCGCATCACCCACACGTCCTTCTGGCAGCACGTTACCTGGCGGAATCCGAGGGCCGGGACCACTGAACCCCGGGTATTCAGCACACCACCGGCGACGCCGGGCGGTGCGAAAATCAGTTCTGATCGGCCCCTCTGCGACCTGACAACTGCCATATCCGGCGTCAGTCTCCTGCGTTGTGTGCACATTCATCGGAAGTACGCATTGTGGAAGGTGTGGGCAACGGGTAGCGCAGGATTTGATCATGCCGCAATTGTTTGGGTCGAGGCTGATGTTGGCAGTCCGGCCATTGACAGTGGCACTTGCTCAAGCGCGACGGGGAATCCATACACCGTTGATCAGCGTGGTGCGCCTGCGCCGGTGGATGGCGACGAAACGGAAGCGCGATCTGCGACATGGGTGCCTATGAATTCGCCAGTCAGCCGCCGCGGGAGGACTCTATCTACATGGACGGCTTCGAATGACTCATGTGCCGACGCTGGCCCTCGACCTTTCGGCGCCAAAGGATATCTTCGGTCACTCCGGTGGAGGTGAGCTGAATTGTGAGTTCGGCGTCAGTGGGCACACCCTCTTGGGCAACCGCTGGCTGGCCGAGCAACGATCCAGGATCCCCTGAACCTGGCAGGGTCTCCGCCAAATTGGCGCTACTAACTACAGGTAGCTCTGAAAAAGGCCCTCCCTATGACGAAACGCGCAACCGCCAGTTTGAGCCTGGCGTGGCTTCTGCTGGCTGCTGCCGCCAACGCGCCTGCCGAACGATACAGCTACGACGACGCCGGCAGATTGGCGTCGGTCCTGTACGACGACCCGGCTGCGACCCTGGTCTTGTACAGCTATGACGACAACGGCAACCTGATTCAGCAGGTCAGCACCACAGACCGTGTATTCGACAGCGGGTTCGAGTCATGAGGGTCCTGGCAGTGACGATGCTGCTGGCGCTCGGATCGGTAGGTGCTCAGGATTTTTCCGTCTGTCCGGCCGGCCCGCCGGATTGCAGTTACAGCACCATTGGCGAGGCCCTGGAAAACGCCGGCGATGATGCCACCATCACCATCAAGGAGCCAGGGACATACCAGGAGAGCCAGCTGCGGCGCGCCCGTTCCGGAATTACCATTCGCTCCGAAGACCCTGGCGCCCGAAAGAGTTTCATTATCGACGGTGGCGGTGCCGATGGGCCGGTGCTGTTCCTGGGCAGCGGCTGGACCCTGGAAGGGGTCACAATCACGGGAGGCAACCAGGTAAACGGCAGCGGTGGCGGCATCGCCGCGTCGGGTGACAGCACGGTCCGGAACTGCATCATCCGCGGCAACTCGGCCGATTCCGGCGGTGGCGGACTGTTCAATGGCTCTGGCAGCGGTGCCACCATTACCATCGAAAACACCGCGATCTACAACAATCAGGCGCGTTTCGGCGCGGGGGTTGCGGTGGTGGCCAATCTGGTCATGCGCAACAGCCAGGTTTATGGCAACACCGCAACCCGGGTGGGAGGTTTGAGCGGATTTGGCGGCGGCATTTCCGCCACCGGCAATCTGACGCTCGAGAATTCTGTCATTCGCGACAACCGTGTAACCGGCACCGGCGGCACCGGCGGCGGGCTGCGCAAGCGCGTGGGCGGCAACCTGGTCCAGATCAGCAATACCGTTTTCCAGAACAACTCTGCCAGCGATGACGGCGGCGGGCTGAACCTGTCCAGTCCTGCCACCATTACGGGCGGAGCCATTACCGGCAACACGTCCGGCGACGACGGCGGCGGCATCGATTTCAGCAGCGGCAATACGCTGATCATCAACGGCACCGCCATCACCGGGAACAGCGCGGCCGACAGCGGGGGCGGCATCTTCTGCGGCGGCACGCTGGCTGCGCTGTCCGGTGCACTGGGCAACAACGGTCCGGACGACCTGGCCAGCAACTGCCTGAGCTGTACCGAGGGCCAGCAGCAATCCTGCAGCACCGGACGCCAGGGCATGTGCGCCTCCGGGATCCAGACCTGCAGCGCCAACGGCACCTGGGGAGAGTGCCGCTATGACGGCGACGCCACGGGAATCCTGGGCCTGGCCACCGCTGAGGAGGGCGCCGCTGCCTGCAGCGACGGCGAGGATAACGACTGTGACGGCCTGGTGGACCAGGCAGATCCCCAGTGTGACTGCGTTGGTATTGCCAACAAACTGGCTGGCAAAGGCCTCCTGGGTTCCGACTGCGATCCGCGCACCACGGCCGACACCGCCAATTCCGGCAGTGACGGGGACCCGGTCAACACGTTCTCGGGAGAGCTTTACAACAGTTTCGATCCGGACCTCGATCTGGGCGGGCCCATTCCCGTGCGGTTTGAACGCTACTATGCATCCGGTCTCGAGGCTGCCGGCCGCAGTGGGCGCCTGGGTGCCAACTGGCGTCACGGCTTTGAATGGACATTTGCCGACGGTGGCAATTTTGTAGAGATCATCAGCCCCCGGGGGCGCCTGATCCGGTTCGTGGATGACGCCGGACAATGGCGTCTGGACGGCCCTCGGGACATTCTCTACCAGCTGGTATCGGAGCCAGGCGGTTGGGTCCTTGGAGATCCGCAAAGTGAACGACTCTACGTGTTCGGGCTTTCGCTGAACCTGGACGTCATTCTTGATGGCAACGGCAATGCCCTGAGTCTCAGCTACAGCGGATCCGACCTGACCAGTGTCAGCGATAACCTGGGCCGCATGCTGGACTTCACCTATTCGGGTGGTCGTCTCGCCTCGGTCACCGACGGCCAGCGCACGGTGGGATTTGGCCACGACGCGACCATGACCGACCTGGTTGCCGTCACCGATGCGCGGGGACAAACCACGACTTTTGCCTACCAGGCCGGCAGCCTGATGACGGCCATGACCCGGCCCCGGGGCAATACGCCGTTCACCCAGACCTGGGATGCCGCCGGCCGCGTGATCACCCAGCGCGACGCATTGATGAACACCACGGGGTTTTCCTACAACGATCCGGCACCGGGGGACACCACGCTGAGTGATTCCTCGTCAGATGACCGAACCCACCGCCACTCGGACTGGGGGGGACTGACCCAGGTGGTCGACCGTTCCGGTGAATCCATAGACCTGGTCAATGACGGCGATGGCCGTCGCGGGGCGCTGGTGGATCGGCGAGGTGATGTGACCCAGCTTACGTACGATCCCGTCAGCGGCGACGTCAGCCGTCACGAGCGGCCCGACGGGTCCAGGGTCAGCACCGGGTTTTTCAGCTACCGGGTCCGGGGCATTGAGTTCCGCAAGCCTTCCACGGTGGTCTATCCCGACGGCCGCTTCATCCTGCGTGAATTCGACGCGGCGGGTAACCTCACCCAGGTTACTGATGCCGCGGGACATTCCTGGCAATTCACCCGCAACAGCCGCGGCCAGGTTCTGACCATCACCAACCCGGCAGGCGGCGAAACGGTCCAGACTTACAACGCTGACGGCACCCTGGAATCAAGGCGGGATCCCGCCGGCAACCTGACCCGGTTTGGCTACGACGTCCTGGGGCGGATGATCCAGGTGACCTTTGCGGACGGCGAATTCCAGACGATTGCCTGGGACGGTGCGGATCAGCCGGTTTCTGTCACTGACGCCCGCGGCAACGCCACGATGTTTACCTATGATGCCAACCGAAACCTGTCCATGGTGACCAACCGGCTGGGCGAGGTCACAACACTTGCGTATGACGATAGGGACCGGCTGGTGGAACTCCGGTATGACGACAATGCGCGGGTCACCCTCGAGTACGACTCACTCAACCGACTGGCGGCAGCTACGGATGGGTCAGGCCGCCGTACCGCGCTGGTGTACGACAGCCGCGACCGCCCGGTTCAGATCATCGATCCGGCGGGCGACTCGATCATGGTGGCTTATGATCCGGAGGGTACGGTGGTCTCGGTAACCGATTCGGCGGGAAACGCGACGACCCTGGAGCGTGGACTGCTCGGCAGGTTGACCGGGCTGGTGAACAGCATTGGGGCGGCCAGTTCGCTTGCCTACGACGCAAGCGGCAGACTGACGGACATCACCTCGGCCACCGGCCGGACTGTCGAGCGGGCCTATGACGCCAATGGGCGGCTGGCCGCGACCACCCGGGCAGGAGCGACTATTGCCCGGGGATTCGACCCACTGGGGAGGTTGGTATCTCTGACGGACCCGGCCGGCAACTCGACCACTGCCACAAACGACAATCAGGGGCGTCCGCTGTCGGTGACCGACCGGCTCGGCAACACGACTGCCTACCAGTACGACAGCCGGGGCAGGGTGGCCGGCATCACACTTCCCGACAGCCTCGGGACTGGCGCCTACACTTACGATGCCAACGGAAACCTGACGGCCGCCGACTTCTCCGACGGAACCACGGTAACCGCCAGCTATGACGCGGCTGACCGTTTGACTTCCGGCACCGGGATCGATCTGGACTACGATGCCCAGGGTCGCATCGTTGCAAGCAACGGATTGACCATTGAGCGGGACGGCGCCGGCCGCATTGCCGCCATCGTCTGGCCCGATGGTTTTCGGGCCGACTATTCCTACACCAGCGGTGGCCTCCTGGCGGGAATCGCCGACAGTTTCGGCAACACCATGGATTATTCCTACGACGCTGCGGACCGCGTGGTCCGCGTTGTTCGGTCCAACGGCATCGAGTCGAACTTTGGCTACGATGCCGCCGGTCGGTTGACGTTCTGGCGGCATGGCTCTGGATCGCCGAACAAAATCGTCAGCCTGGAGATTGCCGCTGAGCTGGAATTTGACGCGGACAACCGTCTGCTCAACAAGAGCGGCGAGCCGGTAATCACTCCCGATCCCTCCAGCATTACAACCACCAGCAAGACCTACAATGCCGCTGACCAGGTCGGCCTCAAGACCTGGGATGCGCTGGGGCGAGCGGTTTCCGCCGGTGATGAGACTTTTGCATGGAATGCCCGCAGTGAGCTGGAATCCATCACCACCAGTGGCGAGGCCGTGCAGTTTTCCTACGATTTCGGTGGATATCCGGTGTCCCAACTCGACTCAGGGATTTCCACGCTGTATGGCTGGAACCATGGCACGGCGCAATCTTCGCTGGCCCTGGAGATGCAATTCCTGGAGGTAACCCGGCGGCACGTGCCTACGCCGGCCGGCTTGCCGGCCTACACAGTGATGGATCAGGAATCCGTCCGCTTTCCGTTGACCGACGAAGTCGATAACGTGGTTGCGGTAACGGACGCCTGGGGAGCGTTGACCTATCGAGCCGCTTACGATCCTTGGGGTGGACTGCTGGCACAGCTTGGCAGCCGCGATATGCCCTTTGGCGCCCGTGGCGGAAAAGGCGCGGTAAACCTGGCTGGCGATATCGTGTCCAGGCAGCCGGGCCACTATTTCCATACCGGAGCCGGCACCCGGTTGGCGCCGGCTCTGGACAACCCGGACTTTTCCACCAATCCCTACACGGACTCACCGTTTGGAAATCCGCTGGACGTTCGCACGGGTGCAGAGACCACGGCCGCTGCCAACGGCATTTCCGGTTCGCTGAATTCGTTGCTGGACGGGCTCGATACGTTCCGCGAAAACGCCGCTGATGCGGTTCAGGCCGCGGGCCGCGCGGCGTTCCGGGACACCAGGGACGTGCCCTATTTGAACCGGATCAGCGGGGGGAGTCTGTCCAGCTACCTGTTCTTTGAGGAGCAGCGGCGTCGGATCTGCGATAACCCGTTTGCGGAAGCCCGAACCAAGTTGGGTCCGCTTGACACCAAGCGCGAGAAAGAAATTGAGGAAGCCAGGAAAAGAGAGAAGAGGCGCCAGGAGCTGCAGGCGGAAATCAAGGGCCTGGAAGGCCGCATCGAGGGTCTAAAGGAACAGGCCCGCAGGACTGGGCAAAGTCTTTCGGTCGACCCCGACCGGGCACGAATTTTGGGCGGGCCGGAAATCGAGCTGATTGATCAATTGGTGAATGAAGCTGCAAAAGCGGTGGGTATTCCCGTTTTTGAGCAAAAGGCGGTCATGCCGTTCCGGCTTCAACAGCAATTCGATGACGCGGAGCGTCGGCTCGAGGGGCTGAAGCAAGAGCTGGACAAACTGGACTCGGTGCTCTTTGAGCTGAAAGGCATCGTATCTCTGTGCTGATCCCGCCCTGGGACTGTCCGTTCGAAGACGGGTTCGAGAACTGAGCCGATGCCGTCAAGCTGCCGCGGCGAAAAAATGCTCCTTGAAGGGAAGGGACGCCGCACCGATGGCGGTCGCGTCACCACCGGCTTTCGAGATCAGCAGGCGCGGCAGCGCCCGGGGTTTTCCGCGGCGTGAGTCGTTGTAGATATCGATGTGGGGTATCACCTTGCGGGCGAGCACCGCGGGCAGGCGTCCACCCAGGACGATGGCCTCGGGATCCAGGATCGCGGCCAGCGCAGATGCCAGCAGTGAAAAAGAGCTCTGGGTCTTGGTGATCCACTCATCGATGCCGCGCCACTCGATATCGAAGTTTTCGATCATGGTGGAAACGTCTGAGAAGTGGGTGCCGTACTCCCCGAGGGTCTGCCGCAGGGACTCGAGGCAAGGGTGCTGGTAGATGTTTTTTGGCAGCAGCAGGCCAATTTCCCCACCATTGCCGTTGCAGCCCCGCATGAGCTCATGGTCAATGATGATGCCGCCGCCCAGCAGCGCATCGATGAACAGGTAGGCAAAATTATCGTACTGGCGGCCCACGCCGACCAGGCTCTCGCCCACGGCCGCCGCGTTGCCGTCATTTTCCACCCACACCGGCATGTCGAAGCGTTCTTCGAACAGCCGGTCAATGGCCACCAGGGCCCAGTCGTCCAGGGCATGGGGGGTGTTGTACATGGCGCCGGGACCGATGTAGCGACCGGAAATGCCGACGCCCATGCCGAGGACCCGCTGCAGGTCGATGCTGTGATTGAAGACAAACTCGTCCACGATGGCTTCAGTCCTGTCCAGCACGGCATTTCGCGTCATGGCCGGCAGGTGGCAGTGCTGTTCATCCAGCACCGATCCGGAGAAATCCATCAGGATGACCGATATGGCCTCGGTCATGATGGACACACCGATGGTGTAGGCAAATTCGGGGACCAGGCGAATGGACACGCCGGGCTGGCCGCGCTTCCCGCTGAGCACGCGATCGCCTTCGGCCACGGCGCCCATGGTCACCAGGCCTTTGACCAGGCGCGAAATACTCTGTTGCGCCAGCCCGGTTGTTCTGGCCAGCGCCGACTGGCTGATGACGCCGCTGCGCACGACAGTGCCCAGAATGCGCCGTTCGGAACTGTTGGGCGGCCGGGTCCCGTTGGCGTAGAAAAACCTGGGTTCCCCGTGCCCCTCAAGGTAGACCGCCACGGGACCTCCTGCTCCTGATTCCAGGAAGATGATACGGGGGACTGACTGAACAGTACACTCAATACTACTCATTATGGGTTGTATTGTGAGTCATTTTGTGTCATATGTAGGCCCCGATGCAATTCAATCCAGGTAGGGACCCGGATCAGGAATTGCGGGCACGTAAAACAGAAGGGGATCCAATCATGTTATCCAAGTCCGTTATGGCCCAGGCGATCAGTGCCGCGTTGGCCTTTTCATTTCCCGCGATTTCAATGGCACAGGACGATCAAGCGTCCGATGACCAGGTCATTGAAGAAATTGTGGTAACCGGTACCGGCGCCGTCATCGCCCGGACCAAGTTCGAAACGCCGTCGTCGGTGACCCAGTACAACGAGGAAGACCTCAGAGCCTTTACGTCCTCCAGCCAGGCTGACATTCTGACCCAGTTACCGGGCGTCAGCGCCGAGGGCGGGGGTGGTGAGGTTGCCACCAACGTGTTCCACCGCGCGCTGCCGTCAGGTGGGCAGTTCTCCTTCACGCCGCTGCTGTATGACGGCATGCCGGCGTTTTCAACCTTTGGCCTGAATTCCTCCGCATTCGACGTGTTCTACCGCAACGATCTGGGCATCCAGCGTTCGGAATTTGTCAGCGGCGGTGTGTCCAACCTGTTTGGCCCGGGCTCGGTTGCCGGCATCGTCAACTACATCAGCAAGACCGGTGATGTCGATCCCCGCGGCACGCTCCAGGTCGAAATTGCCGAAGAAGGCCGCTTCCGTGGCGACTACTTCTTCAGCGGACCCGTGGGCGGCGACGACACCAATACCTACTACGCGCTGTCAGGTTACTATCGTGCCGACGAGGGACCGCTGGAGTCCGGGCTGGACACGGAGGGTTTCCAGGTGCGCGGCAACGTCAAGCATGAATTCTCTGACGGCAGCGGTTCCATTACCGTTTACGGACAGGCCATCGATGACAAGGTCCAGTTCTTCCTGCCCCTGCCGGTTGACGGTCGGTCCCGGGAGCGGGTGTCGGGTAACGACGGCCGCGAGGTGTTCACCATGAACACGGTGGAGGCCATTGGGCTCTCCTACGACACCCCGGATGGCCGGTTCACCACCCCCATTGGCGATGGGGTGGTCACCAAGGGTCAATCCCTGGCCGTGGTGCTGGACAAGGACCTGGATGATGATTGGACCTTCAACGCCAAGGTGCGTTACGCCAACTACGATCACCAGTTCAACCTGTTCCTGGACGGAGACGCCATCGGGCCCAACACCCCGGAAACCCAGGGGGAATACCTGGCCAATCGCGGCCTGGCAGACTTCGCCGGTAACGCGGTGTTCACTTTCTCTGAGTCCGGCGAAAGACTGCCCGGCGATTTCCTGCTGTTCGGCAATCGAACCCTGGATCGCTGGCGCGATGCGACGGATTTCTCCGGTGAGTTCAGCATCGGCCGAACACTGGAAATTGGCGATGCGGAACACGGCATCACCATCGGAACCTTCTTCTCCGATTCTCAGGCCGACGACCTGAACTACATCACCACCTATCTCGGCGACTTCCGCAATGCGCCGCGCCTGGTGAATGTCACCCTGCAGGGTGTATCCGAAGACGCATCGGGCAACCTGGTGGCTTCGCCGGGTTCGGATTACCTGTGGACCGTCAACGGACTGGCCAATGCCAACGGGCTCGTCGGTTACCGCGACCGCAGCGCCCGACGGACCGCCTTGTATGTGACCGACCAGATCGAAATGGACGAATGGTCCTTTGACCTTGGCATGCGCGTGGAGCGCCTGGAAGGTGACGTGCGGCAGTTCAACACGGCCTCGTTCCAGATGGCCAACGACCCCCTGGTCAATGACCTGGTGGAGAACGTGAGCTTTACCGACGGGTCCCTCACGGCCGACGACCTGGGAACCACCGAGTGGGCATTTTCAGCCGGCGCGCTGTACCGCTGGAGTGACGAGATCAACCTGTTCGCCAACGCGTCCCGGGGCTTCTTCTTCCCGCAGATTCGCAGTGTGCCGTTCAATGATGGACGCCTGGCATCCTACGAGGGAGAGATCATCACCACCGTCGAGGCGGGCCTGAAGTTCAGCTACGACAACTTTGACGGCTACGCAGGTCTCTTCTACACCACCCTGGACGATCGCCGGAACGTGGACTTCGAAAACGATCCGAACAATCCCGGTGGCGTCATCGAGGTCGTGTCCCTGCAGTCCACCGAGGCGATTGGCATTGAAGCCAGTATCACTTACTACCTGAATGATTACTGGTCGCTGCATGGCAATGTCACGCTGCGTGACCACGAGTTCACCGACGATGACTCCAATCCCGGGAACATCGGCAACGAGCTGCGTCGCCAGCCCACCGAGATGCTGAACACGGCTATCCGGTACAACTACGATGCCTTCGATGCTGGCCTTTACCACAACTTCCACGGCGACAATTTCGCCAACGACAGCAACTCGGTAGAGCTGGATTCCTACAACCTGGTGAGACTGGAAGCCGGGTACACGTTTGAATTCGGCAGCGGCCAGACCATGCGCATCAGCGCCAACATCTTCAACCTCCTGGATGAACAGGGCATCACCGAGGGATCGCCGCGTCAGGGCAACGCCCAGTCCGGTGCCCCGGCCCAGTTCTTCGTAGGACGGCCCATTCTGCCTCGACGGGCAATGGTGCGGCTCACCTACGACTTCTAAGCCGATTGGCCCGGTCCGGCAGCGATCCACCTCCAGGGGATCGCTGCCGGCGCCGGACTTTCCGGGCTACCATCCAGCCGGGGGCACATCTCCGGGAGGGTTTGAATGAACGCCTTAGATTATGCCGTGGTACTGGCCTACCTGGTGGGCTTGCTCATGTTCGGCTACTGGCTGAGACACCAGTCCACCGAGGAGGAATATTTCCTGGGCGGACGCACCATGGGCTGGTTCCCCCTTGCGCTGTCCACCATGGCGACCCAGCTGTCCGCCATCAGTTTTGTCTCGGCGCCGGCCTTTGTCGGCATGCGGGAGGGCGGTGGCCTGATGTGGCTCACCTACGAGTTCGCCTTGCCCCTGGCCATGATCCTGGTGATGTTTGTCATCACCCCAGCACTGTACCGCGCCGGCATTGTCAGCATCTATGAGTTTCTGGATCAGCGTTACGGGCGCCCGACCCGCATTTTGATCAGCGTCTCGTTCCAGGTCGTGCGTTCGTTCTCTACCGGCATCATGGTTTATGCGATGTCGCTGATCCTCGAAGCCGTCCTCGGCATTGAGCTCTGGCAATCCGTTCTGGCAGTAGGCGTCATTACCCTGCTGTATTCCACCTCCGGCGGCATGAAGGCGGTGGTCTACGGCGACGCCCTTCAGATGATCCTGATCTTCGGCGGCCTGCTGACGGTCGCCATCTACGCCATTGCCGAAATCGGTGGCCTGGGTAATTTCTGGCAGCAGGTGGATCCGGAGCGCCTGGTGGCGGTGGACTATTTCTCGCTGGGGCTGGATGGGGACGAGTTCGGATTCCTGCCCATGCTGTTCGGCGGCTTTGTTTTGTATGCCTCCTACTATGGATGTGACCAGACCCAGGCCCAGCGGATCCTGTCGGCGCGGGACCAAAAGGACGCCCGCAAACTGCTGTTCGCCAATGGCCTGCTGCGGTTTCCACTGGTGCTGCTGTACTGCTTCGTAGGATTGATCGTGGGTGTGGCCGTGGTCAACGACCCGGGCCTGGCCGCTCGAATTCCGGCGGACAAGCCGGACTACATGATGCCGATCTTCATCATCGAGCATCTGCCCCACGGTATTATCGGTCTGCTGCTGGTTGCCATTCTCGCTGCCGCCATGTCGTCCCTGAGTTCAGCGGTTAACTCCCTGGCGGCGGTAACCCTGGAGGATCTGGAAGCAATCGGCGCCAATCCCAGAAGCGAAGGCCAGCAGGTGCTGTGGGCCCGCGGGGTTTCTCTGTTCTGGGGCATCGCCATCCTGATCATGTCGCTGTTCGCCGGATCCATTGCACCCACCGTCATCGAAGCCATCAACAAGGTGGGATCGGCCCTTTATGGCCCGATCCTGGGTGTGTTCCTGATGGGCATGCTGGGCCGGCGGGTAACCGGAGCAGGCGCCAGTATCGGCCTGGTCGTGGGCGTGGTGTTCAACCTGTACCTGTGGAAGGCCCAGCCCCAGGTGTTCTGGATGTGGTGGAATTTTATCGGCCTGGCCCTGACTACCGTCGTGGCCTACGCGGTCAGTGCGCTGTCCAAGCTGCCCGCGGCCGAACCCGTCGCGGACGGAGAGGGCATCTCGTTGTCGGCCATTGTCAGGTCGCCTTTAAGCATTGTGCTGGTATCGGTGTTTTTCGTAATCGTGATCATCAGCACCTTCCTGAAAGACCTGCAGCCGTGGATTACCGGGTAGCCAGGACCCACCGGGGATGAAACATCATGCCTGACAATCTTGACCAGAAAGCAAGGGAGATTCTGCGCGCCAATGACAAGGGTGGATTCACCATCCCCACGGCCGGCCTGTATCCGTACCAGTGGAATTGGGACTCGGTGCTGGTCGCGCTGGGGTTTGCCACCTTCGACGAGGCGCGGGCCTGCGCTGAGATAGAAACTCTGTTCGAAGCCCAGTGGGAGGACGGCCTGGTCCCGCATATCGTATTTCGGCGCAACGACCCGGATTACTTTCCGGGGCCTGACGTTTGGCAGGCCGGTGAATCGATGCCGACTTCGGGCATTACCCAGCCGCCGGTGGCGGCAACGGTGGTGCATGAGCTGTGGTCACGGTCTGATGACTCCGCTATCAAGGTACGTATGCTGGCGCTGTTTCCAAAGCTCCTGGCCTGGCACCGTTGGTTTCATCGCTACCGGGTGCCTGACGGCGTGGGCGCCGCGGTGATCACCCATCCCTGGGAGAGCGGCCGTGACAATTCTCCGGAATGGGACCACCCCGCATCAGCAGTTGACGTATCCGGAGTCACGCCTTACGAGCGTCGCGACCTCCAGCACGCTGATGCGGCCATGCGCCCAACCAAGCTGGACTATGACCGTTACATCGCCATGGTGGAATTCGGGCGCAATACCGGCTGGGACCATGAGGCCATCGCCACCCGGGGACCGTTCCGGGTAGCTGACGTGGGCATGACCATGATCTTGCTGCGCGCATCCCGCGACCTGATGAGGCTGGCTGAGGAGCTTGGCGATACCGAGGCCATGGCCGAACTCCAGGGGTACGTCAATCAGCTGGAGCAGGGTGCTGATTACCTGTGGGATGACAGCATCCAGGCCTATTGCTCCCGGGACGTGATCACCGGCCGTCACTCAGGCTATATCACCAGCGGCTCTTTCCTCTTTGCCTATGCCGGTGTGGGCAGCGCGACCCAGCGGGCTGCCATGAGCCGGCACTGGGACCGCATCAGCGCCAGCTGCCGCTACATGTGTCCCAGCCACGATCCGGATGACGTGCTGTTTGACGCTGATCGATACTGGCGCGGTCCCGTGTGGCTGGTGGTGAACTACATGCTGGCCAGAGGGTTCTCAGAGAGCGGCCTCGATGACTGGGCCCGGCGAATCACCGAGGACTCCAGGGAGCTGATCCGCGAACATGGCTTCTACGAGGCATTCAATCCCCAGGCAGGGACCGGCACCGGCGGGGAAGAGTTTTCCTGGACCGCGGCCATGTGGCTGGCCTGGTTGAGGCCTGCAGCAGAAAAGGCCCGCGAACTGGCGTCATGAGACCGGTGCTCTGCTTTGGCGAGGTGTTGATCGACTTTCTCAACACGTCGCGAAAACAGGACGGGGACCTGGCGCTCAACAGCTTCACCCAATACCCGGGCGGGGCGCCCGCCAACGTCGCGGTGGCGGTAGCCAGGCTCGGCGGCGAATCCAGGTTTGCCGGCCAGGTCGGGGCGGACCCTTTCGGCGAATTCCTGCTCAACGCCCTGGAGCTGTTCGGGGTGGATACCACTTTCACCGCAATCCATGGCGAGGCCAAAACCGCCCTGGCATTTGTGTTCCTGGATGATGACGGCGAACGCAGCTTTTCCTTCCGACGCGACGGCACGGCCGACGTGGTCATGCAACCTGATCAGGTGGTCGACGAGTGGTTTGAGCGGCAGCCCATTGTGCACCTGTGCAGCAACACACTGACAGATCCTTCCATCACCCGGGTGACCAGAGAGGTAGTGACCCGCGCCCGGGATCGCGCCGCGCTGGTCAGCTTCGACGTCAATCTGCGCCACAACCTCTGGCCAACGGGGCAGGCGGATCCGGATACCGTCAACGAACAGGTAATGAACGCTGACCTGGTGAAATTTGCCCGTGAAGAATTCGATTTTCTGAGCCAGGGAGATCCCGGGGCATACCGGGACCAGTGTTTTGCCGCACGCCCATCGGTGCTTCTGATCACCGATGGTGGCAAAGACCTGCGCGTGGTCACCGAACGAGGGGACATCGGCGTCACGCCGCCACAGGTGAAGGCGGTGGATACCACCGGGGCCGGCGATGCGTTCATTGCTGGAGTCCTTTTCGGGCTGAGCCGTTCAGAAGACCCGGTTGCCCGGATGAGGGACCCTGAATACATTGAGGAACTGGTGCGGTTTGCCGCGCACTGCGGCGCCGTTGCCGTCACCCGGCCCGGGGCGTTTCCCTCATTTCCCCGTCTTGACGACGTCAACTGCCCGGCGCCCAGGGCATGAATTATCTGAGCCGCTCCTTTCTCCTTGGCCACGTCCAGTCGATTCTCGATTTCTATGAGCCCAACGTCATCGACCCGGCCGGGGGTTTTTTCCAGAACTTCCGGGACGACGGCACGGTGTTTGATCCCGGGCGCCGGCACCTGGTCAGCAGCTGTCGCATGGTGTTCAACTACTGCAAGGCCTACCAGATGCTGGATCGCCAGCAATACCTGGACCACGCCAGGCATGGGCTGGAATTCATTCGACGTTATCACTGGGATGCGTCGCGAGGCGGCTACCACTGGACCCTGACGGCAGGCCGGGAACCTGATGATCAGACCAATCAATGCTACGGCCTGGCGTTTGTCATGCTGTGCCTGTCGGCTGCCCATGAACTGGGGCTGGCGGGCCAGGACGACATCGAGCGGGTCTACCGCATCATGCAGGAAAGGTTCTGGCAGCCAGACATCGGCGTCTACGCGGACGAGGCGACGCCAGACTGGTCATCGGTGGATCTCTATCGCGGCCAGAATGCCAACATGCACAGCTGCGAGGCCCTGTTGGCGGCGTTTGAGGCAACGGGCAATTCGATGTATCTCGACCGGGCATCGGCGCTGGCTGAGAAGGTAGCCGGCGAACTGGCCGACAAAGCCGGCGGCCTGGTCTGGGAGCACTACACTCCCGAACTGGATCTTGACTGGGACTACAACCGGGACGATCCAAAGAACCTGTACCGGCCCTGGGGCTTTCAACCGGGGCACCAGACCGAGTGGGCCAAGCTGCTGCTGACCCTGCACGCTCATTGCAGGGATTCCTGGCTCGTTGACCGCGCCAGAAACCTGTTCGATCCAGTGATGGAGTCCTGCTGGGACGGGGAACATGGCGGCATCTATTACGGGTTCGCCCCGGATGGCCAGATCTGCGATTCGGACAAGTATTTCTGGGTGCAGGCAGAGACCATTGCCGCCAGCGCCAGGCTTTACCACCAGACCGGCGACGCAGCGTACCTGGATTGGTACGAAAAGATCTGGCAGTACGCCTGGGACCACATGATCGATCACCGTCATGGTGCCTGGTTCCGCGTACTGACAGCGGACAACCAGCCTTACTCTGACGAAAAATCCGCAGCCGGCGCCAAGTGTGATTATCACACCATAGGTGCCTGTTGGGATGTGCTCAGAATCCTCCCCGACTGAGCGGAAATCTCTCGTCCCAATGGGCCACGCCCGGGTCCAGCCTGGTGGCTATACTAAGCCGATGTTTGCCTTCTTCGAAAACCTGCTGAAGCCGTTCCCGCCGGAGATGCCGGATCGGCCGCCGCCGACGCTGATTGCCTTCTGCAAGCACTACACCCGGGGCGTGTGGCCGTGGATTTTCCTGATGTCTGCCCTGGTGACCCTTTTCGCCGCGGTGGAGGTGATGCTGTTCGGCTTCATGGGCAGCCTGGTGGACTGGCTGGCCGAGGCCGACCGGGAGACCTTCCTGGAGCAGGAACGCGACACCCTGATCCTTATTGGCGCGGTGGTTCTGATCGCCCTGCCGCTGATCAACCTGCTGGCCGGCCTGGTGAACCACCAGACCATCCTGGGCAATTACCCCATGCGGATTCGCTGGCAGGCCCACCGCTACCTGCTGCGCCAGAGCTTTGGCTTCTACCAGGACGAGATGGCGGGACGCGTGGCCACCAAGGTCATGCAGACGGCCCTGGGTGTTCGCCAGGCGGTGCTCAAGCTCACCGATGTCATGGTGTATGTCACGGTCTACTTCCTGGGCGGCCTGATCCTCGTGGCCGGCTTTGATTTCTGGATTGCCGTACCCTTCGTGGTCTGGCTGCTGGTCTACATCGCCCTGATGACCCGGCTGCTGCCCAGGCTGCACGTGGTGGCCGAGGAGCAGGCCGACGCCCGCTCCACCATGACCGGCCGCATCGTCGACAGCTATACCAACATCATGACGGTCAAACTGTTCGCCCACGCCGGGCACGAAGAGAACTACGCCCGGGAGAGCATGGACGGGTTCATGGACACGGTCTATCGGATGATGCGCTTGAACACCAAGCTCGAGGTCTCGGTGGAAACCCTCAATGCGGTTCTGCTGTTTGCCGTGGGGTTCGTGTCGATCTGGTCCTGGCTCAACGAATCGGCCACCGTGGGTGCCCTGGCCATTGCGGTGGGGCTGGCTCTGCGCCTGAACGGCATGTCCCACTGGATCATGTGGGAGCTGTCGGCCCTGTTCGAAAACATCGGCATGGCCCACGACGGCATGAGTACTATTGCCAAGGTGCAATCGGTCACTGATGTGCCCGACGCTACGGAGCTGGTCGTTGATCAGGGCGTTATCGAGTTCGACAACATTAGTTTTCATTACGGCAAAAAGGGCGGCGTGATCGATGACTTTTCCCTGAAGATCGAGGCCGGGGAGAAGGTGGGCCTGGTGGGCCGCTCCGGCGCCGGCAAGACCACCCTGATGAACGTGCTGCTGCGGCTGTTCGACCTGGAGGGCGGCCGGATCCTGATCGACGGCCAGGACATTTCCCAGGTGGCCCAGGAGTCCCTGCGCCACAAAATTGGTGTGGTCACCCAGGACACGGCACTGCTGCATCGGTCCGTGTTCGACAACATTGCCTACGGCCGCCAGGGCGCCAGCGAAGGCGACGTCATCCAGGCGGCCCGTCGGGCCAATGCCCACGAATTCATCCCCGGACTGGCCGACGCCAAGGGGCGGACAGGCTACGACGCCCACGTGGGCGAGCGGGGCGTGAAGCTCTCCGGCGGCCAGCGCCAGCGCATTGCCATCGCCCGCATGTTCCTCAAGGACGCGCCCATCCTGGTGCTGGACGAAGCAACATCAGCTCTGGACTCGGAAGTCGAAGCCGCCATCCAGGAGAACCTGCTGCAGCTGATGACCGGCAAAACCGTGATTGCCATTGCCCACCGCCTGTCCACCATCGCCGCCATGGACCGGCTGGTGGTGATCGACGGGGGCAGGATTGTCGAGCAGGGCAGCCATGAGGAACTGGTCACAACGGGAGGGCTTTACGCGGATCTCTGGAACAGGCAGACCGGAGGCTTCATCGCCTGACGCACCAGCACTGTGGTGAACAAGCGCTGACCGGCTGCTACCATTCGTCCTGCATCGGCAGGGGGGAGCGGCGCGAATGATTGCCATGGGCTGGAGACGGAACGACCACTGATGTCGCTGCTGACTGAATTGAAGCGACGCAATGTGTTCCGGGTTGGCGCGGCCTACCTGGTGCTGTCCTGGCTGCTGCTCCAGATCGGTGACGTGCTGTTCGGTATGCTCGACGTGCCGTACTGGGCCGGCCGCCTGCTGATCGGCCTGCTGGCCATCGGCTTCATTCCTGCGGTGGTGTTTGCCTGGGTGTATGAGCTGACCCCGGAGGGCATCAAACGCGAATCCGAGATCGACCGCGAGACGTCCATAACACCGCAGACGGGGCGCCGACTGAACTGGGTGATCATCGTGATGATGGCCTTCGCCCTGGGGATCTACGGGTTTGACCGTTTCACGCGCCAGGCAGAGCCCGATCGAAGCTACGAGTCCGTGGCGGTGCTCCCGTTTGTCGACCTCAGTCCCGAGGGTGACCAGGAATATTTCTCCGACGGCATTGCCGAGGAACTGCTGAACGTGCTGGCGCGCCAGCCTGGCCTGCGCGTGGCCGCGCGCACATCATCGTTTGCGTTTAAAGGTCAGAACCTGCCGGTCACCGATATTGGCGAGGCCCTGGATGTGGCCGCAATTCTCGAAGGATCTGTGCGCAGGGCCGGAAACCAGCTGCGGGTCTCGGCCCAGCTGGTGGAGGTGGAGTCCGGCTTTCAGCTCTGGTCCGACGTATACGACCGCGAGCTGCGGGATATTTTTACTGTCCAGGACGAGATTGCGGGCGCCATCGTCGAGGCGATGACCGCAGCCCTGGTTGGAAACTCATCGCCGGAGACTGCTGCTGGATCCAATGAGGTTGACCTGGAAGCCTACCAGGCTTTCCTGGAGGGGCGTTTCCTGGCCGAGCAACGCACGTCCACTTCTCTGCCCATGTCGGTGAAGGCCTTTGAGCAGGCCATTGCCCTGGCGCCGGATTACGCGCCGGCCTACGCGGGTCTGGCCAATACCTACACCCTGATGGAGCAGTCACCAACTTCTTACGGGCAGCTCTCTCGCCGGGAGGTGATTCAGCTGGGGCGGCCGCTGGTGGAGCGGGCAATGGCGTTGGATCCCGGCCTGGCGGAGGCCCATGTGGTCAATGGGCTTCTGTTGGAACTCGCGTTTGAGCAGCAGGCTGCCGTGGACGCATTCACCCGTGCTATCGAGCTCAACCCGAACCTGGCCCTGGCGCACAGGCGGCTGGGCGTTGGGCTGAATCGTCTTGGCCGCGTCAGCGAGGGTTCGGCGGCCAAGCGCCGCGCCCTGGAACTGGACCCGATGTCGCCGGTAACGGTGCAGAACTGGATCGTCCAGCTGGGATTTCTTGGGCGCGCCGAGGAAGGGCGCGAGGTCGCGGAGCGGATCGTCCGATTGCGGCCCAACGACAGCCGTGCCCTGGGAGCGCTGACCACCTATTACCGGTTTACAGCGCAATTCGACCTGGCCCACGCGACCCTGAAGAAGGCAGAGGCCCTGGACCCGGAAAACACTTCTGATCGTGCCAGCCTGTTTTATGCCTACCTGGACCTGGGCCTGTTCGGCCTGGCACGGGATTACGCCGATTCATCGATACAACGTTCGTTGCTTGCGCTGGCAGAAGGCCGCTGCGCCGATGCCGTCAGCACCTTCGATGGAGCTGATCTGTCGAAAGAACGCTTGCTCCAGGCCTGGAAAGCCAAGGTGCAGCAGTGGTGTGGCTCTGCTGCCGCGGCGGCGGAGAACATGGACGCAGCAGCGACATGGGCCCTGGCTCAGCCGGCTCGGCTCGGAATCCCGCGCCTGGACCTGGGCGTGGAGATTGTCTGGAATCTGCGTGAACGTGGCGAACAGGAGGAAGCCCGATCCAGGCTGGTGTTCGTCGAAGCCGTGGTCAGGGAGCGGCGCGAGGCGGGCCTTGGCAATGTTCAGCAGGATTATGCGGAAGCGAGGCTTGCGGTTCTTACCGGTGACGTCCCGGTGGCACTGGATCTTGTTGAAAAGCTGGCCGACCGTCGCGCCATTGACGTCCCTTTTATGCAGGATCCGGTGTTCCGCGAACTGCAGGACGAGCCAAGGTTCCGCGCGGCGGTCGAGCGGTTGGAGCAATACCGGACGCGGCAGCGCCAGGCGATATTGGCGCAATTGGGCCAGGAATAGCGGCGCCCAGGCGTGATCCGGCCGCCCGGGGCTATAATCCTTCCGAAACCACTGATGGGGAGACAGTCATGCGCCGATGGCCCGGCCTGGTGTGCTTTTTCTTGATGGCGGCGACCGCCGCTTTCGCACAGGTTGAAGATGTCGTGGAGGAGCCTCCGGCAAGCGAGGAAGCCTTCGTCCAGGAGGCCCTCACCGAGGAATCTCCCACCGGGACTGTCCAGGCTGCTTCAGCCGACGATCTCGCGCTCGAGGCCTACGTGGATGGCCTGATTGCTACCTGGCAGGCGGTGCACGGTGCGCCGGGTTACACGGTGGCCGTGGTTCGGCCCGACCGGGTAGTGCTGAGCAAGGGTTATGGCCTGGCGGACGTGGCCGAGGGAATGCCGGTGGATCCCGAGACCACCCGTTTTTATATCGCTTCCATCTCCAAGACCTTTATCTGGACCTCGCTGATGATCCTGGTGGAGCGGGGCATTCTGGACCTGAGCGAGGACGTCAATGCCTATTTGAAACGATACACCGTACCCGAAGGTGAGCGACCACTGACCCTGGGCGACCTGATGGACCATCGTGCCGGCGTTGAGGAGAATCTGGACCTGTTTTCCAGCCGCATTGCCGCCATGGATCTGCCTGAGGCCATTGCCGCGTCGGAGCCTCGACAGGTGTTTCCCCGCGGAGAACGGGCGGCCTATTCCAACTGGGGCTCCAACCTGGCAGCCCTGGTGATCGAGGATTCCACGGGTCAGTCCTACGCTGATTTCCTGTTTGCAGAAATTCTCCAGCCGCTGGGGATGACCACCACGACCCTGACGGACCAGAGCCCGGCCGCAGCCAATCCAGCAACGCCGGTCTCAAGAAATTACAGGGTTGCCGGCGGCGGCCCCGAGGAAGTAGGCCAGCTGGACCTGGGCTCGTTCGCGCCCATTGGCGGTATGACCACCACGGCGGCCGACATGGCCCGGTGGTTGCGGTTTCACCTCAACCAGGGCGAGCTGGACGGCCTCCGCCTGTTGACCCGGGGCAGCTATGGCGAGATGCGCCGCCGACAGTTTGACCCGGTGCCCGATGCGCCTGGCCGCGCCCACGGCTTCTTCGACCTGCCGTATCGATCCACCAGCTACTACGGGCATACCGGATCCATCAACGCCTTCTATTCCAAGTTTGCCGTGGCGCCGGAGCTGGGTCTCGGCGTCTTTATAGCCCAGAACACCAGTGACGATTTTGATCCCTTGAGTTTCGTCCCACGACTGGTCATGGACCGGGAGCTTGCGTTGCGAGGCGAATTCGACCCGGCCGCTTCGCGACCCGAACCCACTGCCGCGGATTTCGACGAAGCCGAGTCGCTGGCAGGAAGATACATGAGCAGCCGACGTATATTTCACGGTCCGCAGAAGGTTATCTCCGCGAGTATGGGGCCGATGGAGCTCAAAGCCAGCGACGGCTACCTGGTGATCAACCGCGACAATGCACCCTTTGTCAGGATCGGCGATGACCTGTGGGAAAATCGCTTCGGCGAGCGGCTGGCATTTGTCCGCGATGCCGACGGCGAAGTGGCCCGGGTCATCACGCCGGGTGGTGCGGTGGACATGGAGCCCGTGACGCTGCTGACCGATCCACGGATCCTGCTTTACGCGCTGGGCGCGACGGTGCTGTTTGCCCTGACGACTCTGCTGGGCCTATGGCGGCGGTTTGGGCAGCAGCGGGAAAACCGCGCCATGGGCCACGTGTTTTCGTGGATCGCCCTGCTGGGAATTGTTCCGCTCATCTGGCTGGCTGGGCTGGCAGCCCGCATGCCCAAACCCGGTGAAATGGCCTTTGCCGAGGCATTCACCGATTGGCCACTGCCGATCTTTTCAGAAATGATCCTGGCGGCCACCATCATCACCGGAACGGCGGCGTTCATGGTGCTGTGCGTGCTGCTGGTATGGCCGCTGTCGGGCTGGAACGGCTGGCGCAAGCTCCATTTCACCCTGTTTGCCCTGGCCTACGCTGCCCTGGGGCTGTCCTTCGTTAACTGGGGGCTGGTGCCGTACCTGGCTTGATGGATGTTTTGCCATCCAGATCTGGGCCCGCCGCGGCGGTGGTCATCGGGCGGTTCCCGGACCAGGCCCGGGTGCTGTTGCGAAAAGATCCGGAACAGGGGTTCTGGACCCACTTCGAGGGTAGCGGTCCCGGTCACCGCTGGGAAGGCGTAGTGCAGGCGTTTACCCGGGCCACCGGCCTGGCGGTCCAGCGCCTGTATGCCGCTGATTACCTCGAGCAATATTTCGATACGGCCACCGGCCAGGTCATGGTGATTCCGGTATTTGTGGTCGAAACGAACTGCCACGCACCGGTTGCCGATGATTCGCAAGTCCGCTGGTGCACGCTGGAAGAAGCAATAGAGCGGGTCCCGTTTCCGAACCAGGTCCTGCTGTACGAACATGTCTGGCGCTTTTTCGTCGACCAGCAACCCACAGGCCTGCTGGAGATCGCTCTTTCCTGAGCTTCAGGCGTTTGTGGTCACAGTTCAGATTCAAATTCCCGTGAGAGGTAAGTATGGACCTCAATTCTCTGGGTTCATTGGTTTGCGGCTGGCCCGTTGACCTCAGACGGCCGGGCCGTGGACGGGGGTGGCTTTTACATTGGGTGCGCAGTGTCCGGTGGAAGCGACAGCACCCTCCGGATCTCGTCGGTCTTGAACCCCAGCGCCATGGGTTGACGGCATCCCGGGATGAAGGCCACATCGTACAGTTCTTCCACCACGCCTTCGATCCGGAGCTCATGCACGATATCGCCCCGCTTCAGGTCCACCACCTGGATGGCACAGCGCGCGCTGGCGTTGGACGCGGCCAGCTTGTCCTGCAAGTCCAGCCCGTCAAAGGTGCTTTTCTCTCGTGGCTTGGACAGGCCGAGTACGGCGTAATCTCCGATAAAGCAAAGGCCGCGCAGGTAACCCGGGCTGAAAGACACGGGGTGGAATTCTCCGGAATCCACGTAGCCAAATTCGCCTTTGCCGGAATTCAGCACCCAAAGGCGGCCCTGGTACCAGCGCGGTGAATGGGGCATGGACAGTCCATCGCAAACCACCTCTCCATCCGGCACGGACAGCACCAGGCCCCCATTGGTCCGGTGTTCCCTCCAGCCTTCGTTGACGTCCGATTTCGACACGCAGGTTACGAAGGCTGGTTGGCCATCTCGCATGGCCAGGCCGTTAAGATGACATCGGTCTTCCGCTGCCAGTTTGCTGATGAACGGCGGCTTCCATTCCGGGACAAAGCTGTATTGGTCGCTGGGCCGCGACAGGCAGCTGAACAGGGTATTGACGAATACGGGCTGATCGTCGCCATCCATCGCCACGTCGTGGATGTCCAGATCGCCGGTGGTGTAGGCGAGCCGGGGAACGTAGAGCCGGTCATAGCCCTGGTGGTTCTCGCCCGGCTGCAAAAGATTTTCGAACTTCCATAGCTGGTAAAGCGTTCCCGCCCAGAGAGTGTCGGCGGTGGCGCTGACTCCCATGATTCGCGCAAAGGTCCGTTCAAACAGGGACAGCGCGCCATCGGGTTTCAGGCCGATGAAGAACAGCTTTCCGGCCTGGTAGGTCGAAAAGCACAGGCTGCCGCCGCAATCCGCCAGCCAGCTGGTGAATTGCCGGGAGGCGGTGATTTCGAGTCTTGGACCGGTGGCGTTCAATGTGGGGCGGGACGCGGATGAATTTGGACTGCGCCGATGGTATCAGTTCAGGTGCCGGTATCGAACATCAGCTTCCGGGCCAGCACCCGCTCGGCAATGGCATCGGACACGGCGCGGATTCGGGCGCTGTGCTTGAGTTCCTCGTGGGTCACCAGCCACAGCTCCGCCCGGTGCACGTCCACCTCGGGCAACACCCGAACCATTTCCTTGTGCATGCTGGCCCAACGGCAGGACACCACCGTCAGGCCGTAGCCGGCCCGGGCCGCCGACATCTGGGCGGCTGGGCTGTTGGATGACAGCACGGTGCGCCCGAACGGGACCGGTATGACGGAAGTTTCGGAAAATGCCACGTGGCCGGTATCGTCCGGGAGTATCAGGCTGATGAAGTCGTGGTTGTCCAGGTCCTCGATACATTCCACTGAACCCCTGGACTCCAGGTACTGCCGGGAACCGTAGAGACCAAAGGTGACATCTACCAGCCTCCGGGCGATGAGATCCGGCTGGGTCGGTCGGCCCAGCCGCAGGGCGATATCGGCTTCCCGGTGGACCAGGTCCAGGGGCCGGTTTTCCACCTTGATGTTGAGCACGATGTCCGGGTATTGCCGGTGAAACTCCACCAGCTCCGGCGCCAGCCAGTCGGTGCCGATCCCCTCGGTGGCGGTGATGGTGACGTCACCGGACAGGCCTCGCGCGTGCACGTCAACGGCCCGCTCGATAGCACTCATTTCGCGGGACATGCGCTCGGCGCTTTCCAGGATGGCGTTGCCAGCGTCCGTCAGCTGCAGGCGGCGGCCGCCGCGAACGAACAGGGTGGCGTCCAGGCGCTGCTCCAGGGCCTGCAGGCGGCGACCCAGAGTGGGCTGGGACATGCCGACCTGTTCGGCGGCCGCCGAGAGGTTGCCGCTACGAGCGATGGCCAGGAACAGGGCGATGTCGCTCCAGTTGTTGATGGCGTCTTTAGTATTCATTAATGAATGATAAGTATAAATTTATGGTATTGCTATGCTTTTGTGAATAACTAGACTGAATACAGAGATTCACTGAGGAGCTGAGAGATGCAATCCAAATTAATCGCCACCATTGCTTTTTTGTTGTTGACCGCACTTACAGCCCCCCGGGCCGAGGTGCTGGGAGCCCACCCGCCCATGTTCCTGATCCAGGCCGAGCACGCCCTTGCAGCCGGTGATGCCAGCCGCGCCATCGACCTGCTGGAGCAGCGCTACAAGCGCCTTCGTGCACCGGAAGATCGTATTCGAGGCTATGCGGTTCTGTGCAGCGCCTACCTGCAGGAAGAGAATGTCGAGCGGGCCTCAGGTGCCTGTATCAGGGCCACGAAGATGGACCTGGCCACCTGGAGCGACTTCAACAACCGCGGTGTGCTCGAGCTGCACCTGGGCAAATTGGCCGAAGCGCTGGCTTCCTTCGAGCAGGCCGGGTCACTGAACCCCCAGTCTGAGCCGGTCAGGAACAACATCATCCGGACCCGTGCCATGATCGATAACGAACTGGTGTCTTCGTCGAACTAGGGCGAACCCTGGGTACCAGGAAAAGGCCGCCTTCGGGCGGTCTTTTTTTGTGCATCCAGCAGCGTCATGGTGGCAATTTCACGTCCCGCAGCGGCTTGACGACTTTGGCTGGGCTTTGGTGTTGTTTTTTGATTGGTTAGATTTCGGTTAGATCTCCGTCAAGACATCAGGCCCGGTGTACCGCATTGTGTAGCCTGGAAGCCGAAGGACACCGGGCAGCCCATGAACCCCAAAGTGAGGCGAAAAAGAAAGCTTCGCGTCCGACCAAGGATGCTGGCACTGGCCATAGCCCAGGGCCTGGCGGCTTCCGCTCATGCGGCTTCCATTACCGTCAATTCGGCCTCTGACATCAGCGCCGACGACGGGCTGTGTACGCTGCGAGAGGCCATTGTTTCAGCCAACAGCGATACCGTCAGCGGGGCAGTCCCGGGCGAGTGTTCGGCCGGCAGCGAATCTGACCTTATCCAGTTCGACCCGTCCCTGGTGGGTCAGACCATTACCCTGACTGCGGCGGATGCGGCGGGGCAGATCGACATCACCAGCCGCCTGACCATTCAGGGTCCTGGTGCCCGGGATCTCACGATTTCGGGCAACAGCAACTCGAGACTGTTCGAGGTCAGCGCAGCGGGTGATGCCACGCTCAATAACCTGACCCTGCAATCCGGGCGCGCAAACTTTGGCGGTGCCGTTTTCAACCAGGGCAGATTGCGGCTGAGCGAGAGCATCGTCACGGGCAACACCGCGACCGTCGGCAATGGCGGCGCGATCAACAGCATCGGGCTCAGCCTGGTTGTCGCTCGAAGCACCCTCTATGGCAACAGGGCCTTCGACTATGGAGGCGGTGTCTACACCAGGGGTTATACCAATGCCATTACCAGCACTTTCTCAGGTAACCAGGCTCGCTTCGGCGGCGCGATTCACGCCGACGACGACACGCTGAGGCTGAGCAATTCGACGCTGTCTGACAACACCGCCTTTGTCCAGGCCGGTGGCATCCGTGTGGGCAGCACGGGAACGCTGCGCATGACGGCGTCCATCGTCGCCAACAGCGAGGGGGCGGACTGCTCCAACTCGGGCAGCATGCCCACCAACGTGGCCAACCTGGTGGAAGATGGATCCTGTGGCGCGGAGATCACAGGGGATCCAGGTCTGCGGGACCTGGCCGACAACGGCGGGCCCACGCCAACCCACGCGTTCTTCAACGGTTTCAGTCGAGCTGTGGATCCAGATGTCTTTGCCCCGTGCAGCGGTACCGACCAGCGTGGATTTCCGCGTACCGTCGACGGGGACGGCGACGGGGAGGCCCGCTGCGACACCGGCGCTTATGAGTATCTGCCGCCCCTGGTCGTCGACACCACCACATTGATCGCTGCAGACGGTGATTGTGGTCTTCCCGAGGCGGTGGCGAATGCCAACGCAGATTCCCCGGTTCATCCAGATTGTCCTCGGGGATTCGGCGAAGATGTCATTACTTTCAGCCCGGTGCTTGAAGGGTCGACAATTACCCTGACGGGAGCCAACGCCGACATTGACGTCACCAGCCCGGTGACGATTCAAGGTCCGGGGGCCGACTTGCTGGCGCTTTCTGGTGACGGCAGTTCCCGGGTGTTTTTCGTCGACGACGGCAGAAACGGCGAGAGCGTGGACGTGGCCATCCAGGGACTGACCCTTCAAAGCGGTCTTGTGTCGGGTGACGGCGGCGCCGTGCTTAACCGAGAAAACCTGACGTTGAGCGACGTAACGTTGACCTCGAATGAGGCCTCCCGCGGGGGCGCAGTATTCAGCGATGGGCCGGGTGACCTGACGCTGGTCCGCGCGACGATCTCTCAGAACCGAACCGAATCCTCCGGAAGCGGCATTCTGGCCAGTGATTCTGCGGTGACGGTCATTGATTCCACGGTCTCCGGGAACACCAGTTCTTACGGTTCCGCTGCAATACGTCTCATTGGAGGCAGCCTGGAGATGCGCGACAGCACGATCTCCGGCAATCGGGTTTATTCAACAGGGGGAATATTTGCTCGCTCCAGTTCGGTTCAGATCCGGAATTCAACCATCATCGGCAACTCCACGATCTACGGTGGTGGCAGTTTGTACGTGGATGCTGGTGAATTCGGTCTCATCAATGTGGTCATTGCGGGAAACACCGGAGAAGGCCTGGAGTGCCTCTACTCCAGTGGCACCGGCTCCAGTGTGTTTGTCAACACGGGTAATCTGGTGGAGGACGGCAGTTGCAACTCCACCCTCGCGGGTGATCCGTTGCTCGGACCGCTGCAGCACAACGGCGGGCCAACTTTGACCCACGCACCACTGCCGGGCAGCCCCGTGATCGATACCGGCGACGATTCGATCTGTACTGCCACCGACCAGCGAGGCGCCGTGCGTCCGGGTGACGGCGACGAAGACGGACTGGCCGGCTGCGATATCGGCGCCGTGGAGTTGATAACGCCAGTCCGGGTTACCACCGCATCAATCGAGCAGACAGAAGATGGCCTTTGTTCCCTTCCCGAGGCGCTGGCCAACGTCAACGCTGATTCCCGGGTGTTCGACGGGCAGGGTGAGTGCCTGGCAGGATTTGGCCCCGACCGAATCGTCTTCGACCCGGGTATGCTGCCAAACACCATTACCCTGCAGGGTAGCCACCTGCTGATCAGTTCCTCCGTGACCGTTGAGGGACCCGGCGCCAGGCAGCTCACTATTGATGGTGCAGATGCCAGTCGAATATTCGACATCGACCGTGGGGGTTCAGGTGATCTGCTGGATGTCATGCTGCAAGGGCTTACCCTGACCAATGGCAACGCGGACCAGGGCGGGGCCGTGCGGAGTGCCGAGAATCTGGTGGTCCAATCCAGCGTCATTTCGAACAGCCGGGCAGACCGGGGCGGCGGCATCCATCAAGGCGGCACCGCGACACTATCGATCTTCGACAGCACCATCGCCGGCAACACAGCGACCCTTCAGGGCGGCGGGATTGATCATGTGGTTTACAGTGAAACCCTCACGCTGATGAACAGCACGGTGAGCGGAAATACGGCATCGGGTCGAGGTGGCGGCGTCTACAATTCCGGTGGCGGTGATGTTCTGGCACTCAACAGTACAGTGTTTGGCAACACTGCGGCCTATGGCGGTGGCCTGGAAAACCTTGGTACCTTCGGGTCATACCTTGGGTTGGTGAACACTATTGTCGCCGGTAACAGCGGTGGCGATTGCAATAGCCCCAACTCAATCACCCCAAACAACAGCAGCCTGGTGGAGGACGGCAGCTGTGTCGCGCTGTTCTTCGGCTTCCCCAATCTGGGCCCACTGCAGGACAATGGCGGACCCACGCCGACCCACAACCTGCCCGGGGACAGCATGGTCCGCGATGCCGGCGACAACAGGGAATGCCCGGCGCGGGACCAGCGGGGCATTCCCCGCAATGACGGCGCCTGCGACCTCGGCGCCGTAGAATTCAGTCTGACCATCTTCTCCGACGGTTTTGAACGCATAGATCCACCGGAAATGTAGGCCGATGGCGGGCGTGGGCCCGGCGCCGGTACTACGTGTCTGCCGCATAATACTTCGAAAAACTCGAACTATTCTTCACTGGGACATGACGCTGCTGGTGTACTATCCCGCGTCGTTTGACTGAACCGAGGGCCCCGAAATGAGAAAGCCTGTTGCGCTTTGTATCCTGTCTTCCACGCTCCTGGCGGCTTGTTCAAGTGAGCCGGAGAATACGACGGCCAACAAAACACCAGCTGAGACCGCAGCGCCGGCAGAGTCCGAAGCGACCATGGCTGCCGCTGCTCCGGAGGTGTGCCTGGACTTCGGCCCACAAACCCCGCGGGACATCAGCAGCAAAGAGGGTACAAACCCCATTGCCTTTGCCATGGCACCCGAGTCCACCTCGCTGAACCTGTGCAATATCCACACCCATACCAATGCCGAGCATAAGGGCCCTGGCTTTTCGGTGTTTGTCAGTGACGCTGACGACGGTGGCTACGCGTGCAACGGCGGCTCCGACCTGTCCAGGCAGGAACTGACCGATCCCTGGGAGGGTGAGGTGCGCTACCAAGGCGTCAAGCCCGGTGACACCATCGAGGTGCACTGGGTGCATTCGTCCTGTGACGTCTCCCCCGGCGAGGGGCTGGGCGCCTGCCTGAGCGAAGGCTGCGACAACCCGCTGCTGCGGGTGGAAGCCCAGGCTTTCCTGGTGGTCAACGACCCCACCGCAATCGACTTCATGGACTTCGCCTATTCCGGTGGCGCGGATGCCAACGGCTTCCACCAGCCCAAGGACCTGCCCGGCGATTCGGGCGAACCCGTGGTTTTCCGCGGTTCTACCACCGGTCCGAGTTACGACCAGCAGACCTGCTCACCGTTGAACGTGACCTGGAGCGTCCGGCCCCAGTGCAAGCGTGTTGATATCAGCTCCCTGCACCGCTGGGCCCAGGACAACCCGTTCAAGGAAACCAAGTCCCACGGCGTGCGCCAGCTGGTGACCGATCCGCGTCTGCTGTCGCCCATCGAGTGACGGTTGCCCCTTTCCACCGGGGTCCCGCGGGTGACCATCCGCGGGACCCTGGCCTGCATGAATCAATCTTCGAAGCTGTCGGCGAAAACCAGTCCTGTTGCAGCGGTTGAGAACTGAACGTCCACCCGCTTGATGTTGCCCTGGTTGTCCGCGACCTGGGCCAGCACGTGGGCGTTGAACAGGTTTGGCGGCAGCGGGCCACCAAAATTGATTTCCCAGATGCCGTCTCCTACCGGTGAAGCCAGGTCAGCCAGCTCAGATCGAGGCACTCGCCCCTGGACGGTAAACGATGCCTGGACCGACAGGGTGGAAAGGTCCAGGCCGGTGTAGGCGTCCACCATGCCAAATCGGATTCTGGCGGGCGGCACCGGATTGTAGTCGGGTCGCGGTACGCTGATCGTCAGAGTCGGCCGGAGATTGTCCTCGAACCAGCCCATGCCGGGGTTGCCCCGGGTGGCCGCCACGTCAATGGGGGCACCCAGGTCGATCCACCGGGCAAAGGCCATCTTCTGCTCGATGGTGAGCGCCGGCATGCCACCGGCCGGGTGGTCTGTACTCGGCACAAAGTCCAGGTCGGCATCGTTGGGGTTGGCACCGCCGGGCAGGGTGCCCTGGTCGCCCGGCACCGATTCCGTGGGGTGATCACTGTTGGTCCATCCATCCAGCCGGGCGCCGAATATCTTCCAGATCAGCAGGCTTCTTCGGCTCTGGAACATCCGGACATAGCGGCTGGCGTTGGTCTGGCGCCAGATGCCGTTGTTGATCACCGGGGGGTATCCCCAGTTGGCCTCGGAGTCGTCAGCCAGTCGCTTGTAGTCACCGGGCAGGTTGCCGTACAGATTCAGGTCATTCAGGTTCAGGTTGCCGGCGTTCTGGTTGCCGTTGTGGCAGCTGACGCAGTGGGCCTGAAGAACCGGGCGGATATCAGCGTAAAACTCCACGTCGAGCATGGAAGCCGGCAGTTCGACCAGCTGCGGCTGTCCAGCACCATCCTGGGTCACCAGAGGTGTTACCTTGGACAGATCGTACACGTTGTATCCACCTTTGCTGGCTTCGGTTCCGGCAAAGGCCAGTGGCATCTGGCTGTGGGCGTGACAGCCGCCGCAGTCGGCCCTCATCTCCCCGGGCCTGACCTGGTGCCAGGTCTGGGCGATGTTCAGCACCATGCCGTTTCGATCGATGGTCTGGAAGGTGAAGGGGGTATCAGCGGGTATCTTTGCCAGGAAACTGGTGTCCGGATTACCCTCCGCGTCCAGGATGGCACCCCCCCGCCCGTCAGACTTGCGCAGAGGTATCTCGCCCAGGATGCGCAATCGCTCGTTGGCGTGGCTGTGAAAATCACCGCCGTCCAGTTCGGTTGCGTTGGGTCCGTACAGCCGTGATGTATTCCCTTCCATGGCCACGATCCGTACGGCCCAGATATCGGAATCGTCGTACAGCCCTGCGTCGGAGCCCTGGTAGGACCAGTTGCTGCTGGCGCCGTTCTGGGAGGTGTTGAACGGATCCAGCCCATCAAAAGATCCGTCGCCCCGGCCCGGGAAGCTCTCACGTTTGTAGAAGCTGCTGGTTCCAACCAGCCCGTAGGGCGTTCCCGCAGGCAGCAGGGAATGAACCGAGCCGTCGTTGGGCAGCCACGGCAGATCATCGGGCTCATCGACGCCGTGGACTGCGCTGTACGGCACCACGGCTCGGGGCCAGGCCTCGTTGTAGGCAGGATCGTTCTTGATCAGCACCAGTTCGCTGGGATCCCAGACCGGCGTGGTATTTGGGATCACGTACAGCCCGGCGTCGTAGCGCGGGTCGGTGGTGGGTCGGTTGAGATCGTTGGCCGGGCCCGGGGTCCACACCACCAGGAGGTCGTTGTTGGGTGCGGCGGACGGGTGGGTGAACTTGCCGACCCGGGTGACGCCGTCATTGCCAATGGGCGCCGCGTTGTCCTCTTTGTGGGTCATGGGGGTGACGGCGTAATAGCCCCAGGGCGTGAACGGAAATCGGAACGTGGTGGGCCCGAAGCTGCGGGTCTCATCGATGGGTGGATTCTGCGATGGGAACGCACCATAGAAGGGCGGCGTCCCTGGCGGCGGGCTGACCGGCAGCCCGAACAGCGCACCGAAACCGTTGTTGTTGAGGTTGTAGTAGGCGTCAACAATGATGTCCTGGTTGCTGGTCTGGGTCATGAAGTGGAAGGCTTCCGGCGCCGTCAGGCTGCTGACCACGGGTGCCCAGTTGCGGCCGTCGGGGTAGATGGACCAGATCGCCCAGACCCGGCGATCGCGCAGACCCTGGGATTCGTAGCTGGAAAACATCAGTCGACCGTCCCGCAGGATCGTGGGGTGCAGCGCACTGCCGATATTCATCGGGGCAATCTGCTCCACGTTGCCGCCGTCGATATCCATGACAAACAGCTGCATGGTGGGGTTGGTGAAACTTTGGGTTGGAATGTAGCCGTTGCGGTTGCTGGTGAAGGCCAGCCTTTCCCCGGGCAGCGGCATGGGTCCCAGGTTCAGTATGCCGTAACCCAGTCGGTTGTAGGTTCCCGCTGGATTGACCGGATTACTCTCATCCCAGTTGCCGGCCCCGGTGTTGGGGGTGAATTCGCCGAAGGTCAGCTGCTCGACCTGCCGGGTTCCCAGGTGCATTCTGAAAATGTCCGCACCCTGGAGCGGCAGATTGCCGCGCTGAGAATTCAGCGAGGTGAGGTCAGGAAACAGGCTGTAGTAGACGTACTGTCCGTCAAAAGAAATGATCGGGTCGGTGACGCCGCAGTCGGTGCAGTCCACCAGGATTTCTTCCGATCCGTTAGGATGGAGCAATACCAGGTCGGCACCGGGATCCAGGCGCCCGGGGTGGAATACCTCCGGCCAGATGGTATTGGTTGTGTCCCCGTAGCGCGCCTGCCGCACGTACACGATGTCATAATCCACGGCGCCGGCCATAGCCGTAAGCGGGGCGATCTCACATGCCAGCCCCAGCAGCAGAACTGCAATTCCGCGTCCCACCATATCGGTCCTCCTCTGCCCAGTGCCGCCAGGGTCCCCACCCGGACGTCAGTCCATGGAGTATAGGAACTCACGGGCGGCGCGGTGTGACGGGAGTCACGCTTGCCGATCAGCGGTCCGATGCGGGGGACAGATGGGCGCCATGGCCGCGCAGCTCGGCCTCTTCCGCCGGGATCAGGATCAGCAGAGAGGTGATCACCAGGGCAAACAGGATCAACGCCACCACTTCACCCGCCAGCAGCGCGACGGCGGCGGAGATCATCAGTTCTCCCAGGTACATGGGGTGGGCGACAAACCGGTAAAATCCCCGGTCCCGCACCACCACGCCTTTGCCCGCTGACTTGATCAACAGGTAGTGCCAGATGGTGACCGTCCCCCCGATGATCGCAATGACCTGGATCAGGCCACTCGGGATGCTGAGCGCAGGCCCGGTATCGATGTCTAAGACGTGGTAAGCCGCTACCCAGCCGATCAGGATCAACTCCAGTGACAGCTTGGCGGCCCACCAGCCGCGCTGGGCGCTGACCACAGACCACGGTTGAAGCGTCGCTCGAAGCAATTTCTGGCTCAGCCACAGCCAGATTATGGCGATGGCCAGGTAAGCCAGGGGCAGCAGGTAAGCGGTGTTTCCCTCGAAGGGGATATTCAGCGCCCGAAACGTACCGCTGAGCTGGAATTGGCCGGACCGCCATTGCTCGAGAAAAAATTCCTGGACCACGGTCCAGCTGATCCAGCCAAACAGGCCGGTCAGGGCCAGATCCAGCAGTCCCAGGGCGGCAAACGCCGCGCGGTCCCGGTACCCGGATCGCCGTCTCATGGTGGTGGTGGCTGGCTGGGGACGCCGCCGGCGTGGCTGCCGGCGGCTCCGAGCCAACCGAAATCAGGTGGGATCAGGGTTCATTTCCCAATGCTTGGGCGAACGCCACAGGGCTCCCTTGGTCAGCGCGCGGATGGCAATCATTTCCGAGGGAAGCTCGTTGTGCAGCTTCATGAATAACTCTTCCACCTGCAGCAGTTCGGAATCCCATTCGGGTCGGTCCACTGCCATGCAGGCGTAGAAGTCCTCTTCCGTGAAGTCCTCAAGGCCTTTCCAGTTGATGTCCTCGTAACGGGGCATCCAGCCCAGTGGGCTCTCCACGCCCACGGCCCGGCCCTTGGCCCGCCCGACGATCCATTCCAGGATGCGCATGTTTTCGCCAAAACCCGGCCACACGAAACCACCGTCTTCGTCCCGGCGGAACCAGTTCACCTCGAAGATGCGCGGCGGGTTGTGGATGTTGCGGCCAAATGACAACCAGTGGTTGATATAGCTGCCCATGTGGTAACCGGCAAAGGGCAGCATGGCGAACGGGTCCCGGCGCACCACACCCTGCTGGCCGAAGGCTGCCGCGGTGGTTTCCGATCCCACGGTGGCGGCCATGAAGACGCCGTAGGCCCAGTTGAAACTCTGCACCACCAGCGGGATGGTGCCGGACCGGCGCCCACCAAAGATAAACGCGCTGATGGGTACGCCCTTGGGATCATCCCAGGCCGGATCCAGCGCCGGATTCTGGCTGGCGGGCGCGGTGAAGCGGGCGTTCGGATGCGAGGCGTTGGTCTCCGAGTCCGGGGTCCAGTCCTTGCCCTGCCAGTCGATGGCGTGAGCGGGCGGGTCGCCGTCCATGCCCTCCCACCAGACGTCGCCGTCATCGGTGAGTGCCACGTTGGTGAAGATCGAATTTTTCCGGATGGACTCCATCGCCGACGGGTTGGTCTTGAAGGAGGTGCCCGGTGCCACGCCGAAGTAACCCGACTCCGGGTTGATGGCGTACAGCTTGCCGTCGTCCCCCGGCTTGATCCAGGCGATATCGTCCCCCACCGTGGTAACTTTCCAGCCCTCATCCCTGAAGGCTTTGGGCGGCACCATCATGGCGAAGTTGGTCTTGCCGCAGGCACTGGGGAATGCCCCGGCTACGAAGGTTTTCTCGCCCTTCGGGTCTGTCACTCCCATGATCAGCATATGCTCGGCCAGCCAGCCCTCGTCCCGGGCCATGTTGGAGGCGATGCGCAGGGCCAGACATTTCTTGCCCAGCAGCGCATTGCCGCCGTATCCGGACCCGTAAGACCAGATCTCCCGGGTCTCGGGGAAGTGGACGATGTACTTGACGTCCGGGTTGCAGGGCCAGGCCACATCGGTGTCGCCGGGTTCCAGCGGGGCGCCCACGGTGTGCATGCAGGGCACGAAGTAGCCGTCGCTGCCCAGGGCCTCGACGGCGGCCCGGCCCATGCGGGTCATGATCTTCATGTTGACCACAACGTAGGCCGAGTCGGTGATCTCGACGCCGGTCTGGGAGATATTCGACCCGATGGGCCCCATGCTGAACGGGATCACGTACATGGTTCGGCCGCGCATGGATCCGGTGAACAGGCCCTGCAGGGTCTCCATCATTTCGTCCGGATCGGCCCAGTTGTTGGTGGGGCCAGCTTCGTCTTCGGCGCGCGAACAGATGAAGGTGCGGTCCTCCACCCGGGCCACGTCACTGGGGTCGGAACGAGCCAGAAAACTCCCCGGCCGCTTTTCTTCGTTCAACTTGATAAAAGTGCCGGCATCGACCAGTTCCTGGCAGAGCCGGTCGTACTCCTCATCGGAACCATCACACCAGACCACCTGGTCGGGCGTGCAGAGTTCAGCCATCTTGTTGACCCATTTCTTGAGTCCAGCGTGTGTGACGTAATCAGGGGCGCTCATTGCTCAGTGATCCACCGTTGGGGGGATCCCAGCGTACAGCGCGGCGAGTGGGTTTTGAACCCTTCCTAGTGGATATTCCTGATGCCGGGAAACCAGGCCTCAGCGGGCGCCAGCCTGGGACCAATCCAGCTGCCGAATACAACGGGTTCGTGCACAGTCGTGATCCTGCAACACGCCGGGACTGGCCGGCAGTGAAGTCTGCGCGCTGCCTGCCAAATGTCAGGCGGCGCGAGCCGCTATCAGCGCCCGGTACAAGGCCTTGCAGGCGCCGATCAGGACCAGCAGCGCCACGAGCCACGGCAGGAACGCCATGGATTTCACCATCAAGCCCGAAACCGACTCGGGTACACCGGCGTCGATCAGTTCCGACTCCCGTGTGGCCACGCCTGCCGCGATCCCGAACAGCACAAAAACCCAGTAGGCGTCGATCGCAAAATCCAGTAACCGCGTCGCGCCGTGCCACCGACCGGTCTTCAGCAGCCAAGTATTCAACGCAATTCCGAGCACCAGGCCCAGGTTGATCCACGGCAGGCTTTCGAGAAATACCTCGTTGAGCAACAGTTCGCTGCCGGGGTTGACTCGCACGCCGAAATAGCCCCGGAATACGTTGAACAGAACCAGGAATACGATCGGGAGGACAATCCCTGCAATGGCCTCTCCGTGTCCGACAACATCCTGGTCCCGGATTGCCGGCAGCTCCCGGGGGTCCCACGGTTCCTGCTCCAGCGTTGGGTTGTTTTCGAATCGCTGCAGCAACCCAAAGATCAGGACCACGATTCCGAAGCCGGTTATCGCAGCCTCCCACAGCTCGCTGAACAGGCGCAGGAACCACACCCACAATGCATCATCAGGGCCTCGTAGAAGATCAACGGCAAATCCCAGTGCAACGAGGCCCGTAAGCACCACAACGACCACCGCGGTTACCTGCTTGAAGGACGGATAAAGCGGCGGTCCGATCAGGTACTGATCTTCCGGCCGATAAGACGCCGCCACCGCTTCTGGCCGGCCGAACTCCCGCAGCAGTGCTACGGTTTCGGCGTCCGTCGCGTCTCCGTCAACGCGGCTTTCAAGAGCGTCAGCGAGGGCAGAGAGCAGTTCCTGCCGTACGTCGTCCTGCTGTTTTCGGGGCAGACGCCGCACGATTTCATTCACATAGCGGTCAATCAGGTTCATCGTAGCCTCCCGGGCTTTCGTCCAGCAGCGCCGACATGGATTGCGCAAGCTGCCGCCATGCAGCTGACAGGCATTCGAGAGCATCAGCGCCTTCCGCGCTGATGGTGTAGTACTTGCGCGGACGCGAGCCTTCCACATTCCACTCGCTGTCCAGCAATCCCTGCTCGTCGAGCCGGCGTAACAGGGGATACAGGGTTCCCTGTTCCACCTCCAGGCCAAGCTCGGTGAGCTTTCGGATCAGTGAGTAACCGTGCCGGGTGGTGCGCAACTGGCTTAATGCTGCCAACGCCAGGGTGCCCCGACGCAGCTCGAGATCGAGCTTGTCGATCGACGACTGGATCTTGCTCATGGTCACATAATACTGTGTGACATACAGCAATGTGAATAAGTAGGTATGCCTACGCTACAGATACGTGGCACGCCCCTGGCCGGCGGCGGTCCCGCGAGGGTCTATACCCGGTGGGCGGGATGTCGTCTGTAATCCGCTAAACTGCGGTTGTTTCGCAAAGATCGCCCGTCCCATGCAAGCCGATGTCTCGGAACCGTTTGTCAGCTATGGCGTAGCCCACCTGGTTGCGATGTGCATCACGGCCGCCATCATGGTGGGATTGCCCTGGGCAATCAGGCGTCTGGAGTCACCCCGGGTCGAGCGCTGGGTAGCCCTCAGTCTGGCCACGGCGATGATTTCCCACGAGCTGGTCAAAATTGCGGTGCGGGTGTGGGTGCTGGACCAGAGACTGGTTGAACAGCTGCCGTTACACCTGTGCAGTATGGGTATGCTGCTGACCGCTTTTTTATTGATCCGAAAGAACTATGGCGCGTTTGAGGTGGCCTATTTCTGGGCCATGGGCGGTACCCTGCAGGCCGTCATCACGCCCAACCTGAGGGACGCCTTTCCCAGCTTCAATTTCTTTTCCTTTTTTCTGGGTCACGGGTTGGTGCTGGTGGGTGTGGCCTACGCCATTGTCATCTATGGCTTTCGGCCCACATTTCGATCCGTCCTGAAAACGATATGGATCACACTGCCTTACATGGCCTTCGCCGGGGTGTTGAACGTGTTACTGGACACCAATTTTCTCTATTTGCGACACAAACCCCTGCAGCCTACGGTGATTGACCTGCTCGGCCCCTGGCCATGGTACATCCCGTCCATGATCGGCCTGGGAATCGTTATTTGTCTGCTGCTATACCTGCCGTTCCGGGCTCTGGCGAAACGGGAGCACTCGACAACGGAGTCGCCTGGGACTTGAATCGCGATCAGAGGTATTGAGCGGGGAAGTAGTGAGGGACCTCCTGCTTGATCTCCTCTGCCTGCTTGCTCAGTTCTTTCATCAACGCCCGGACTCCCTGTTCTGTGTCGCCAATGATGAAACCCCCGAGGCCCAGCAGCTTGTGGAATGGCTTATTGACCGGCTCTCCGGCAGCGACGATGAACCGGGCTGCCTGACTCCCGATTGATCTTGATATCGAGAGCGCGCCGCTTTCCCGGTCGAGGATCATCATCTGGTGCTCTTCCACCGTCTGGTCGTTGACACTGACGTTGCCTTCGATGGGAAACAGGATCCCGTTCATTCCTCCAGGCAGGTCCAGGTCGACGGGCCCGTCGCCGAGCAATTGAATATAGGCGTAGAGGATTTTGCGGTGGGTAAACGGCTGCACAGACTTGACGCCAAAGCACTCACCGGCCATGACCCGAACCACGTAATCTTCGGTGGTCACAACCGGAATGTCTTCTGGCTGGACGATGACCGTTTTTACCTCTTCCTCATCCGTCGCGTTCCAAACCAGCTGAACAAACTCCACGACCTCTCCAGCCTCCACCGTAGCCGGTGAAGCGAACTCATGGTGGAACGCCGGCGCGCCGGCATGCACGTAGTAGAGTCCGCCGGGATGAAGATGATCTTCGGTGTCTCCCTTCAAGCTGTCCCAGGCCATCCACTCCCCCTTGTCAGGCAGAAAGCTCATGGCCGTGAGCCCAAAGTGTGGATGAGGACGAAAAGTCGACTCCCCGGTTGCCTTCACGTTGACAAAATCGAACAACACCATGGGATCAACCTGTTCAACGTCGTGGTGGGTCCCATTGCCGTCGATATCCGTCGTACCGATCAAACGCAGGCCGAAATCACCCAGTTTTGAAGCATTAACGATCTGTGCGGGTCGAGACACCGTCACCTCCTGCAGAAACTCTGGAAGAACAGTCTAACCCCTTCAGTGTTTCTGGCAGGTGTAGGTCGGCCTGACGGAGGAGTTCCTGGCCGCGATTGAATCACTGCAGTCGCTTCACGCCGTCACCGGGGCGGCAGCTGTGAAAGTGGGCCTGGATTCCAAACCGACTGTCGTATCGAGCCCCCAGTTCTTCCACCAGTGGCGCTACTGCGTCCGTCCGGGCGACCGCCACGACGCAGCCGCCGAATCCGCCGCCCGTCATCTTGGCGCCGCAGACACCAGGCTGACCGGATGCGGTCTCCACCAGGAAATCCAGTTCGGCGCAGGACACCTGATAGTCACGGGCGAGAGAGGCGTGGGAGGCGAGCAGTTCTTCGCCGAACGCTCCCATGTCGCCGCTTTGAAGCGCCGAGACGGCCCGGTCTACCCGGGCGTTTTCCTCGACCACGTGCCGGGCACGACGAAGCGCAACCGGGTTGCCGTTCAGTGATGAGATCGTGTCCAAATCCATGGCTGCCAGATCGCCCAGGCACTGGATGGACCTTTCGTGGTTGATTAACTCCACGGCCCGCGCGCATTCCTGGCGTCTGGTGTTGTATTCAGAGTCGGTCAGCTCTCTCTTTACCAGGGAGTTGATGACAACGACCTCGTGCCCTTCGGGAAATTCGACGTAGTGCCACCGAAATGAGCGGCAGTCCAGGGCGATGGCCTGTCCTGAGCGTCCCATGGCGACGGCGAACGGGTCCAGGATGCCGCAGTCCACCCCGACCAATTCGTTTTCTGCGCGCTGGGCAACATGCGCAAGCTCGAGTCGCGACTTGCCGAGTTCCCAGGCTTCGTTGAGCAGCATGGCAAATCCCATGGTCAGGGACGCCGATGACGACAGCCCGCCGCCCTGGGGCAGGTTGGACGAGACCGTAATGGACAGCCCGGTGGAGGGCGCGGCGGCCAGGGCGTGCAGGACCCCGGCAAAGTAATCCTGCCAGTGTCCCCTGGCACGGTACGGTCCTTCCAGGGGCAGGACCACCTGTTCGTCGTAGCGCTGGGAGCAGATTCGCAGGCTGGCGTCGCGGATAAGATCCACCTGGAACGTCGTACCCAGATCCATGGCAATGGGCAGCACCCGCCCTCCGTTGTAATCCGTGTGCTCCCCAATCAGGTTGACCCGCCCTGGCGAAAACCACACCGGCATCGTCAGACCTGCCGGAAATGCGTGTTGTGCTGACTCCTCAGCAGTTGCGCCGCCGACTCGGGGCTGATGTCCCGCTGGGGACCCGCCAGCATTTCGTATCCCACCATGAACTTGCGCACGGTGGCGGATCGCAGCAGCGGAGGAAAAAAGTGCATGTGGAAGGTGAACCCGTGGTGCTCGGCCCCATCGGTAGGATTCTGGTGAATTCCCGAGGAGTACGGGAACGAGGTCTGGAACAGGTTGTCGTACCGAACAGTAACCTGGCGGACGATGTCGGCCAGGCCGTCGCGCTGAGACTCGGAGAACTCCTGCAGGCTGCCGACCTGCTTTCGTGGCAGCACCAGGATCTCAAACGGCCACACGGCCCAGAAAGGCACCAGCGCCACGAACTCGTCGTTGTGACACACCAGTCGTGATTCGGCCTGGAGCTCGTGCTGCAGGTAATCCCCCAGCAGCGGCCGCCGATTGCGCTCGAAGTATTCTGCGGTCTTTTGCAGTTCCCGCGCCGGGAGATCAGGGATGGACCGCTGGGCCCACACCTGGCCGTGAGGGTGCGGATTGCTGCAGCCCATCAGTTCGCCTTTGTTCTCGAAGATCTGGACGTGGTTGATGGCCGGGTTGTTGCCGAGGTTCCTGTATTCCTCGGTCCACAGATCGATCACGGCGAGAACGCCTGCGTGGTCCATTTCGGCCAGAGTCAGGTCGTGCCTCGGGGAGAAGCAGAGCACCCGGCAGATGCCGGGCTCCGGCCGGGAGACCAGCAGTCCTGTTGTCGACTCGTGATCGTCGCAGCCCGGTTGGGCATCCAGGGCGGCAAAGTCATTGTCGAACCCAAAGGTGCCGGCGTAATCCGGATTTTTTGCTCCTCCGGCGCGTTGATTGCCGGGGCAGAGGTAACACTCCGGGTCGTGGCTGGGACGGGTCTCGGTGGCCGGTGATTCGACCAGGCCTCTCCAGGGTCGCCGCGTTCGCCCGGCAGAAACCAGCACCCACTCTCCGGTGAGTGGATTCAGTCGGCGATGGGTTCGTTGTTCCAACTTGGTGTTCGCCCCCGGGATAGACCTGACCAGAATAGCAGCCTTCGGGAGTTCAGAAAGGTGGCGCCCGTACGACCCGGGCCGCAGTGCCGGTTTCTGTACTTGCCTGAAGGCTAGGGGGTGTGTTCCGCCGCCAGGGCTGGGTCGGATTGACGGGTCCCGCCCGTCGACGGGCCTGCCGGCACTCTCCTGTCCACCAGCCAGTCCGTGAAGCCAGCTCCCAGCCACATGCATAAAAGGGCAACCCAGGCGGAGATAACCAGCACCGCACCGCCGCTTACGCCGGCGCCGACGGCACATCCTCCGGCCAGCATGCTGCCGAACCCCATCAGGCTGGCGCCGATGAGGAATCGCGCCGTGCCGCTTTCGGCGGTGAACTGCTGCCACTTGAACTCCCGGGTCAACAGGGCGGCCAGCAGGGAGCCCAGGAATACGCCGGGCACCAGGCCGCTGTCGAAACTCAGCGGCAGGTTGGTCTGGTTGATCAGACCCATCAGGGTGTCGGCCGAGGGGCCGGTAAAGGTTATGCTCTTGACCTGGACGATATCGAAGGAGTGGGCCGCATGCAGGCTGGTCAGCAGCCAGCCCAGTCCGACGCTGAGCCCGGTAACCACGGCGGCGATGCTCCACCAGGCCCTGACCCCGTGGCGGCGGACGAACCAGGTGGCCAGCAGCAGGAACAGGGCGCCGAGAATGACCCCGCCATAGGGCGGCAGCCAGTGGGAAAACCCGCGGGTATGGGCCTCCACCAGCCACCATGAGGAAATCTCTTCGCGCAGCGGGGACAGGCCGCCGCGAAGCGAAGCCTGGGCCACAATGGTGACCACCAGGCCGGCCACCAGCGAGCGGATGTTGCCGGTGGCCGACAGTACCAGTAGCCGGCTGGCGCAGCCCCGGGCCAGGATCATGCCGGCGCCAAACAGCAATCCGCCGACAATGGCGCCTGACATGGAGCCCACGTTGTTCAACTGGCGGATTTCGCCGGTGTCGATCAGGCCGGCCTCGATGAACCCCTGGGTGGCCAGCATGGCCGCACCGAAGGTCAGCAGCCAGATGGCAAATTTCTGGCCGGTGTGGCCGCGCCAGAACTCGACGCAGGCCGCGCGCAGGCAGAAGCGGCTCTGCTGGGCGAAAGCACCAAAGATGAGGCCAACCACCAGGCCGATTCCAATGGAAACCTGGCCTGCGGGCAGCTCTTCGAACCATGCGTAGATGTCCATATCGCTATCCGCCTCGTCCCGATTCCGGGGGACTGGACGGCGAGGTCATGGTAAAGCAATCAGGTCACACACGAACCAGTGATTACCGAAGTAGCGGGTCAGGCCTGAGACTTGTCCTGTGCTGCTGAAGTATCAGCCTTGGCGGGAATGTTCAGCTCATTCAAGCGTCGATACAGCGTCGCCCGGCTGATGCCCAGCAGTTCAGCGGCCTTGCGCCGGTTGCCACCGGTTTCTTCCAGCGCCCGGCTGATGGCGTCCAGATGGTCGCCCTCGCGCTGTTTTACCACCGGGCAGTTCTCCAGCAGTTCCGGCGGGAGGTGCCTGCAATGAATGGTTTCACCGTGACAGTGGATGGTGGCGTGCTGAATGGCACTGCGCAGTTCCCGGACATTGCCCGGCCAGTCATGGGCTTCCAGGCGGCGCAGGGCGTCGTTGGATACGCCGCCGATGGTTTTGCCGGACGCGATTCGCATCTCCGCCAGGAACGCCTCCACCAGCAGGCCAACGTCATCCAGGCGTTTGCGTAGCGGCGGCACGGGTACCCGGGCTACCCGCAGCCGGTAGAACAAATCCTGCCGGAAGCGGCCATCGCTGACCATGGCGTCGAGGTCCTGGTGAGTCGCGGCGATCACCCGGACGTCGACCTTCTTCGGCTCCGTGTCGCCGACGGCAATGATCTGTTTGTCCTGCAGCACGCGCAGCAGTGATTTCTGGACCTCCTGTGAAACGTCGCCGATTTCGTCGAGAAACAGAGTCCCGCCCTCGGCGGCTTCAAAGAAACCCTTCTGATCTCTGAGCGCCCCGGAAAATGACCCGCGGCGATGGCCGAACAGCTGGCTGCCCAGCAGGGTGTCGGTGAGGCCGGCGCAATTGACCGCAACGAAGGGCCCGTGCCGTCGGTCGCTGGCGGCATGGATCGCCCGGGCCACGAGCTCCTTGCCGCTGCCGGTTTCGCCTTCAATCAGCACGGTCCAGTCCCCGGGGGAGATCTTTTCGATATCGCTGTAGAGCCTGCGCATGGCCCGGCTGGCCCCGACCATGTGCCCGTGGCGGCTGCGCTCCAGTTCGGTCTCCAGGGTCTGCAGCCGCTTCTGGGCGTGCTGCAGATCCGACAGGTCGCGCATCATGCCGGTGTAGAGGCGCTTATTGCCGACGTTGATTTCGGTGATGGTGATTTCGATGGGAATGGAAACGCCGTCACGCCTGCGCGCTCCCACCTGCTGGGTGTACTTTGCGATGGCTTCCACGTCCGGGTCCCTGCGCCGGTCCAGGGCTTTCTGGTAATACAGGGCCTGGGATTTTGGCACCAGCATTTCCAGGTGCCGGCCACAAACGTCCCGGGCCGAATAACCAAACATGGCTTCGGCCCGGGCGTTGAATGTTTCGATCATGCCGGCATCGTCCACCGTGATGATGGCTTCAAAGGCGCCGTCCAGTATGGCCCGCAGCCTTTCCCTTTCACCATTGAGGCTGGCCTCGGCCTGCTTCCTGGCGCGGTCCGCCCGCAGCGCAAAAATGGCGTTGGCGCAGGTCTGCAGGAACGGTTCCAGTCGGTCCACCAGATCCTGGTTGTAGCCGTCGGGGTGGTTGGCGACGGCCAGCATGCCGACCATCTCGCCGCCACTTCGCAGGGGTAATCCGAGGAAAGCATTCAGCGGCGGATGACCCTTGGGCAGACCACCGCGCCGTGGGTCGGTGGCCGGTGAGTTGGCGATGACCGGCTTCTGCTCTGTCATCACCGCGCCAAACAGGGTCTCCAGGTTGTGGAACTCCAGGCCGTTGGCGATGTTTTCCTCGAAAAAACGCTGGGTCTCCCTGTTCCATGCAATGTTGGTGATGGCGTGGGTTTTCAGGTAGGGCGAGCCATCGGCATTGCGGTGGATCTCACCGATAAACCCGTACTCGCTCTGAGCGAGATCCAGCAACGACGACAGCAGGCCGTCGAAAAGCGGCTGAGGTCTCACCGAACCTACAAGTTTGGACTGGGCCGATGTGATGGCGCCCAGCAAATGCTTGTACCAGTCCTGTTCCAAAGGGGGTGTCTCAACTTTTTTTGGGCAGAGTGTATCAAATGAGACACAAAAATGTCTCATGGAGCACCCTAAGACACTAATAAACCGCCCGAAATGGGTCGGATAAAAAGCAGCCTGGCCGCTTTTTTGTGGTTGTGCCGTTTTGGCATGGATTCTGCTTAGCTGTCAGAGATGCCCAACCCTGCTCCCGCCATAACGAGAGCAATAAAGGGAGCAGGCGGGCGTCCATAACAATCCGACACCCCGGTGTTCGCGCCAGCCAATATCCCGGCCTGCCTCGGCGGGCTCCACCCACCTCTGGCCAGCGCGGCCACCGCGCTGGTGCGCTGCCGGGTGTCGGCCAGGAAAAAATACAATTCGGGAACATTGCTGTGCAGCCAGAGACCTTGGTGGAACTCCACCTGGAGGGAGACCTCGTGGTCGCTCGTGTCAAAGACGGAGCCGAACGACCTGACAACTATGAATACTCACAGACCATTATGGACTTCTGCCACAACAACGAGTGCAGCCGGGTGCTGCTGGATGAACGCCAGGGAACGTGGGGGCGGAACTTCTTCGAGGACTACAAAATGCTCGACCTGCTGGTCAGCCGGGGCGTAGACAACAAGGTCCACCGGGTTGCCTGTGTGGCCAGTCCCGTGCGGTTCCGCGCAGTGCGCGATTTTGAAATCATGGCGCGGAACAGAGGCGTCAATTTCCGTGCGTTCGATAACCCGGACGAGGCCAGGGCCTGGCTGAAGGAAAAGACTCTGAAGCCGCCGGAATAGCACCGGCACCTCCCGTGCGCCGGCGCACCGTTCTACCTATACTTTCAGGTCGGGAACAGCAGCAGGGGCCTGGCAGTTGACGAGCACACCAGAAATCGGGAAGCGCCGGTTTGACATCTGATACGGCCGGCAGACCCGGTTTTGTGGGCCGGTTCTTTGGGAGTTGGCGCCTGGCCCTGGGCGAACTGCTGATTGTCACCCTGGGTGTGCTGCTGGCCCTCTGGGCCGATCAGGCCGTGCAATCACAGCAGGACGCGGCCCTGGCGATCAGCTACCTTGAACGTCTGCAGGCTGATATCCGTGCCGACATCAGCGCGCTCCGGTTCAGCGGTCAGCAGGAGCGGGCCCGGTTGGAAATCACCCGTCGCGTTGACGGGTGGGTGACCGGCATGGAACCCCTGCCTGAGCCGGACGTGGTCATGATCAATGCCCACTACGCAGGCGTGACCTTCTCCCCCACCATCTCCAGGTTTACCATCGAGGAGCTGAAATCCACCGGTGACCTGCGGCTCATCACCAATCTCCAGCTGAAAGGCCAGATCGCCAACTACTACAAGCAGATCGGTTTGCAGGTCGAGCAATGGATCGCCTGGGGACACACCGGCATCAACGACACCTATTTCCGCGAACTGGCGTTCGTGCTCGATCCCGACCACCGCGTACGCATCGGGACCTTCGATCCGCAGCAGCTGCAGCGATTCCTGCGCACCGATGACCATTCGGCGCCCACCAGCCTGGGAGACCTCCAGGCCACGGCGCCGGCCATAGGGGCCAGCGCTGAAGACCTGCGCGATATGCTGGACCGGGCGCGTGCCAGGCCGAATTTTCTGGGCTACCTGCGAGAGAGCATGTATCTGGCGCAGCTTTACTCTCAGCTCCTGGACGGGGTGATCGCCACCGCGCAGGCACTTGATGCGGCGATTCAGCAGGAACTCGATCGGCTGCGCTGATTCTCCCTTCACGGCTTCCGTGCTGTGGGGCCAGGTTCCACGTCGGCAACTGGAGCATTCCCCGGGCGATTACGGTCACTGGTGTGGACGGCAGCGCTGCTGACGGGGATCGGGCCTACGATGTCACGGTGTCCACCAAGTAATCTGGACACTGCCTACCAGGGCCGGGGTCAGACTGTCAGCGCGGTGAACCTGGACAACGACACACCGCTGGGGGAGGTCATATTCGCTGACGGATTCGAATCCTGACAAATCGCGTTTGCCCGACACCGGGGGGACGAATTACTCTGGCGACTCGAGGGTAAAGGGGTTACAACTGGTGATCACCGAAACGCTGGCCATCGTGGCCGCATTGCTGGCGGTCATCTTCCTGTCTTTGCAGCTGGTTGAGCGCTACGCCTGGGCCCGGCGCGCATCCCCTGTGATGCTGATCATTTTCCTGGCGGCCCTTTTGTCCAACGTCGGGATCATTCCCACGGAGGCGCCCATCTACGGCGCGCTGATCGGTTTTGCCGTTCCATTCGCGGTCTGCGTCATCCTGTTCACCGTGGACCTGGGCGATGTCGTGAAGGCGGGGCGCCCCATGCTGATGGCGTTTCTGCTGGCCGCCATCGGTTCAGCCGCCGGCGTTCTGCTGGCCACCGTCCTGCTGGCGCCTTTCCTGGGCGACGTTCTCGGCGAGAGCGCCTGGAAAATTGCGGGGCCCTACACCGGCACATACATCGGCGGCAGCCTGAATTTTTTCGCCATGTGGACCGGACTGGAGATCGACAATCCGGACCTGCTGGCCGCCGCCAACGCCGTCGACAACCTGACCCTGTTCCCTCTGTACGCCCTGTGGATGTTCCTGCCGACGGTCCTGGCCGGCCGCTGGATTGTTGCCCGGCGCTGGGCGGTGGCTTCAGAGGGTGATCATGCTCACGCCGCATCCGATGACAGGCCTTCCCTGATCCCCACCCACGTCGCCACCATTGCCGCCCTGGCGGTTGCCATCATGGCGGTCAGCCAGTGGCTCAAGACCAGCCTGATTGACTCATTAATGCCCGGGCTGCCGAGCATCGTCATCGTGACCACCCTGGCGCTGATCGTGGCGCAGTCCCGGTGGGTGCGGCAGCTGCAGGGCGCCCGCCAGATGGGCGATATGGCCTTTTACCTCTTCTTCGCTGCGGTAGGCGCACTCATCAATTTCTACCAGGCGGTGGTGCTGTCACCCGTGCTGTTTGCCTATGTCATCATCGTGATGGCCGTGCACTTCGCCTTTCTCTACACCATGGGCTGGCTGCTGAAGATGGACATCGGCGTGCTGACCATCGCCTCGGTGGCCACCAAGGCGGGACCGGCGCTGGTGCCGCCCATTGCCGAATCCAAAGACTGGCACCACCTGCTGCTGCCGGGCATCGTGCTGGGTATGCTGGGCTACGCCGTTGGTAACTACGCCGGTCTGGCCGTGGCCCATGCCGCGAGAATGTTGATCGGGGGCTGATGAGTCGTGGTCACTGCGACCTACCCCAGTTTTGATGTCGTCGGGGCGGCGACTTCGGTGCCATCCAGCAGATCTCTCAGGCGGTATGCCAACTCGGACTGTGTGTATGGCTTGTAAAGCACGCTGTCCGAGAATCGCCGGTGGCTGTCTTTTGCAATTGACTTCTCGGCGTAGCCGGAGGTCAGCAGGATCTTGAGATCCGGGCGGGCCGACAGAGCCTGTTCAGCCAGCTCGAATCCACTGATACCGCCGGGCATGACCACGTCGGTGAACAGCACATCAATGGTCGGATACTGTCGCAGACTCTCCAGCGCCGACTGGCCGTTCCCGGCAGACATTACCCGGTAACCCAGGGCCGTCAGGGTGTCATTGGCCAGGTCAAGCAGCGCTGGTTCATCGTCGACCACCAGGATTGACTCATTGCCCCCAGGCAGGCTCGAGGACGCTTCCGCAACATCTCCCCGTTGCGCGGCCCCGGTCGATGCTCGGGGCAGAAACAGGTGGAAAACCGTTCCAGTGCCGGGTTCCGACTCAACCTTGATGAAGCCGTGCGAACGCTGGATAAATCCATACACCATGGCCAGGCCGAGCCCAGTGCCGTCGCCTGCCGGCTTGGTGCTGAAAAACGGCTCAAAAATGTGATCAAGGTGCTCTTCTGAAATTCCTGTGCCTGTATCGCTGACCGACAGCTGAATGTATTGGACCGGCCTGGCACCAGGATTGATGGCACAAAACGCGTCATCCAGCTCACAATTTCGGGTGCTGATCAGCAGCCTGCCGCCGTCGGGCATGGCGTCGCGGGCATTGATGACCAGATTCAGAATGGCATCCTGGAAATCGCCAGGGTCTATTTCAGTCCTCCAAAGTGCGTCGGCAATGTTGTGATTGATTTCGACCTCCGGCGTAGAGGAGCGCAGGATTAGTGCATCCATATCGACGATCAGGTCGTTGACGTTGGTCACGACGGTCTGCACAGCTCGACGACGGGAGAAGCCCAGCAACTGCCCGGTCAGATCCGCCGCTCGCTGCGAAGACTTGTCTATCGCCTGTATGCGCTTTTGGGCTTTCTCATCATCACCCACCTGAGACCTGAGCAGGTGTATGTTGCCAATAATGACGTGCAGGATATTGTTGAAGTCGTGGGCGATGCCGCCGGCCATCTGGCCGATCGCTTCCATCTTTTGTGAACGACGCAGGGCCAGCTCGGTCTTGACGCGCTCGGTAATGTTTTCGGCCACAAGCAAGATTTGTGGGATGGAACCATCTTCTGCACGCAGCGGCACCATCTGGTAGAGATGAAGCTGGTTATTGAATTCCAGTTCGAATGAGCACTCGTCGCCAGCAAAGGTTCTTTCGCAATACTTCCGGAGCATTGGGGCCTTGTCGCCAAACACGCGATCCAGCGAGGCACCCTGGAAGCGAGCGGGATCCAGGCCCTGGTTCCTGTACTCCTGTCCGGAGGTAAAGCTGATCGTCCGGTCGGGTTCAATGACTGACGCAAATGAGTTTGGAAAGTTGTCGGCCATGGTCAGCAGCAAGTGCTGGCTCTGCTGCAGTTCGTCCATGGCATGCCGGCGATCGGCAATCATGCGATTGAAGGCCTGGGTCAGGTTGCTGACTTCGCGGCTGCCGCCGCCGACCTGCAATTCCTGACCGACCCGGCCGGCGCCGAATGCCTGCATCGCACTGGTTAATTCTGTCAGCGGACGGGTGATACGCCGACTGGTGACTATTCCGGCCACGATGAACAGGGCGGCCAGACCGAGGGTCCAGACGACAATTCGATTGCGCAGGGAACCGATCAGTTCGCGAGTGGGCGACTGGTCCATGCCGATGTGGGCATGTGCGGTCATCCCCTCGATCAACGGATAGTCCACCTCAAGCACAAATCCGTCTCCGGTGTCCAGGTGGCTGGCCTTGCGCAAACCATCAGCGCGAGTCCGGGCTTGATTATTGTCGGGCAGCAACTCCCGTGGAAATCCTTTATTGAATGAGTGTGTGAATATCCGCCCGTCGAAATCGGTGATGTACGCGTACGCGATGCTGGGCGATCGCTCCACGAGCCGCATAACCGCCCGACGGGACTCAACGACGTCTCCGTCGATCACCTCATTGGCGATACGATCAGCCAGCAACTGCGCCGCCGCTCGCGCCTGGTTGAGCAGTTCATCCTCCAGCGCTTGGCGCATGGTCTGGCTTGCCAGGAACAGAGATCCTGCCCCAATGCCGAATATCACGGCAACGACCAGAAACAGTACCTTGGTGCTCAGTCTCACGGCGTGATCTCATTGGACGCGGCGTCCAGCAAAGAGAACTGGATGCTCCAGCGACGAATGTCCTCGTAATCCTCGGTTTGCGCCGAGGCGAAACCGCCGGCCATCTCTGTTCGATCCCAATGGTAGAGTCCATCCGCATGCTGACCTGCTGGATCGAAATTCAGCAATGCCAGCCTGACTTTTTCCAGGGTGGCCGCCGGCACGTTTCTGTAGGCAGCTATGCCGCTGGAGGGGAAGTAATCCGAGGTGTAGATGATCCTGACCAGGCCGTCCCTGGCCAGGCTTCGACCAAGAATGTCTTGCATGCCGCAGGCATGGAACCGGCCGGCGGCGACAGCGCTGGCGCAATTCTGGTGTGACCCGGTGTAATCATATGCCGCCAGGTCTTCCAGGGTTATGCCGTGCTCGAACAGGATCGAGCGAGGAATAAGATGGCCCTGGGTTGATGTGATACTGCCAAAGGCGAATCGCTTGCCGCGCAATTGCTGGATATCGCCCACCGGGCTGTCCGGTGCCACGACGATCACCGACTGATATTCACCCAGGCCATCAGAATTCAAGCCCCGCGCCACTGGTACGACACCGTATCGCTCGCGAGCCTGGACATAACTGCCGGCGCCAATGGCCGCAAAATGGACCTTGCCAGTCCCAAGCTCATCGATGATGGAGTCACTTCTGGGGGTGAAGCGCAATTCGAAAGCCAGTCCGGTAGATTGCTCGAGGTAGCGCAGAAACGGGACGTACTGGGCAGCATCCTCGTCGGGGCTGCTGCGCAGGTCAAATCCAAACAACAAACGCTCGCTGTCACGGACAGGCGCAGCCTGCTCCAGTTCGTCATCACTCAGGCGGTCGCTGAAGTCCACCTGCCGGGTGTCGCCGGAATCGCAGGCCGTTAGAAAGAGTGACATTGCGGCCAGGAATGAGGCGAGTAAACCTGTTGCGGCCGATGTCAATACCGGCCATCCAATGGCTCTTCGCCGTCTGTTAGAGCTGTCCATCATGCTGGCGCCCGCGGTGCCCAACAGAGTTCCCTGCCTCAGATTATCATCACTCCCGAAACTTGCCACTCGGTGCTGGACCTGACCGACGCTTTCGGGTCCTGTTGCGCCAAGTGAAGACCCATCCGCTGTCACAATGCGGGCAGCGCAAGATGCCTCATCGGTTGCATCAGTACATGTTGATATTGATGGTGCTGAACTGCACTTGGATTGACTGTGCAAACGTCTGGCAAAAAAAGGCCGGCGGGTGCCGGCCTCATACCCAGAGAAGGGGTTTCAGGCAGCTTTGATGGGGATCTGCTTGACCTTCTTCCGGGCTTCTTCGGTTTTTGGCAGGACAATCTTCAGAACGCCTTTTTTGAAGGATGCCTTAATCTCGGATTCGTCCACGTTTTCGGGGATCGAAACCGCGCGTCTGAAGGATCCGAAGCACCGCTCCCTGCGCACGAAGTCCTTGCCTTCTTCTTCCTTGTCCTCCTTTTTCTCCCCGCGAATGATCAGGAGGTTGTCCGTCAGCGTGACATTCACATCGTCTTCGTCCATGCCGGGGAGTTCGACCGTGATGTGCAATGCCTTTTCGTCTTCGGACTGGTCAATGCTCGGGACCAGTTCATCCATGTCCCATGTGTCCTCGAAAAAGGCCCGCATGGGTTTGCCCGACCACATTTCCTGAAACAGGCGATCCATGTTTCGGTGGATCGTCGCCAGATCACGATGGAACGGCGACATTCCATTATCCTCGTCATCCCATCGCTTGAGTCCGCCCCATCTCCAGGGGGCCAAGCCTTTGAATGTCATGATGTCACCTCTGGTTTTCTGCCGCCGCATATCCATTGCGCAGCTGCGGCCCCAAGGCCGCCACTTTCCCTGTCAACCGTTGATGTGATGGTCAGCCCCCCGACCTTCAATGGGGAGAATCACCTATTGGATTTCTGTATCGGCAGGCGGAGCGCATAGCAGCTGGAGCCAGGTCCGGCAGCGAGCTTTGTCAGGCCGTGCTGGCGCTGGTTAGCAGGCCTGGTGTCCTGTCTCCACCGCCATTACAGAATCGTGGTCAGCGCGATGCCGACCAGGTTGGCCGTGGCATAACCGAGCACTCCCACCAGCAGCCCCGGCGTCACCAGGGTGTACCAGCCTTTGGATGCAGCCATGGCCGCTGCCGTTGGGGCGCCGAGAACGCAGGCGTTGGATGCAATGGCCAGCTCGGGCCCGGTGAAGCCGAACAGGCGTCCACCGACGGCCATCACCAGGAGATGGGTGGCGATCACGATCACGGTGTAGAGCATGACCTGGCCGCCGGATTCAATGGCCAGCGCAAAATTGATCTGCACGCCGATCACGGCAAAAAAGATATAGATCAGGATGCGCCCAAGTTCGTAGTGCCCATGCAGGCGCTGCATTCGCCCTGGAAACAGCGTGGCCAGCGCCACGCTGAGCACGGACAGGGCAATGTAACGCATGGGTCCGCTTTGGGTGAGGTCTGCGACCCAGTCGCTGATCCAGAAGATCACCGCGCTGAGGGCCAAACCGGCAACCAGAGAAAAGCCTGATATCTGCGGCGTATCCGAATGCGATTCCTCGCCGTCGGCAGGCGGGATGTAATCCGTTCGCGGGCTGAACAGGCGCCACATCCACGCAATACCCGGCATGGCCAGCAGCAGGGCCATGAAGGGCACGGCCACCGCATAGGCTGAGGCCACCGCCAGCGCCATGAAGGGCTCATCTGCCTTTCCCATGGCGGCGGCCACGGCGGCTGTATTAGCGCTGCCGCCGATGTATCCGGCAGTGAGGATTCCGGTCCAGACCCCATCGTCGGGCCCGAAGGTCGTCAGCGGAGCTGCCAGGAACGCCCCGCCCAGCACCCCGGCCACCGCCAGCAGGAAGGCGAAGAACACCCGCCCGCTCTCCCGCCAGATCTTCAGCAGGTTGGCATTGAGCAGCAGCAAGGGAATTGCCAGGGGCACGCAATAGGCCACAATGACGCCATACAGATCCGCTCCGCGTGGCAGCAGGCCGATACCACTGAGCAGGGCGCAGCCGAGAATAATGACTATCACGCCGAACTGGGCCAGTTTCGGTCGCGATTCCATCCAGATTCCCAGGGCCACTACGGATATCAATACGGCCAGCAGGCCGCTGTTGTTGGTCGGGTCGATCATGGGCTGGGTGGCAGTTTACTTGGTTTGGGTTCCCGCGAGAGGATAGTCCAATCGGGCCAGAACCGGGAGGCCGTGAAAGTCCAGCCTGCCCACGTTGTATGTCCCGAGGTAACATGCACCTCCTCCGAGGGACTATAACCATATGAGTACGGGACTGCTGGCACTGCTGGACGATGTGGCTGCCCTGGCCAAGACGGCTGCTGCAACACTGGATGACATTGCAGGACAGGCGGCCAAGGCTGGCGCCAAGTCGGCCGGGGTTGTCATCGACGACGCGGCGGTGACTCCACGCTACGTTGTGGGATTTGCCTCGGATCGGGAGTTGCCCATCGTCCTGCGGATTGCCCGGGGCTCCCTGTTCAACAAGCTGGTCATCCTGCTTCCCGGAGCGCTGTTGCTCAGCCTGCTGGCACCCTGGGCGGTCAATCCGCTGCTGATGCTGGGTGGCCTGTTCCTGTGCTACGAAGGTGCGGAGAAGGTATTCGAAGCCCTGTTCCCTCACGCTGCCCATGCCCACGAGGACGAGGTGCTGCAGGCAGACAGTGCGGAAGAGCTGGAGGAGCGCCGGGTCAACGGGGCCATAAAGACGGATTTCATCCTGTCGGCGGAAATCATGGCCATTGCACTGTCGACGGTGACCGATTCCAGTCTGCTGGTGCAGGCGGTAGTGCTTGCCCTGGTCGCGCTGTTCATTACCTTCGGTGTGTACGGCGCTGTTGCCCTGATCGTTCGCGCCGACGATATGGGCGTGGCCCTGGCCCAACGGGAAGGCCAGGGTGCCCTGCGCGGCGCCACCCGGTCACTGGGGCGATTTATCGTTGTCGCGATGCCCCAGTTCCTGCGTATTCTGTCCACGGTTGGAACCGCGGCCATGATCTGGGTGGGCGGCGGCATCCTGGTGCACGGGCTCACGGGATTCGGAGTCGCCGGCCCGGAGGCGGCCATTCACCACGCAGCCGAGGCACTGGCCGGGGATGCGGGCGCGATTTCGGGCTTCCTCACCTGGTTGGTCGGCGCCGCCGCGTCGGGTGTCATCGGCCTGGTGGTCGGGTTTTTGCTGATTCCCGTGGTCGGTAAAATCATATCGCCGCTGTGGCAGCGTTTTCGCCCGCGCCGGGGGAGCGCAGATCAGAAGCCTCATTAGTCAAAGCCCGGAGCAGGACCCGGTTTGAATTGAGGAAGGTCTTTTCCACAGTGGTGATCCCCGCACTAAATGTTGAATGGTGAAAGTCGATACTATTCCTGATGCATAAACACGTCGTCATTCCGATCGTATTCCTTCTGCTGGGCAGCGTGCTGGTTGGGCTTTTGGGGGTCAGCAGCGGCAGAATCGACAGCGAGCGCATCGCCCTGGAAACCGACGTCACGGCCGCGCAAGTACAGATCAGGCTGGAGTCCTGCGTTGATACGCGGAAAAAGCTGGTCGATGCCCTCGCCAACACGCCCTGGACCAGCCGGCAGGATCTTCTGGACAGGTGGGCATCCCAGGCGGGCAATTATTATCCCCTGGCAGGTGGCATCCAGGCGCTCAATTACATTGACCGCAATTGGGTCATCCGCTCGGTCTTTCCCGCCGAATCCAACCAGGCCGCATTGAATGCGAACCTGCGGGGGCATCCCGAGGTCTCGGTTACCGCCGCAATTGGAACGGCGGAAACCGCGAACCAGATGACCCGGAGCAGCATCATCGAGCTGCTGCAGTCGGGCAAGGGATTTGCCCTTTATCAGCCCATCAGCTCGGGGAGTGGTCAACTGCTTGGCTTCGTCAACGGTGTGTTCCGGACCACGGATCTGCTGGCTTCCTGTTTGTCCGAACAGAGACTGCGCGACCGCTTCGTGGTCAGCCTGTTCGATGGCGAGCAGTTGTTCTACCAGCAGCCTGCCGCAGCGAGTGGCCGGCACCACCTGGTCAACAGGACCATCGACGTCGTGGGTATGCCCTGGCGCCTGGAAATCTCCCCCTTGCAGGACTATGTCGAAGCCTCCTCTGGCAAGCTGGATCGGGGGTGGGTGGCACTGGGAATGCTGTTCAGTATCCTGCTGGCGCTGGCGGTCAGGAGTTCTTTGCTCAAGCAGCGAGACCTGCGTGACAGCGAAGACAAGTACCGTCTGCTGGTGGAAAACCAGACCGACATGCTGGTGAAGGTGAATCCCCAGGGCGAATTCCTGTACATCAGTCCAAGCTACTGCGAGGCCTTCGGCAAGACCGAGGCCGAATTGCTCGGCAGGCACTTTATGCCGTTGGTGCACGAAGCGGACCAGGAGCACACGGCGCGGTCGCTGGAAAGCCTGAAAACACCGCCGCACTCTTCTTACCACGAGCAGCGGGCCATGACCAGGGACGGATGGCGCTGGCTGGGATGGTCCAATACTGCCGTGCTGGACGACCACGGCCACATCGCCGCTATTACTGCGGTTGGCCGTGACATTACGGACATCAAGAAACTGGAATCCCGGTTTGCCCACTCCCAGAAGATGAAGGCGTTTGGAGAGATGGCGGGAGGGATCACCCACGACTTCAATAACCTGCTCCAGGTCATCTTCGGTAACGTGGATTTCATACTGAAAAAGGCCGGTCAGGATGAAGAGGTCCGCGAGCGTCTGGAACGCATCTGCCAGGTCGTGGAGCGGGCGATGACCCTGACACAGAAGCTCTCCACGTTGAGTCGTCAGGAAGTCACACAGAAAGAATTGTTTGACCTCAATGAGTTCTCCAATGAACTGCTGGAACTGCTGAGACATACGCTGCCATCTTCGATTGACCTGAGTTGTGTTCCGCACAGGGAACCGTTACGCATTGAAGCCGACAAGATGCTGCTGGAACAGGTTCTGTTGAATCTCTCCTTTAACGCAAGGGACGCGCTGGATTCCATCGGTCGCATTGAAATTTCCCTGGACGAACGGCAGTTAGACGAACGATTCATCGGATGGGAGTCGGATATGGACCCCGGGGCCTATGCCCTCATAGAGGTACGCGATTCCGGTCGAGGAATCGACCCGGACGTGCTGCCCCGGATCTTTGACCCATTTTTCACCACCAAGGAGAAGGGAACCGGCTCCGGGCTGGGGCTGGCAAACTGCTACAGCATTATCAAGCAGCACAAGGGACTCATCCTGGTGGAGTCCACGCCGGGGGAGGGCACCTGCTTTTCAATTTACCTGCCTCTTTTCGGGTCTTTGCAGGAGCCGCCGCAGCCCGCCGATCCAGGGCAGTAAGCCGGAAATCCCGTGGCGAAAGTGACCATCCTGATTGCTGAAGACGACCCGGAAATCCTGGCGTTAACCTCGCTGAATCTGAGTTCCGAGGGATACCAGACCCTGGAAGCGGCCAATGGTCGCGAGGCCCTGGAACTCTACAACCAGCATCGGCAGGAAATCCGGCTGGTGCTGTTGGACCTGGTGATGCCGGTAATGGGCGGCCAGGAGGTGGCGGAGACCATACGCAGGTCTGACTCGGATACGAAAATCCTGTTTGTTTCGGGCTTTGTGCCGGCCGGCTCGGGCAGTGATCTGAAAGAACCGATCTTGCGCAAGCCCTACCGGGCATCAATGCTTCTCGATTCCGTGGCCGAACTGCTGGGCGACTGAACTCGCTGTCAGCGTGCCCCTGTTCCCGTTTCCGCCGGATGCAGAAGGAATTACCGATTACATCACGAGCAAAAGCAGACCGTCGAATCCAACGCGTTGAAGGTGTATGGATTTGACCAACCGCCGGCGGACTGAACGGCCGCCGCTATTCAGTCGGCTCAGGGTTTCGCGGCGCAGCCGCCCGGCGCAGTCGGTCGTTGATCGCCTCGCCCAGGCCGTATTCCGGGATCGGCATCACGGCGATAGTGTCCGCACCCATTGAGTCCAGTTCGCGCAGCATCCGGTAGAGGTTGGCCGCCGCTTCAACCGTATCACTGTTGACCGACAGGTTCAGGTCCGCTTCTTTGCCGGGCCCAAACCCCAGCAGAACTTCCCCCGGCCGCCGCGACGAGGCGTTGAGGCGCAGGGCGGCCCGGGGCGCGTAGTGGGAGCTCAGCTGTCCCGGCGCGTCAATCGATCCGGACTGCCTTGCGCCAAGCGGTCCAACCAACGCCTCCAGTTCCGCGCGCGCAATTGCGCCGGGTCGGAGCAATCTTGGTTGATCATCACCCACCACGGCGACAATGGCCGACTCGATACCGGCGCTGGATGGCCCGCCATTGATCACCAGCGCCACCTCCTGGCCAAACGCTTCGGCCACGTCATGGGCCGAGGTGGGACTCAGCTTTCCGGAGGGGTTGGCCGAGGGTGCCGCCAGAGGCCCGCCGTGGGCGGAAATCAACTCTCGGGCCAGGGGGTGGGCCGGGACACGCAGCCCGATGGTGGAAAGACCCGCTCGGGCAAGTTCGCAGGTAACCCCTGCCGGGTTGACCGGCACCACCAGCGTGAGCGGACCTGGCCAGAAGGCCTCGGCCAGGGCCAGGGCACGATGGTCCATCTGACCTTCCGCTGCACCTTCTGACACCCCGGCAACGTGGGCAATCAGGGGATTGAACGAGGGCCGGCCCTTGGCGGCAAAAATCCTTGCCACGGCTGCGGGATTGGATGCGTCGGCCGCAAGCCCGTAAACCGTTTCCGTGGGCAACCCCACAAGCAGCCCGTCGGCCAGCGCGGCAAGCGCCAGTTCGATCGATTCATCGCCTTGCACAATGGGTGGACTGACCATCGGGGGAGCCGGCCGTGTCAAAACCGGGACAGCCTAACCGGCTCGCTGGGCAATTGTAAGCCGCAAGCGGCGCTGGAAACTCTCCCTAACCCTCGGGCCGGGTGCAGTCAGAACGCATCGTACCCGAGGGCTGAATGCCGGATTGCCGCTGCAGCCATTCGGCAATACAGGCAGCAACCCCTGGCGCGAAGGATTCCTCGATCTGGCCGTACTCCTCAAGGCCGCCGGTAGCAGCGGTCTGCATCATGTGGTTGACCTGGGGGAATGTTCGAACGGTCACTCCTGGGTTACCACCTTTCCCCAGGGCGTCCTCCATGGCCCCGAGGTTTTTTTCCGCCTGGACCTGCACGTCCTTACCCCCGGCGATCAGCAGTACAGCGGGTTCTGTCACCTGCCGCCATGCCTCGCGTGGATCGGACCGGAGGAACCGGGCGAAGCTGTCGCGACTGGCGAATTCAACGCCCAGGGTCCCCCGACTCCCCTGGCTGACGACGCGGGCGTCCTCACCCTCCAGCGCGTCATACATGGACTGCAGCGCCAGCCGCCTTTCGGATTCGCTTCCCGCGTCCTGTGCGGCGCGATAATAGCGGCGGGCGAACGCACGTAATATCTCCGCCTCCCGGGGGCTGGCTCCGGCGGCCAACAGTTCCCGCCCGTCCTGGTCGATCAGTACCTCCATCGCCGGCTGGCCCGGCCCGGACAGTGAAACGATGAACTTCAGGTCCGGGATTTGGGAAACCACCATGGCCGCAACCAGGCTGCCCTCACTGTGTCCAATGATGCCCAGTCGCTCGGCATCGACGTCGGCCCGCCCTTGTAGAAAGCGGAGGGCCGCCGCGGCGTCATCGGCAAAATCCTGGAGCGCCAGGGCGTCGAATTCACCGGACGATTTCAATACGCCGCGCTTATCGGCTCTGAGTGTGGCGAATCCACTTTCCGTCAGTGCATGGGCGAGGACTTTGAGGGGGCGGTGCCCGGAATGGTAGGCATCCCGATCGGCAGGGCCGGAACCGGCCAGCAGCAGGACAGCGGGTGCCGGGCTGTCCTCGCCGGCAGCCCCGGGCAGCGTCAGGGTTGCCGACAGCCAGACGTTATCCTCGGGGTTGTGAATACGGACCTCTTCCTCCGTGACCTGGGCCAGGCCGGCGATCTGTGGTCTGACGATTTCGGGAACGGCGGCCACGCGCCTGAATGTCAGGGAGAAGCTGCTGTCCCCCTGGCGGAACTGCCCCTCCAGCTGGTCAGTGTCGGTCAGCCGGCCGCTGATGACCACCGGAACGCCAAGGATTCGCGCGGCGAATCCATCATTGTCGAAATCCAGCTGTTCTACCGGCATGTAGCGTGCACCCTGGTCCGGGCTGGACACGTTGGCCCACTGACTGCCATCGGCACGCTCAAAAAATTCCAGGCCAACCCGCAGTTCCGGTCCTTCGGGAATCCGCAGATTCCCGATCCACGCTCCCGTCAGACTCTCACTGGCGACCCCGGTGCTGACCCAGGCGGTCAGCAGCAGCGTGGCGGCGGCGAAATATCCAGGGATTGGGTGGTTCATTGGCGTTCATCCTCCCGGGCAAGCCGGTTCATTTTCTGGTGCAGCGCCTGATACCGCATCAGGGATTGCTGATCATTGCCGGACTTCCGGGCCGCCTGGGCATAGGCCTGGGCGGCCTGGCGATAGTTCACTGCCTGGGCGTGAACGTCACCCAGCGCGCCGGACAGCGATGCAGTATCAGGCTGCAGCTCTGAAGCGCGTTCGAGCAGCGCCACCGCGTTGCTCAGCTGCTGGTTGTGCAGCATGATCGAAGCCGATTCGATAAAGGCACCCGGCGGAATCGAAACCCTGGTGCGGTAGCTGGCCTGGACTTCCTGCAGGAAGGACACCACCGCGTCCGGCCCGGAAGCCGTTGTGGACGCTGGCACCCGGAACCGTGAAAACACAAGGCTCAGGCCGGCCTGCAGCCCTTCTGCCAGGGCGTCGACGTGGGTGGTGTCTTCCAGGATCTCAAATTTCCAGGTCAGGCCTTCCGGCCTGAGCGCGTCGATCAGCTCAGCATAGGTGCGCATCGCGTCGGCGCGGACACCGCCGCCTTCTGCGTTTACATAGAGAAACTGGTTGCGGTACTGGTTTCCGGGCAGCCGCGACGCCAGATACGATCGCGTGCGGGGACCGATGCCGGATCCGCTGGCGAGGTACGCATCAAAAAGCCCCGGTCTGCGGGCCAGCAGCTGGGTGCAGATCCCCGACGCAGACGACCAGCCGTAAATCAGGCTGAAGCCGCTGGCAGGGTATTGCGCATTCACCAGCGGGATGACCTCCAGTTCCAGGAAGCTGAGATAGTCCTGGAACCCTGCTGCGCTCATGTCGCGCTGGCGGTCGGTGTTGGGGAGACCCACAACGATCATGTCGGGGACATGTCCGAAACTGTCGTTGGACAGGAAGCTGACGGCTCCCACCGCAAACCCGAAAGCCCATTCCCCATCCAGGACAAACAGGGTGGGGTAGGTTTTTTTCGCCGCCATGCCAGGCGCGTTGGGCACACTGACCGTAATCAGGCGTTGCTCGTTCAGGTGTTCGGACGCAATGCGATGGCTGAACTCCAGCCTCTCGGGCTGGGCCAGGACCTGGGTGGCCAGCAGCGCCAGGCCAATTACCCGATGGACGTCAACAATGATCATGGCGTTGCCCCGTCGGCGCCGGATCGCTGGCTGCGTTCTGGCAGGTACGGGTACGCAACACATGCCAGACACGCAATGAGCAGCACGCTGTATTCCATACCGTTTCTGCCCAGCCCCACGACGAACCAGCCAGCGGGCGCATGCACCAGCACGATGCCAAACAGATAGATCACCATGTACAGGCCGCAAAGCGGCAGCACCGCACGCCCCCAGGCCAGGACTGGCGTACCCAGGATCTCGATCCCGGTCACCAGCGTTGCCACCATCGGGCCCAGCGGGATCCCCGTAGACGTCAGCCAGGCACCAAAAGGCTCGACACCATCGGCCAGCAGGCGGGCCCAGCCGTGGATCGCGATGAGCAGGCTGAGCATCAGGCGGATGACTGTCAGGGCCATTGCTGCCCGCGCCGGACTGCCCTGGTCAGCGCTCATTTGCCAGCCACGCGGCCAGATTGACCCGCATCACCATGTCCTGTCAGCTTTGGGCCTGGCCCGGTCAGGTTTGACATTGCGACGCCACCGTCATTTGGATATATTCTACATTGTAGAATTAATACTGGAACGGATTCAAATGGGCAGGGAGAAATACCTTGGCGAGTTTGAGTTTCTCGTGATTGCAGCGCTTCTGCGCCTCGGAAAGAACGCGTACGGCGTTTCGGTGCGATCCGAAATCAAGAAGCGCACGGGTCGCCAAGTGTCTTTCGGTGCCGTTTACACGACGCTGGACAGGCTTGAGTCCAAGTCCCTGGTGAGGTCACGGTCCGGCGAGGCAACACCAAGCCGAGGAGGACGACCCAAGAAACACTTCGAAGTAACGGCCCGGGGCGTCGACGCCATGAAGCGCACCCTGGAGTCGGTTCAAAGCATGGTGGACGGTATTGACACGGCGTGGAATCTGCCATGAACCCGGTTTGTCCATCCCGCATACAGCGGCGACTGATGTGGCTGATTTCACCCCGGCACCTGCGCAACGAGCTACTCGGTGACATGGAAGAAGAGTTCCACGGCATCGCGTCCCGCGTGTCCCCTGCCGCGGCGTCGCGGTGGTACCGTCGGCAACTGGTCCGGTCCGCGGGCCCCCTGCTCGGCCAGCGGCTCCGGGCGTGCCGCCCCGAACTGGTCACCCTGGGCGCCTTCCTGGGTTACTGGGCTTTTTACTGCTGCGAACTGATGGCCATGCGAGCCCTGGCCGCCGTGTCCCAATCAGGCATCGACAGCACCTTTGTGGCCCGGAATCTGCTGCTGGTGCTCGGCATAGAGGTGCTTGCATTGGCGGCCGCGGGGATTGCGATTGGCCTGGTGGTCGGTCTGGCAAAATCCGCCAGGCATGTTCAGGCCCTTGCCACGGTGGCTTTAACCGCCACGTTTGTGGTTCCGACCATGATCAACACGTTCCGTTATCCCGACGCGGTCCCGATTGAGTTGCGCATTGCTTTTGCCCTGCTGGCGTTTCCCCTGATCGCCACGGGCGCAGCGTTGGGAAGGCGCTTCAGCAATCGATGAGATTTCCCTAGTCTTTCGCATCACTAATCAAAACGTAACCGGGGCGCGAAATGCGCCGCTGTGGTCTTCTGATGGAGCAGGCCCGAAAGGGACGGCCGCCGGGAACGGCGACCGCCCTGGGATCAGTCTGAGTACACGTCAAATTCGTAGCTGCGTTCTTCCACGGTAATTTTGATGCGTTAGTGCTCCAGTGCCTCTGCTTCGAACCAGCCTGCCGCCTGGGTCGATTCCATCGGCGGCATGGCGTCTTCGAAAGTGACGGATTCGAAAAAGCCATTGCCCGCAAGGTCGAATTGCTGGACATGAACCGGCCCCGGAAACTCGACGAACGGCATTACGCTGAAATTTGTTTTGCCCGCCGTGTCAAACAGGGGTATCTCCCGAAAGATCACCAGTTCCGGCAGGTCGAAGCGGCAGCGATGGAGTGCGGACGTGGGGTCACGCAGGCAGGCGCAGGCCGGGGTCCAGGACGGCAGCCAGTCCACAACCTCGCCGAATGAGCCCACCCGACACAGTGCGCTGGAAGAAAAGGTCCCGTCGTCCACATAGGTTCGGAACTCCAGGTCGCCTTCAACCAGTGTGAACGGGTCCCAGTCCGGTGCCGACGTTGTGTCCTTCAGCGGCTGACCCGGCGGGTAATTGTCGCCCACCGTGTAGCCGATTTCACAATCCGCTTCGGGCGCCCTTACGGTGAACGCGTACCGGCTCCCGGCGGTCATGGCAACGCGGGAGCCGGAGAAAGGAAAAGCGTGATAGGCCAGCGGCCGAGTCCCGTAGCCGGGCATGCTGTCGGCGGCCCGAGAGACCGTGGCCAGGGGCATGCCTGCGGGCTTACCGTCGCTGCCAACCGTATGAATTGACATCTCTAACGGGCCAGCACCGGCTTTGCAGGCAACCTGTATCGAAATGTGGGACAGGGTGCCGGTGACGCCGGCTTCGAATACCTGGGCCCAGGCCAGGTCGGCCTCGTCCGTCGGAAGATAAACCCCTGCCGCCCCGCCGTAGTACCACTGCGTCTGGTCCAGCACGATTACCGCCTGGCTGGCCCCGACCCACAACTGCGCAATCAGGGACACACAGATTCTGTAAGTTGGCTTCATGGAGGCTCTCCTCAAATTCCCGGCTATCTATGGGCAATTACGTAGCGACCGGGGAATCTGTGCCAAACCAGGTGAAATCAATTACCGCCATGATCGGATTGCATGGCGTCTTGGAAGTTGCGACGGAATGCCTGGCCCTCTGGATTCAGCAGAGTCCCACGCCCGGAGACGGAGGTAATTCAGTGCCGACGGCAGCTCAAGCTGCGGTCCGCATCCGGAATCGTTCCCGGCCATCGCCGAGCAGCCGGGCAAGCAGCCTGGGTTGATGCCGTCACTGCCAGCCCAGCCTGTTTTGGTGGAATTGCTCTCCCGGCCCGTCTTGTCATTAAGCGAACCTGATGAGTCCTCCATGACATCACCCATCAAAATGCTCACGCCCGCCGCCATCGGTATCTGTCTGGTGCTACTCACCGTGGCCAGTTCATCCCGGTCTGTAGAACTGTCCGGTAGCGGTTCAGGAGAGGCGTTGATTTTTCCGCTGGTGACCGCTCGTGATGGGTACAGTTCTCTCTTGACTGTGACCAACACCGGAGACAGCAGCATTGCGGTGCGGCTGGTGCTGCGCAACGGTGCCGACGGAACGTCGTTGATGACCGCAACCCTGCTGCTGCGCGCCAGGGACACCTGGGTGGGTGCATACACCGAGGATTCGGTCGATGACGTGGTGTTGTCCAACGACCGGTCCTGTCTGGACGCGGGCGAGGTGTCCGAAACCACCGCCACAGGACTGAGCCGATACGTAGTGGCCAGCGCAGCCGGGTCGGCCTGGCTGGAGGCCTTTGAGCTGGGAGCCCTGTCCGGGGAAATGACTCATCTGGCCGAGCCCGAAACCTGCGGCACCACCGAGGACCTTGCCGGAAAACCGTTGCTGCCCCAGGCCAATCGCCTGAGCGGAGACGTCCAGTTGATCAACGTGTTTTCCGGACTGGGTCTTTCCGTCGGGCCCACCATCCTGTCCGACCTGAGCCTGCCCAACCAGGTGTTTCCGCTGGATGAGGATCGTCCCGACCTGGCGGACGCTGCTCCCGTGGCCATCCTGGAAGGACGCCAGACCACATGGTCCAGTGGAGCTGATGCAGTCAGCGCGGTGCTGGCCATGGCCGGCCTGGAGTCCAGCTTTCTGGCGGATTCGGCCCTGGACGCTCGAACTGATCTGATTCTCACCTTTCCCACGCGGGCCCGTTATGTTGAAGAACCGCGCGCCCCCTTTGAGGTGAACAGCCATCCGGAAAACGAAGAGGTGGGTCAGGAATTCGCGCTCGGGGCGGTGGATCGCGAAGGCCGCGCGCCATTCCAGGCTGTGAAGTGCACGCCGGCAAGACGGGATTTGATCAAGCGCGGGCCCGTGGTGTCACAGTCTCAGCTCGGTGTGTACTTCGGCCCTACGCCTATGTTTACGCTGACGGACAGTGAGCCCGCGGCCGTCCGGGCACCGGGATTCGGGTGCGGACCGGAACTGGAATCGGTGTTTGATCTGTTCAAGGCGGGGCTGGTCAGGGCGGACCTTTCCGAATTCAGTCTGACCTCCCTGGAAGGCCATGTCGTGGTAGGGCTCCCTCTGATCGCCGTCAGCCTGAGCTCGATCAAGAACGGCAGCGTACCCCTGCTGTCTGGAGAGCAGGTGCTGTCAAATTACGGCATGAGTAATCCGGTCCGCGTGTGGCGGGAGGTCCTGGAGCCTTGACAGGCTGAGTGACCCGTAACCCCGTTGGCCCCTGGTCCAACCTGTCGCGGGTGGGAGACGCCTTCAGGACCACGGGCACAGGCACAAAAAGCGCCAAGTCCCGGAAAGCAGTTACCGACGCATCACCCGCCTGCGTAAGCACACTGACGGCGTTTCGCTCTCCGAACCGCCGGTGAATCGAGTTCTATGACCGCGTTACGTTTGAGAACGGAGGCACCGGACGCTTCACCTTCGCCTCCGGCGGTGGTGACGACTATGGCTACGTCGATTTCAGCGACTTTTCCTTCAGCATCGAATTGAATGGCTGCCTTCAGCAGGCGATAAATATTGAGAAACGCTCGCGTGGAGACATCTGAGGCGGGTCCCACCCGCCTCTTCTTTTGCGCCGGTAACGGGCGGCGCAGTTCGGGTTTGACTCTCCGTGCCGCGAACCAATTAGCATCGCCGATATCCAACGGCCATATCAATCTGATTGAGGGGAGAATAATGCGCATGATATTTGTCCTGGCAGCAGTGCTGCTGGCCGCCGAAGCGGTGTACGCAGACGATGGCGTGCTCACCGTGCTGGACCATGGCGTCTATCGTTCAGGTTCAGAGGGTCCGCAACTGCTGTTGCAGACCGACAGAATTCCTGCAGAGGTGGGAACGGTATTCGGGCTTCGGGTAAACGGCGGCGTGGCCAGGGAACTGTCCTACCGCTGGACATTTCCGCAGATGACCCAGCCCGAAACCGGCCGGGTGTGGACGGAAATGTCCGGAACCCAATCCCTGGCGGTGGGCGGTGCGACCCCATTCTTCGCCAGGTTCAACCACGATTGGGAAACCGTGCCCGGGCAATGGACCCTCCACTTGTTCGACGGTGATCAGCTTGTTGTCGAGCGGGTTTTTGTCGTTGAGCTGACGCCGGACTGATCGCCGCTGGGCCTGCTCTGCCAGCTCGGCTGGCGGGGATACTGTGACAGAAGTCTCACTTCCTGGATCACGCGGCCATTAGGATGGTCAGGCTGGAACAGGGTTGGGGGTTCTATGAACACGACCGCGCGATTACTGGCAGTTCTTTTGACTGTGGCCATGTCAGGGTGGGTGAACGCTGCCGGGTCGGTCGAGCTTCGCCTGGACGGCTGGGAAAGCGGCCAGAACGCCGGATTTCAAGGGGGATTCGCGGCCGGCGAGATCGCCGCGGTGCGTCTGGCGCCCCCGGAGCCGGGGCTCCACGCGGTAACCAGGATTTCCTTTCTGTTTGGCGGCGACACCAGCACCCGCAATATCTTCCTTCGCATCTGGGATGATGGGGCTGGTGAGCTAACGCCGGGGCTGGAGATATTTGCCCGTGAATACCAGGTCACCGGGTCCAACGTCGCGATCCAGGAGATTGACCTGTCCAACGAAGGTGTGTTTGTCTCCGGCCCCTTTCGGGTGGGCATCGAGATGACCGCCGGTGGATTTCCAGGGCCGGCCCGGGACGACGACGGGAGCATAGCGGCATCGGACAATTTCATCCTCGCCGATATTTTCGGCTGGCTGAACTCAAACCTGCTGGGAGTCACCGGGGACTGGATTATCCGGGCGGAGGTTGAGCAGCAATCCCTCCTGGTCCAGGAATTCCGCAACGACGCCTGGCCACCCAGCGTGGAAGTGGGGTTTCAGCAGGGCTTTGCCGTGGGCGACATGGCGGCCGTCAGGGTGGTACCGGAAGGTCCCTGTCCGTGCACCTTGAGCGGCGTATCGGTGCTGTTCGGCGGCGGTTCCGGCAGCGAAGACGTGATCCTGCGGGTATGGGAGGATGACGGCAGCAGCGTTGCGCCGGGCACCGAACTGTTCAGCGGTACCTTTCCCCTGGTGGGTGCCAATGCAGTGATCAACGTGATTGATCTCAGCGCTGAAAACATCGTCGTCAACGGGGCGTTCCGCTTTGGCTTTGAATTTACCCACACGGGCCTGCCCGCCATCGCGCGCGACACCGACGGTTACACCCAGGACAGCAATTTCATCAACGACATCACCCTGGGTTGGCGGGAATCCGACTTTTTCGGGCTCCAGGGCGACTGGATCATGCGGGCCGTGCTGTCCGACCAGCTCGACCAGGTCTCCGAACTGGGTATCGACGACTGGGCGCCGGTGGAGATTGCCGCATTTCAGGAAGGGTTCGTGGCCGGAGAAATTGCCGCCAGCCGTCTGGAGGCTGACTTTCCCTGTCCGTGTCGCGTTGACGGCGTACGTTTCCTGTTCGGTGGGACCACGGACATGGCGGACGTCACCCTGAGAATCTGGGAGGACGCTGCGGGCACAGCAGTGCCTGGGACGGAGGTTTACTCGGGCACGGTCAACCTGACGGGCAACAACCTGTTGCTGAACGACGTGGATCTGTCTGGACAGGGCATCTGGGTGAACGGACCCTTCCGACTCGGCCTCGAGTTTCAGCAGGCGGGCCTTCCGTCCATAGCCCGGGATCACGACGGCGTTGTGCCGGGCCGAAACTTCATTCAGCTGGATGATGGCAGCTGGGTTGATGCCACTGTTCCGGGGGTCCCAGGCGACTGGATTCTCCGGGCCCAGGTTTTCCAGGAAGTCTTATCGCGGCTGGAGTTTGAATAGGGGCTGGTTCCGAATATCGCGCGCGGCCCTGGGGGTCGGGCGCGGATAGCCGGTACTGGGGCCACGCAGCCGCTGCGAAGTCCCCACTCAAAACCCGGACCACTGCCCATTGCCACCGAAACGCCTTCCGGCTTCATTCGCTCCGGGTAGATCCTGCCGTCTTGCATGCCACAGGCCTGGCCGCGGCTTACCGTGCGGCTGCCTGGCGCAGGGATTCCCGCACTGTGGCAGATGATCCGGTTTTCTCCAGCCTGCGTTTGTTGGGAATAGGCGCGCCACATTGAAGCGCCGTTCCTTGCAGCCGCCCGTGGAGACAACATGCCTTATCCCGACTCGCAAGCATCCCCGTGGACCAGGACGGTTGTCCTTCTGTCAATTGCGTTTTTGATGAAATCCGGATCGGCGGTCGCGCAGCTGACGCCCCCGGACGACGTGGATTTTGAGCAGATCAGCGCAACCGAGGATTACCGCTCCTTCGTGGACAATAATCCGGCGTCAGACGATTATTACCAGCCCTACAAAGCGTTTCTGGATCTGCTCGCCATCGACCGGATCGGCAACTGGGGAATTGGCTACCCCCAGGGGTACGATCACGGCTACGAACTGCTGGAATTCATCGAGCCCGATTTCAACGGCGAAGTGCGTGGTATCTATTATTGGGACTGCCAGGATGACGGCTGCGACAGCGGCTTTGCCACCAACGAACGAATCATCATGCCGGCGCCGTTCTATGGCGGGGCCTCAAACGGCTGCACCCGCATGGTGCTGGGTCACGAGCTGTTCCATCACGTTCAAAATACCTACAAGCGGCAGGGCGCCCACAGCTACTACAACTGGGTCTTTGAGGGCATGGCCAGGGCCATGCAGGACAAGATCTACCATGACATCGATACGGAACCCGACCTGTCCTGCGTTGCCGGCTACCTGGAGGCGGTAGAGGACTACCTGCGCGGGAGCAACGGCGGGGCGCCGATTCAGGAGACTTCGATCTGGAACGCAGGCTACGACGCGGCGTTATGGTGGACCTACCTGATGGAGCAGTACGGTGGCGTGACCGATGCCAATCCGATCTACACCCTGGAGCCGGTTGTTGGGTCGGATTTTATCCGGGTATGGTACGAAACAGCCGTGGCCAACGGCGAAACGGGCAACTCGCTGGACACCACCAACGATACCATCCAGTCCTTCGATCCCGGCACGGATATCTACCAGACGTTTCAGCGCTTTTCCCTGGCCAATCTGCTCAAGGACATGGACCTGTCGGCCAATTCCGAAGGCTTCAGGCGGGTCTACAGCTACCTCGATGAACAGCCCAACGGAACTCTGCCCCAGGACCAGTACGCTGAGGTGGTATTCAAGGATAATCTGTCGGTCAGTAATGCCCAGCCGGTGGATTCGGTGGTCTTTTCGGTCATGGGTCTCGCCACCAAGTACTACGACATCGATATCTCCCAGTGTGAGCCTGGCAGGCGTGTGACGGTGGCCATTGACTCAGATTTCCCAATCCCGGAGTTGGTCAGCCCCAAGGGCCTGTGGGGCGTAGTGGTCGGTCAAAGCAGCGACGGATCCGGGGACATCGGGACCCTGAGCCTTGGGAAGTTCAAGCGGGTCTTCGCGGAAGACTACGCGACGGCGTTTTTCCAGCCGGCCAATCCCTACGACCGGGCCTTCGTCACCGTCAGCGGCCCCTGGCTGCCCGTGGCCGGCATCATCGAGGTAAGCTGTGGCCCGGCTGAGACCATTGGGCCGGATATTCCACTGGCCACCACACTGAATCCCATCACTCCGGGTCACCCGGATCAGACGGGCCTTGCCGAGATCTGCGTGGCTCCGGCCAACCCGACACCAGCGCTGGATCCAACCGACTACCAGGTGGCCGTGGACGGCGCTCCAGTGCCCATCGTGGCCGGCACACCCCGCGACGACGGCCACTGCCTGACGGTGGAGGTGCCGCCGTCGCAGAACACGCTCCAGGATCTGACCGTCACCCTCGGTGGTCAGAGCACCACGGTTGCCGATGCCATAGCCCGCGCCGACACTGCACCCAACGTGCTGATCGCGGTCAATACCTCCAGCACCATGCTGCTGCCGCCGGACGAGCCGGTACTGGACGACGTCAAGGCCATGCTGGGCGACTTTGTGCGCCAGCTGCTGCCAACGGCAGCCACCAAGTCGCCTCCAAAGATCGGCCTGATCGAGGCCGCGAGTGACGGGGTTGAGCCCAACATGGACGCCGAGCTGGTCCAGCCGCTGGTCGCC